>CALKTH010000046.1 GCA_937997485.1 uncultured Acidimicrobiales bacterium | reverse complement strand
ACCGAGGCTGACCTGGCCGAGATCGTGGAGATCCAGCTTGCGCTGGTGAGCCAGCGTCTTGGTGCTCAGCGCCTCGGGCTGGACATCACCGACAAGGCCGCAGCCCACGTGGCCAAGCTCGGCTACGACCCGGCGTTTGGTGCCCGTCCGCTGAAGCGAGTCATTCAGCGGGAGATCATCGATCGGGTGGCCACCGTCATCCTTGAGGGCGAGGCCATCGAGGGCGGCACGATCTTCGTGGATCTCGACGGCGATGACCTTTCCGTCATGATCCAGCCGGCGGCGTGACGTTCCCGTCGTGGCCTGACTCGGCGATGCCGTGAAGAGGCTGCTCGGATTCTTCGCCATCGCACTCACCCTGTGTGTGGTCGGTGCGATGGTGGGTATCCGCCTCAGCGGTCACGACGTCGAGCGGTGGCACGTCGATCCGACAGCAGCTCCTACGCCTGACTCTTCGAATTGGTTCGGGGCGGGCCGAGGCTTCGACGTGCCCGCTCCCGTCTTTGATGTGGAGACGGGGATCCTGTCCTCGACCTTCGATCGCATCGCACTGGCGGATGCTCGAACCGAGATCATCGCCGATGATCGGCTCCCAACGACCTCTTCCGGCGGGACACAGACACCGCAGATGGTCGGACACGTTACGTTCGTGCAACGCAGTGCCGTGTTCGGGTTTCCCGACTACATCTCTGTCCGTTTCTTGCCTGCCGGTGACCGGTCACAGAGCACGCTCTCGATCTTCTCCCGCTCCCGTTTCGGCCAGTCCGACTTCGGCGTCAACCAAGCTCGAGTCGAACGCTGGCTCGCCGAGCTCGCAGCGCAGCTCCCCACCGTCTCCACTCCCTAGTGGAAACTGGTGTCTGACACTCATCACCTACCAGATGGCCCCCGAACGGGCCGCTGGTGAAAACTGGTGTCTGACACTCATCACTTACCAGTTGGTGGCTGGTGAGTACTGAGTGTCTGGCACCAGATGCCAACCAGATAGTGATGGTGGCTGGTGAGTAATGAGTGTCTGACACCAGATACTCGCCAGATCGTGTGGTGGCGGGTGCGGGGCGGCGGGCGACAGGGTCAGGCGACAGCGTCAGGCGGCGGTGAGGAGCGGGGTGAGCTCCGGGCGCTCACGCATGTACTGAGCGGCGAAGGGGCAGAGGGGCGTGATCGTGCGCCCCGAGGCATGAAGCGCCTCGGTGATGCCATCCATCAATCGCTCGGCGTACCCGTTGCCTCGATGTGGCCGGAGTGTCTCGACATGCGGCACCACAACATCAGATTCGTTGCGGGTCTGGTAGTCGGCGAAGCTCAGGAGCTCACCGGCTCGGCGCAACTCGAAGCGTCCCTCGCTCGCCACCTCGACGACCTGAAAGGCGTTCTCTCGTCGCTGTTGTTCGGCCAGTTCTTCGTTGCTTGGCTCAACGAGCACCGCACCGCTGGCGTACACGATCACCGGAATGCTCTTGCGACCTCCGGCGAGCTCGGCGGCAACATCGATGGCCTCGGGATGATCGACGAGGTCAATGGACTCGTACTCGATCTCGTGCTCGGCGAAGAACGCCTTTGCCCGGCGGCAATCGCCACACCAATCCGCCCCATACATCGTGATCGTCATGCCGAGAGACAACCCTCAGGAGGCCCCCGCTCTTCCCGCCTCGTTCGCCGTGAGCTCGTCGTGCCGACCTTGCAGCCAGTCTCGTTCGCTGTCGTTCTGGCACCACTCAATGGCGCGTTCATAGGCCGTCAGCGCCTCGCTGAAACGATCGAGTCGGCGCAGGAGTTCAGCCCGTGCCGAATGGAAGTAGTGGTAGTCGCCGAGCAGGCCGCGGTCAGCGAGTGAGTCGAGCTGCGCCAGCCCCACTGCCGGACCCTTCAGCTCGGCCAGCGCCGCCGCGCGATTGAGCTCGACGACCGGCCCGCCACCCTGTTCGAGCATGACGTCGTAGACGGCAACAATCGCTCGCCACTCGGTCTCCTCCCACGTGGGAGCGGTGGTGTGGACCGCGGCGATGATCGCTTGGAGCCGATACACGCTGTGGCGCCCGGCCGGACTGGCCTGATGCAGGTGGCTGAGCCCTCGCTCGATCTTGGTCCGATCCCAACGAGACCGGTCCTGGTTGGCGAGGAGCACCGGTTGGCCGTCGCTGTCGACTCGAGTGGCCCGACGGGCGTCGGTCAGCAAGCAGAGCGCGGCGAGCCCGTGCAGCTCGGGTTCTCGGGGCGCGAGTTCGGCCAAGGTCTCGGCCAACCAGATGGCTTCGTCGCAGAGGCTTCCCCGGACGAGCGTTGCGCCCGAGGTGCTGGCGTGGCCTTCGGTGAAGATGGCGTAGACCACCGCGCACACCGCCGTGAGCCGGTCGTGCATCAGCTCGCCTTCCGGAATGGCGAACGGAATGCCGGCAGCCCGCACCTTGTGCTTCGCCCGGACCAACCGCTTCGCCATCGTGGCTTCTGGCACGAGAAAGGCGTGAGCGATTTGTGTGGTCGACAGGCCAGCCACCGCACGCAGGGTGAGAGCAACCTGCGCCTCGATCGTCAGCGCCGGATGGCAACAACCGAAGAGCAGCGCCAACTGGTCATCGGCCAACACGTCGTCGGGTGGCGGGCGTTCGGCTGCCTCGACCAATGCCGGAATCCGCTCTTCGAATCGCTGAGCTCGGCGCATCCGATCGATCGCCCGGCGCCGGGCGGTGGTCAGTAACCACGCGCCCGGCCGATCCGGAGTGCCATCGATCCGCCACCGTCGAGCCGCTTCCATGAAGGCCTCTTGCGCCACATCTTCGGCCAGCTCGAGATCGCGGAGATCTCGGACCAAGGTGGCGACGAGTTGAGGCCATTCTCGCCGGAAGGCGGCGTCGACGGAAGAGAGCGCCGGCGGAGGCACGATCTGAGGATCAGTCGAAGGACATGATGGGACGGATCTCGACCGTGCCGTAGCCCACGCTCGGGATCTTCTCGGCCCAAGCAATCATCTCGTCGAGATTGTCAGCCTCGATCAGGTAGAAGCCGCCGAGCGCCTCCTTGGTCTCGGCAAAGGGACCGTCCTGCGTGACCGTCTTGCCGTCGCGAATGCGAACCGTGCTCGCCGTGGCGATCGGCTGGAGCGCTTCGCCGCCCAGCATCTTGCCGGTTGCGCCGAGTTCCTCGGTGAACGCGAACCACTGCGCCATTTCGGCGTCCATCTCGGGTGTGCCCATCTGCGGCCCGACTGCTTCGTCCCCATAGAGCAAGAGTGCGTACTTCATCGTCTGTTCCTTTCGCGATCTGCCATCGCTGTGTCCGGGGGCATCCCGAACACCTCCTCGACGAACGGCACGAGCCGGAATGGACAGCGCCGCCGAGAAATCTTCAGTTGGTGAGAAAGCTGTCGTCTTGTTCCGTGAGCTCGTCCCAGAACGGCTGGAACTGGAACCAGCCAGCGAGCGAGTGCCCGGTCTGTTCCCATGACTTCTGGGCGTATTCGTCGGGGATGATGGCCAGCTCGCCGGCCGCCTGGGCGATGAGCTGCACCTGGCAGCAACGCTCCAGGGCGATGAACCACCAGGCGGCGGCGTCGACCGAGTCGGCGGCCGTGATGATGCCGTGGTTCTTGTGGATGAGGGCCTTCTTGGTGCCCGACAGCGAGGCCGCCAGACCCGCACCGTCTTCGGCCCCGGTGACCACGGCACCGCCGGCATCGGCATGCATCACCCACTCGTCGTAGAACATCGTGGCGTCCTGGCTGATCATCTCCAGCGGCTGGCCGAGCGCGGCGAACGCCTTGCCGTAAATGGTGTGCGTATGCACGGCGCAGACGACATCGGGGCGAGCTTCGTGAATGGCGTGATGAATGGCGAAGGCGGCGGCGTTCACCATGCGATTGCCGTGCACTACCTGACCTTCCGGGTTGACCAGGATCAGATCGCTCACGTTGATCTGTTTGAAGCTCTTGCCAAAGGGGTTGACCCAGAAGTGATCGGTCAGCTCGGGATCGCGAGCCGTGATGTGGCCGGCGACACCCTCGGCGAATCCGAGGTTGCCGATGATGCGCAGGGCGCCGGCGAGTCGCTCCTTGCGATGCTGGCGCTCGGCCTCCATCGTGTCGAACGTCGGCGGAAAGTCGATGACGAGGTCCTCTTGCTTTGGCTTGAAGTCGGACTCGGCGAAAACGTCTTCTGCGTTACTCATGGCCTCAGACACTACGGCAACGAGATTGTTCCGTCCCCCTGGTGCGCAAACCGATAGCCTCGCCCAACGTGCCTGCAACTGTCGTGGTCGGAACGCAATGGGGAGACGAAGGGAAGGGCAAGTTCACTGACCTTCTCTCCAAGGAAATGTCGATGGTGGTCCGCTACCAGGGCGGCCACAACGCTGGCCACACCATCGTCATCGACGACGAGAAGTTCAAGATCCAGCTGATTCCCAGCGGCGTCTTCTACGAACACATCACGCCGGTGATCGGCAACGGCGTCGTCGTCGACCCGTTCGTTCTCATTGGCGAGATGGACATGCTGACCAGCCGAGGTATCAGCGTCGACCGCTTGATCGTCTCTGGCAACGCTCACCTGATCATGCCCTACCACCAGGAACTGGATGCGTTGCACGAGCGCCACCTGGGCAAGGCCAAGCTCGGTACGACCAAGCGAGGAATTGGCCCGGCGTACGCCGACAAGGCCATGAGAGTCGGCATCCGCGTCCAAGACATGCTTGACGAGGACATCTTCCGGGAGAAGCTGCACGCCTCGCTCAGCCACACCAACAAGGTGCTGAGCAAGGTCTTCAACCGCCTGCCCCTCGATCCCGATCAGATCGCCGACAAGATTCTGAGCGAGTGCCTCCCTCGGCTTCAGCCCCACATCGGAGACTCCGTCAACACGATCCACGACGCACTCGACGAGGGTGCCCACGTCTTGTTCGAAGGGGCCCAGGCCACGTTCCTCGATCTTGATCACGGCACGTATCCCTTTGTGACCTCCAGCAACCCGATTGCCGGTGGTGTGTGCGCCGGCGCTGGTGTTGGTCCGAAGGAGATCACCCGGGTCGTCGGCATCGCCAAGGCATACGTCACCCGCGTTGGCGCCGGACCGTTCCCGTCAGAGCTCTTCGATGCCGACGGTGATCGCATGGTCGACATTGGTATGGAGTTCGGCACCAATACCGGCCGTCGCCGTCGCCCAGGATGGTTCGACGCGGTGATGCTGCGGCACGCCGTGCGCATCAATGGCTTGACCGAGCTGGCGATCACCAAGCTCGACGTCTTCGACACCTTCGACGAAGTCAAAATGTGCGTCGCCTACGACATCGATGGCAAGCGGGTCGAGAAGCTGCCGTACCACCAGTCGGAGCTGCACCGGGCCACGCCGATCTACGAGACGTTCCCCGGCTGGAACACTGATATGACGGCGGCGACCGAGCCGGGCCATCTCCATCCCAATGCTCAGGCGTACCTGCGGGCGCTCGAAGCCCAAGTTGGGGTGCCCGTCACCCTGGCCTCGACCGGACCCGGTCGAGATCAGTTCATTCACTGGAGCTGATCACCAGCTCAGGCGACGTGAGCGAACCGTTCACGCCGCTGGGCTTCAGTCGGTACTGCGGCGCTTGGGTAGCGGCGTTGCTGCCTGCTCTTCCTTGGAAGCCATGCCTCGCAGAGCGGGAGGAATCCAGGCGCCGGCGGCGTCGGTGTCAGCAGCACCAGCCCGGCGTTCCGTCGTTGGTTTCGTCCGCCGGTCAGGCATGGGGGTCTGGTCCATCGGAGGCGTTGCTGCCGGTGCGGGCGCAGCGAGCGCCGCTGGTGCGACCAACGGGGCTGGGGCCGCCGCTGGGGCGGGCGGTGCAGGGGTGGGCTGGGGAGCCGTGCTCGGCGCCGCTGGTGGTGCCTGGCCGATCGGGTTCGGATCGGGGATGAACTGAATCGGTGGGGCTTCGCCGAACGAACCGGTGGGCTGAGGTATGGACCGGCGCTCGATGAGCGGCTCGGGCTCATCGAAGGGGATGGCATCCAGCGAGACCGGAGCGTCGAAGGACTCGTCGGGAGCGAACGGCTGGTGTGCAGGCGCCTCGGGGACGGGAGAGGGTGGCGGCGGCGCCGGGAGAGGTGGAGTCTGTGCCGCGGGTGCCTGAACGGGGGGCGCGGGGGCGGGGGCGGTTTGGAAGAGGGGTGCAGCGGGTTCCGGTGTCGGAGCTGTCGTTGGCGTGCCAGCCTGACCGAAGGGATCGGTCGAGGTATCGGTTGCGAATGGGTCGGCCGCGGCGAATGGGTCGGAGGCGGTGAGATCGGCAGAAACCGCTTGGCCCGTGAACGGGTCGACGTCGAGATCCGTAGGCGCAGCCGGTGCCGTGGGGATTGCGGGCTCGGGCGCCGCAGGGCGCGGTGCTTGCGGAGGCGGAGCTGCCGCCGCGATCGACTGGGACTGCTTGAGCTTGGCCAGAAGTTCGGTCGCCGTGGGCTTCGAAGGCTTGGCGATCGGAGGCGTACTCGACCCCGGATGGGTCACGGCATCGCTCGCCGTCGGCGCAGGTGGAGGCGGTGGTGCTGGGGCAGGAGGCTGATCGTGAGCTGCCGGCGTCTCAGCCCGATCGTCGGAGGACCTGTGACCGGACAACGTGTCGTCGACGGGATCGCCGGACTCGGTCAGCGAGCGGGCGTCTGCCGGGTCGCTCGGCGCTGCGTCGGCTATTGCCGCTTCCTCGCCCACGGGTCCCTTGACGACGAAGAGCAGATCTTCATTGTCTTCGGTCGCGGCTGGCGTCTCGATGACGTCGTCCTTGCGCCGCTTCTTACGTCGCTTGCCGCGCTTGCTTTCACGGCGGTCCGGGTCCGAACGCCGATCGACCATCGGCACCTCGGCGATGTGCTCGTCGAAGAACTCGAAGACGGGTTCGTTGCTGACGACCTCTTCGACCTCGGCCAGCGCTTTCTTGCGCTTCTTGTAGTCCCGCTTGGAGATCGGAGGCGCGCCGCCAGCGCCGCCGCGCAGCCCGCTGTTGGACAACGCACAGGGTCGGCAGACACCGGGCTGGCGCGCGCCTCGGGGATACAACATGCAGTCCGGGCAGAACTCTCCACCGCAGACTTCACAGATATCCTCCGCTGTGTCGAGCGGATCCGTGTCGCATCGTCCGTTCACTGCACTACCTGATCTGTCCTCGGTCGTTCGATACGAGGGCGCCGAGCCCTCCACCGTGTTGATTCAATCGACCCGCGATGGAGCCCCCTTGAGACATTCCGTCGCCGGATTCTCCGGTGCCTCGCCTCTGGAGTTCTTGCATGACCATTCCGAACGTCCTGGCTGATCGTTATGCGAGCCCCGCCATGGCTGCGCTGTTTGATCCCGTGAACCGTGTGGTGACCGAGCGTCGCTACTGGCTTGCTGTACTTCGAGCACAGGTAGACCTTGGCCTCGACGTGCCGGAGGGTGTGGTTGCCGCTTATGAGGACGTGCTGGAACAGGTGGATCTGGATTCGATCCGAGAACGCGAGCGGGTCACGCGCCACGACGTGAAGTCACGCCTCGATGAGTTCTGCGCACTTGCTGGGCACGAGCACCTCCACAAGGGCCTCACGTCTCGGGATGTCACCGAGAACGTGGAACAGCTGCTCACCTGGCAGGCCTTGCAGTTGGTCGAGCAGCGCAGCATTGGTCTTGCCACACGTCTGGCGGAACTGGCCGAGCAACACCGCGACACGATCATCGTGGGGCGGACCCACAACGTCCCCGCCCAGCCCACCACCATCGGCAAGCGGTTCGCTCAGATCGCCGAGGAACTTCTGCTCGGCGTCGAGTCGCTGCAGAGCGCGATGGAACGCTTCTCGCTCCGCGGGGTGAAGGGCCCGGTCGGCTCGCAGCAAGACCAGCTGGACTTGCTGGGTTCGGCCGACGCAGCCGAGCAGCTCGAGGCTCGCGTTGCTCAGCATCTTGGGGTGCCTCGTGTCCTCACTGCGGTCGGTCAGGTGTATCCCCGCTCGCTCGACTACGCGGTCGTTGCGGCCCTGGTGCAGCTGGCGGCAGCGCCGGCCAACCTCGCCATTCTGGTTCGTCTCATGGCCGGTCACGATCTGGCCACCGAGGGCTTCCAACCCGGTCAGGTCGGCTCGTCGGCGATGCCGCACAAAATGAACACTCGCTCATGCGAGCGCATCAACGGCCTCTCGGTGATCCTCAAGGGTCACCTGGCAATGGCGGCCGGTCTCAGCGGCGATCAGTGGTCCGAGGGCGACGTGTCTTGTTCGGTGGTCCGCCGGGTGCTGCTGCCCGATGCGTTCTTCACGATCGATGGGATCTTTGAGACCACCTTTGCCGTGGTGAACGAGTTCGGTGTGTTCCCTGCCGTCGTGGAGGCCGAGTTGCGTCGCTACCTCCCGTTCCTGGCCACGACCAAGCTGCTCATGCACGCCGTGCGCTCAGGGGCTGGGCGGGAGACGGCCCACGAGGTCATCAAAGAGCACGCTGTTGCGACGGCGCTGGCAATGCGAGAGGGCACCGCAGACGGCTCGCTTCTCCTCGAACGACTCGGAGCGGAACCTGACTTCCCCGGCACTACAGAAGAGCTGACGGAGATGGTTTCCGACGCTTCTGACCTGACCGGTTTGATCGGCGCCCAGGTCGACGAGGTCGTGCGTCGAGTCGCCGTTCTGGGCGAGAGTCACCCCGAGGCTGCGGCCTATCGAGGCGGCAGTATTCTCTGACCGCGGTTCGGTCTGTCGCTGCTACGCTGTTTCGGCCTCATGGGTTCAGATCTCGTATCTGCTCCAGGTGGCAGGCCCCCATCGTTCAGTGGCCTAGGACACTGCCCTTTCACGGCAGGAACACGGGTTCGAATCCCGTTGGGGGTGCTTTGGCTTCCATTGCCGACTCGGGGAATCGAGACGGTGCTGGACTTGGATGATCGAACCGGTCGCAAACCGGATCGGACACCCTTAGAGTCATCGGTCTCTCCGAACGAGCCTCGGCTCGGGAAGAGTGGCAAGAGGTCCCGTAGTGCAGTCTGGAGTGCACGCCGCCCTGTCAAGGCGGAGGTCGCGAGTTCAAATCTCGTCGGGACCGCTGGAAGCCGATCTGATCGGCTTCCGCAGGACAATCGCTACGGCGATCGTCTCGCAAGGCTGAACAGCCGCCTCGCCTCTCGGCAGGGCGCCCTCAGTTCTAGGTCGGGTAGCTCAGTTGGCAGAGCGACCGCCTGAAAAGCGGTAGGTCACCGGATCGACGCCGGTCCCGACCACCTTGGCAGGTCAGCGGCGTCAGCTGCTGGCCTGTTGCGATTTTCCGATGCCAAGCCTCTCGCCCGTCCGGCGACCGCGAGGTCGCCATGAGTCGCAGGTGGCGAGCACAACTAGCCTTGGCCCGCATGCTGTCGATGGTTCGCTCTGGGCTCAAGGCCGTCGTGGGCGGCTACATGTTCGGCATGATCCCGAGCGCTGACATCGCCACGCGTCTCGCTGGCGGTCCCGATCTTCGTGCAGCCGGAAGCGGCAACCCGGGCGCGACAAATGCGGCACAGGTGCTCGGACCCAAGGCTGGTCTTGGTGTCCTCGCCGCTGATATCGCCAAGGGCGTGGCCGCCGGTCGGTGGGGCATGAGACAGGCCGGCTCCGTGGGATCGCAGCTCGTGGCGTCGTCATCGCTGGCCCAGGCCAGTGCCACGGCCGCCGTCATCGGTCACTGCTGGCCCGTTTGGAACGGCTTCCATGGGGGCAAGGGCGTAGCGACGAGCGTCGGACAGGTGCTCGCCACGCACCCGGCCTATTTCCCCATCGATCTCGCCGTTGCCCTCGGCACGGCCGTCCATCCGAGGTGGAAGCAACAAGCCTTCGCTGCGAACTCGGCGGCGTCGGTCGCCTGGGTCGTGTCGAGCGTGGTGTGGTGGCGTCGGGCGTTGCCGACACTCTGGGGGCCGCCGGCCACGATGGCGCTGCCCATCGGAGCGCTCGTGTCCAGCGCGGTCATTGCCTCCCGGTTCTTGGCTGCGGTGCCACCGAACGATTCGCCACCGAGCGACCCGCTCGCCGATCCTCCGCACGAGGCACCGAAAGCTCCGGGCGACGCACCCGTCGGCTGATCCCAGCCAGCGGCGCTTGCGGAACATCGTGAGTCGCTGGCTGGTTGCCTCCGAACATGTCCCCATCGACACGGGCAGTTGCCCTCATCACCGACTCTTCGGCCCAGCTGTCTCCTCAGCTCGCTGAACGCTTCGCCACCTCGCATGGCCCCGTCGCCTCGGTGCCGGTTGTCGTCACGGTCGATGGCGCGGACCACGCCGAGGGCGTTGATCTCGACGCCGATGACTTCTACGCACTCCTCGATGCTGGAGCGGGCGGAGTCACTACCGCTCAGCCGTCACCAGCGGCCTTTGTCGAGGCGTTCGAGACCGCGCATGCAAACGGTGCAGACGAGGTGCTGGCGGTCCTCGTAGGGGCGGAGCTGTCAGGCACGCTGGACGCCGCACGACTTGCCGTCCGGCACGCTCCGCTTCACGTGCGCTTGGTCGACACTGGTACCGCCTCGTTCGGGATCTCCTGCTGCGTGTGGATTGCGTCCCTCGTGCTCGCCCGCGGTGGCACCGTTGACGCTGCCGCCATCGCGGCAGAGCGGATGGCGGCTGACGTGCAGAGCGTGTTCGTGCTGAACGGCGTCGAGCTCGCTCGTCGATCCGGACGCTTCGACGCCGAGGCGCTGGCCGGCGCAGAGTCCGACGGCCTCCCGGTGCTGCGTTCTGCCCCGGGTGTGTTGGAGGTGATCGACACCGTGGAAACGGCGGAGCAGGCAGTAACGGCGATGGTGGAAGCGATCACCGTCAACGCTGGTGCGAATGAGAGCGAGCCGATCGTGGTTGCCTCCGGCCGGGCCGCCGCTGGCTCGTGGCCGCTGACCGATGCACTCGAGGCGCAGCTGGCGTCGCATCCCAGCGTCAAAGAGTTGGTGCACTACCGCGTCGGACCCTCGATCGCCGCCCACACCGGGCCAGGGACGGCTGGCGCCTTCTGGTTTCCCGCTCGGCTCCTGGATGAGGCAGCCGCGCCGAGCGCTTAGCTGTCCGGGAGGCCCTTCATCATCGCCTCGACCATTTCCCACTGCACGCTGCCGAGCACGTCGTACATCTGGCGAAGCTCGAACTCGGCTTGCTCGGCTTCAGTGGCTTCAGGATCGAGGTCGCGAAGCAGCGAGTTCTCGTCGTCTTCCGACACATCGAGTCGGGTGCCCAGCACGAGCCGTAGGTCGTTGATGACTCGGATCCAGCAATTGATCTCTTCGTCAGTCAGCTGATCCTGGTCGGCGGTGCCCTGCACGGTGTCGATCGCAGCCCGGCGCCCGTCCGTCAGCTGATCGCGGGCGAGGATCTGATAGCCAGCGTCCTTCTCCGCATCCTGGGAGTACGCGGTGGGATGCAGGCGGCGGAGCTCAGGGAGATCCTCATCGAGCACAGCGTCGAGCTGGCCCGCCATGATCGAAATCGTTTCCATGATGTGGGCCGGGAATGAGTGGATGTAGGTGCCATCGGCACGGAGCTTGATCAGAGACCGATGAAACACATCAGTCCTCCTGTTCCATCGTTGCCCACAACCCGTGGGAGTGAAGGCGATGAACATCACGTTCGGCCTCGGTGCGGTCGCCGCTGGAAACAACGGCTCTGCCCTTTTCGTGCACATCGAGCATCAGCTTGTGCGCCTTGCTTTCGCTGAAGCCGAAGACCTTGCGGAGGACGAAGGTGACATAGACCATCAAGTTGATGGGATCGTTCCAGACGATCACGATCCATGGTTTGTCGAGGTCGTGTTCTTCCTCGAGGCTGGGGTCGACGAGTTCAACCGGCGAGGTGGACAACTGAGCGCTACGCATGCACCGACTCCGATCCGCTGACAGCGGCTCGTCCGCCCGTTGGGGAGGCAGCGGCTGCGGTCTGGTCGGGCAGGGCACGGGGTGGCACATCAGTGAGGTGGACGTACAGCGTTGCACTCCACACAGCCACCGATCCGATCACGTGGAGCATGACCAGGAGCGGCGGCACCCCGGTGAGGTACTGCCAGTAGCCGAGAGCGCCCTGGGCCAGGGCGAGGGCGATCACCTTGGTGATGGCATCGATGGGAAGCCCGGCCCGCTGGCGCCGAATGGCGTATGTCACGAGCGCGGCCACGAACAGCCACGCAGTTGCGCCATGAATACGGGCCACCCAGGACAGGTCGAGGTTGAACCGGTCGGCTCGGAAGTCGCCGCTGTTCGGGCCGGTGCCCGTGACGACGGTGCCGGTGACGAGCAGCACACTGGCGAAGATCGGAAGACCTCGACTGTGGCGAGCCAGAGATCCCGAGACATCGGGCTGGGTCTCTGATGCTCCGTCCTGTGAAGCGAACCACAGCATCATCGCGAAGTAGAGAAGCACGATGGACAGGAGGAAGTGGTTGCTCACGAGCAGGGGGTGAAGGTCGAGAAGAACGGTCACACCGCCGAGCACCACCTGGGCTGCGACGCCGATCACCAGCAGCCACGACCAGCGCAGCAGGTCTTTTCGGTGTGGCACCCGACGGCGGGCGCCGATCACAGTGGCAAGGGTGCCGATGGCGACCACGCCGGACAGGAGCCGGTTTCCGAACTCGATCCAGCCGTGGAAGCTCCACTCTGGAGCGAGTTGTGACTCGCTACAGGTGGGCCAGTCTTCGCATCCCAGACCGGATTCAGTGAGCCGAACAGCGGCGCCCGTAAAGATGATCAGCACCAAGAGCGCGCTGGCAGCCAACACGATGCGGCGGTAGCGAGCGGGGGAGACCATGACCAAAAGCTAGGTCCGACACGGGCGGAGGGGCGCATCTGCCCACAGATTCTGTGCCGTCTTTCTCTCCGTGCCGATTCTCGGCCGACCGATACCGCCGGTACCCTCTCGGCCGTGGCTGTCACCGTTCTCGCAACTCGATCGCGCGCTCAGGCGTTCGTTGCGTTGACCAAACCGCGCATCATCGAGCTGCTGCTCGTCAGCACGGTGCCCACGATGGTGCTGGCGGAACGGGGTCTCCCGTCGGTCTGGCTCATGGTCGCCACGGTCATCGGCGGCACCCTTTCGGCCGGTGGCGCCAATGCGATCAACATGTACGTCGACCGAGACATCGACGCGGAGATGGAGCGAACAAAGAATCGCCCGCTCGTCACCGGGGAAATCCAGCCCACCGAGGCACTCGTGTTCGCGGTCGGCCTCGAAATCGTGGCGTTCTTCTTTCTCTGGGCGTTCGTCAACCTGCTCTCGGCCCTGCTCGCTGTCGCTGCCTGTGCCTTCTATGTCTTCATCTACACGCTGTGGTTGAAGCGCACCTCCACTCAGAACATCGTGATCGGCGGTGCGGCGGGTGCTGCGCCGGTCTTGATCGGCTGGTCAGCGGTCACGAACTCAGTCGAATGGCCAGCGATCTTGCTGTTCCTGGTGGTTTTCTTCTGGACTCCGCCCCACTTCTGGGCTCTCGCCATCCGCTACGAAGACGACTACGCGGCTGCGAGCGTGCCGATGATGCCCGTCGTCGCCGGTCGTAAGAAGACCGCACAACAGATCTTCATCTACTCACTGATCGTCTGGGCTGTCAGCCTCGCCGTCTGGCCGGTTGGGGACACCGGCTGGATCTACCTCGGCACGGCAATCGTGGTTGGTGCAATGTTCAGTGGGGGAGCGGTTCAGCTCATGCGTGAGCAAGATTCCGCAGCGCTCGAGAAGCGCGCCATCCGCTATTTCGCTTTCTCCATCACCCATCTCACCCTGCTGTTCGGAGCTGTTGCCATCGATCAGCTGGTGGGCTGGGGAATCTGAACACTTCCCGGACATTTCATTCCCGCTCGGGAGACGGTTACAGTACGGCGGCGCTCAATGCTCGGCGCGGCTGACAAGGCTGTCTGGGCTCCCGTTCGCTGCTGATTGGTGTGTTTCTGCCGTTCGGCACACTCGTTCTTCTTGCAAACGTTCACGCTCGTCCCCCGATGAGGTCACCGCATCACATGGCTCTGACTGAAACCCGCCCCGAGACTCAACCGGCTCAAGCCGAGGCCCTCGACGGCGAAGCGGTCCCGACAACTCTGATCGACGGTGTTTTCGGCTCCGGCGATCACAAAACGATCGGTCGTCTGTGGATCGGCGCTGGCGCGCTGATGACGCTGGTGGCGCTCGTCGTTTCGCTCGTCTCCGCGATCGAGCTGATCGACCTCGAAGCCTTCGCCATCTTCGACGACGGCGACCAGCTCACGCAGGCGTGGTCCCTCGGTCGTGATCTGCTGTTGTTTGGTGGGCTGGTTCCGATCTTCGTCGGACTTGCCACCTTCATCGTTCCCTTGCAGGTCGGATCGCCCTCGATTGCCTTCCCTCGTGGCGCTTCCGCCGCTTTCTGGAGCTGGTTCGTCGCCACCGACGTGCTCATCCTGTCCTACCTGGTCAACGGCGGCCCCGCCGGCGGCAAGCTCGACTTCAGCATCCTCTGGGTCCTCGCTCTCGGCACCATGGTGGTGTCCATCGGCTGGGCGCTCATCTGCATCGCCACCACCGTGCTGGCGGCCCGCACCACTGGCATGAGCCTCGAACGGGTGCCGGCCGCAACCTGGTCCTTCCTGGTCTTCTCCGTCATCGGCTTGTTCGCCCTGCCGATCCTGGCCGCCGAGCTCGTGATCGCTTACCTCGACCTGCGGTACGGCTTCCTGCCGGACAAGGCCTCACGAGCCGGACTCGTGGAAATCATGAACGGCGTGACCGCAGCCCCCGCCGTCTACTGGCTGGGTGTCCCGGTGCTGGGAATCGCCGTCGACGCCATCGGCGTTCACACTGGCCGCCCGGTTCGCTTCCACAAGCCGATCCTCGCTGCGATCGGCGTCTTCGGTTTCATGGCCTTCGGTGCTGACTTCTTCAGCTTCGACTTCCGGGGCCGGATGGTGGCCGCCGACAACGGCATGCTCGTCGTGGCGCTGCTCGCTGTGATGCTTCCCATTCTCGCCACCCTCGCACTCGCCGGGGAAAGCATGGGTAAGGGCAAGCCCAAGGTGACCACACCGCTGGCTGCCGGCCTCCTTGGTGGACTCCTCCTGCTGGCCACCGCTGGTGTCGCTCTTGCCGCAGTCGTTGATCCGATCATCGGCTTCATCGAGACCCTGACCGGCAACGACATCACTGTGGCCAACAAGCTCGAGGGCACCACGTTCAACGAGGGCATTCGAGCCATGATGATGGGCGTCGGCCTTCTCGGTGCCATCGCCGGTGTGCACCATTGGGGCCACAAGATCTGGGGCTACGCACCGGAGGATCGACTCGGTCTCCTCACCGTGCTGGCCGCTGCTGGAGGGACCGTTCTCTGGGGTGCCGGCAACGTCGCCGCTGGCTTCTTCGATCAACTCGCACTGCCAGCCGCCAACTCGAACCCCGATGACATCCTGCAGATCACGGGCATCGTCAGCGTCGTCGGGGTTGCGCTCCTCGCCCTCTCCGGCGTGCTGCTCGTGCTCAACATTCTTGGCGCCGCCGCTGGTCGTCTCAACGGCGTCGAGCCGTGGACCGGCGCCACGCTGGAATGGGCCACCGATTCGCCCCCAGCTCCCGGCAACTTCCCGGAGATGCCGATCGTCGCATCGGCCACCCCGCTCGCCGATCTTGCTGCTGACAAGGGAGATTCCTGATGACTGACATCACCGTCTATCGCAAGATCCCCGACAACGTCGCCGCCCCCACACCGGCCCGGCCTCGCGTGTTGCTGATCGGTACGGCGCTTGCCTGCATCTCAGCGATCATGGGCCTCGGCAGCCTCGTTGCCTTCTACGCCGCTGTGCGGCAAGACGTCATTCAGAGCGGCGAAACGTGGCTGCCGTCTGGCGTGACCATTCCGCTGACCCAGCCAAACATGATGATGCTGACCCTGTGGTTCTCCATCCTCATCATGGTCTGGGCCACGTACTCGCTCGGCGTTGACGATCGATCGAACATGCACATCGCCCTGGGACTGATCGTGCTGATGGGCTTCGGCTACATCGCCCAAACGATGTTCCTGCTCGAGATCATGAACCTGGGCGCCGCCTCAGACTCCCGAGCCTCGCTGATCTACGCCGTCATTGGCGCCCACGTGGTGTACATGGCGATTGCCATGTTGTTCGTTGCCTTCATGGGCATTCGAACACTGGGCGGCGACTACAGCGCTCGTGACCGCGAAGGCATCTACGCCGCTGCCATGTTCTGGTACGTCGGCGTGTTCCTCTACATGATCGTCTGGCTCGCGATCTACATCACCAAGTAGGACGGATTCGATGTTCACCTGGGGTTCCAAGTTCTTCTTCGGCATCAGCTTCGGTTCGCTTCTGGCGGCCGTGGTCTACGGCCTGGTCACCGGTGGTGGCCTTGGCGTGATCAGCCTCGGCTACAAGGGCGGTGTTGGTGACCACGTCGGTTACGGCGTCCTCGTCTTCGCCGCTGTTGCCGCCTTCATCATGGGTCTCGTGCTCGTGATCGTTCGTGACGGCGATGCCGAAATCATGGCTCAGCGGGCCGGCGTCGACGCCGTTCCTGCGGTCCGACCGCCTGCCGACGTCAGCTACTGGGGCCCGATCGCTGGATTCGGGGTCGGTGCGCTCATCGTTGGATTGGCACTCAGCCCCGTCTTCTACATCCTCGGGATCGGCATCCTCGGCGTTGTCGCCATGATGTGGCTGCTGCTGGCCTGGTCCGACCGGGCCACCGGCGACGCCGAGGTCAACCGAGTCGTGCGTGACCGCGTCGGCGGTCCGCTGGAGATCCCGATGTTGGGCATGCTGGGAATCGCCGTTGTGGCGGTTGGTGCATCCCGTGTCTTCCTTGCTGCGTCCGCCACCGGAGCCGTCGTCTTTGGTTCCATCTTCACGGTCTTCGTGTTCGGCGCCGCAGTGCTCATGTCGAAGGTGGACCTCTCCCGGTCGATCGTCTCCGGCATCGTGGCTCTTGGCGCGCTGCTCGTTCTGGGCGGTGGCATCGTTGGCGCAGCCCTCGGCGAGCGCGAACTCCATCACGGTGAAGAACACTCCGAAGATCATTCCGAAGACCACTCCGAGAGCGAGACTGAAGGTTGATGCTCGTCATCACCTCTGCTCGCTCTGACCTGTTTGTGACACTCGCACTCCGCAGCCGACTTGGCACCGCCTCGTCCGCCCGACCAACCTTGTGAACTGATGCACAATCTCCGCCCGACTCCCATGATGAAGCGCTCGCTCGCCATTGCTGCGCTGGGCTTGTTCCTCTCGGCCTGTGCCGACGACAAGCCGCTCAACACCTTCGAAGATCGCGGTCCGCGGGCCAAGCAGCTCAACGACCTCATGTACCCCTGGATCTGGGGCATCATGGCGCTGGTCTTCGTGCTGGTCGTCTTCGGCGGCATCGCCCTCACGATCAAGAACCGCGTCGCTCCGGAAGACTTCGATCCGGACGATCTGCCCGAACAAGTCCACGGCAACCCGAAGTTGGAGTGGGGTTGGACCGCAGTCCCCGCCGTGATCCTTGCTGTGATCTCGATCCCCACGATCATCACGATCTGGAGCCTTGAAGAAACCAACGATGAGCGCAACGCCGACTCCACCACGCTGTGCGACGGTCCGCTCGACGTCATGGTCATCGGCCAGCAGTGGTGGTGGGAATACCGGTACGACACGAACTGCAACGGCTTCTTCGAAGACGTGAACGGCGACGGGGTCGTTGACGACACCGACAAGGAATGGCCGCTCGAGATTGCGCTCGACGATGACGACCTCGTGGTCGCCAACCAGCTGGTGATTCCGACCGGCGAGCAGGTCGACCTCATCATCACCAGCCGAGACGTCATCCACAGCTACTGGATCCCCCGCCTCAACGGCAAGCGTGACGCCGTTCCCGGACGCATCCACACCTGGAACATCGAGGCCGATGCGCCCGGCGAGTACAACGGCTGGTGCACCGAGTACTGCGGCTTGTCGCACGCTCGGATGCGCATGAGCGCCGTGGCGCTCACGCCGGCCGAGTTCCAGGATTGGCTTGCCGAGCAAACCGCTCCGGCCGACATTCCGAACGAAGAAGCAGATCATCTGGCTTGGGAAGGCCGTCAGCTCTTCCAGAACAACTGCGCAAGCTGCCACGTCGTCACCGAGGACGAGAACGATCCTGACGACGTAGCGTTCGACTACGGCCAAGACTTCGAAGCCAGCCTCGCCGCCCGAGCCGCTCCGAACCTCACCCACTTCGCCAGCCGCACCGTGTTCGCCGGCGCCATCTTCAGCCAGTACCGAGGTGTCGACGCTGACGACGACGACCTCTTCACCAAGCTGGGTCTTACCGACGACGACCCCGCAAACGACATCCCCTACACCGAGCTCGGCGAAAGCGGCCTTCAGCTCAACGAAGTCCAGCTCCGTCGCTGGATCAGTAACGCTCCAAGCATGAAGGCCATGGACCCGGACAACCTCCTGGGCATGCCGGCCTTCCCCCAGTTGACCGAAGAAGATCTCGAGGCGCTCGTCGCATACCTCGAGACCCTGGACTGAGCAGGAATCTGATGGCTGTCATCGAGAACAACCCCATGGCGCTTCCGGTCGGCGAATCCGCCAACCGCGCCTCCAACCCGCTTGGAGTGTTTGCACGCCCCCGAGCCGTCACCGGTCTGAAGGACTGGCTGACCACGGTCGACCACAAGAAGATCGGCATCATGTACGGCTCGGCCGCGATGTTCTTCTTGCTCATCGGTGGAGCAGCGGCGCTGGCACTGCGTATTCAGCTGGCCACCCCGAACAGCAGTTTCTTGAGCGCTGACGCCTACAACCAGGCCTTCACGATGCACGGCACCGTGATGGTGTTCCTCGTCGTGATGCCGATCGGTGCTGCGTTCGCCAACTATCTCCTTCCATTGCAAGTGGGCGCACGAGACGTGGCGTTCCCTCGAATCAACGCCTTCAGTTTCTGGGTCTTCCTCTTCGGTGGCCTGATGCTGAACACCAGCTGGTTCTTGGGTGGTGGCGCTAACGGCGGCTGGTTCAACTACGCCCCGAACAACGGCATCATCTACTCCCCCTCACACGGCATCGATTTCTGGAACGTCGGCCTGCTCATCGCCGGCATCGGCTCGCTGACCGGTGCGGTCAACCTGATCACCACTGTGTTGAACATGCGGGCACCGGGCATGACCCTCATGCGGATGCCGGTCTTCGTCTGGATGACGCTCGTCACCCAGTTCCTCCTCCTCTTCGCCATCCCGGTGCTCACCGTTGCTCAGATCCTGCTCCTGATGGATCGCAACTTCGGCGCTAGCTTCTTTGCGGTCGATCTCGGTGCTGACCCGCTCCTGTGGCAGCACCTCTTCTGGATCTTCGGACACCCCGAGGTGTACCTGATGATCCTTCCGGCGTTCGGCATCGTGTCCGAGGTCATCCCGACCTTCGCCCGCAAGCCGATCTTCGGCTACCCCTTCATGGTCTTCTCCGGTGTGGCGATCGGGTTCATGGGCTGGGGCGTGTGGGCTCACCATATGTTCGTGTCTGGCCTCGGCCCGCTGAGCGTTTCCGCCTTCTCCTTCGCCACGATGTTCATTGCCGTGCCGACCGGTGTGAAGGTGCTCAACTGGCTCGCCACCCTCTGGGGCGGCAAGCTCACGCTGAACACGGCCATGCTCTTCGCCATCGGCCTGGTCACGCAGTTCACCATCGGTGGCATCTCCGGCGTGTCCCACGCCATCGCCCCGTCCGACACGCAGCAGACCGACACCTACTACATCGTGGCTCACTTCCACTATGTGCTCTTCGGTGGCGCGCTCTTCGGTTTCATCTCGGGCCTGTACTTCTGGTGGCCAAAGGCCTTCGGCTACAAGCTGAACGAGGGCCACGGCAAGTTCAACTTCTGGGCGATGGTGCTCGGCTTCAACCTCACCTTCGGCCCGATGCACATCCTCGGTCTTCAGGGCATGCCTCGCCGCATGCACACCTACGACGACGCCATGGGATTCAATCTCTGGAACTTCGTCGCCTCGATCGGCTCCTTCATTCTCGCCATCGGCACCCTCTGGGTTCTCGTCAATGCCTTCATCTCGTACCGAGCGTGGAAGGCAGAGGGTCGCCCCGACGTCGGTCCGGATCCGTGGGACGGTCGCACGCTCGAGTGGGCGATTCAGTCGCCTGCCCCGGAGCACAACTTCGACGTGACCCCGCAGGTCACGGCCCTCGACGACTTCTGGCACCAGAAGTACAACGAGGTCGAGCACGGCAAGCTCAAGCGAGTTGCCACGGGCGCCGAGCTGGCTCAGCCTGGCAATGGCGAAGGCGTGCACCTTCCCGCTCCGTCCTACTGGCCGATCTTCCTCTCAGCTTCCATGCCGGTCATTGGCTACGGCGTGATCTTCAGCCTGTGGCTGCTGGTCCCTGGCCTGCTGATGATGACAGCCGGACTCTTCGGTTGGGCCCTCGAGCCCGCTGATGACCTCGACATCGACGATCACGGCCACGGCCACGACGCTGACGATCATGAACTCGTCGGAGCACACTGATGACTGATACCGCAACCCCTTCAGACACCGGTCTCGACGTCGAGGATCTCGACGCAGCGGCCGCAGATGCCGCAGCGGACCTCGACGCCCCCACCGCCAACAATGCTGGCGATCACGGAGCGGACGAGCACGACGATCACGCCACGTCGCTCGGCCTGTCAAACATGAAGCTGGCCATGTGGCTGTTTCTCGGCTCGGAGTGCTTGCTCTTCGGCGCCCTGATCAGCACCTACCTGCTCTCGAAGACCCGATTCCTCACCGAGCTCGTCGCTGGCAACCCGAACGTCATCGAAGGCCTCATGGGCGAAGAAGCCGTCGAGGCGCTCCCCGATGGCACCCGCGGCTCGATTGAGAACGTCGGTGAGATTTTCCAGGAAATGGCGGCTGAGGCTTCGGTTGAGCCGATCTTCGACATTCCCTTCACCTCCTTCAGCTCCTTCGTTCTGCTGATGAGCTCGCTCGCTATGGTGCTGGCCCACAAGGCCACCGAAGAGGGCGACTACAAGAACCAGCGCATCTGGCTCGCCGCCACGGCCACCATGGGATCGATCTTCATCGGCGGTCAGATCGCCGAGTTCACAATCTTCTTCCGTGAGGGTCTGACCTTCGGCGGCAGCCTCTTCGGCTCCGCCTTCTACACCCTCACTGGCTTCCACGGCGTGCACGTGACCGGCGGCATCGTGATGCTGATGGCGCTGCTCATCTTGTCCTTCCGAGGAAAGCTCAACTCTGACCGGGCCGAGACCGTCGAACTTGTCGGTCTGTATTGGCACTTCGTCGATGTCGTGTGGGTGCTCATCTTCACGATCGTCTACCTGATTCCCTAAGGCTTCTCGATATGGCTGACTCCGCAGTTTCAGACGCACCGGTCTCACACGACGACCACGCCCACGGTGAACACGATCACCCCACCGAGGCCGCTTACTGGAAGATCTTCGCCATCCTGGCCGTGCTCACTGCGGTCGAGGTGCTCTGGAGCTACCTCGGGCTCTCGGGCCCCGCATTGGTTGTTCCGCTCATTGTCATGATGCTCGTGAAGTTCGTGCTCGTGGCTGGCTGGTTCATGCACCTCAAGTACGACCTCTCGATTCTCAACGGGCGCTACTTCACCATCCTGTTCGCGTTTGGGTTGGTCCTGGCTGTTGCCGTGTACTTCGTCGTCTTCGCATCCTTTGACTGGCAAATCTGATTGAGGTGACCTGATGCTCAGCGCATCGGTTCCTGCTGAGGCGTTCGGCGTCTTCGCTCAAGTCGATAACACCTTTCGCACCACCTCGGTGCCGTGGAAGGCTCATCCCGAAGTCTGGTTTCTTGTCGTCAGCGCGATCGCCATCGCCTGGTACGCCACCAAGATCCTTCAGCCCAAGGCCATCGCGGCCGGGTACGAAGGCATCACGTCGAAGCAGAAATTCTTCTACGTGCTCGGCCTGGTTGGGGTCTGGCTCGCCTCAGACTGGCCGGTCCACGATGTGGCCGAGACCTACCTCTACTCGGTGCACATGCTCCAGCATCTCCTGCTCTCTATGCTGCTGCCCGCATGTTTTGTGCTGGCCACGCCCCGCTGGCTGCTCGAACTGGTCATCGACCCGAAGTCGCGGTTGTGGCAGTGGTTCCGCACCGCATCGAAGCCGCTCATCGCTGGTGTCACGTTCAACGCTCTCACCCTGATCCTGCACTGGTCCCGAGTGGTGCAGGTTTCAGCCGACAATGGGCCATTCCATTTCGCCCTGCATCTCATGATCTTTGCTTCCGGTTTGCTCATGTGGCAGCCGGTCGTCAGCCCGATCAGGGAGTGGCGTCTGGGTTCCATTCAGCAGTGCATCTACCTGTTCAGCATGTCGATCCTGCCCACGGTGCCCAGCGGTTGGCTCCTCTTCGCCGAAGGAGTGGTGTATCCCCACTACGACATTCCCGCTCGCCTGTTCGGCATCGACATCTTCACCGACCAGCAGGCTGCTGGCGCGATCATGAAGCTGTTCGGTGGTCTGGTGTTGTGGGTGATCATCGTCGGGATCTTCGCTCGGCACGCGGCCGTTGAAACCAAGCGGGATCGTAACGAGCGCATCGCCGCAACTCAGGCTCGAATCGCCAAGTCCGATCTCACGTATGACGACGTGACGGCCGCATTCGACGAGACTCCCGCGTCAGACGCGACCCCAACCTGAGGTCTCCGGCCACGCCCTCAAGGTCAGCTGAATCCGTTCAGGCGCTCCCCTGCCTGAGCACCGACTCCGGTCAGGGCGCCCGCCGTTCGACCGTCCACTCGTCCCCGTTGCGGATGTAGCGGAGACGGTCGTGCAGTCTGCTCGGTCGACCCTGCCAGAACTCGACCATGTCCGGCACCACCCGATAGCCGCCCCAGTGGGGAGGGCGGGGGACGGAGTCTCGGAATCGGGCCTCGAACTCAGCCTGTCGTCGGTCCAACTCGGAACGGTTGGCAATGACAGAACTCTGTTCAGACACCCAGGCACCGAGCTGCGAACCCCGTGGTCGCACGTCGAAATAGGCATCCGACTCGGCGTCGGTGAGCTTCTCGACCGAGCCGGTGATGCACACCTGGCGGTGCAGGGCGAGCCAGGGGAAGGTGAGCGCGGCATACGGCTGGGCTGCGAGTTGGCTGCCCTTGTCACTCTGGTAGTTCGTGTAGAACTCCAGGCCTTCGCGCCCGTCATCGCCAGCGGAAACTCCCTTCAGAAGCACGTGTCGGGCCCAGGGAACTCCGTTGACGTCCACCGTCGAGATAACCATGGCGTTCGGTTCCTCGACCTCGGCCGCGATGGCCTCATCGAGCCATCGCCGGAACTGAACGATTGGGTCGGAAACGAGATCTGACTCCGCCAGGCCGTTCGTCTCGTACTCATGTCGCATACGGGCAAGATCCACGACCCAAGTCAAGCCGATGGTGAGCGATAACGTGACGCCGTGCCGACAACGGATGCAGTCAAGGGCGGCGAGCCGCTCCCGATCGAGGTCGCTGATCTCGTGATCCGCTACGAAGGCACTTCGGGGGTACCGGCAGTTGATGGGGCGAGCTTCGTCGTGCGAGCCGGTGAGGTTGTTGCCCTTGTCGGACCCAACGGTGCGGGAAAGACCAGCACGCTCCAGGCCATCGAAGGGGCGCTCACGTCGGCGAACGGATCCGTTCGGGTCTTCGGACTCGATCCTCGCGCGGAGCGTCGTGCGCTCGCCGATCGCTGGGGCGTGATGCCGCAGAGCGGCGGTTTGCCGATGGGCCTGACCGTGGGAGAGACGGCCAGCCTCTTCGCCTCGTTGCACGGGCAGCCATCCGGAACGGCCGAACGAGTGCTCGCCACGATGGGTCTCGCCGACCTGCGGAGCCAGCGTTGGCGTCGACTCTCCGGAGGCGAGCAGCAGCGACTGAGCGTGGCGGTGGCGCTGTGCGGCGGCAACGACCTCCTCATGCTCGATGAGCCAACGGCGGCGGTTGATGCTGCCGGTCGTGACCGCATTCTCGAGTTGATCTCGGCTCGGGCCGAAGCGGGCGCTGGTGTGCTGCTGACGACGCACCGCTTCGATGATGTCGAAGCTGTGGCCCAGCGGGTGGTAGTGATGGACCGAGGCCAGATCGTCGCTTCCGGTTCCGTTGCTGAGCTCACCGCCGAACAGAGCGTGCGTTTTACTGCGACACCGGGGCTTGATCTGAGTGCCATCGCATCATCGTTGGGGGTGCGGGCGACCGCGGTCTCCGAGTCCGGGCCTGGGAAGTACGTGGCGAGAGTCGATCCTTCCCCACAAGCGGTCAGCAATCTGACCTCCTGGCTGGCAAGCCAGGGTGTCATCGCCGAGGCGCTGACCGCGGGCCGTGTCCCGCTCGAGCAACGATTCCGAGATTTGACGATGCCGCCCGTGGATGAAGGCGACGCCTCGGAAGAGGCTGCCGGCGGCGAGCGAACCGCTCGACGGAGGAGGCGGTCATGATCGAGCGAGTGCGCGCCCTCGCTCTTACAGATCTGCGAGTGGCGTTGCGAGACAACGAGCAGCTGCTGCTCACCCTCGGCATCCCCGTCGCCCTGCTGGTGTTCTTCAGCACAGTCGATGTCCTCCCAACGGGCACCGGGGAGCCTGTCGACTACCTAGCGCCCGGCATTGTGGCGCTTGCCTTGTTGTCGGGAGCATTCGTGCGCTTGGCCATCAGTCTTGGCTTCGACCGCGGGTTCGGAGCCATCAAGCGCTTTGGCATCACGCCGCTTGGTCCCGGTGAGTTCCTGGCTGCGAAGGGTCTGGTGGCTGTGGTGCTGTTCGCCGTGCAGCTCGTATTCCTGGGAGTGGTGGCCGCGCTGCTCGGGTGGCGACCGTCGCTCCACATTGGGGCGCTCGCAGCGATCGTGCTGGGCTTGCTCACGTTTGTGGGTCTGGCTTTTGTCGTGAGCGGTTTGGTTGACGGACTGCGTTCGCTGGCCATCTCCAACGCGCTGTTCATTGTGCTGTTGTTGGTCAGCGGGATCGTATTCGAGCTCGACCGGTTGCCCGGCTGGTTGTTGGCCGTGGTGAAGTTGCTGCCGTCCACGGCGCTGGCCGAGTTGTTGCGCAACACCTTCGATGGTGCAGTCGGCCCCCGTTGGGCCTGGCTCACGCTCCTTGCCTGGGCGGTCGCCACACCAGCCCTCGGTCTCAAGCTCTTCCGCTGGTCCCCCAACTAGCCACCTCCACGCGCACCACGTCCCCTGCTTGTGGGTGCCTGACCCCCACTCTCACAGCACCTTGGCTGTGGGTGCCTGACCCCCACCATCATTCGACGCCTCTTGTCTCGCGCCCGTGCTTGTGGGTGCCTGACTGTGAGTATGGGTGGTGCCGGTTGGTCCGGTGTGCTGGGCTTGGGTCTGGCGTGGTGGTGTCTCTGTGCCTGACTGACCATCCCTGAGTTTGTTCGGGGGTGTGTCTCTTCGGGGATCTGACCTGCTGCGTGTAGACCCCGGCCCAGTTCGGGATGACTGGCCTGATCAGGAGCTTGACCACCCTTCGTCAACACCGACGGGTGTGTCCTTTCACAGTCTTGCCGTCCTCGAACCGGACCGGGCTTCAACGTCCCATCCATGAAGAGGAACGCAAGTGCTCATTGTTGCAGACAGATTCGACCACGCCATTGGCGTGGACACACACCGCGACACCCACACCGCAGTCATCATCAACACGGCGAACACTGCAGTGGTCGCAGAGCTCACCGTGGCCAACACGCGAGAAGGATTCGACGAGCTGATCCTGTGGGCTGACCATCACGACACCGAGTGCCGGGTGTGGGCGGTGGAGGGTTGTGGTTCCTATGGCCGCAGACTCACCCGGTTCCTGGCATCGCTGGGCGAGGTGGTGGCAGAGGTCGAACGGCCAGCCCGACCCAAGACTCGTAGCGGCGCGAAGTCTGATTCGATTGACGCGGTGAAGGCCGGTCGTGAGCTTTGCGGTACCGAGCTCGCCCGGGTGATCCAACCTCGCTGCGGTGTTGAACGTGATGCGTTGGAGATCATGTTGGTCACACGCCGTTCCGCAGTGAACGAAGCGAAGAAGTGTGTGACCCAGTTCCACGCCGGGTTGGTGAAAGCCCCCGAAGCGTTGGCGCAACGATTCGATGGTCTCACCACCAGAGAGAAACTCGCTGTTGCCCTGCGTTTACGTCCCGGCAACTGGGCTGATGCAGACACCGCGGCCTATGCCCTCTCTCTCCGCTCACTAGCAAGGCGTCATGAATACTCCAGTCGCGAAGCGGCTGAGTTGCATAAAGCAATGAACAACATCATCAACACGTGGCGGCCAGACCTGCTCGAGGTGCCCGGTGTGGGGGTGGTGGTTGCTGCAACAGTGTTGTGCGCGTGGTCTCATCCCGGTCGTTTCCGAAGCGACGCAGCGTTCGCTGCTTTCGCTGGGACTGCGCCGGTGCCGTCATCTTCTGGCCCCACGAGCGGGAACATGAAACTGAACCGGGGTGGGGACCGGCATCTGAACTCTGCGATCTACACCATCGTGCTGTGCCGGCTACGCAACGACCCCGACACCCTCGCGTACCAAGCCAAACGAACCGCCATGGGAAAGAGCACACGCCACACCCGCCGCTGCCTCAAACGAGCCGTCACACGACAACTGTTCAAACAACTCGAAAACCACCCTGGACAAACATAGGAGCATCCCCCACCATCATTCGACGCCTCTTGTCCCGCGCCCGTGCTTGTGGGTGCCTGACCAACACTCTCACAGCACGGTGACGATGAGGGTCAGGCACCCACAGGGGGTGTGTTGGATTCGATGGGCCAGGAATCGGCGGCGGCGGCGAGACCCTCGACGAGTTGGAGGACATGCGGAAAGCGATGCGTGTGGTGGTCGAAGCCGGGCCACCGGAAGACCATGGGAGTCAGGCCTCTCACCCGGGGCGGCAACTCGATCTGGATCCCCCCGTGGCGAGGCAGGTTGGCCGGATTGTCGGGATGGACTCCCCGCAGGCGCTTCGGAATTGCCTCGAGATCATCGATCACCCGGTAGCTGGGAATCTCGCGTCGCAGGTGCCATGAGACGTGGCGGGCAAGATCCCGATTCTGGCCGCCCACGAGCAGATCGATCCACCGTCCCTTGAGCCCGTAGCCGTGAATCGCGACCACCACGTCGCAATGCTCGAGAAACTCCTTGAGCTTGGGCGACTCGTCGGGGCTCACCTTCGCCGATGGAATGTGCTGGCGAGTGCCCCGGGGCTGCATCACGCCGTAGAACGACGAGCCCGAGCGGGCCGCCGCCTCAGAGGCGATCTGATCGGTCAAGCGCTCGAGATTGCCGCCGTGGAACGCACAGAAACCGAAGCGGCTTCGAAGGTCTACGGTTTCGATGACGCCGGGTAGGGCCAGCAGTTCGCTGAAGGTGATTGGTCCCTTGGTCACTTCCTGCACCGGGCGACCTTAGTGTCGCCCGGCCGGAGCGAACGAGATCAGGCCGCGGCGCCGGTGGGGGTGTTCGGCGATGCGGGCTTGCTGTTGCGGCGAGCGATGAAGCCCCACACGATCAGCGTCACGTTGACCGCAGCGAAGACCCAGCCGAACGGCGTGCTCACGCTGTTGACCCAGCTGGCTAGATCGGCTTGGAACAGCTCAGCGTTGGTCACGATCGTGTCGGAGGTGCGATCGAGGAATCCCGGGTTGTTCTCTTCGAGGAAGATGCGAGGGTCGTCGAATACTCGAACTGACCAGTAGCCGTAGATCATCACGTAGATGCCGACGACCACGAGGATGATGGCCGAGATGAGGTTGATCTTGGGGAGGACCGAGCGCATCTTGCCGACGATGCCCTTCTTGCCGAAAGCGACGGCGAGCGTGAGCACCGTGGCCAGAAGGCCCATGCCGATGCCGTAGGAGACGAAGGCCCCGACACGCTCGGCGAAGGTGAAGTCGCCAGCAGTGGGAACAGCGGAGAGGAAGAGGCCGATGGTGCAGGAGAGCGAGGCGATGGCGTAGGAAACGCCGAAGAGGAACATGGAGAAGGTCGAGCGGCTTCCGGTTCCCTTTTCGAGCTTCGGGATCTTCACCAGCGGTTGGAAGCCACGCAGCATGGCGACACCGAGGATCACCAAACCGACACCCATGATGAGCGTGACCCAAGGCAGGTACTGAGAGATCGTGCTGAGTGCCCCGGCGAACACAATGCCGATGAGGCCGAACACGGCGAGGAAGCCAATCGAAAGCGACAGGCCGACGATCTGGGCTCTGTTCAGAGCGGTGATGCGGCGTTCGCCTTCATCGGCGTCATCGAGGCCCAAAAAGAAGCCGAGGTACGCCGGCAACAGGGCGAACCCGCAGGGGTTGATGAGGGCGACCATGCCGAGCGCAAACGCTCGTGGTTCAAACAGTTCAAACATGGGAAGAAGGGCTCCGGAGTGTTGCGAGATGCTCGGTGGATCGAAAGGGCAAGGTCGAGAGGGTGAGGCGGGATCGTTACGCGAGGTGCTCGGCGATGAGCTCTTTCAGCGTGGCGTCGTCGAGGATGCCACTCCAGACCTGCTGGACTTCACCGTCGGGGCTCACGAAGACGGTGGTGGGCATGCCTCGACCGTCAACGTGCTCGAACAGGCCGTTCACGCTGCCTTCGAAGAAGGTGTCGAAGGTGACGCCAGTCTCGTCGACCAGACTTCGCCAACCGTCGGTGCTGTTGTCGCGGCTGATGCCCACGAAGGTGACATCGTCGCCGAGTTCCTGATGCACGGCCTCGAAGTCGGGCAGCTCGGCCCGGCAGGGGCCGCACCATGACGCAAAGAAGTTGATGACCAGCGGCTGACCGTCGAATTGGGCCAGGTTCACGGTTTCGCCGGAGGTGGACTGCAGCGGGAAGGCGGCGAGACCCGTCTCGCCGTTGGCTGCGCTATTGGGAGCGGGGGCGTCGTCGCTGCCCTGGAACACGGCGACGAGGCCGACGATGGCGATAAACGCGAGACCAACCGCCCACCACACGGGCAAGCCGCGCTTGGCTTCGGGGTCCTGGGTCTCGTCAGTCATGACAACAGTGAACCAGACCCAACACAACCCCATTCCCCGGGGTCGTGAACAACTACGAAACGCTGGGGAGCGCGACCGGCTCGGCGGGTGATCTGGTGAGTGATGGGTGTCTGACACCAGATGCTCACCAGGCGGGGAAGGACGGTGAAGCGGGGAGCGGAGTGCGTGCGGAGTGGGTGCGGACGCGGATCGGCCGGGGCTCGCTTGGAACGTTGCCCCGGCCAATCGACCTGTGTGTCCTGGACCTGCCCAGGCACTTCTGTGTTGATCAACCCCGCTGACCCCTGAATGGCGATCACCGTTGGCGCCGGACCGTTCCTTGGTCGGAACGATCCGGCGCCGCCTCAGCTCAGGCGATCAGACGCTGGAGGTGCTCGGGAATTGGGATGTCCGGGATCTGGTCTTCCGGACGGGGGTTCTTCGGCGGACGGCCCCGACGACGCTTGTTCGCCAGGATTCGTCCGTTCAGGAAGAGCTGCCCGCCCCAGACGCCCCACGGCTCACCGCGCCCGATGGCCCCTTCGAGGCACGGTGCGATCACGGGGCACTCCGCACACACCCGCTTGGCTGCGGCGATGTCCTGGAGCTCTTCGGAGAAGAACAGCTCGCCCGCACCGGGAACGGTGCGGCAAGCAGAAGCCGCCTGCCAGTCTTCGGACGTGGTCGTGGGCGCAGCAGCAAAGCTGTTCTCGAGAACCACCGGAGTCACCGCGAGTGCGGTGCCGAAGCTGGCGGTGGTACTTGGTGGCTGTGGTCGGATATCGGTGACGGTCATGGGAATCCCCTCGTGCGTGTTCTGGTCTGGGTTGTGGTGGTTGGTGAGCTGGTTGTGGTCGTTCGGAAGTGCGTGTGCAGGTGTCATGTGGCGATCGATCAGGAGGTTGAAAACGAAAGAAGCCGCTGGGAGCGGTGCTCCCAGCGGCTTCGACGTTCTTCCTGATGCGTTTTCCTGCGTCAGGTTCGTCTCTCCCGCTGGGAGTGGTGCTTGGTGCCGTTCGGAGCAAAGGTCCACTCCTCGCGCACGGCACCAATCACGTGGTCATTTGTGAGACCGGTGGTGGTGGCATACGCGGAGCCGGCGAAGTCCTGCCGTGCGTGCTCACACATACCGAAGGCAGAGGTGGAGACGGCGAAAGCAGCGGCCGGGGCGGCAGCGGACACAAGAGCGCCGACGGCCTGATATCCGAGATCGGTGCTCAAGGCGGAGGCCTTGGGGCGCGCAGTCAGAAGGGCGTCGGTGCGGCTGGTGTTGAGTGTGTTCAAGAGCATCGCAAGACATCCTTTCTGTGCGGGTGCGCAGATGAGCTGACTACGAGATCGGCGGAGTGTCAATCGAATTAACGAGAGAAATCTCCGAAGTCGCTACGGTCGGTCCCGTGTCTTCCGCTTTGTCACTGGAAAAAACGCCCCTGCAGCCACTTCCAAAAAAGGGTCGAACGTTTTCTGGATTGCGCCGTGTGCGGCTGGGTGACGTGGACCCAAGCGGGCGTCTTCGATTCGACGCGCTGACTCGCTACACCCAAGACGTCTCGAACGATGACACACGGGACGCTGCTCTTGTCGACGCGCTGGCCTGGGTTGTTCGCAAGACGGCGGTCGATGTCATCGTGCCTGCCACGTTCGACGAGGAGCTCACCTTCGTGACCTTCTGCAGCGGGCTCGGTCGGCGTTGGGCCGAACGCCGGCTCCACGTCACCGGGTCGGCCGGCGCTCGATACGAAGTGGCGACGCTGTGGATTCACCTGGATGAAGCAACCGGCCGCCCCAAGACGCTGAGCGAACAGTTCCTCGAGCTGTATTCGGAGGCGGCGGATGGACGAGAGGTCTCCGCCCGGCTCTCGCACGAACGCATGCCCGATCCAGCTGTTGATTCCGTCGATCAGCGAGCGTTGACGGCACACCAGTGGCCGTTGCGCTCGGTCGACTTCGACACGCTGGGGCATATGAACAACGCCGCCTATTGGGCGGCGGTGGAGCAGATGCTCGAACTCCACCCCGCCGTGAGCGGACCAATGCGAGCGGTCGTGGAGTACGGGGCGGGGATTGCGCCTGCCAGCTCGGTTGAGCTGCGGATCCGATCGAACGAGGACGGGTGGGAGCTGTGGTGGAGCGTTGAGGGCAACGACTGCGCAGCGTCCGCAACCGTGACGTCCCTCGATTCGGCGATCTACGAGACGTAGGCCCGGGGCGGAGTCAACGCCGAGCTTCGCTCAGGTGTCGGTTGGAGCAGCGGCCTCGGTGACTGGGAGGAACACGCTCGTGCGGTAGTGCACGAGTTCGTTGATGCTCTCTTTGATGTCGTCGAGCGCTCGGTGGGCCACGTCTTTTCGGGGCGCCCCGTTGAGGGCGTTGGGGTACCAGCGGCGGGCGAGCTCTTTGATGGTGGAGACATCAACGGAGCGGTAGTGGAGGTACTCCTCGATGTCGTTCATGTGCTCGGTGAGAAAGCGACGATCCATCCCGATGCTGTTGCCACACAACGGCACGGTGCGGGGCTCCATGTGCTCTTTCAAAAAGTCGAGCGTGGCCTTGGTCGCCGCCTCGAGTGTGATCTCCGACGAGCGGATCTGATCGAGCAGCCCAGATTTGGTGTGCATGTCGATCACGACCTGGTCCATCCGAGACAGCTCGTCCTCGGTCGCGTGAATCACGAGCTCGGGACCCTCAGCGATGATGTTGAGTTCGTCATCGGTGATCAGCGTGGCGATCTCGACGATGACGTGTTCCTTCGGGTCGAGGCCGGTCATTTCGAGATCCATCCAAGCAAGCACGGCGGCAACCCTACACGCGCTCTTTGCCACGGCTCGCACGGCGGGACGCCAGTAACCTCCATCCGTGTCCCACGATTCAGAGACCACCGCGATTCCTGTCACTCGATTGCACCCTGACGCAGTTCTCCCTCAGCGGATGCGGCTTGGTGATGCGGCCGCTGACCTGACCTCTGTTGAGGCGATGACCCTCGGGGCCGGTGAGCGAGCGATGGTCGGGACCGGCGTGGCCGTGGCGATCCCTACCGGCATGTGTGGCCTCGTGCTCCCCCGGTCGGGCCTCGCAGCCAAGCACGGCATCACGGTGCTCAACAGTCCGGGTCTGATCGACTCCGGATATCGAGGTGAGCTCAAGGTGATCCTGCTGAACACCTCATCGAAGGACTTCACGATCGAGCCGGGTGAGCGCATCGCCCAGTTCATGGTGATGGCGGTCCCGGGTATTGCGTTCTCCGCCATTGAGGAGCTACCAGAGGCGATTGATGATCGCGGCGCGGCCGGTTTCGGTAGCTCGGGTCGATGACGGACGCCGATTCGTCGCCCGACCCCAGCGCTCACGACGATGTTTCCAGGCCCTCGCCGAGCTCGTCTCGCCGTTTGACGAATGATGACTGGGGCCTCGACTCCAACTGCTTTGTATGCGAGCAACGAAACGCATCGGGCCTTCAACTCGAGATCTGGGCCGATGACGCGGTGCAGCAGGTCTGGGCGCCGTTCCGGTTCGGCACCGAGCACAGCGGCGCGCCAACGCTCGTGCATGGTGGCATCAGCCTGGCGGTGCTCGATGAAGTGCAGGCGTGGGCCGTGATCGCTCTGGCCAAGCAATGGGCGCTGACGGTCGAGACCTCGGCCCGGTTCGTACGCGGTGTGCGCCTCGATTCGGACTACCGGGCCGTGGCTGAGGTGGTTGATCGTGACGGTGAGCGAGTGCGCACGGTGGGCCGAATCGAAACGCTCAAAGGTTTGGTGTGCGTCGAATCAGACGCCACGTTCCAGACCATCGGCGAAGCGGCGGCAGTGCGCGTCGCCGGAGCCGCCATTCCCGAAGCGCACCGTCACTTCTTGAACGACTGACACTTCTTGAACGACTGACACTTCTTGAAGGACTGACAGAGAGAGCGTCCGGCGTGAGTGCAGCGACTGGTCCGAGGACAGCGACTGGCTCAGCGATCGAGTGTGAGGTGCACCGAGTCGTTCGTGGCGTCGACATCAGTGACGAGCGGACTGATCTCGTCGATGAGCTGTTGCGGCACCTGAATCATGGCCTGCGCATTCGAGATCTCGAGCTCGAACGTGTCGTCGTTCCAGTCGGCATGCAGCTCGATCGTGCCCTCGCCTTCGAGGGCAGCGACGGCAGCATTCACGGCGGTGCGGAGCTGCTCGACGCGGCCGATCTCGATGCCCAGTCGAAGGGCGATGCCCGAAGCGGTGACTCGGCCCAGCCGCGCAAAGGTCTCCGTGGCTGGAAAGCTCACGCGCGCGTGCTGAGCAACTGACATGGCACCACTCTCGCACGAACTCCGCCCGGACCCACCGACAGCCTGTTGGATCTTGGTGAGGTAACGAATCGAGTGTGCGTTCGGTCAGATATGTGATTCTGGGAGGCTGCATGTGTCTCCCTACCGACCGGTAGGTAGGCTGTGACCATGGTGTTGTCCACAGACGTTGCGTTTCTGTCAGAACTCCAGCCCGTGGCGGAGGAACTCCTTGAACGCCACTTGGCCGCAACGAAGGAATGGCATCCCCACGCGCTTGTGCCGTGGAGTCGGGGTCGAGACTTCGAAGAGGGATACGAGTGGTCGCCGGAAGAGTCCGATCTCTCCGAGGAAGTTCGCAGCGCCCTCTTCGTGAATCTGCTGACCGAAGACAACCTCCCCTACTACTTCCGTGACATCGAGCGAATGTTCGGCAAGGGCGATCACGCTTGGGGTGAGTGGGTGCGTCGCTGGACTGCTGAAGAGGGCCGGCACGCGACCGTCATCCGTGAGTACCTCACGGTCACCCGGGCCATCGATCCTGTTGCCCTCGAGCGGGGCCGGATGGTGCAGATGAGCCTCGGTGAGGTGCCCGAGCCCCCGTCGGCGGCCGACGGCATGTGTTACGTGGCGCTGCAAGAGCTCGCCACCCGCATCTCGCACCGCAACACCGGCCGGATGATCGACGATCGCGCTGGCTACGACATCATGCGCCGCGTCGCCATCGACGAGAACCATCACTTCCTCTTCTACCGAGACATCGCAGCCGCCGGTTTCGAGCGAGACCCCTCGCAGATGATGGAAGCACTCGAGCGTCAGGTCATTGGATTTGCCATGCCCGGCACGGGCATCCCGGATTTCAAGGACCACTCTAAGCGCATCGCAGCGGCGGGCATCTACGACCCGATCAATCACTACGAGCAGATCCTCGATCCGGTCGTGCTCGGCACGTGGAACATCGAGGCGATTGAAGGGCTGACCGGTGAAGCCGAGGCTGCTCGGGAGAGCGTCGTCCGCTACATCGGCAAGATGGGCAAGATCGCCAATCGTCTCAAGGAACGTCGGGCCGCGAAGGCCGCGGCCGAGGCCGAGGGCGAGCCGGTTCCGGCCAACGTCTGAACCGGCAGCCCTCGCCTCAGAGGGCCAGCTGGACCCTCAGGCTGACGAGTTGGCGTAGATCTCTTCGAGCTCGTCGAGCCAGTTGGTGAGATCGGCGGGGTCGGCTGAGTCGACGCCGTAGATGGCGCGCCAGCGTCGGCGACACAGCGGGTGGCACAACAAACGAATCGTCCGCAACAGCATGAGCCGACCGGGCTCGCCCTGCACCAGATTCACGAGGCGGCCGCTGCCGTGGGTCGTCACGATCTCGATGCTGCGGATGTTGCGCAGGTTCGCCACGATCCGGGTGGCGCCCTCCGGGAGGCGATAGGCCACGTCGGTCATCCACACCCGGTCAAGCCAGCCCTTGAGACGAGCGGGCGGGCCGCCGTACCAGGTGGGATAGATGAGGACGAGGCGAGTGGCCCACTGCAGCGCGTCGATGTGGGCTTCGTGTCCGGGCTTTGTGACTGGGTCGTCCAGGTGGTGTTGCTTCTCATGAAGCGTGAGGCGGGGATCGAAGTGCTCGGCATCGAGATCGATCACCCTCATCTCCAAACCGGAACGCTCAATGCCGCGGGTGACGCGTTCGAGAGCGGCCCGGACCAGGCTGTCCGGGTTGGGGTGGTTGACGACGATGAGCGTCCGCTCGGGCTGCTTTGCCATCACAGGGCCGCCATCTCGGCTTCGACGTGAGCGAGAAACTCGGCCCGTTCCTCGGGACTCCGACCATCGAGGGTGTCGAGTGAAATCCAGGAACTACGGCAGCGGCGACCCATGGCCAGGCGGATGGTGCGGAGCAGCGTTCGTCGGCCCGGGTCGCCGACCGCCAGGCGATACGGGCGGGATGAGCCGTAGGTGGTGATGCCGACGAGGCGCCGCATGTCGTTCAGCGCGGGCCGAAGCGGCTTCGTGCCAGGGTCGATGGTGAAGGACACACCCGGAAGGAACACCCGCTCGAACCAACCCTTGAGAATGGCGGGCAGGCCGGACCACCACGTGGGGTAGATCACGATGAGGCCCTCGGCCCAGCGGACGAGTTCGATGGAGCGTCGCACGTCCGGGTCGGGATGATCTTCACTGATGGTCAGATAGTCGCGATGCTCAGCTTCGGACATACAGGGATCGAAGTCTTCGGCATACAGATCGATCAGCTCGACCTCATGATCGGCTGCGGCGAGCCCTTTGAGGGCCGCAGCCCGGATCGCATGACTGAACGAATCCGGGTCTGGATGGGCATGCACCACCAAGAAACGCATCGATCGCACCCTAACCCCGTGTGCTAGGCAAGGGCCGTGTCAGACGAGCCCACCACCGACAGTTCTTCCGGGCCACTCGACCTCCTGGGCGTGATGGCGATGCAAACCGTGCCCGTGGATGAGAATCTCGATCACCTCGAGCTCTACACCTCCCGTGGGTTGCTGTCGCTGTTGTGGCATGGAGACGCTGGGCTCTCGAAGGTCATTGTGTGCGTGGGTGGTGCCATGGGCGGCCTGCTCGGACCGGACGGTGGGCTCTACCACCGGCTCGGTCGACTGCTTCCGGACCATGGAATCGGTGTGTTGCGGGTGAGCTACCGCCGACCGAACGATCTCTCGATGTGCGTGCACGACACGGTGGCGGCGATGGAGCTGGCGGGGCGTCACGGAGCCCAGCAGTTCGTCACGCTCGGGCACTCCTTCGGCGGAGCCGTTGCCATTCAGGCGGCTGCCCACCTCGACCGGGCGATGGTGCCGGGCGTGGTCACCTTCGCCACGCAATCGGCCGGCTGTGAGCCGGCCGATCAGTTGAGTGACCGGAACCTGCTGTTCTTCCACGGCATGAACGACACGATCCTGCCGCCCCAGGCCAGCGAGATGGTGCGAATGCTGGCCGAGACCGGAGAGCTCGTCCTTCTGCCGGGCGTCGACCACCTCATGCACCCCGCTGGCGACGAGTTGCTGGAGCGATTGCTCACGCACCTCCCTGCCGTTTTCGAGGCCGCCGACGGCGTTGACAGCCAATCCCAGGCCGACGATCAGGACGGAAGGAACGCAACCTCGTAGAGCACGGGCCAGAGCTTGCCGGTCAGGAAGAACTGACCGGTGTCGGTTCGGTAGGCGATGCCGTTCAGGGCGAAGTTGGCGTCAGAGATCGGCAGCCCAGGTGGCCGCAGCGCGGAGCCGTCGATCGAAGCATCCACGGCTCCGGTCTCCGGGTTGATCACGACGATCTCATCGGAGGTGTAGATGTTGGCAAAGACTTGCGAACCAACGCACTCCAACTCGTTGAGCAACTGCACGGGCTCGCCATCTCGAATGACCTCGACGGTGCCAACGGGCTCGAACGTGTCCGGGTCTCGGAACGTGAGACGGGCGGAGCCGTCACTCATGATGAGGCGACTGCCATCGAAGCACAGGCCCCAGCCTTCGCCTCGGTAGGTGAAGCGGCGGACTTCGTTCAAGTCGAGGTCGGAGACGATCGCCTGCTCCTCCTGCCAGGTGATCTGGACGATGGTGCCGTTCACGACGGTGAGCCCCTCGCCGAACAGCTCCCCGTCCAACGGGACAGAGCTCTCGACGGCTCCCGTGCGAGGGTCAACCCATCGGCGATCGGATTCGCCGTAGAGACCGGTGCTCTCGAGCAGTCGATCGCCGACGAACTCAAGGCCCTGCGTGTAGGCCTCGGTGTCGTGGGGGAATGACGCGATCGGGCTAGCGACGTACGTGCCTTGCAGCGGTCCGGGAAGGGTCGCGGCCGGTTCGGCAGCCGTGTCGGGAGGCGGATCGCCGTCCTCGGCGCTGACACCGTTGTCCGGGTCGGGATTGACCTCGGGCGGGTCTTCGAGGAGCAGAGTGGTCGAGGGTTCTCCGTCGATGTCCAACTCATCGATCGCAGTGGTGTCGGCGACGTCGGAGCATGCGCCGGCAAGCAGGGCGAGGCCGATGAGGAGCGGCGAGAACTTCATCGGCGGAGAGTACCCGGCAGAGGTGCGCTGCCCGAGGCGGCCTCATGCCTGAGCGGCCAACTAGCGTGCGACGGATGGGGACCACAACGACGCGCTTGATTCGATGACGGGCCCAGGGCTTGACGCCGCCGGGCTGCTGGCCGATGCGCAGGACCAACTTCCAGAACTGGTGGCCTTGCGGCGCCGGATCCACATCGAGCCTGAGCTCGGGCTCGATTTGCCCCTGACTCAGGCGAAGATCTTGGCCGAGTTGGAGGATCTCGATCTCGAAGTTGCGACCGGCGAGGGATTGTCCTCCGTCGTAGCCACGCTGCGTGGTGCCGCCGACGGCCCGACGTTGTTACTGCGAGGCGACATGGACGCCCTGCCCATGCCTGAAGACACCGACGAGCCCTTCGCCAGCGTGCACGAAGGTGTGATGCACGCGTGCGGTCACGATGCCCACGTCTCGATGTTGGTGGGCGCCGCTCGTCTCTTGAGCGCCCGCCGATCAGAGTTGCGAGGCTCGGTGAAGTTCTTCTTTCAGCCAGGGGAAGAGGGCCACCACGGAGCACGCTTGGCGATTGACGAAGGTCTCCTGCGAGCGCCTGACGTTGACAGTGCGTTTGCACTGCATGTCACCCCAAATCTGCCGTCCGGCATGTTCGGAACCCGCGCTGGGGCCTTGATGGCCTCGGCTGATGAGGTCACGATCACGGTGACGGGTCGGGGCGGTCATGCCTCGATGCCGCACGGGGCCACCGATCCCATTCCGGTGGCGTGCGAGATCGTGACGGCACTGCAATCGCACATCACCCGCAGTGTGGATGCCTTCGATCCCGCCGTGCTGACCGTGGCCAGCATCCATGCCGGTACGACCAACAACGTGATCCCCGAGACGGCGGTGCTCAACGGCACGCTCCGCACCGTGTCGGAACGAACGCGAGCATCGGTCCGTGCCGGGATCGAACGGGTGGCCACGCACGTGGCGCTCGCCCACGATTGCACGGCCCGGGTCGATCTCACCGAGGGCTATCCCGTCACGGTGAACGATGGGCATTTCGTAGACTTCGCCGTTGGGGTGCTCGAGAGCGTGGTCGGTGTTGGTCAGGTGATCGACATGCCCTCGCCCGTGATGGGAGCCGAGGACTGGAGCTACGTGCTCCAGAAGGTGCCCGGCTGCATGGCTTTCATCGGCGTGTGCCCTCCCGACGTGCATCCGGCGCATGCGCCGGCCTGCCATTCGAACCGGATGCGGTTGCACGAGGAGGCGATGGCGGTTGGCGCCGCTGCCCATACGGCGATCGCACTGGCCTCGCTCAGTTAGCGATCAGCTGGCGGGAGCGTCCTCGAAGGGATACTCCAGCTCGTACATCACGTTCCATCGCTTGCCCGTCACGAACATGGTCCGAGCCGTGCGGTGGAAGGCAATGCCGTTGAGGACGTCTTCATCGCCCACGCCGTCAGGCACGATCGCCGATGCGTCGATAAGTGTGAGGACCTGACCGGTGATCGGATCGATCTGCACGATGTCGGCAGTGAGCCAGACGTTGGCCCAGATGAGGCCGTCGATGCACTCGAGCTCGTTCAGACGATCGAGCGGTTCGCCGTCGATGGTGACCGCCAGCGTGCTGATGAGTTGCAGGCTGGCCGGGTCTCGATACTGCAGTTGGTCGGTGCCGTCACTGGTGACGATGCGATCGCCGAGCGAGCAGATGCCCCAGCCTTCAGCGTCATAGGGAATGCGGGAGACCTCGTCGAGCGTGGCCGGGTCGGCGACGATAGCCACGCCTTCTTTCCAGGTCAGCTGGATGAGATTGCCATTGTGGACGGTGAGGCCTTGGCCGAACTCCTCGGCCGCCAGCGGCTGCGTGATCTGGACGACCCCGGAGCCCGGGTTCACCCGGCGACGAGAGGACTCGCCGTAGAGGCCGGTGCTCTCCAGGAGCTGGTTGCCGTCGAACTCGAGCCCTTGGGTGAACGCTTGGGTGGCGTGGGGGTAGGTGCCGATCACGCGAGGCTGGATGCGGAGGACCTCGACGTCGGGAATGTCAACGCCGCCCGCCTCGAGGGCGTTGGCTGCATCTTCTGCGTCGGGATCGACCGCCGCGTTCGGATCTGCGTCCGCCGGGGGAGCGATCGAGGGATCATCAGGGACGTCAGGGTTGATTTGGCCGGGGTCGACGATGCTTGGGTCGTCGGGAGCTTGTTCGCCAGTCACGCTGGGATCGTCGGGAACATTGCCGTCGCCGCTTCCACCATCGGAGGTGTTGGAGTCGCCCGATTCGGTGGCCGGAGTGTCTGCCGTGCCGCCGTTTCGGGCGCCGCCGGTCTCGAAGTCATCCAGCGACGAACAGCTGGCAACAAGAAGTGTCAGGGCACACAGCAAGGAGAGCGATCGCCCGCCAGCTCTCCGAGTTCGCATGTCAGCCGCCGAGAAGGCGGGCCTTGGCGGCCTTGCTTCGCTCGAGGAGCGCTGCCGGAATCAGCGCAGCGACGCCGCCGCCAGCGTCTGCTGCTTCGGCTGGAGCTTCGGTGGTCGCTTCGGCGGTTTGGGTGAGGGCAGCGAGCTCGGCCCGCTTTCGCTCTTCTTCGCGGTCGAGCCAGGCGCCGTACTGCTTGGGGCGGACGAGATCATCGTGAGAGACCTGGCCGACGAGCCCGATGTCGTCGAACCGAACCCAGTAGCGCATCCAGGGGGTGTTGCCGTCGTATTCACCGAGGCCGTTGATCAGCTTGATCTTGCCGGTCGTGCCTTCAGGGGCGCCACGCACGGCGCGGGCGGCCAGGACGGTCTCGCCCTTCTTGAATGGTGTGTCGAGCGTGGGGGCCTTCTTGGCCATGAGTGCAACTCCGGGATGGCATTCGCAGGTTGCCCGTCGTCGGGCAGTGGCGGATCAATCTAGCCGTGTCACCGGCGGAGCGGCGAACGTGGAGTGGCAACCGAAGATCCGCCGCATCTGCCCGAATCGATCTGGTCGAAAGCGGCGTCCCCCGGTCGTGACCTACGTTGACACGCATGAACGACAACACACCGATCGGCCGCGTCACTGGCATCGGCGGCGTTTTCTTCCGAAGCTCTGACCCGGAGGCCACTCGGCGTTGGTATGCGGATCATCTAGGTCTTGGAGTCGACGAGTACGGCACGAACTTCCGATGGCGCTCGTATCGAGATCGGGATCGCACCGGGCACACCCAGTGGTCTCCGTTTCCGGCGGACACCGGCTACTTCGGTGATCAAGGACAGGAAGCCATGATCAACTACCGAGTCGATGATCTCGACGCGATGATCGCCCGTCTGACCGAAGCTGGAGTCGAACTCGTCGGCGAGATGCAGGTCGAGCCTTTCGGCCGCTTCCAGCACGTGCTCGATCTCGATGGACGCCGGTTCGAACTCTGGCAAGCCGTTGACGTCGAGTACGGGAAGATCGTGAAGGGAACCACCGACAGCTGACGCTGGCGCGAGGCCCGCGTGTGGTCAGGTGCTCTGTTGCTCGGCCGCCATGCCGGTTTCCTCTTTGTTTGGTAGGCCGCCCGGGACTCGAACCCGGCACCTTGGGATTAAAAGTCCCCTGCTCTAACCAGATGAGCTAGCGGCCCGCCCGAGAGGCTAGCCCGGCGCTTCTCATCACCGGTCTCGGAATCTCCTGTGGCTGGCGCACGGGTGGAGGGCAACGATGACAACATGTCGGGATGCGTCGACTCCCCCTCCTCCTGGCCGCCCTCGCGGTGTCTGCCAGTGCGTGCGCGGAAATCGGCGAACCGGAGCTGGGTCGGGGCATCGATGTGGCGCCCACCACCGTGCCCGCCAACGACACGGTCGACGACGAACCCCAAGAGTTGGTGAGCGGAGCGGCTGAACCTGTGTTCACACCACTCCGTCCTGATGGCTACGTGCCCTCCATCATTCTGAGCACCGACACGGGCTCGATCATTCTCGAGAGTGATGCCGATGGTGTACCGCTCGGCCGCGAGCTGGCAGGGCCGGCGTCGCAAGTCGAAGCGCCGGTCGAGGGCGAGACGGGAGCATCCGAGGCGGCAACGGATGAGGAGATCGACGGCGAGCTTGATGTCGACGGGGGAGCAGCCGGTTTACCGATCGCTCTGGTGCCAGCCGCACTCTCGGTGGATGACTACCTGGGCGGCCTCGTCGTGCAGTCCCTCGACGGGGACGTGCGGTGGGCTGCTTCGAACTCGGCCGAGAGCCAGCTCGTCAGCGAAGGTGGAGCCCGGCTCCTGGATGCTGGCTTCTTGCAGGAGGCCCTCGCCGTCCAAGTCTTCCTTGCCGTGCCGGGCGCCGTGGATCGGGTTGGCGTGGCCGATGGCATCCAACAGCAGTTCACGCAACTCGCCGCTGGCGAGGAGATCATCGACTTCGCTTCCAGCAACGGCATCCAGGCGTTGGTGATCGGGAACGACCGGTGCGGAGAGATCCGCTTCCTGAACGCATCGGGCGAGGCCGTGGACATCGGCGGCCCCGGCGCACCTCGCTGTATCGACGATCGTCGCCCTCGGTTTGGCAGCGTGGCGCTTGGCCCCGATGGCGACCGAGTGGTCTACACCCAGATCGAATACCGAGACGATGGCTTGCCTGCCTCCACAGAAGTCGTGCTGCTCGAGGTGAGCTCCAGCTCGGTCCTCTTTGCCGGCACAATCGGTGCCTCAGGCGAACAGATCGAGTCGTTGGCCTACGACGGTCGTCGAGCGCTCTTTGTTCGCACCGACGATGCTGGTCGGCAAGCGGGGCTCATCGACATCTCGACCGGAGCCCAGCTTGCGATGCCGTCGGTGGCTGGCCTGCAGGCCGTCTCCTTCGCCCGGCTCCCATTGGCGCCGGCCGCCTTGCCCGACGGGCTCGAGTCCGAGAACTAGTTCGGCCTGAGCCTCGGCAAGAGGCTGGGCGCCGGGCGGGTGTGGCGCAACCCGCCTGTTGAGTGTGAGTTGATAGCGTCCGGGCTGTGAGCGACACCCCTTCCTTCCCGCCGCCTCGGCCCGCTGGCCCACCGCCGGCTCCAGTCTCCTCGGAGCAGCCAGCGGCGGCAACGCCGCTCGCACCCGTTGAGGCGGGGGATGTGGGCGAGCTGGAGCGAGCGGTCGAGATGCCAACGATGGGTGACCTGGATCGGCTCAGTGCCGACCTCGATGCGATCGATCACACGCTGGCTGAACTCGACGCACCGACTCGCACGTTCCCGGCGAGCTGATCGCCCAGGACGCCCCGTCGCCCAGGACGCCGCGTCGCCCGCCATCGCGTCGAACTTGAGGCGCTGGTGCAGCCATGGCTGTCTCAGCGCCTCCAGAACGAGAGCTCTCGTGTCTCAGCGCCTCCAGAACGTTGAGGTCAGACCGGTTCAGCCACCGATGGACGATCGTCGTCGTCGCCCCAGCTCTTGGCGATGAGGAAGCCACGGGCTCGCTCGGTCAATGGGTAGCGGTTCGTCAGCGCCCAGAAGGCCTCCGTGTGGCCGAGCTCCACGAGGTGGGCCAGCTCGTGGACGATCACGTAGTCGATCACCCACGTCGGGAAACTGGCGAGGCGATCCGAGAGCCGAATCGTGCGGTCCTGCGGTGTGCATGAACCCCACCGCTGTTTCTGGTTGCTGACCCAGCGGATCTCGTCCGGGACCGGCAGGTCGTGGATCTTGGCCAGATGGGCTGCTCGCTCGGCGAGGTTGATCCGCTCGGTGGAACGCTCACGCTCGAACTTCTCGGTGAAGTGCGTGACGAAGTCCGCCTCCTGTTTGGCCGAGATCCATGCCGGCACGCGGACTTCGAGCACGTTGCCAACGAGCCGGGCTTGCGCGGACTTCTTCCGCTTTGCACTCCGGATGACCTCGACGGTGAACTGTTGGCCACCCGGATGCTCGGGCTCGGCCTGAAGATCGGTCAGCGGATCAACGCTTGTGTCGGCCGTTGCGCTGGTGTCGGCCAACACGTCGAACAGTGAGGGCTGATCCTCAGACACGAACGCCTTCGCCGCCGGTGAGGTCTTGATCGTCGAGGAGTTGAACATGCTCGCCCATGATCCACGGTGCGGTCACTGGGTCGAGGTCCGGTGCCAGGCTCACGACTCGTCCCGACAGATTTGGCACTCGTCCGTCCTGGACTCCATTGGCTTGCTCGAAGCTCTTGATCACACCACCGTGGCACACGACAAGGAGTGAGCCGCCGGCGTACTCGGCCACGAGACCACGCAGCGCAGCTTCGACTCGGGCCACTAAGTGGTCGTCTGCCTCGTAGCCGGGCGGACGTTCACCCGATTCGAGGAATCCCGGGTACTGCTCGTTGATCTCCGTCTTGGTGAGGCCGCTCCACTCGCCAGCGGATCGCTCCTCCAGCCCCGGAGTGACCACGACGGGTCCCACACCGATCTGGCCGCTGATGATCGTCGCCGTGGTCAGCGCACGATCTTGGGGCGACGAGGCCACGACGTCCACAGTGCCCACCCGAGCACTGGCCGAGAACGCCTGCTGACGGCCCAGCTCGCTCAGTTCTGGGTCGGCCTGGCCCTGCCAACGCCCGACGGCGTTCCACACAGATTGGCCATGTCGCACGAGAAGCAGCGTCGTCATCCTCGAACCCTACAAGTGGGCTGTGACCGCTCTGCCTACACTGCCGGGGTGGCCATGCTCCGTCTCTTTGCCCAAGCCCGCGAGGTAGCTGGCACCAACAAGGCTGAATTCGACGCCGACACGGTTGGTGGAGTTCTTGACGCGGCGCAGGCCAGCTTCGGTGAGGCGTTCGAAGTCGTGCTCGGCGGGAGCAAAGTCTGGCTCAACGGCAAGCCTGCTGAGCGCACGAACCCAGTGACGGCAACTGACGAAGTGGCGGTGCTTCCTCCGGTCTCCGGCGGCTGAGCGCCTGTGGTGGAAGCTGCGCCCCGAGGCGCGCCCAAGAAGTCAGCGGTCAAGAAACCCGCGGCCAAGAAGCCGAGGCCAGCCGCGTCGACGCCGGAGCCGGAGAACGGGAAAGCCTCGTTCCGTGAACGTCGAGATGATGCCGCTCGGCGCCGCACGAGTGCTCGTGAAGCGCGCTGGCAGCAGCAGCGCTACTCCGTTCCTTACCGAACGGATGGGCCAAAGGTCACGCTCGGCATTCTGTGGTTTGCCGCAGTGTTAGCCGCCATCCAATTCATGCCGGTGCTCGTGGTTGTTGTGGCCATGATTCCTGCCGCCGTTGCCGGCCTTCAAACCGCCTACGCCTGGGATGCCTACGAGCCGGTTGACCGGCGAGCGGCGGCAATGTTGGCCGTCTTCGTGACCGCTGGAGGGATCGTTGGCGCCTTCGGATTGGGCGTGGCTTCCATCCTCGCCGTCTTCGTCGCCGGCGTGGTTGTTGCCGCTGCCGGTGCGCAGAACCGAGACGACGTGATCGACAGCATGCAGCTGTTGGTCCGCTCCTCAGTGCCCGCTGGCCTCGCCGCTGGCTCGATCGTGGCCCTGAACTTCGTCGAGCCCGGAGCCGCGCTCGCCCTGGTCGTCCTGGTCAGTGCCTACGAGAGCGGTGACTTCCTCATCGGATCTGGGTCGGCGAACGCCGTGGAGGGGCCCGTCGCCGGCATCTTTGCCCTCGCCGTTGTCGGCGCGGCGCTCTTCCTCGTGCTCCCTGCGCCGTTTACGACCGACAACTTCCCCATTTACGTCGCCCTCTTGGCTGTGGCGGCGCCCCTGGGGCAGATCCTGGGCTCAGCCATCCTGCCCCGGGGCGACGCATGGTCACCTGGTCTTCGCCGCCTTGACTCCTATCTGCTCGCCGGTCCGCTCTGGCTGCTGTTCATCCGGCCGATCGCTCTCTGACCGGCCCGAACACGCCACCCGCCCAGGCGCCGTCGGGAGCGCCAACGGGACGATCTGGCCACAGAGCGATACCGTTGCACGCCGTGATGGAACCACTCGACTCCCTGCTCTCCCCATCGGCGCTCGACGGGCTCACCACCCGTCCCATCGGAGAGCTCCGCGAACTGCGCGTGAACTGCTCCTCGGTTGAGGGCGACGTCTCCATGGCTCGTCGGGTGGCGCAGGGTCGCCTCGACATCGTCGGTCACGAAGTCCGGCGCCGTGCGGGTGATCCGAGCAGTGCCGGTGAGGTCAACGCCCTCCTCTTCGACATGCCCGACATCCTGGCCGATGGCCCTCGTGCCTCGTCCGCCCCCAGCGGGCGGCCCACCGACGTGTCGGCTCCAGGAGAGGTTGCACTTGCCCTCGTCGATCGGCTCGATCGCATCGCCACGCCGGCCGACCTCAGCGGGATCAACGACCTCGAAGAAGGTCGTATTCATGAAATGTTCGAGCACATTCGGGGGTTCGAACTCGAACTGTCCTCGGTGCGTCGCCAGTTGCATGAGCGCATCGATGCGATTCAGTCGGAGATCGGTCGTCGGTACCGCGACGGCGAGGCCTCCATTGATTCGTTCTTGTCCTGACCGAGCGAGGTGATCCATGGCCCGCAAGATCGTTGATCCGCTCGACCTCGGTGGGTTCATCCGCGAGCAGCGTGCGCTGGCTGAGCTTTCGGTCCGCCGCCTCGCTGAGCTCGCTGGCGTCTCCAACCCCTACCTGAGCCAGATCGAACGCGGCCTTCGCCGGCCGTCCGCTGAGATCCTGCAGCAGATCGCCAAGGCCCTGGAGATCAGTTCCGAGACGCTGTACGTGCGGGCTGGCTTCCTCGACCCCGAGGCCGAGGCCGCCCCCACCGATCTCGAAGCGGCCATCCGCCGCGCCACCGAACTGAGCGCCGAGCAACGCCAGGCGCTTCTTGGCGTGTATCGAAGCTTCGTGGGTCCGCTCCCGAGCGACGACACCGACGACGTCGGCATCGACGTCGAGTCCGCCGACTCGTGAGCGCCCGTCCGCTGATGGGTAACAACGGCAGCTCGGCGCCGACGCCTTTTGTCAGCCGAGTAGCAGTGCTCTCATTGCACACCTCACCGCTCGTGCAACCCGGCACGGGCGACGGCGGCGGCATGAACGTCTACGTGCGAGAGCTCGTCTCAGCACTCGCCGCCTCGGGAGTCCATTGCCGCGTCTACGTCCGAGCCTGGCAGCCCGATCTCGAACCCGTCGTCGTCGTTGAGCCCGGCTTCGAAGTCGTACATATCGAGGCGGGCCCGTACGAAGCCTCGAAGGAAGAGCTCGAGGAGCTGGTCGACGACTTCGCGGCAGGTGTGGCCGAAGATTTCGCCGACTTCCAACCCGACGTCGTGCACGCCAACTACTGGCTTTCCGGCGTGGCGGGCAACATTCTCAAACGCAAGCTGAACCTGCCGCTGGTCACCACCTTCCACACGCTCGCTCGGGTCAAGGCCGAGATGGGTGACCCCGAACCAGAGCGTCGAGCCGAAGCCGAAGCAGCGGTCATGGCCTGCGCCGATGCTGTGTTGGCCAACTGCACCCCTGAAGCCGATCAGCTCGTCCAGTTCTACGACGCCGACGCCGACCGCATCGAGATCGTGCCGCCCGGAGTCGATCACGCCTTCTTCTCACCCGGCCATCAGGCGGGCGCTCGATGGGCCGTCGACACTGACGACGAACGACCGCTTCTGTTGTTCGTCGGCCGTATCCAGCCACTCAAGGGCGTTGATGTCGCCGTGCGAGCGCTCGGCCTGCTCGAACGCAAAGATGCCCGCCTGTGGATCGTCGGCGGTGCCAGCGGCCAGTCGGGCGATACCGAGGTGCAGCGGATCCACGATCTCATCGCTGAGCTCGGACTCGAAGATCGCATCGAGTTCATTCCTCCACAGCCGCACCACCTTCTGAGCACCTTCTATCGAGCGGCAGATGTCTGCCTGGTCCCGAGCCGGTCGGAGTCATTCGGCCTGGTTGCCTTGGAAGCAGCGGCCTGCGGTGTCCCTGTCGTGGCCTCCGCCGTCGGTGGTCTGCTCACGCTCGTCGAGCATGGACACACCGGCTACCTCGTGGAGTCACGAGACCCTGCGGCCTACGCGGGATGGGTCGACAGCATCCTGGCCGACCCGGTCAAGGCCCGCCGTCTGTCGATCTCGGCTGCAGCGCGAGCCCAGACCTACACCTGGTCGACTTCGGCTGCTCACCTGCGCCGGCTTTACGCTGACCTCACGGTCAACGAACTCGCTCCCTGCGATTGACCGATTCCTTCCCCCGTTCGAGGAGCACCCGTGTCGAAGATCCATGACGAGTCCCAGCTCGCCCAGCTCGAGAGTCATATCGACAGCTGGCTCGAGGCGCAACTGGCTGAGAACCCGATGGTGGCTGCGGTTGAGAAAGGCGTCGACGGTCCGCGTACCTGGTACGTCCGGCTGCTCGGAGAGGCGAAGGAAGCCTTCACCATTCGTTTCACGCTCAAGCAGCGGACGCTGGCGTATGAGACCTACGTGATGCCCGCGCCGGAAGAGAACTTCGCGGAGTTCTATCGCCACCTGCTGGAGCGGAACCTGGGCCTCTATGGCGCCTCGTTTGCCATCGGTGAGGAATCGGCGGTGTTTCTCCAGGGTGCCCTGGCGAACGATCTCGTGATGATCGACGACGAGCTCGATCGAGTGCTCGGCTCGCTCTACGCCTGGGTCGAGCAGTTCTTCCACCCGGCCCTCCGCATCGGCTACGCCTCCAAATTCGCGTAAATACTTATAATTACGTTTGATTGCGCTCAAGATCGGTCTACTCTTCGGCCATCGCCGGGCGGGTACGGTCGAAGGCTTGGGGAAGACTCGGCTCCAATGCTCGCCCGGCGACCCAGGCCGTAGCACCTCGGCGGAGGCGAGCGGGTAGGTTCGGCGCTCGTGACAACGAATGCGGAACCCGGGCTCCAGGTGGTCGGCGGGGGCAAGATGGGACTGGCCCTCGTGCAGGGCATGATCGCTGCCGGCTGGGCCTCGCCTGAGGAATTGCTCGTGGTCGAGGTCAACGATGAGCAGCGCTCGGTGATCGAAGCCGAGCTCGGCGTTTCTGTTGCCCCGGCACCAGCACGTGGCTGCGACACGCTGCTTGCCGTCAAGCCGTATCTCGTCGTTCCGGTGGCGGAGTCGCTCGACGCTCCGAGCAGAGTCATGTCCGTCGCGGCTGGTATCACCACGGCGGCGATGGAAGCTGTGCTCCCCTCTGGCACGCCGGTCGTTCGGGTCATGCCGAACACGCCCGCCTTGGTTGGCGCCGGTGCCGCTGCCGCCGCTCCGGGAACGAACGCTTCCGACGACGACATGGCGTGGGCCCTCGAGCTGCTCCGCTCCGTTGGCGAGGCCGTTGCCGTCACCGAAGCGCAACTCGATGCGGTCACCGGCCTCTCAGGGTCAGGGCCGGCCTACATCTTCATGATCGCCGAAGCGATGACCGATGCTGGCGTCACCGCTGGTCTGACCCGAGCGGATGCCGCCCGGCTGGCGACCCAAACCGTCTACGGCGCAGGCAAGATGCTCGTCGAGACCGGGCAGAGCCCGGCCGAGCTCCGGGCCGGCGTGACCACGCCAGCGGGAACGACAGCCGCTGGCCTCGCTGTCCTCGAGCAGGCGGCCGTCCGTTCCGCCCTCATCGAAGCCGTGGCCGCGGCCACCGCCCGCAGCAAAGAACTGGGTGCCTCATGACCTTGCGTTTCGACACGATCTCCTTCCTCACTGACTACGGCACGGCCGACGAATTCGTCGGCGTGGTGAAGTCGGTCATCCGCACGATGGCCCCGGACGTGCATGTCATCGACATCACCCATCAGATCGCCCCGCAAGACGTGCGGGCCGGCGGGCTGGCCATCGCTCGAGCTGCCCAATACCTGGCGCCGGGTGTGGTGCTCGGCGTCGTCGATCCCGGTGTGGCCACCGATCGTCGGGCCATCGCCATTGAAGTCGGTGACGGTCAGAGCTACCTCGTGGGTCCAGACAATGGCCTCTTCGCTCCCGCGGTCTCCCTCGTCGGCGGCGCCACCCGAGCCATCGTCCTCGACAACACCGAATACCACCTGCCGGCTCCCGGCCCCACCTTCGACGGCCGAGACGTGTTCGCTCCCGTCGCCGCCCATCTCTGCAACGGCGTGCCGTTGAGTGAGCTCGGCACTGCGATCGACCCCGGCAAGCTTCTCCCGGGTGTGCTGCCCGTCTCCGACATGGCCGAGGACGGCTCCCTGAAGGCCGAGGTGCTCTGGGTCGATCACTTTGGCAACGTGCAGCTCAACGTCGACCCCACCCAGATCGAAGCGTGGGGCGACACCGTGGCGGTGAGCGGCGGAAGAACCGACCGCACTGCGCAACGGGTCGAGGCCTTCGCACAGATTCCCACCGGGAGCCTTGGCCTCCTGACCGACAGCTACGGGCTTGTCGCCCTTGCCGTCGATCGGGGCTCAGCGGCATTCGAGCTCGAGATCAACGAGGGCGATGCGCTCACGCTGCGGGCGAGCGATGGGCCATCCACAGTGGCGACACCCGTATCGTTGTCGGAGCGGCCGACCCGCACACTCCCCACCGAGAACCCTCAGTAGCTCAGCAGTACGGACGAAAGAACAACGCCATGCGCCCCGCCACCGTGATCACGATGTCTCTCCTCCTGGCCTGCATCCTCGGCGCCGGAGTACTCCAGCTCTTCGTGCTGTCCTAGGGACGGACGATCAAGGGCGGGCCGCAGTCGGCTCGTCCGGCGCTCGGGTCATGAGGTGGTGGGCCCGTTCCATTGCGCTCATGGGCTGGGCCTCGGTGGTCTCCATGAAGCGGTGCGTCGTATAGATGCGCCCGTCGTCGGCCTCGACCACGCTCACGCCGATGCGGTCGAAGCCTTCATCGAGGAGGTTGGCTCGATGAAGTGGACTGGCCACGAAGGCTTCGAAGAGGACCTGCACCTGGCCAACCGGGGCATATCCCACGTTCTCGCCGAGCTTGGCCCAACCGTCAGGCACGCCGATCGAGAGATCCTCGGCATGAAAGATCGTTCCCCGACCTGACATCACGCTGGTCCACTGTTGTGCCGTCGCCATCAGCACGAGATCGATCGTGAGCGGCGGGAGTGAGTGGGCGGCTCGGTATTCGTTCACCAGGAGGACGAACGTGGCTTCGTCATCATCGAGCATCGCCGCCGGACCGGGAACTGCTGCCGATTGCGGGGTCGCAGCATCGGCGCCCGGCACGAATGCCAGAGGCGAGATCAGGAGAGCGAGCGCGCTGAGGAGGAGGGCAGCGACCGGGCCGCGGAAGCCCTGGACGCCTCGTTGCGATGAGGGTCGCATGCCCTTCTCATCGGGCCAATTCGCATCAAGCTTGAACGAAGCTGCACAGAAGGCTCGCTCCTGTGGTGGAATCACTGGCGTGAATCTTGCTGAGCGCTTCGCCCCGCACCCTCCCTCCAACACCGCTCTCATCTGTGATGGGCGAGAAACCACCTATGGCGCCCTGGCCGAACGCGTCGGCCGCTGGCACGGCCAGCTCGAGGCTGATGGCCTCGTCGCCGGCGATCGCGTGGTGATTCTTGCTGGCAACACGGAGGTCTTTCTCTCGGCCTACCTCGCCTGTCTGAGTGGTGGTCTCATCGCTGTGCCGTTGAATCCGGCTGCGCCGCCACCGGAACTGGCTCGAGAACTCAAGTACGTCGAACCTCGAGCCGTCATCGTCGGTGCGCGGGGTCTCCCGGCCTGGGGTGAGGTGTGTGCCCAAATGGGCAGCGACGGCCCAGCGGCCACCGCCTCGGTCGAGAAGGTGTACGAGGCCGACGGCCTGCTCATTCCCGAGCTGGAGAAGGGCACGCCCCGTCCTGTGACCTCTGTCGCCGACGATCACCCCGCCATCTTGCTCTTCACCTCAGGAACGGCGGGGCTCCCCAAGCCCGCCATCCTCACCCACGACAACCTGTGGGCCAGCCTCCAGGCGCTGATGGCGACGCGTGAGACCATGGCCGAGGAGAGTCACGTCACACTCGCCGTGATTCCGCTCTTCCACATTTTCGGTCTGAATGTGATCATCAACCTCAGTCTCATGGCCGGTGCCACGATGGTGCTCGGGGAATTCGTGAACGCAAAGCACACCGCCGAGTTGATTGCCGACAACGGTGCCACCATCGTCGCCGGGCCGCCGACGCTCTGGTCCGCACTGCTCAACGACCCGAGCGTCTCAGCTGACGACATGGGAACGGTGAGCATCGCCGTGTCTGGAGCGTCCAAGCTGGATCCGCGAGTGAAGATTGGTATCGCCGAACGGTTCCGCATCGACCTGCGTGAGGGCTACGGCTTGACGGAGACCTCCGGCACGGTCACCACTGCGATGGGCACCGATGCCCCGACGGGGTCCGTGGGCAAAATGTTCCCCGGCCTTGAACTGCGGGTGGTCGACTCGCAAGGCGACGACGTCTACATCGGTGACCCGGGCGAAGTCTGGGTTCGAGGTCGAGTGGTCTCACCTGGCTACTGGAACGACGATGAGGCGACCGCTCGCACCCGCACTGAAGACGGCTGGCTCAAGACCGGTGACATGGCGGTGGTCGACGACGAGGGGAACCTCGCCATCGTTGATCGGATGAAGGACCTCATCATCGTCTCCGGTTTCAATGTTCATCCGGGCGAAGTCGAGTCGATCCTCAACCGCCATCCTGCGGTGCAGCAGTCCGCCGTCGTGGGCGAGTCTGATGGGGCGATGGGGGAGCGGATCGTTGCCCACATCGTGCCCATTGGTGATCAACCGCCGAGTGAGGACGTGTTGATCGACTTCTGTCGGGGCGAGTTGGCTCGCTACAAGGTCCCGAAGCGGTTCGTCTTCACCGACTCATTGCCGACTGGACTTGGCGGAAAGTTGTTGCGCAACAAGCTCGTCTGAGGCCCAGATTCGGGCCTTTGTGCACTTGTGAACAGCCGTCGTGGGCCGTAGATTGCCCGAATGGCAAACGAGCGCGTGTCTGGGGCGACCGTCGCTCGGCTACCAAACTATTTGCGCTGCCTCATCGACCTGGCGGCGAATGGCGCGGCCAGTGTCAGCTCGGAACGTCTCGCCGAGTTGAGTGATGTGAACTCGGCCACCGTGCGACGCGATCTGGCGACGCTTGGCATCACGGGAACCCGCGGCGTCGGCTACGACGTGAAGTACCTGGTGTTCCAGATCAATGCGGCGCTTGGCCTCAATCAGGCGTGGCCCATTCTTGTCGTCGGCGTCGGCAACCTCGGCCGTGCCCTGGCGAACTACGGCGGGCTCGAGAGCCGCGGATTTCCGATCCGAGCCCTGCTCGACATCGACGCGGCGCTCGTGGGCGACGTCGTGGCTGGTGTTGCCATCGAACATCTCGACGACCTCGATGCCGTCGTCGAGCGGGAAGACGTGGCGATGGCCGTCATTGCGACGCCGGCCGCCGTTGCCCAGGAAGTTGCTGAGAAGCTCACTGCCGCCGGCATTGTCTCGATCCTGAACTTCACGGCGACGCCGATTTCCCTGCCCGACGAGATCGAGGTTCGTCGCGTCGACCTGGCCACGGAGCTGCAGATTCTGAGCTTCTATCAACAGCGCCGAACAGCGGCCCGCGGCGGCACCGGTGTGCCGCTCACCTCCGCCCCCGCCCTGAGCGCGCCGTCATGATCGCGGCCCCGTTCCCTCCTCTCTCGACCGGTGGCCCTGATCTTGTTGTGGCGGGGGAAGTTGTTGTCGGACGAGTGTGTTCACCACGTGACGACTTCCACCCACGCCGGAGTGGTGCAAACCCACTTCGAGCGGCGAGAATGGGAACCTCATGACGTTCATCGCCATCGGCCTCAACCATCGCTCGGCGCCTCTCTCGGTGCTCGAGCAGGTGACGTTCCCGGCTGAGGCGATCCCCAAGGCGCTTTCCGAGGTCACCTCGAGCGACGTCGTGAACGAAGCCGTGGTGCTCTCCACGTGCAACCGCACCGAGATTTACGTTCATGCCGAGCGCTTCCACGACGCCTATCGAGACGTGCGCGACGCACTGGCCCTCCTCAGCGGCGTCAGCACCGATGCCTTCGTTGATCACCTCTACGTCCACTTCGACGACGAAGCGATCGATCACCTCTTCGCCGTGACCGCCGGGCTCGACTCCGCCGTTCTTGGTGAGCACGAGATTCTCGGTCAGATTCGAACCTCCTGGGAATCAGCCCGCACCGAAGGCACAGCCGGGCCGTTGCTCAACCCTCTCTTCGAGCACGCCGTGCGTGGCGGTAAACGGGTTCGGACCGAAACCGCGATCGGGCGTCGAACCGCATCGATTTCTCACGCTGCGGTCTCCCTCGTCTCCGAACGAATGGGCGCTCTCGACGGCAAGCGAGTCCTCCTTATCGGTGCCGGTGAAGTTGGCGCCGGCGTCGCCACGGCCATGGCCAAGAGTGCCGACGTAGCGATCACGGTCATCAACCGCACCGAGTCCCGAGCCCACGAAGTCGCCGGGCCGATCGACGGCACGGTCCGCTCCTTTGACGAGCTCGTCGCTTCAGTCGCCGACGCCGACGTCGTAATCAGCGCCACCGGCTCGCCAAGTCAGGTCCTCTCTGCCGAAGACGTCGAGCGGGCCATGGTGGGTCGAGAGGATCGCTTACTGCTTCTCGACCTCGCCGTGCCACGAGACATCGACCCCGGCGTGATGGCGTCCGAGGCCGTCGACCTTCTCGTACTGAGCGATCTTCAGGCCTTCGCCAATCGTGGCCTCGAAGAACGCCAGAAGGAAGCGGCGTCCGCTCGTGTGGTGATTGCTGATGAGATGGATCGCTATCGAGCATCCACGTCGGCGCGCGAACTTTCTCCTCTCCTCGGCGGCATGCATCGCTGGGCGGAAGGCGTCCGCCAGTCCGAAGTGGAACGCCACGCCAAGAAGCTCGCAGATCTGGATGCGGATCAGACGGCGGCGGTGGAAGCCTTGACCAAGGCGCTCGTGGCCAAGATCATGCACGAGCCATCGGCGACGCTGCGCGACGCTGCGGGTACTCGTCGAGGTGATCGCCTGGCCGAGGCCGTGCGCGAACTCTTCGACCTCTTCTGACGCACGTTCGATCGGCCCCGTTCCATGACCATTCGCATCGCCACTCGGCAGAGCCCGCTTGCCTTGTGGCAAGCCCATCATGTCGGGGAGCTTCTCCGAGCCGGCGATCCCTCGGCCACGGTTGAGTACGTGACGATGGAGACCTTCGCCGATCAGCGGCTGGACCTGCCGATCAGCGAACTTGGTGGCAAGGGTGCGTTCAGCAAACAGGTGCAAGCTCGGGTCCAAAACGGCGACGCCGACCTGGCCGTGCACTCAGCAAAGGACCTGCAAGCCGTGACGCCCGACGGCCTCACCATTGCTGCGTTCCCGACCCGAGGCGATGCCCGCGACTGCCTCGTCGGCGCTCGGTTGGACGAACTCACTCCCGGCGCTCGAGTAGGCACGGGCTCCAATCGCCGTCGGGTCCTGTTGGCCGATACCCGGCCGGACCTGGCGTTCTCCGGACTCCGAGGCAACATCGCCACTCGCCTCTCCAAGCTCGCCGATTTTGATGCGATTGTTATGGCCGTCGCCGCGCTTGATCGGCTCGGAACCAAGCCGGACGTGGTCGACGCGCTGCCCATTGATGTCATGGTGCCGCAGGTCGGACAGGGAGCGCTGGCCATCGAGTGCCGCAGCGAGGACACACAGCTCATCGAGCGCCTCTCGAGCATCGACGATCCGGTTTGTCGCCTCGAGGTCGAAGCTGAGCGCGGTTTCCTCGTCGAACTCGGTGGCGATTGTGATCTCCCCGCCGGCGCTCATGCCCGGCTCCTCGTCGACGGTCTCCAATTCGATGCAGTCCTGGCCTCCGAGGACGAAACACGAGTGGAGCGCTACGGCGACCTTGTCGGTCTCGAATTGGTCCAAGCGAACGGCCCGGCCAGCGTCGGAGCCGCTGCGGCCCAAGAACTGCGCGCTCGCCTCGGGAGCTGAGACCCCTCATGACCCGGGTCGTCGTCTGTCGAGCCGCCGAGCAGTCCCAGCCCCTGCTCGATGCGTTGACGGTTGCTGGCTTCGAACCGCTGCTCCTTCCGCTGATCGAGGTTGTGCCGCCGCTTGATGATGGGACCGCGCTGCGGGCTGCTCTGGCCGAGCTGCCTCGCTTCGATTGGCTCATCCTGACGTCGCCGAACGCAGCGAGAGCCGTCGCTGCCGGTCTGCAACCTCAACCCGGCGCCGGCGAGAGTTCTGGCGTCCGGACACCAACGGCTGCGGCATCGACAACACTGTTCGAGCGGGCCCGGCTCGCTGTCGTTGGCAGCACCACGGAGCGAGTGTCCGAACGGTTGCTCGGTCCGGTCGCCTTCCGCCCTTCTGCCGCCAACGCTCGGACCCTGGCCCGAGAACTCCCGCTCGCGGATGGCGATCGAGTGCTGGCTCCCCTTGCCGAGTTGGCCAGTCCTGACCTGGTTGAAGGCCTCCAGGCTCGTGGAGCCGAGGTCGACGCACCGGTTGCGTATCGAACCGTGGTGCCGGATCTCGACCACGAGCGCATCGCCGAGGCGGCGTCGGCCGACGCCGTGTTGTTCAGCTCGGGGTCGACCGTTGACCGGTTCGTGTCGCTGGTTGGCCGTGATGCCATGCCACCGCACCGCATTGCCATCGGCCCGGTCACGGCCGCTCACATGGAACGAGCGGGTATTGCCGTGTCTGCTGTGGCAGAGGAGACGTCTCACGAGGGGTTGGTTGCGGCGCTGCTGCGTACGCTCTCTCCATGACTTTCCCCCAGCGGCGCCTCCGCCGGCTTCGTCGTACTCCTGCGCTCCGTCGTCTGGTCGCTGAGACCACCCTCACGGTCGATGATCTCGTCGCGCCACTCTTCGTTCGTGAAGGCATCACTGAGCCGCAACCGATCGAATCCCTGCCCGGAGTCGTGCAGCACTCGCAAGATAGTTTGTTCGATGAGCTCGACGAGCTCGTCCGGCTCGGCGTTCCTGCGGTCATCCTGTTTGGTATCCCGCTCAAGAAGGATCCCGAGGGTAGTGAGGCCTGGAACCCCGAAGGCGTCGTCCAAGTGGCGCTTCGGCGAGTGAAGGAGCGCTACGGCGATCAACTCGTGGTCATGGCCGATCTCTGCGTCGATGAATACACGAGTCATGGCCATTGCGGCATCGTGGACGACTCGGGCTCGGTCGACAACGACGCCACGCTCGAGCTCTACCGCCGGGCCGCGGTGGCTCAGGCACGGGCCGGAGCGGACGTCGTCGCGCCGTCCGGAATGATGGACGGCCAGGTGGCGGCGATCCGAGACGCCCTTGATGCCGAGGGGTTCGTGGACACCCCCATCCTGGCCTACGCCGCGAAGTACGCCAGCTCCTTCTACGGGCCCTTCCGCGACGCAGTCGACGTCACGATCGCCGACGGTGGTGATCGCAAGGGATACCAGCAGGACTTCCGCAATCGCCGAGAGGCCGCAGCCGAGATCGACCTCGATCTGGCCGAAGGCGCCGACATGATCATGGTGAAGCCGGCGCTTTCGTACCTCGATGTCATCGCCGATGCGCAGGCCACGGTCGACGTGCCGATTGCGGCGTATCACGTCAGTGGCGAGTACGCGATGTTGAAGGCGGCAGCCGCCAACGGGTGGATTGATGGTGACCTTGCGGCGATGGAGATCCTCACCTCTATCAAGCGAGCCGGCGCCGATTTCATCCTGACGTATCTGGCTCGTGAGGTTGCTGCCAGACTGTCCGAGTGACCACAGAGATGACGACGAACGAGCAGCTGTTCGAGCGAGCCCAACAGGTTCTTCCGGGCGGTGTGAATTCGCCGGTGCGGGCGTTCCTGTCCGTCGGAGGCACGCCCTATTTCGTCAACCGAGGCGAGGGTGCATACGTCATCGACGAGGAAGGCAACCGCTACCTCGACTACGTGCAGAGCTACGGGGCATCCATCCTCGGCCACGCTGATCCGACCGTTGTGGCTGCCGTTCAAGCGGCCGCCGCCGCCGGCACCACGTACGGAGCGCCGACCACTCGAGAGGTCGAGCTGGCCGAGCTCATTGCTGACTGGGTGCCCGGTATCGAGATGATTCGGATGACCTCATCGGGCACCGAGGCGGCGATGTCGGCCATCCGTCTCGCCCGAGGCGCCACGGGCCGCTCAAAGGTTGTGAAGTTCGCTGGCTGCTACCACGGCCACGTCGACTCCTTGTTGGTCGCTGGCGGCTCCGGCGTTGCCAACCAAGGTCTTGTCGGCTCTGCGGGTGTGACGCCAGCGGCAGTGGCGGACACCGTTGTGGCTCCGTTCAACGTGGTGCCCACCCTTGATGAGGACACCGCCGTTCTGGCCATCGAGGCGGTCGCCGCCAACATGGGCCTTGTCGCTCCTGAGCCGGGCTTCCTCGAGGCCTGCCGAGCCGAGTGCGACCGCGTCGGCGCCCTGCTGCTCTTCGATGAGGTCATCACCGGCTTCCGGCTTGGCCGTGGCGGCGCGACAGCCTGGAGCGGCGTGCAGCCCGATGTCTGGGCGTTCGGGAAGGTCATCGGTGGCGGCCTCCCTGTCGGCTGCTTTGGTGGTAGCCGTGAGGTCATGGCGAACGTCGCTCCGCTCGGCCCCGTGTATCAGGGCGGGACCCTCTCGGGGAATCCGTTGGCGACGGCTGCGGGCCTCGCCGCCATGCGGCAGATGACCGACGACCGCTACGCCGAGCTTGAAGCCAAGGCCGTCACCCTGGCCGAAGGTTTGCGAGCAGGATTCGCCAGCGCGGGGGTTGCGGCTCAGGTGCCCCAACTCGGTCCGCTCCTGGGGGTCTTCTTCACCGATGAGCCGGTGCGCAACTACGACGATGCGAAGGCCGCCGCCGACACCGGCCAGTTCGCCCCCTTCTTCCATGGGATGCTCGAACGGGGCATTGCCATCGCTCCCGGCCCGTACGAGGTGTGGTTCCCATCGCTGGCCCACAGTGACGATGACATCGCCCGCACCATCGACGTGGCGGCCGAGGTGGCCACGGGTCTGGCTGCAGCCTGAGAACCAGCGTCGGCGCTCAGCCCTACAGGACGGTGCCGGTGCGGCGAACGAACTCCTCGGAGTTGGCAAAGGAGAGCATCACCGAGCCGCGGTCGAGGCCGTTGTTCATCCGGCCGACCCAGAAGTCGATCCCGAACTGGTCCGGCGCACGCGTGAGCACGTTCTCGTAGATCAGCTCGAGGAAACGCCGATTGTCGAGTGCGCCATAGCGCTCTCTGAACTCGGGCGAATCCAAGAATTGGTTCGCCATGTCTTGGGCGCTCAATCCGCTCTCGATCTGTGAGCGCCAGAAGTCAAAGCCTCCGGTGTCGGGGAGGCGGAGGAAGAACGCAAAGTAGATGCGCTGAACGAGGCCCTCGGTCGTGGTCTGGAAGCCGGGGATGCCAGAGCGAACGGTGAACTCGGGCGACTCGGCGAAGCCGATCATGACATCGCCTCGGGAGACGCCTATGTCGAGACGAGTGGTCCAAAACGCCCGGCCGGCGACGTCAGCATTGCGGCCGAGCACGTTGTTGTACACGAGGTCGATGAACTGGCCGTTGTCGAGTGCGCCGTACCGATCGATGAACTCGTCGGAGTTCGCGAATGTGTTGGAGATGGCGCTGAGTTCCACACCCTGGGCTCGTTGCCCGACGAAGAAATCGAATCCGCCGGCATCGGGCAGGCGCTCGAAGTAGGCCTGGTACAGCCGAGCGATCTGGCCGTCGAGGGCCACCGGTCGGATCATGCCGTCGGAGAAGCCAACGGGAAGAGAGGCTCCCGGATTGCTCGTGCCGTCGGCGTTGGTGGCCGTGACTCGGAACTGGTGCACACCCTCCGCCAGCGGACCGGTGGAGATGCTGGTCGTGCTGGTTTGCCCCAGCCTTTGGAAGGCTCCGCCATCGGTGGCGATCGAGACCGTGTAGCCGGTGATGTTCTTGCCGTTGTCCTCGGGCTCCACCCAGGTCACCGTTCGATCCAGTCCTCCGCCGGTCACCGTGACCAAGCGAGGCTCCTCAGGTCGTTGAGAGAACCTCACCGTTCGTTCAGCTGGGATGCCGTCGCCACGGTTGCCGTTCGGAGTGACGCGGAAGGTGTAGGTGGCGTTGCGCACCAGTCCTTGGAAGCTGGCCGATTCCACCGCACCACCGACGGTCGTGCTCCGTATCACCGATGAGCCTTGAATGACCTCGACTCGGTAGGAGAGCGGAGGCGTGCCGGTGGCAATGAGGTCCGGCGCCCAATCGAGAATGGCGGTGCCGGTATCGGCGTTGAGGCGGAGTTCGAGATTCTTGGGCTGCACGGCGCCGACTTGCATGGGCCAGCCGATGCCGGACATCACACCAAGCGTGGCCGCGTCCAGCGTGCGCTCGATTTCCTGCGAGTTCAGTGCTGGCGTCATCAACGACCCAGCGGTACCCGTCGGATAGCGGCTCTCATCGAAGTGGGAGTAGCTGGACCCGTTGAGGAAACGAAACGGTGCGTAGAGCTGGTGCCGGCGCCCGGCACCGATGTCGATCCAGATGTTGCCGGACGTCAGGCGGCTCTCGGCGTCGGCGAAGGACAGCAGGGGAGTGGTGCCGAACAGGGCGAGCGTGTCGAAGCGGTCTGGCGGGTCTTCGAGTCGGGGTTGGGTCTGCCCGTTTGGAACACGAGCCGACCCGAGGAAGCCGAGTCCGTGCCCGATCTCGTGGAGGACGGTCGAGAACAAGTCGATCTTGCCCGCTGGTACGTCGCCAGTGCCGACGTACCAGCCGTCGTTCGGTCGGTTGTACAGGTCGCTCGACAAGGTAACGGTGAGTTCTGGCCCGTTCGGATATCGGTCGACGCCGTCGAGAGTGTTCGACAGACCGATGGGGATGAACGAAGGGCCGTCGGACCGGAACGCACTGGGTCCAGCGAAACCGAGCAGGCTGGTGTCGCCACCGAAGCTGGCCCAGTTGAAGGTCATCTCGAGAGGGCCGCCGGGCGTGGTGAGGAGCGCATCGTTCCAGAGTCCGACGGCGGTGTCGACGATCTGGCGGACGTCGTTCGGTGTGGAAGCGCGAACGTAAGAGACCGTGAGACCGCTGCCGACGCGAGCGGCCTGGCCATCGAGCAGCTCAGCCCGCTCGGCGAGGAACGCGTCGACCTCTCGCTCGGATGCTTCGATGAAGGGCGCAACCGCCGGGTGATCGGCCGAGCGCTCGCCGTGCACGGTGTCGACAACCACGACGCCGGGACGCAGTTCGGCGGTGTCGTTGCTGTCCGGCTCGGAGGTCTGCGCTCCGGACACGCCCGGAACAGTGATCGCCGCGATGGAGAGAGCAACGAGAGCCGCAGCCGCAGTAGCCCAGGATCGGCGGCGAGGAACGGTTGTCGAACTCGGGCGCATCGTGCCTTTCAGTTGTCGAGCCATGGTTTCTGAACTGGCAGGTGGCCCGTCAACGGGGAAGTGACGACGCTAGTCGATCAACCGGCAGCGATTTCTTCGCCCGCTTCGAAGTGCGGGCCAGCGCAGATGTTGTTGCCTTCGTCATCGAAGAGACCCTCACCCGTTGCGCCAGGCGTTTGAGCCGGATCGGCACAGGCGAGCAGCTTGTCGATCTCGATCTCGTGCTCGTCACCCTCTTCGATGCGCTCCCGGAGGTGCTCCATCCATTCGAGGTAGGCCGCGCTGGTGAATTCTTCGCCACCGAGTGCGGTGCGCTCATGGAAGATCACGAGTTCGAGCTCCAGCTCGGTGAGTGCACCGATCTGGGCGGGCATGTTGCCTCGGTTGCCAGCGATTCGTGCGCCGCCCTCGCGGTTCGGATCGCCGTACTGCTCGCCACCGATTGCTGCGGAGCCTCGGGCCACGTGGACCATCATGTCGATCGGCGCAGGGAAGGTCTTGATGACTTCGCCACCGCTGAGCTGGTAGCCGGTACCGCCACCACCGCCGGCACCGTGGCAACCGGCGCAACCGCTGGAGGTGTAGAGCGCAGCGGATTCGATGAACAGTTCGTCCTCGACTTCCACTTCCTGCATGGTGCCAGCGAACGAAATGGCCCAGATGGGGAGAGCCAACACGATCATGAATGCCCAAATCGGCATCTTCTTCCGAGCCTTGGCGGCCTGGATGTAGTGCGGCTCGGGCTTGGCGGGCTCCGGAGCAGCATCCTTCGGGATCGCCGCTGCCGCTGCGGCCACCGCAGGCGGACCCGAAGCCGCCGGCGCCGCAGCAGCCGGTGCTGACGAAGCAGCCGGAGTCACCGCAGCGGAAGGGGCGTCGTCGCCCTTGCCCTTGGCGGCTCGGCTGCGCTTGAGGAGGTGTTCGGGAATTTCGGTCACGGGTGCCCTCGGCGGTCGTCACCTTCCGACCAGATGGTCAGAAGGCGGGTTGATCGGGAGATGTGGGTGAGAACCAATCGCCCGATGTCCGTTGGCTGTGAGGCCGACGGCGAACGCATCCAAAGACGCGACGGGCACAACACCACACTCTAAGCGTTGGATCGGCGAAGCGGCGAGTTGCGGGTGGGGGAAGTTTCTCCCCGTCAGATTGCTGTCCAGCAGTGGTGGATACGCGCCCTTGCCCGTGATACACCTGCAACGTTGATCGCTCGTCGGTCGCTTCGCGCTGCTCGTGCTCCGAACTGCCAGTTCGGCCTCGGGGAGGGCAACGGCGACTGCTGTGGCGAACGACCTATCGCTGATACGAGGCTTGGGTTTGTGCTGGCCTCGCTTCTGCCGATTAGATTGTGCAAAGATTCACAAGCCCGCTGTCACGTGTGACGGCACGCAGTTGACAGACATCTCCGTCCGCTCTGCCGGACCCGCTCGACGTTAGGAAGTTCTGATGGTCGCACTCATCGTGTCGATCTTGGCCTCGATCGTGATGGCGTGGGGAATACGCGTCCTCACCCTCCGCCGTTCGCCCGACCAGCCAATGAGCTGGGGCGAAGAGATGTTCTTCGCCACCTACATCTTCATGATGATCTTCGTCGTCTTCGGCATCGTGCCCCACCAGTGGCTGACACTGGCGGAGAACGACTGGAGCTTCCGTGCCGACCGCATCTTCGACGCTTGGGGCCTGATCACGGCGAAGAGCCAAGGCGGCTGGTTCCCCTTCGAGATCACCTATCGGGTGCTGTCCGACAGCATTGCCGCACTCATCTACATCGTGTACCTCGTGGCCATGATCGTGATGTGGTTCCAGTGGCAGAACCGAGGCCAAGCCAAGAAGGGCTCGGACGTCGCCCCGACGAGCACCTACGGCCGCCCGCTGGTGAAGCGAGGCTGACATGGTCACCACCGACGCAAACCCGCCACTCCCGGAGTTCCGAGACGACTACGTCTTGGTTGAAGTCGACGCCGACTACCTGGCGAAAGCGGTCAAGCCCAAGCAGTTCATCCACATCGATCAGTCCGAATGCATCTCGTGCGAAGGCTGTGTCGACATCTGCCCGTGGAAGTGCATTCACATGCAGACCACGGATGCGGTATCGGAGAGCTTCGGTATCGCCAAGCCCGGAGACGATCCGGGCGATGCGTTCATTTTCACCATCGACGACGACGTCTGCACCCGATGTGCACTCTGCGTCGATCGGTGCCCGACCGGGGTGATCATCCTCGGCAAGATCGTCGAGCCGAATGCGACGGGTGACTTTCACCAGCGCACCGACTCGCACGGCTATGGCTACGGCATGCGCCTCGCCTAGCCTTCCAGGCCGATCCGTTCTCCGCTCTTTCTCCCCCTTTCGTCACCCGCTCCACCGAACTGCGACTCAGAGGTTCCCCCATGGCCAAGTCGATCCAGGACAAGCCCACGCTCGCCGAGCGTGCTGCAACTCAGGCTGCTCAAGTCACCGATTCGGTGCAGGGCTCCCAAGCTTGGAACTCCATCTTCCGTCCGGGCTCGGTGTTCCGGAAGGGCTACACCGATAGCCCCCGAAACCGGTCCTACGTGATCATGAACTCGGTGCTGTACCACCTGCACCCGGTGAAGGTGAAGCGTCACGCTGTGAAGGTCAGCTACACGCTGTGCCTTGGCGGGTTGTCGTTCTTCCTGTTCATCCTGCTCACGGTCACCGGCATCTTCTTGATGTTCTTCTACCGCCCAACGGCGGCGGCCGCCTGGGACGACATCTACACCCTGCAGACCTCTGTGGCGTTCGGCCTGCTGGTGCGAAACATGCATCGATGGGGCGCCCACCTCATGGTGCTCTCGGTGTTCCTTCACATGGCTCGAGTCTTCTACCACGGCGCCTACAAGGCCCCCCGCGAGTTCAACTGGGTGATTGGCACGATCCTGCTGCAGCTCACCTTGCTGCTCTCCTTCACCGGCTACCTCCTGCCATGGGATCAGCTCGCACTCTGGGCCGTGACCGTGGGTACGAACATGATGGGCTTCACCCCCGTCTTCGGTGAGCAAGTCCGGTTCGTTCTGCTCGGCGGCAAGGTCATCGGTACCGACACGCTCCTCCGCTGGTACGTGCTCCACGTGCTGATGCTTCCGTTCGTGACCGTGATCTTCATGGCCATTCACTTCTGGCGAGTCCGCAAGGACGGCGGCATCTCCGGGCCGCTCTAGAGCGACCGGGCCTGCTGCGATCGCTTCGGCGTTCCCCAGCTGTTCACATTCCCTTTTCACCGGCTTGACGCCGACTTCGTCAGACTCCACCCCACTCGACCGACCTCGAGGACGCACACACCATGACCGAGATTCCAGAGCATCTCCGCAAGCGAGCTGAAGAGGCCCGCAAGAAGGCCGAAGGCGCCAGCGCCGCTGCACCGGCAGCCGCTGCCGAGACTGCCGCGTCCGATCCGTCGGCCAGCAAGATTCCGGCCCACCTGCTGGAGCGGTCCAAGTCGGCCAAGCAGAAGGAAGCAGCCGGTACGGCCGTTGCTCCGTCGTCCGCCGGAGTGGGAACTGCCGTGGCCGCCGCGACCGCGGTTGCCGATGCTCCCGTCATGACCGGGCCGGCTGGACACACCCAGCGTTTGCTCACGGTGGTCAAGTCCGGCTCGATTCAGGACATCAAGTCCAAGCCGCAGGACAAGGTGCACACGTGGCCTCACCTCATCGTGGTCGAGTTCGGTGCGGCGTTGTTCGTCACCGCCTTCCTCACGATTTTCTCGATCTTCGTGAACGCCCCGCTCCTCGAGCTGGCCAACGTCAACCAGACCCCGAACCCGTCGAAGGCGCCGTGGTACTTCCTCGGCCTTCAGGAACTGCTGACCATGTTCCACCCCATGGTGGCCGGTGTGACCGTCCCCGGCATCGGGCTCATCATTCTCACGATTGCTCCCTACATCGACAAGAACCCGTCGAACAAGCCCGAGGATCGCAAGTTCGCCGTCTCGATTTTCACGCTCTTCCTGATGTTCTGGGCTGTGCTCACGATCATCGGTTCGTTCTTCCGTGGCCCAGGCTTCAACTTCGTCTTCCCTTGGGCTGACGGCCTCTTCTTCGAGCTCTAGAAAGGCACAGAATCATGGTTTTGATCATTGCTCTTGTTGCTGTCCTCGCCGTACTGGGAATCGCCGTCGTCGCCCTCTCCCTGCGCGGCCGCGACAACGCGGCCGCCATCGGCCAGCTCTCCGGCGAGACCGTCAAGCGGGACCGCTCCGCGGTCGACCTGTCTGCCGATGCCGAGAGCGACGAGCCTGCCGTCACCGGCAAGGCCGTCGAGAAGGCCGCCCGTCAGGAACGCAGTGGCGCTCTTGTTGCCGCTGGCACCGCCGCCCCCGTCGCTTACGTGCCGCCAGACCCCGAGACCATCGGTGTTGCCCGTCGTCAGTTCCTCAACCGCAGCATCGTCGGCATGTTCGGCCTGGGCCTCTCCGGCTTCGGTGCCGCCTGCATCGCTTTCCTCTGGCCCACCGGCGCCAGCGGCTTCGGCTCGGTCATCAATGTCGGCCGCATCAGCGACATCCAGGCCGCGATCAAGGCCGGCGGCGGCTTCTTCTACGTGCCCGAGGGTCGTATGTGGGTCACCGAGTTCCCGGCCAACGCCGTGGAAAAGGCCCAAGGCAGCTACGGCTTCTACCCGCAGGTGGAAGGCGGCCTCAAGGCCGGCGTCACGGCTCTGTTCCAGACCTGCCCCCACCTCGGCTGCCGCGTGCCCGAGTGCAACACCTCGCAGTGGTTCGAGTGCCCCTGCCACGGCTCGCAGTACAACCGTGTTGGTGAGAAGAAGGGCGGCCCCGCTCCCCGAGGTATGGACCGCTTCCCTATGACCGTGAGTGCATCGAACGAGTTGCTCGTCGACACCGGTACGATCATCCAGGGTCCGGCCATCGGAACCAACACCACCGGCCAAGAGGCCGAGGGCCCGAACTGCATTGGTTCCGCGGAGGGCCATTGATGTCTTTCTCACCTCTGATCGCTGTGACGCCGCTGTTTGCTGCAGACTTCCGCGCCATCGGCCTCATCGTCGCTCTTGTTGTTCTCCTCGGTGGGCTCCTGCTCTTCGTGCGCAACGTCTTCCAGGCTCGGGCCGAACTCGGCTCCGAAATCGAGCTTGCGGCGAACAAGAAGGAGTACTTCTCCGACGAGGAACTCGAGGGCAAAAAGCTCGATTGGTCGCTCAGTTTCGCGCTGGTCATTCTGTCGATCCTTGCCCTGTCGATTCCCTTCTACTGGCTGGCTGAGCCGGGTCGTCAAGACGGCGCCGTTGCCGCCTATCAGCTCAACTTCGAGAGCCGGGGCGAAGGTCTGTACCTGAACGGTGCCCAGTGCGTGAACTGCCACGCCGCTGGCGGCGTCGGTGGTGCTGCCGCCTACGTGCTGCAGGACCAAGACGGCCAGTTCTTGGCCAACGCTCAGTGGTCTGCACCCGCGCTGAACAACCTCTTCCACCGCTACTCCGAGGACGAAGTCACCTACATCCTCAACTTCGGCCGGCCGGGGTCGCCCATGGCGGCCTGGGGCACGCCCGGTGGTGGCCCGCTCACCACGCAGCAGGTCCAGAACGTCATCGAGTACGTCCAGACCTTCCAGGTGCCGACCATCGAACCGATCGCGGTCAACGAGCTCGACGCAGCAGCCGGCAACAACGAGGCCAGCCTCGCCGCGGCAGATCAGGCTGCAGACATCCGGGCCGAGGTCGAGCGTTCATTGGCCGCCGGTGAATTCCTCACCGAAGGCGAAGCGGTCTTCAACCTCGGCTACTACTCCGGCTACAGCGGCGGTGCCTTGAGCTGCGCCCGCTGCCACACCGCGGGCTGGGCCCTCGGTCCCGATGCTCCTCACCCCGGCGGCGATCCGCTGTCCGTGGGAGTGGCCGGTTGCGGTGGCGGTAACCCGTCCGGCATCGGCTTCAGCCTCTGTGGTGGTCTGCATGAGCGCTTCCCCGACGACACCTGGAAGCTGCCCGAGTCCATGGGCGGCGGCTGGGGTCCTGAAGGTGGCACGCCGTTCGACAACAACAACGACGGCACTGCCGACTACAACGTCTACTTCGCCGACAACGGCGATGCGATCCGCCTTGACGACAAGGGCGCACCGATCACCGAAGACGGCCAAATCTACGCCATCCTCGAATCCGGCGACCTCGCAGCATGCGAGCTCACGTCGAACCTCTGGGAGCCGGAGGGCATCGCAAAGGACGCCTACCCGTACTCGGCAACGATCACGAACCTGCAGCCCGACGATTCCTCGGACGGCTTCGTGGATCCACCCGAGCAGCTGCAGACGGGTGCTGATGACGAGATCGTCTTCGCCGACGGTCGACTCGGCACCGGTTGCGACATCGTCGAGATGCCCGATCGAACCAGCTATGCCCAGTACAACTTCGTCTACAACGGTGCCGACGCCGGCTCGGGTTACGGCCGTGGTGGTCAGTCCACCGCTGGCATGATGCCTGGCTTCGGTGCCCTGCTGCCTCCGGATCTCCTCCAGGCAGTCATCGATTACGAGCGAGGCCTGTAACAAGTGATTCTCTCGATCATCGCCTTCATCGACGGCGTCGGATTCGACCCGTTCTTCCGAGGGCTCCTCAGTGTGCTCACCGGCGTCTTCGTGCTCATCGGTGGCTCGTACCTCCTCTTGGCGACGAACAGCGGTTCTCGTACCGGCGGCTTGATCGCTGCGGCCGGCCTCACCGGATGGATGTTCCTCATGGGCATCATCTGGACCATCTACGCCATTGGCTGGGTTGGCGAGGCCGAATCCTGGGCGCTGCTCGAGATCCACAACGACACTGCCGAGTCACAGAACGATGGCTTGGAGTTCGCCTTCACCGAGCGTGTTGGCGACCTCGGTCAAGCGCTCACGTCGTACGACCTTTCGAGCACTGTGGATGCGACGGCTGATGCCGACGTGCAGCAGGCCCAGGCCGTGGTGAACGCTCGTCGTGACGTTGATCGTCTCGATGGCTGGCGCTATCTCGCAACGTCGAACCCTCGTCGTGGTGAGGCTTCCGCCGCTGCGCTCGAGTTCCTCGCCGAGGAAGGCATCGCGACGACCAGCATCGTGCCGCTGACGTACGGGGCGTACAACGTTGGCGGCAAGCCGCTGCTGAACCCGGACATCTCCGAAGACGATCCCGACAAGAGCGCATGGGTGGAGACCTTCACCGATGCTCCCGCTCGCATCCTCCACAAGCTCGACACCATCTTCGTGCACTTCTGGCACCCGCAGGAGCTCGTGGTGATCCAGGTCCAGGGCGTGGTGGATGAGCCGACACTCCCCGGTGAGGCGCCTCCTGTTCCCTCCGCCGACGAAGACAAGTCGATCTACTCCGTCGTGCTCGAGCGTGATCGAGGCGGACCCCTTCCTGCGCTGTTCGGTGGTGTTCGTGTCGTTCCGGCACTCTTCACCATCTTCAATGGCATCATCTTCGGCGTGCTCCTCTTCGTCATGCATCAGCGTGATCTGCGAGAGCAGGACATTCGCAAGAAGGCAGCCTCAGGCGCAACCGCCTGACGAACGAGAGGAAAAGTCATCATGGCTCAGTACCTGCCGGTGTTGGCCCTCGTCGTCCTCGGCGCCCTGTTCGCTGCGGGTAGCTTCGTAGCGTCCGGGCTTCTTGCCCCCCGTCGACCCACCGTGGCGAAGTTTGCCCCCTACGAATGCGGCATCGTCCCTGGACGCGAGCCGCCTCAGCGCTTCCCGGTTCGCTTCTACCTGGTCGCCATGCTCTTCATCGTGTTCGACATCGAGATCGTGTTCCTGTACCCGTGGGCGCTCGTGCACCGCAGCCTCGGCCTGTTCGGCCTGGTCGCCATCACGATCTTCTCCGCACTCGTCTTCGAGTCGTTCCTCTATCTGGTCTCCAAGGGAGCGCTCGACTGGGGGCCGCTGCAGGTCAACCGTCGCCAGCCGGCCATGGTCGGATCTCACCGCACGTCTTCCAGCACGGTTCGTCGTGTCGGCCTCGATGGTCGTGGCGCTGATGTGCGCGACCTCGAACCCGCAGTTGCCCGTTCGGGTGCCACAACCGATCACGACCTCGAAACGGTAGTTGCCTCATGAGCCTGGTGCAGAACGTCAAGGACGACGGCCTCGCTGGCCTTGAACACAACTTTGTCACCGGCCAGGTCGAGAACCTCGTCCGCTGGTCTCGTTCCCGCTCGTCATGGCCAGCGACCTTCGGATTGGCGTGCTGCGCGATCGAGATGATGGCCACGGGCGGCTCGCACTACGACATCGCCCGTCTGGGCATGGAAGTGTTCCGAGCCTCTCCTCGTCAGGCCGATGTGATGATCGTCGCCGGTCGAGTCAGCCAGAAGATGGCGCCGGTCCTTCGCCAGATTTACGACCAGATGATGGAACCCAAGTGGGTCATCTCGATGGGCGTCTGCGCTTCCAGCGGTGGCATGTTCAACAACTACGCCATCGTCCAGGGCGTCGATCAGATTGTTCCCGTCGATGTGTACGCCCCCGGCTGCCCGCCCGGCCCCGAAACGCTGCTGCACGCCATCGAGACCCTGCACACGCAGATCGAGACCGGCGAGATCATGCGTCGCCGCGAAGCGAACGGTGGCGCCGGTGCCGGCATCATCGTCGAGCAGCGTGACGGACAGGGCGAATCGTCCATGATCACACTCGGATCGAAGCGATGAGCGACGAAACCGAAGAGGTGGCGGAGGAGTCCAGCGAACCGGAGGCGGAGATGGCGTACGGCTGTCCCGTCAGCTGGTCGCTCGACCAGAAGGTCATCCACCCCGCCGCCGAGGCCTGGAAGGCCACCGCTGCCGCGCTGTACCTCGACGGCTGGAACATGTGCGTCGACATCACGGCGGTCGACTACCTCACCTTCGCCAGCAACCGGCAGCTCCCGGCTGGCATCGCTCCGGAGCGCTACGAGGTCGTCGCCAACTTCATTTCACATGAACGGCGTGAGCGCATCCGTGCCCGCGCCCAAGTCAGCGCCGCTGACCCCGTGATCGACTCCCTCTACGAGGTCTTCCCCGGCGTGGACACGCTGGAGCGAGAAGTCTTCGACATGTTCGGTATCACCTTCACCGGCCACCCCGATCTCTCTCGCATCCTGATGCCTGAGACCTGGGAAGGCCACCCACTGCGCAAGGACTTCGCCACCGGCGCCATCCCCGTGCAGTTCAAGGGCGCTCCGCCCGCTCGCTGATCACCTTCGGGTGCTCACGCGTCGACATATGCAGACCTGCCTCTCCTGAGAACGAGCAGACACCATGACGATCATCGAGAACGAAAACGAGACCATCGACGCCGCTGAGAGTGTCGATGTCGTCGCGTCTGAGGCGAGCCAGCTGCACAAGCTGCCCCGACGCAACGCTGTCCTCCGGATGTCCGAGGTGCGCGCCGCGGAGCTCGTCGACAGTCCGCTGGCAGGCGAGAACGACCAAACCATGTTGGTCAACATGGGTCCCGCTCACCCCTCCACGCACGGTGTGCTCCGCCTGATGCTGGAGCTCGACGGTGAAACCGTTCGTCGCTCCAAGCACGTGATCGGCTACCTCCACACCGGTATGGAGAAGACCGCCGAGAACCTCACCTATCTCCAGGGCCCCACCAACGTGACGCGGATGGACTACGCCGCTCCGTTCTTCAATGAGCTCGCGTTCTCCCTCACGGTCGAGAAGCTGCTCGACGTCGAGATCCCCGAGCGGGCCACCTGGATCCGCATGCTCATGAGCGAGATGAACCGCATCTCCTCGCACTTGCTCTTCATGGCCACCAACGGCATGGATCTCGGTGCCGTGTCGATGATGATCTACGGCTGGCGTGAGCGTGAACAAGTGCTCCGCTTCTTCGAGATGGTCACCGGCTTGCGGATGAACCACAACTACATCCGTCCTGGCGGCGTGGCTGCGGATCTGCCGGACGGCTGGCGCGACGAAGTGCTCGCCCTCATGGACATGCTCCCGCCTCGTCTGGAGGAGTACGACATCCTCATGACCGGTCAGCCGATCTGGCGCGACCGACTCCAGGGTGTCGGCAACTTCACTGCCGATGAGGCCATCGCCTTGTCGGCCACTGGCCCCATTCTTCGCAGCACTGGTGTGCCGTGGGACCTCCGTCGTGACATGCCATACCTGGCGTACGATCAGGTCGAGTTCGATGTTGTGGTCGGGACCTATGGCGACTGCTTCGATCGTTACGCGATCAGGCTCAACGAGATCCGCGAGTCGATGCGGATCGTCCGTCAAATCGTTGATCAGATGCCGAAGGGCGACTACCGGGTGCAGGACACCAAGGTCACCCCGCCGCCGAGGGCCCGTATCGATGAGTCGATGGAAGCGCTGATCCATCACTTCAAGATCTTCACCGAGGGGTTCAAGGTTCCCGAGGGCGAGGCGTACGTTGCGGTCGAGTCACCTCGTGGTGAGCTTGGTTGCTACATCGTCTCCGATGGCTCTTCCAAGCCCTACCGCATGCACTTCCGAGGACCGAGCTTCGTGAATCTCCAGTCAATGTCGCACATGATGGCGGACTCCCTGCTGGCGGATGGCGTGGCCATCATCTCCAGCGTCGATCCGATTCTCGGGGAGGTCGACCGATGAGCCGCCTTTCGCCGGCCAACGAGGCGATTGCCAAGGAACTGCTGTCGCACTACCCCCGAGCCAAGTCGGCCCTCATTCCGATGCTGCACCTCGCCCAGGAGCAGGACGGCTACGTGGCCAACGATGCGATGGAGCACATCGCTGAGCTGATCGGTGTCACGCCGGCCGAGGTCATGGGCACCTGCACGTTCTACGAGATGTTCGTGCTGCACCCGGTGGGCAAGTACAAGATCGACATCTGTACGAACCTCTCCTGCCAGTTGTTGGGAGCCGAAGAACTTCTGCACCACGCCGAAGAGAAGCTGGGCATCCGAGCTGGCGGCACCACCGACGACGGGCTGTTCACGCTCGAAGACGTCGAGTGCATTGCGGCCTGCACCGAGGCCCCGTGCCTCCAGGTGAACTACCGCTACGAGCTCCGCCTCGAGCACAGCGATTTCGACAAGATGGTCGACGATTTGCGGAGCGGAAAGCGCAAGGACATTCCCGATCACGGCACGCTCGCCAAGGTTCGTCAGCACATCACGGCCGACCGCGAGGCCGGGATCACCCCGCCCGAAACCACGGGAACGCCGGCCTGGTTCACGAGCCGCCTGCCCGCCGAGGAGAACGCCTGATGAGTGCGAACGGCTCCCACACCAACGACTACGTCGAGTACGCCCCCGGCTATGTAGACAACGAGGGTCCGAAGATCGTCACCAGCCGCTTTGGCTACGAGGACAGCCACACGCTCGAGCGTTCGTTGTCCACCGGTGGCTACGACGGGCTGAAGGCCGCGCTCAAGAAGAACCCGGCCGAGATCGCCCAAGAGGTGAAAGACGCCGTTCTGCTCGGACGGGGTGGCGCTGGCTTCCCTGCCGGTATCAAGTGGGGCTTCATGCCTCCGGTCTGGCCTCGTTATCTCGTGGTCAACGGCGATGAGTCCGAGCCCGGCACCTACAAGGACCGTCTCCTCATGGAGCGCGATCCGCATCAGCTCATCGAGGGCTGCCTGATTGCTTGCTACGCACTTGGCCTGAATCAGTGCTTCCTCTATGTGCGGGGCGAGATGGCGCAGGCGCAGGAGAACATCGCGCAGGCGCTCAACGACGCGTACGCAGCCGGCTACTGCGGCAAGAACATTCTCGGCACCGACGTCGGCATCGACGTGGTGCTGCACTGGGGTGCCGGCGCCTACATCGTCGGCGAAGAGACGGCCCTCATCGAAAGCCTCGAGGGCAACCGGGGCATGCCTCGTCTCAAGCCGCCGTTCTTCCCTGCGGCGAAGGGCGTCTACATGAAGCCCACGATCGTGAACAACGTCGAGACCCTCGCCAACCTGCCCTGGCTGATGGTGAACGGTGCCGACGAGTACAAGAAGTACGGCTCCGAGAAGTCGCCCGGCACTCGCATGCTGGCGATCAGCGGCCACGTGAAACGACCCGGCGTCTACGAAGTCGAGCAGGGCGTGGTCAGCTTCCGTGATCTCTTCTACGGCGAGAACTACGCACAGGGCATCAAGGACGACAACGAACTGAAGGCCTTCGTACCCGGTGGCGGTTCTGCCCCGTGGTTCTTCGGAGACCAACTCGACATCAAGATCGAAGCCTCCGAGGTCGGTCCCGCCGGTTCCATGCTTGGCTCCGGCGCCATCATGGTGATGGACGAGACCACCGACATCGTGAAAGCGGCGCTCCGTCTCGTGCGCTTCTACGCTCGAGAGTCGTGCGGCAAGTGTACGCCGTGCCGTGAAGGCACGAGCTGGGAAGAGAAAGTCCTGCAGCGGATCAACGATGGTCTCGGTCGCCCCGAAGACATCGATCTGTTGATCGACATCGGCAAGAACATCAGCCCCGGGACCTACCCTGTGGCCTCGTTCGGCGACGAAGAACTCGACGCCGTTCCGTTCCCGCCCAAGCAGACCACGATCTGTCCCCTCGGCCCCTCGTCGGTGGCCCCGATCACTTCGGCTATCCGTCGTTTCCGCGGCGAGTTCGAGGCGAAAATCGGGGCTTCGGCCCTCCCCGAGTCTCGTCCCGGGGGCGAAACATCGATTGACGCGCTAGAGGTTGATGCATGACGGCGACCGAACCCACGGAAGCGACGACGGGGATTCCGTTCACGCTGAACGGCAAGGCCATGGAGGCCAAGCCAGGAGAGATGCTCATCGACGCGTGCGAGCGCAACGGCGAGCACATTCCGCGTTTCTGCTACCACCCGCGGATGAAGCCCGTCGGCATGTGTCGGATGTGCCTCGTCGAGGTCGACACCGGTCGGGGCCCTGGCCTGCAGCCCAGCTGCATGCTGACGGTGTCGCCTGACATGGTGGTCAACACCGAGAGTGAATCGACCAAGCAGGCTCAGGACGGCATCCTCGAGCTCACGCTGATCAACCACCCCCTCGACTGCCCGGTGTGCGACAAGGGCGGCGAGTGCCCGCTCCAGGACAACGCCTACTCCTACGGTCCCGGCGAGAGCCGCTTCGTTGAAGAGAAGCGTCACTACGAAAAGCCGATTCCGATTTCCGATCTCGTCTACCTCGATCGTGAGCGTTGCATCCTCTGCGATCGGTGCACACGTTTCGCCGACGAAGTCGCGGGCGATCCGCTCATTCACTTCATGGACCGGGGGGCCCAGACCCAGGTCAACACCTTCCCGGATCACCCGTTCTCGTCGTACTTCAGCGGCAACACGGTGCAGATCTGCCCGGTCGGCGCCCTCACGGCCCAGCCGTATCGCTTCAAAGCCCGTCCGTGGGACCTGGCCGAGATCGAAAGCACCTCCACCGTCGATAGCACCGGTGCTCGCATCGTGCTCCAGTCCTCCGGTGACCGCCTCGTGCGCGTGCTCGGAGTGGACTCCGAGGCCGTCAACTGGAGCTGGCTTTCCGATAAGGATCGCTTTGGCTACGAGGCCAACGACTCGGAGAACCGGCTGACCGACGCCATGATCGACAACGGGGAGGGTCTCGAGCCCGCCCGTTGGACCGACGCTGCGCGCAAGGTCGCAACCGCGTTGGCCGCAGGCCCGGATCGCACTGGTGTGATTGGTGGCGCTCGCCTGCCGCTCGAAGGCCAGTACGCCTGGGCCAAGCTGCTCCGACAGCACGCTCAGATTCAGAACATTGATGCCCAACTGGGTGATGGCCTTCCCGCTCAGGTGATGGCCGGACTGCCCAAGGCCACCATCGCTGAGGCAACCGCTGCCGGTGGTGTGGTGGTGCTGCTGGGTGTCGATGCCAAGGAAGAGCTGCCCTCACTGTTCCTTCGTCTGCGTCACGCCGCCGTTGAGGACGGCGCGTCGCTCATTGAGCTCACGCCTCGGACCACCGGTCTGGCTCCGCACGCGGCCGTCTCGGCCCACCCGGTGCCGGGCACCGTCGGAACCGTTGTTGCTGCGCTGGCCGATGGGAATCTCGATCAGGCCGTCGGCGGCGTTGAGCCAGCCACCCTGTCAGCCATGGCCGACCTCCTCGGTAGCGATCGACCCGTCACCATCGTGGTGGGTCGAGGCAACCTGGCCGAGTCCGCCGACTTCACCGTTGATGCGCTGGCTGCCTTTGCTCGTCTCGTGCCAAGCGCCCGCTACCTGTCCGGCCTCCGCCGAGGCAACGTGCACGGCGCCTTGGCCATGGGCCTCTCGCCCGGTGCCGTTGATGGACTCGACACCGAGGGCATTCTCCGCGGTGCCGCCACCGGCAAGATCGACACCATCGTGCTGCTCGGCGCCGACCCCCTGGCTGACTTCCCGGACCGAGCACTTGCGGAGCGAGCACTCGAACGGGTCGACAACATCATCGCCGTCGACACCTTCCTCACCGAGTCCGGCGAGAACGCCGATGTGGTGCTCCCGGCCGCCGGCTTCGGCGAGGTCGACGGCAGCTTCGTGAACCTCGAGGGTCGCCTTTCGCCGCTCCAAGCCAAGGTCACCCCTCCTGGGCAAGCTCGAGCCGACTGGATGATTGCGGCGGAAGTCGCTGCTGCCACCGGTTCCGATCTCGGCTTCATCAGCCTCGAGGAACTCCGAGCCGACCTCTCTGCCTCGGTCTCCGATTTCGCCTCCGTCGACTGGGATGGCTTGGCCACTTCAGACGATGGGCCCGTGGTTGTCACCACTGGCGATGCGCCGGACTTCGGCGATCCAGTCGTAGCCCCGTCATCTGACGGCTACGGTCTCCGGCTGGTGGTCGATCGCAAGCTCTGGGACCTCGGAACGATGGTGCAACAGTCGCCCTCCTTGGCGAACCTGCCCGCAGAAGCAACCTTGGCGCTCTCGCCCTCGGACTTCTCCGGACTGGGCATCACCGACGGCACCGACGTGACCGTGGAGACAAGGGCTGGTTCGTTCACCGTGCCCGCCCGTGCCGACGCTGGTGTGCCGAAGGGCGCGGCCCACATTCCCTTCCGCCTGCCTGGTTTCGATGCCGGCAGCCTCATCGATGCTGGTGTGGCGATCTCTGAGATCAGGGTCACGGTCGGCTGATGGGCGGTCATCCTTTCCTCGCCGATGGCGTCGACTTCTGGGACTTCGTGATCGTCATGGTCATGGTCGTGGCGTCGTTCGTGATCTGCCTCGTGGCCACGATGCTGATGGTCTGGTTCGAACGCAAGGTGGTCAGCCGCCTGCAGAACCGCATCGGACCGAACGTGACCGGCCCGTTTGGTCTGCTGCAGACGCTTGCTGACGGCATCAAGCTCTTCTTCAAAGAAGACATCATCCCGACCCGTTCGGACCGCTTCGTCTTCCAGCTGGCGCCGTACCTCTCGCTCATCCCGGCGTTCCTGACCTTCACCCTCGTCCCCATTGCTGGAGACTTCAGCGACGGCGGAAACGGCAGCACCACGATCGGTGGCCGTGAGTTCTTCTGGCAGGTCGCCGACCTGCCCATCGGCATCCTTTTCTTCCTGGCCATGAGCTCGCTCGGCATCTACGGCATCCTGCTCGCTGGTTGGTCCTCCGGCTCGAAGTACCCGCTGCTCGGCTCGGTGCGCGCTTCTGCCCAGGCCATCTCCTATGAGGCGGCGCTCGGGCTTTCGCTTGCCGCCGTAATCCTCGTTGCCGGCTCGCTCAGCACGCACGACATCGTCGTCGGCCAGGCTGGCGCCGGTTTTGCCGGTTTCATTCCGAACTGGAACGTCATCGTCACCGGCTTCGTGCCGTTCGTGGTCTTCCTGATCGCCGGCACGGCTGAGCTCAACCGGCCGCCGTTCGACCTCGTCGAGGCCGAGCAGGAACTGGTCGGCGGTTTCCACACCGAGTACTCCTCGATCCGCTTCGCCCTCTTCTTCCTGGCCGAGTTCATGAACACGGTCACCATGGGCGCCATCATCGTCACGCTCTTCTTCGGAGGCCCGGCCGGTCCCAACCCCGGTGGCGCCGTGCTCGGCCCAGCCGTCGGCTTCTTCTGGTTCTTCGCCAAGCTGATCGTCTTCCTGTTCGTGTTCGTCTGGTTCCGAGCAACGCTCCCTCGTGTTCGCTACGACCAGCTCATGGACCTTGGCTGGAAGATCCTCATTCCGCTCTCGCTGGCATGGCTGCTCATCCTCGGTTCGATCCGGATCGCTCAGGACGGCTCGGTCGATGTGTTCGGCGACAGCGTCCTCGACACCGGCCTGATCCTGCTCATCGGACTCGGCATTCTCGGGCTCGGTTGGGCTCTGCTGGCCAAGGCCATCAACAATGCACGCGCCGACCGCCTCGAGGCCGCCGGCCTCCGGGTGGTTGGCAATGGCATGTCCGGGGCGGTCGAGGGTGCCGACGGCATGGGGACAGTCAACGTGACCGCCGATCTGGCGCCGCCACTCGGTGTCGCCGGAACCGCCGATCGACCGGGAGGTGAGCACTGATGGGTTACCTCGAAGGGTTTGCCGTCACGTTCAAGAAGTGGGGCGAAGGCGTCACCACCAAGGAGTACCGAGCGGGCAAGACCAACCGCAAGGGTGAGATCTCCGACAAAGACCAGAAGGCGCCCAAGCCGCCGCGAGCCCACGGTCGCCACGTCCTCAATCGGTACGAAGACGGCATGGAGAAGTGCATCGGCTGCGAGCTCTGCGCCGGTGTCTGCCCGGCCAAGTGCATCTACGTGCGCGGTGCCGAGAACGACCCCGAGGACCCCAAGTCTCCCGGTGAGCGCTTCGGGTTCGTGTACGAGATCAACTACCTGCGGTGCATCCACTGCGATCTCTGCGTCGAGGCATGCCCAACCGAAGCCATCACCGAATCCAAGCTCTTCGAGTTCTCCTTCCTGAACCGGGAAGATGCGATCTACACCAAGAACGAACTGCTGGTTGGCGATGACGGCCTCCCGCAGCACCTTCCGTGGGAAGACTGGCGTCCAGGTGAAGACGAGCACACCTCGGGGTGGATGCGAGCCACGGCGCCGGCCGGCAAGGCCTCCTACGAAAACAGTGCGGCGTGGTCCGGGGAACTCGGCTACGGCGTTCGCGCTCCCGAGGTCGGCCAGGACAACCCTGAAGATCAGGTCGTTGAAGCGGTTGAGGCCGATCTCGATGCACACGGCGCTCATGAACACGGCGCTCATGAACACGGCGCTCATGAACAAGGCGGTCACCACTGATGGAGATCGTCAACGTCATCGTCTTCGCCATCTCGGCCGCCATCGTCATCGGCGGCGCCCTCGGCGTCATCACCTTCCGCAACCCGGTCCACTCGGCTCTGTCGTTGATCGCCACCTTCTTCGGTGTGGCCGTGCTCTTCATCATTCAGGAGGCGCACTTCCTCGCCCTGGTACAGGTCGTTGTGTACGCCGGCGCCATCGTCGTGCTCTTCCTGTTCGTGATCATGCTGCTTGGTGTGGACCAAGCCGAAGACACCTCGATCGAGCCGCTCGTCGGTCAGAAGGCGCTCGCTGCCGCGGGCGCCGGTTTGATGCTGCTCCTCGCACTGGGCGGGCTGTTCCTTTCCGGCGGCGGGACCGACGCTCTCGACCAAGACGTCGCTACGAACACGGCCATCACCGGCCGCGCTGGCGCCGTGACCCCCATCGATCCCAATCAGGCCGACGTCAACCAGTTGGCGGCCGACCTGTTCACTCGTAACATCCTGGCGTTCGAGGCCACCGCGCTGCTGCTGACGATCGCCACGGTGGGAGCTGTGGTGTTGGTCCGCAACCAGGGCGGCGAGGACCTCGTGGTCAACGAGCCGGGTACGTCCATCCGGTGAGTCGAGCAGGAGCAGTCAAGTGGATCTCGTGATCACTGAAACCTGGTATCTGGTGCTGAGCGCCGTCCTGTTCGCCATTGGCGCGTTCGGGTTGCTCACTCGCCGGAACCCGCTGGTGATGTTCATGTGCGTCGAGCTCATGTTGAACGCCGTGAACCTCACGTTCGTGGCGTTCTCCACAGCATTGGGCGACCTGGCGGGACAGACCGCCGTGTTCTTCGTGCTCGTTGTGGCAGCCGCTGAGGTTGTTGTCGGGCTTTCCATCGTGGTGGCTCTCCAGCGGCGACGCCCAGAAGCTACCGCTGATGACTTCGCAGAGATGAGGGGCTAGCCCGTGCTCGAAGCTGCTTGGCTCATTCCTGCCTTCCCTCTGGCAGGGTTCCTTCTCCTGGTCGTGCTTGGTCGGCGCCTTGGTGAACCACTGGCCGGTTGGCTCGCCACCGGCATGATGGGTGGCAGCTTTGCTGCCACCGCCGTCGTGTTCGTCGGCCTCCTCAACGAGGAAGAGGCGCATCGCTTCTACCTCCAGAAGATCTTCACTTGGGTCCCCGCCGGCAACTTCAGTGTCGACGTTGGCTTCTTCGTGGATCCGCTGTCCATCGCGATGTGCCTGTTCATCACCGGCATCGCCACGCTGATCCACCTCTACTCCGTGGGATACATGCACGGGGATCCGAACTTCTCGAAGTTCTTCCTCTATCTCAACCTCTTCGCCGCATCGATGCTCGTGCTCGTGTTGGGTGACAACCTGCTCCTCACCTTCCTCGGCTGGGAGGGCGTGGGTGCCTGCTCGTACTTCCTCATCTCGTTCTGGCACAAGAGCGAAGCCAACGCTTCGGCCGGCAAGAAGGCCTTCGTCACCAACCGCATCGGTGACTTCGGCTTCATGATCGCCACGTTCCTCGTGTTCCGGGAGTTCGGCTCCATTCGTTACGCCGACATTCTCTCTGAAGCGCCGAACGTGCTCACCGAGGGAGTGGCCACGGCCATCGCTCTGCTGTTCCTGCTGGGTGTCACCGGCAAGTCGGCCCAGTTCCCGCTGTTCGTCTGGCTACCCGACGCCATGGCTGGCCCCACGCCTGTTTCGGCTCTGATCCACGCCGCCACCATGGTGACCTCGGGTGTCTTCCTTCTCACCCGCCTCAACCCGATCCTGGCCGAGGCAGCTCCGTGGTCACTCACCACGATCGCCTACCTCGGTGCCCTCACCGGCCTGTTGGCGGCGCTCGCCGCCGTTGTCCAGAACGACATCAAGAAGGTCTTGGCCTACTCCACGGTCAGCCAGCTCGGTTACCTCGTGCTCGCGGTTGGTGTTGGCGCCTATGTGCCGGCCATGTTCCACATGATCACGCACGCCTTCTTCAAGGCGCTGCTGTTCCTGGGCTCCGGTTCCGTCATTCACGGCATGCACGACGAGCAAGACATGCGACGTATGGGTGGCTTGGCCAAGCTCATGCCGATCACCGCAGGAACGTTCATCATCGGCTGGCTCGCCATCGCCGGCGTGCCGCCGTTCTCCGGCTTCTGGAGCAAGGACGAGATCCTCCTCTACGCCTACGACGTCGATCCGATCCTTTGGTTCATCGGACTGGTCACCGCGCTACTCACCGCCTTCTATATGACTCGCCAGGTCATCCTCACCTTCTTCGGTCGCACTCGGTTCTTCGACGCCCACGCCGAAGAGATCGACGCCGCCTTCAGCAATCGCGTGAACGCTGCGTCGGCTCAGATCGGGGAGGCTCAGGCCGAGGTCCTCAAGGCGCAGGAAGCCGTTGAGAAGGCCGAAGCCGACATCGCCAAGAAGAACGAAGCCGTGGCCAAGGCCGACGGCGCCCTGGCCGAGGCCACCGAAGCGCTTGCTGGCGCCTCCGCCGACGACGACGGCTACGCCAAGCTCGAAAAGGCACTGGCCAAGGCCGAGAAGGGTGTGCCAAAGGCCGCCGATGCCGTGGTCAAGTCCCAACGCAAGCTCGACGATGCCCTCGCTGTCGTTGCCGAAGCTGAAGCCGCCGTGGAGACCGCCCGGACGAACGTCGCCGAGGTCGAGTCCCTCCGTTCGCAGGCGCCGACCGTGCCCGAGCACGTCACGGCGTTGACCCCGGCCCCCGACGTCGCTGCGTTCGAAGAGATGCTGCCCGACTCCTACCGGGAACGTCAGGCGTACAAGCCCCACGAGTCGCCGTGGACCATGACGGTGCCGCTCGTGGCCCTCTCCGGCCTCGCCGCCGTTGGTGGCATTCTCAACCTCCCCTTCACCAAGGAACTCCACTTCCTGGAGCACTGGCTCGAGCCCTCACTGTTTGGCAACGAGCACCACATCACCCAGACCGCCACGGTCAAGTGGATCCTGGCGTTCGTCGCCATTGGAGTGGGCGCCACGGCGATCCTCGCTGCCTTCGCCGTCTATCTGAAGGGCAAGCGGGATCCGGCAACGATTGAGCGTCCTCAGCTTGCTGCGGCCGTGCACTACGACAAGGCCATCGCCGATTTTGCCGGCGGGCCGGGTACCGCCAGCTTCGACGGCGCTGCCGCTTTCGATGCCACGGTGGTCGACGGTGCAGTCAACGGCGTGCCGGCCACAGTGCGGGCCGTCGCCGGTCACGCCCGGGCCCTTCAGCCCGGTTTCGTTCGTTCCTACGGGGCGATGATCGTGCTTGGCACGGGTGTCGTCGCTCTGGTCCTGCTCAGGAGTCTGGTGCTGTGAGCGCGTTGTCCATCCTCGCCCCAACAGTGCTGGCTGTGGAGTCGTCGGGCCCGGCGCCCACGTTCCCGCTTCTGCCTTCGCTGATTCTGGTGCCCCTGATCACCGCGGCCACGTTGCTGTTCATCCCGAATCGCCGGGTGGCGGAACTCAAGCTCACGGCACTTCTCGGCTCCGCCATCACTGGCGCCATTTCGATCTTCATGCTGGCCGACTTCGACAAGGCCGACGGCGGCTTCCAGTTCGTTGTTCAGCGGACCTGGCTCGAAGATCTCGGGCTCCAATGGTTCCTCGCCGTCGACGGCATCTCGCTGTTCCTCGTGGTGCTCACCGGCATCCTCTTCCCCATCGCGATCATGGCCACCGAGCCGCATCACGATGAGAAGCCGTACTACATCTGGCTGATGCTGCTCATGGCGGGCTCGATGGGCGTGTTCATGGCGCTCGACCTGCTGCTGTTCTTCGTCTTCTTCGAGATCGTCCTCGTGCCGATGTACTTCCTGATCGGCGGATGGGGCCACGGCAACCGGATCTACGCCGCGCTGAAGTTCTTCCTCTACACGATGGCCGGTTCAGCGTTGATGCTGGTGGCCCTCGTCTCCACCGCGCTGCTCACGGCAAACCGGACGGGCAACCCGCTCACGTTCGATGTCACCGTGCTGGCCGCGAACTCCGATGCCCTCGAGGGCACTGCGCAAACGCTGCTCTTCCTGGCCTTCGCTCTCGGCTTTGCCGTGAAGGTCCCGATGTTCCCGCTGCACACCTGGCTACCGGACGCTCACACCGAAGCTCCCACAGCTGGTTCAGTGATTCTGGCCGGCGTGATGCTCAAGCTCGGTAGCTACGGCTTCATTCGCTTCGGGCTCTATCTGTTCCCCGAAGCGGCTGAACGCCTCGCCCCTCTGTTCCTGACGCTCGGCGTCATCGGGATTGTGTACGCCGCCATCGTCGCCACGATGCAGAAGGACCTCAAGCGGTTGGTCGCCTACTCCTCGGTGGCCCACATGGGCTTCATCGTGCTCGGGATTTTCGCCTTCAACTCCCAAGGTCTCGAAGGCGCTGTTCTCCAGATGGTGAACCACGGCATCTCCACCGGTGCGCTGTTCATCCTGGTTGGTTGGATCTACGAGCGGCGTCACACCCGCCAGATCGCCGAGCTCGGCGGCCTCCAGTCTGCCGCTCCGATCATGGCCGCGGTCTTCACGCTGGTCATGCTGAGTTCGATCGGTCTTCCCGGTCTCAACGGATTCACCGGCGAGTTCCTCATCCTCCTCGGTGCATTCCAGAGCGCCCAGTGGTGGGCCGTGGTTGCCGCATCTGGTGTAATCCTTGCGGCCCTCTACCTGCTCTGGGCCTACCAGCGTGTGTTCCACGGCCCGGCCGAGGGCGCGAACGCAGAGATGGAAGACCTTCGCTTCTCCGAGGGCCTGGCGATCCTGCCGCTTCTCGTGCTGATCGTGGTGCTCGGTGTCTATCCCAAGCCCGTGCTCGAACGCATCAGCCCTTCCGTCGACGTGCTGATCACCCACATGGAAGAACGAGTGGAAGGCTTCGAGGAGATCGAGCCCGACGCCCCCGCCGAGCCAGCCGACGCCGACCGCCTCACCGAGGCCCTCGAAGAAGCCGAGGACAAGGCCGAGTCGCACAGCGGCGAAGACGATCACAGCGGCGATGATGATCACAGCGAAGAGGGCGGAGAAGAAGAGTGATGTTCGCCCAGCAAGTTGTCGACATCGCCACTCCGAACATCGAGTGGTCGCTCATCTGGCCGCTGACGATTCTGTCGTTGGCCGGTGTGCTTCTCATCACGATCACCTCGCTCGTGCCCAGCACACGCACAGGTTCGTTCCCCGCTGCGTTCACCGCAGCCAGCGCCATCACGGCTGCCTTCTTCATTCCCTTCATCGCTGATCGGGTGAACGAAGAAGCACCGGCAGGCGGCCAGGGCATGTTCCCGGTGCTGGCCAATGCCATCGTGGTCGACAACTTCACGTTGTTCATCACCGGCATCATCTGCGTGGCGGTCGTGCTCGTTGCTCTGCTCTTGGATGACTACCTCCGTCGTGAGGGTCTGGAAGGGCCCGAGTGGTACGCGCTGATCCTCCTCTCCGCTTCCGGTGGCGTGCTCTTGGCCTCGGCCGAAGACCTCATCGTTTCTTTCGTCGGTCTGGAGATTCTCTCCATCGCCGTCTACGTGCTGGCGGCGCTGCACTTGCGTCGCACCGACTCGCAGGAAGCCGGCTTCAAGTACTTCGTGCTCGGCGCTCTGTCCTCGGCGGTCTTCCTCTACGGCATCGCCCTTGTCTACGGCGCCACCGGCTCCACCCGCCTGGCCGACATCAGCGACAGCCTCTTCCGCGTCGGCGCTCGCGGTCTCATTCCGGCCGAGAACGCCTCACTCTTGCTCGTGGGTATTGCGTTCCTCCTCGTTGGCTTCGCCTTCAAGGTGTCAGCCGCTCCGTTCCACGTGTGGACGCCCGACGTCTATCAGGGCTCACCCACACCGGTCGTGGCATTCATGGCCTCGGCGGTGAAGGTCGCCGCCTTCGGCGGTTTCCTCCGAGTCTTCCTCTACGGCTTTGCTGGTGTGAGCGACGAGTGGCTGCCGATGGTGGCCGCCCTTGCGGTGATGACGCTCGTGGTCGGTGCGTTCCTCGCCGTCGTGCAGACCAACGTGAAGCGCATGATGGCGTACTCCTCCATCAGCCACGCAGGCTTCATGCTCGTGGGACTCCACGCCGCCACCGGCGACCGGGGCGTTGACGTTCTGGGCAGCACCTCCATTCTCTTCTACCTCTTCACCTACTCCGTGATGGCGATCGGCACGTTCGCTGTGATCACGGTGATGGGTCGGCGAGGCGACGACGCACACTCGATCGACGACTACCGAGGGCTGGCGGCCAAGCAGCCCGTGCTCGCCGGGCTCTTCGTGGTCTTGCTCTTCGGCCAAGCTGGTATCCCATTCACATCTGGTTTCTTCGCCAAGTTCCGTGTGATCGCTGCGTCGGCCGCCGATGAGCACTACTGGCTCGCCGCCGTGGCCATGCTCTCCGCTGTCGTGAGCGCCTATCTCTACCTCCGAGTGGTGGTGGCGATGTTCATGGGTGGCGCAGACGATGCAGAAGCCGGAGACGAAGAGACCGCCGAGGCAGCTGATGCCGCACTGACCGCTGAGACAGCGCCGTTCGATCTTCCGCCGGCCGCCATCTTCGTGATTGGTGTCGCCGTGGTTGTCACCCTGGCGTTGGGCATCTTTCCCGATCTTGGCGGTGGCTTCCTCGACGACGCCGCAGCCACGCTCACCACCTTGCGCTGATCCCCTTCTCGTTGGCGTGACTTTCGGACGTCTCTGACCCGTCGGTACCGTTCTCACGCCCTGCGTCGCTCTGTCCTGCTGCTGCTAGAACCATGGGGTCGGGCAACGCAAGGGGAGAGGTGGGCGTGACGCCTTCACGTTCTCACAAACCAGTATCTGGCAGGCAGCGCCAGCTTTCGGCCTTGGCGGTGATCTGCGCGCTCTTCGGCGTGGCGTCGATGGCCCCTCCCGCCGCGGTGGCGCTTTCCGCTCAGCTCCCAACGGCTCAGCCTGTGCAGGTCGCGGCCGCGCTCTCAGCCACGCCGACTCCACCGATCATTCCGGTGCCCAGCCCGCTGCTACCCGTGCGCTCGGTCATCAATGGGAGCTTCGAAAGCCCGCAGCGGAGCGGCAACGGCCACACGTTCTATGAAGCGTTGAACGGCACCCAATCCGGAGGAGAACTCCAGCTCGAGGGCTGGCAGACGACACATCCGCGTGCCGGTGGCCGAGACCACCCGATCGAAGTGTGGGCCGGTCCGCTCAACTACAACGGCCGCTCCACGGCGTTCGACGGCCGCCAGCGGATCGAGCTCAATGCGTTCCGGCCCGCCGCGATCTACCAGGACGTCTGTGTGCTGGCCGGTGAGTCAGTGAGCTGGAGCGTGCAACACCGAGCGCGCGGCGTCGGCCAGATCAACACGATGGAAGTCACGATCTCGGACCCCGCGGCCTGGTCGGGCACCACACCACCGGCGTCGGTCGGGTATCGCTCAGGAACGCTCACCTCGCTGCCCGGTCAGAACGACGGGACCGGCACCAACGGGTGGTTGGAGCACACGGGCACCTGGGCTGGTGGCCCGGCCACGACCGGACCGCAGCGTTTTGCTTTTGGTGCCATCGAGGGCTCATTCGGACGCGTGTCGTTCGGCAACCTGATCGACGATGTTGGCCTTGACCTGCCGCCCACCATCGAATTCGTCGACCCCGATGTCACCAACAACGTCAACCAGACTCGTCCCGCAGCCGACGGCAACTTCTACGTGACCTTCGCTGTCAGCGGCGCGTTCACCGCTGCGGAGAGCATTCAAGTGGCATCGGTTGGGGCGGTGCCGGGTACGGACTACACGGTGTCCCAGGTCTTTGACGGGGCTGGCACTCCTCGATCCGATGTCGGCGTCGCCGTTGCCGGCAACGGCAACATCGAACTCACGATGAGCCCCGGCGTCTACGACCCAAACAATCCGGCTGACTACGTGACGGTCCAGATCGAGCCGTCGCTCGCTCTGGCCGCCCGACTGGACTTCGAGGTTGAGTTGGTCAATCCGTCAGCCGGCCTGCGGCTCGGTGATGCGGAGTGCATGGGCACCGAAACTCCCGTGATCCCGCTCGCCGTGGCCCCGACAGGCGATCTGTCGATCGCGAAGACCAGCTCCGGTTTTGCCGGACCGGGCGGTCCCATCACCTACACGCTCACCGTGCGAAGCGAAGCCGGCAGCGCCCCGGCCGTGGGCGCGATCGTTCGGGACACGTTCACCGCCGACGTGCTTGGCGCCACCTGGACCTGTGCCGCCAGCTCGACCAACAGTTCATGTTCCCCGTCCGGGTTGGGCGACATCGCCGACACCGTCACGATCGTGGCTGGTGATGAGCTCGTCTACACGGTGACCGGAACGGTGGCGGCGCTCGCCGGTGACGTCGAGAACATCGCCACGATTGAGGAGGGCCCGAACTTCCTCGATGCGGACCCGTCCAACAACTCGTCGTCCGTCCTCGAATCACCGACGCTGTCGGACCTCAGCGTGACGAAGGTCGATTCGGTGGATCCCGTCGTTGCCGGCTCAACGCTCACCTACACGATCGCCGTGAGCAACGACGGCCCGGCGGAGGCCCGGAACGTCATCACCAACGATGCGCTGCCCGCCGGGGTGACGCTGGTGTCGACATCGGGATGTTCGCAGGATCCCTTCGGTGCTCCGGGCTGCTCGCTCGGAGATCTGGCCGTCGGCGCCTCGGTCTCTTACGACGTCACGGTGCAGATCGATCCCGCCGCAACCGGTCCGCTGCGCAACGAAGTGAGTGTCAGCTCCAACTCTGGTGATCCGGTGCCGGACAACAACACGGCCGTCGAACTGACCGACGTTGCGGCACCTTCCATTCGGGTGATCAAGACGGTGCTCGTAGACGGAGCGTCGTGTCCCGGCATCGATGGTCGCACGCTGCTGGTCGCTCCGGGTGTGCTGGTTCAGTACTGCTACGAGGTGATCAACGACGGCGCCGTGGCTCTCACCGATGTTGTGGTCGAGGATGCTGCGTTGGGACTCACCGGAGCGGCCGGGCTTGTTGTGCCGAACCTCGCCCCGGGTGCTTCGCAGCGCGTCGAGTCACCCATCCGGGCTGCAGCAACGCTGCTCAACACGGCCGATGTCCGCGGCACCCCAGCCGACGACGCTTTCACTCCGCTCCCGGGTCTGGGCCCGATCACAGCGTCGGAGACCGCCGCACTGGCGATCGCAACTCCGGGCGTCGAGCTGGCCAAGACCGTCACGGCCGCGGGCTCCTGTGCCGGGAGCGAGGACGTGTTCGGCGTGAATGGGCTCCCCATCACCTACTGCTTTGCCGTCAGCAACGCTGGCGACGCACCGCTTGATCTCGGGGGCATGCGCTTCAGCGACCCGACCCTCGGGGCGACGGAGGCGGATCTGGTGCCAGCTCCGACCGGTGTGCTGGCACCGGGGGCCACCGCCACGTTCGAGATCGCGGCAACGCTCACCGCCACCGAGCTCAACACGGCGAGCATCATCATCGATGCCATCGACAATGACGGGGCGCCGCTTCCCGGGGCTGCGGCGCTGGAGGCTACCGATACGGCGAGCACGACGTTGGCCGCTCCCTCGGTCAACGTCACCAAGTCCATCGTGTCCGGTCACGACGGAGGCGCATCCTGTGCGGGTGTCGCGAGCGACGCGTTGTCCCTCGCAGTCGGCGCTCCGGTCACGTATTGCTTCGAGGTCACGAACGGATCGGACGTCGCCGGACTGCAGATCGAAGTGGTCGATCCGCAACTCGATGCCTCGTTCCCGGCGGGAGTCGATGGCGTCGCTGATGTTCTTGTCGAGCGCACGCCGGCACCGGCGTTCCTTCCCGCTGGCGACACAGCGTCGTTCTTCTTCGAGACCATCGCCACTGCTGACATCATCAACGAAGTCACCGCCCGGGGCTTGCCTACGGATGCCGCCGGTGTGCCGCTGCCTGGTGGCGTGGCCGATACCGCGACCGACACCTCGTCGCTCGACGTCGTCGACCCCGGCATTCAGGTAGTGAAGACGGCCTCGACCACGAACGACTGTTCCACGTCGCAACCGCTCGTGTCGGTCCCGCCGAACGCACAGGTGTGGTTCTGCTTCGAGATCACCAACATGGGTGACACGGCGTTGACCGACGTGGTCCTCACCGACCCGCTCCTGCCGAACACCGCGGGTGGGCTGGTCGTTCCTGGACTACTACTCGCCGGCGACAGCATCGTGGTGTCGTCCTCGATCCCGCTCTCGGTGGACACCACCAACGTGGTCACCGTGCGGGGGCACGCCGCGACGGATCTCGGCGCCCCGATGCTTCTCGTGCCGCCGGTGACGGCCGGAGCGCAGGCCGACGTCGATGTCGTCACGCCTGGTCTGACAGTGAGTAAGACCGTCTACGAGGGCCATGATGCGGGAGCGCAATGCCCTTCGGCTGAGCAAGTGATTGTCAACACGGGAACGAACATCACGTTCTGCTTCGAGGTGACCAACACCGGTGATACCACCTTGGCCGACATTGAGATCTCTGACCCGGCGCTTGGGCTCACGCTCATTGAGCCCGGCCCACTCGTTCCCGGTGCCACCGTTGTGCGTTTCGTCGAGACCACAAGCTCGGTGACCCTCCCCAACAATGCGTCGGCCAGCGGTCTACCGGTGGCGAGCGACGGCTCGTCGCTCGGGCTTGATCGGGTTGATGCGTCAACCCCAGACCCCGCCACCGTGATCGTGCCTCCGGGCCAGCTCGTGTTGGAGAAGTCCGTGATGCCCGGTCCTGCTCTTGCCGCCGATTGCGGGAGCGGCACCGACCTCCTCGTCGCCGAGGAGGGCACGAACATCACCTTTTGTTTCGCGCTCACGAACGCTGGCGGTCAGCCGGTTGAGGGCATCTCGATCGTTGATCTCCCGCTCGGACTCGAAGGGACGACCGCCGTCGCCGTGGGTCGGCTCGAGCCGGGCGCCTCGATTGTGGTGACTGCAGATGCCGTGATGACCAACGATCTGACGAACTCGGCGACGGCCCGAGGAACCGACGCCACGGGCGTGGTTGTCCAGAGTCGGGACACCGCCCGGGTGGAGCGGCCAGCTGACACTGGCGGGGGTGGCGACGATGGCGGCAGTGGCGGGGATGGTTCCTTGCCGGTCACCGGCAGCAAGCCCTGGCAGCTGCTCCTGGCCGCTCTCGGCTTGGGCCTCATGGGCGCAGGCCTGTCGTTGGTGCCGCGCTCGATGGGTATCGGAATTCGCGGAACCTGAGCCAGATCTGAGCGAAGTTTGCCAGACTCATCCGATGGTGACCTTCGGAGCAATGATCAGGCGTGAAACTCCACCGGCGGAGCTGATGGCTGATGCGAGGCGCTTGACGATGCTCGATGAGCTTTGGATCGTGGAGGATTTGCCGTATGCCGGCGGCATCAGCCAGCTGACTGCCGTGCTTGCGGCGACCGACGACGGCAACGGTGGCGGCCCCGTTGTTGGCCACGGCATCGCTCCCGCTCCGTTCCGCAATCCCGCCGCGCTGGCCATGGAATGGGCCACGCTGGCCGAGATGTATCCAGGGCGCCTGGCGGCCGGCATTGGTCATGGCGTGCAGTCGTGGATGGCCCAGATCGGCGAGCGAGTGGACTCGCCGCTCACGTTGCTGGATGAGACGCTGAGCGTGGTGCAGCGCCTGCTGGGCGGTGAGCGCGTTGATGTCGACGGTCGGTACGTGCGGTGCGCTGATGTCGAGCTGGTCTTTCCACCGGCCCAGCCGCCGTCTGTCTCTGCAGGGGTGATGGGTCCCAAGTCGTTGCATCTGTCAGGCGCTCTCGCCAGCGGCACAGTGTTGCCGGAAGGTCGATCACCCGACGATGTTGTCGAATGCCGGCGACTGATCGATGAAGGCCGAGCCTCGGCAAACCGCACCGATGCGCATCGGCTCACCGTCTTCACCGGCTACTACTGCGGCGACCTGGCAGAGCTTGGACCGCCGCCGCCGGACGCCCCACCGGGATGGGCCGCCGTGGGGCCATCGCCTGAGGTGGTCGCACCGATGCTGCGAGAGCTGGCTGACGCGGGAGCCGACACCATCGTGCTCGTACCCTTTGCTCGTGACTTCACGAAGGCGCTCGAACATGCCGTCGCCGACCTCATCCCCTTGGTAGAAGATCCGTGAGATGTCCCATTCATCGACCCAGCCATATGACATTCGTGTGACGTTCTTCACGGCGTTCTGACCCTCGTCAGATCTCAAGCGACGCGCTTGGACATGAACATGCTTCATCTCCTCGCGCCGTGTTCCGAACCGCAGAATCTTGGGCCTTCCCGAGCGAGGCGCGAGGAATACCATCCGTCGAATGGGCGACATACATTCGAACGTGGTGATCATCGCGAACGGCAAGGGCGGGGTCGGGAAGACGTCATTGAGCGCCAATATCGCGGGGCTCGCGGCTCTCTCTGGGTGGCGCACGCTGCTGGTTGATCTCGATCCTCAGGGAAACCTGGGAACCGATCTGGGCTACTGGGCCGATGCCGAAGTCGATGATCAAGGGCTGGGCATGCTGGAGGCAGCCACGGGTGGTCGTATCCCAGCTGTCGTGACCGTTCGTCCCAACCTTGATGTTGTTCCCGGGGGTCGCTACACCGAAGACCTCTCGGCTCTCTTGCAGGCGCGGCGAGCTTCCGATCCGGCGGCGTTGTTCTGTGTGCGCGACGCGATCCAGCGGTGTGTTGACGCGGAGCCTGACGGGTATCACTTGGTCATGATCGACACGCCCCCGGCGGTGGGCGTGTTGGTGGATGCGGCCTTCGCCGCTGGGGACTACCTGATCGTTCCAACCCGTGGTGATCCTGCCTCGCTGAATGGGATCCAGATCACGGCCGAGCGTTTCGCCCGAGTCCGTACTGATCTCAACCCGGGGCTCGAGGTGTTGGGTATTGCGCTCTTCGGCCTGGGGGCGAACGACACGCGCATCATTGCCAGCACTCGTCAACAACTCGCTCGTGACCTCGGCGCCGCCGGCCCGCTGGTGTTCAAGACGTTCATTCGCGATTCCCGCAAGTCGGGCATCGACACGCGAGCTCGAGGTCTGTTGGCCTATGAATATGAAGAGGCGGCGGCCGAGGCGGATCCGTTCTGGAAGACACTTCAACGAATGGACCGGCGCGACGACTTTCCGAGCAACCCGCCGTCCTTCAGTCGGTCGGCCAGCGGCCTCGCCCAGGACTACCAGTTCCTGACGACGGAGATCCTGCAAGCGATCACCGATCGTCAGGAGGCGTTGATCTAGAAGGGCTGCGGGTGGGCTGGGCGCCTCAGATCCTCAGCGGTACTCCGTCAGGTCGAAGCCGATCTGGCGGGCGAGTACCTCTCGGATGACCCATGATCGGTTGCGGCCGTGGCCGGCCGCATCCATGAGCAGGGCATCGTCTGAGGAGTCGAGGAAGGCCGAGAACGCCACGTAGTTGGTCGGCTTGCGTGAGCGGGTTCGGATGCCACTCGGCGGTGGTCCGAGTTGGGCGGCATGTTGTCGAAGACCGGCGCGCAGCACCGCGGCCACCCAGATCTGTTCATCGTCGGCCACCGCGCGCACGGCGTCGAGAAGGTCGAGAGGCACGGTGAAGGTGCGCTTGATCGGCCCATCAGTCTTGGCATCGTTCTTCGCCGCCCCGTCAGTTCGCCGGGCGGGAGCGGAACGCTTGGGTGTTGGCTTGGAGGTGCTGGCCGGAGGCGTGGGTTCGGCCGTCGTCGTTGTCGTTGGTTGGTCCGACGAGCGGCGCTTGGGGGTTCCCGAACTCGAGGGCGGCGGAGGCGGCACGGCGATGGACCGATTGCGACCCGTCTCGGGGCTGCCATCGAAGCCGGAGAAGTCGCGTGCCGTCTCGGCTTCTTGGGGTGTCTTGGTCATGTGTGGGTCGCCCTCTGGGTGAGGCAGGTCGGGCGCGGCTGAATGTGCCGTTGCCACGCATGACTGTCTCGACTCGATCCATCGGACCGATCATGTGTCGTTGGCATATCGCCCTTTATTCGACTACCTGCTTGTCGAAGGATATCGCTCGGCTGACTCCGAGGAAAGGCTTTCTTGGTCGCTGGACAAGTTCGGCTGGTGCGTTGGGAGGCTGTGGTTGGTGTGCGTGCTGAACAGCAGATCAGGTCGACGAGCCGCGCCGGGACGACTGCGAGGTGGCCGGGGCTCGGTAGACCTCGGTTGCATCCGCCGCGAGCCGGTCGTTGCCGAGGATGAGGTCGGCGGCGGTCTCGGCGATCATCATGACGGGGGCGTAGATGTTGCCGTTGCTGACATTCGGCATCACTGACGCATCGACCACACGAAGCCCCTCCACGCCATGCACCTTTAGGGAGTCGGGGTGCACCACGCTCATGTCGTCGACGCCCATTCGGGCAGTGCACGACGGGTGAAGCGCGGTCTCGGCATCCCGGGCGACCCAGTCCAGAATCTCTTGATCGGTCTCCACTGACGGTCCGGGGGAGATTTCCCCTCCGTTGAACTCTTCGAACGCGGGCTGACTCATGATCTTGCGGGTCGTCCGGATGGTTTCGATCCACTCGCGTCGATCGTCCTCGGTTGACAGGTAGTTGAACTGCACGGCGGGATGCTCGCGGGGGTTCGTCGAGCGAATCTTCACCGTGCCCCGAACGTCGGAGTACATCGGCCCGACGTGCACCTGATAGCCGTGGCCGTCAGTAGGTGAGGTGCCGTCGTAGCGGATGGCGATCGGGAGGAAGTGGAACATCAGATTCGGATAGTCGACCTGCTCGTTGCTTCGGACGAACGCGCCGGCCTCGAAGTGGTTCGTTGCGGCGGGGCCTTTCCGGAAGAGCCACTGAAGGCCGATGATCGGCATGCGCCACTTCGCCAGATGCGGCTGCATGGAGACGGGCTTCTTGCATGAATGCTGGATGTAGACCTCGAGGTGGTCTTGCAGGTTCTCGCCCACGCCGGGAAGGGCTGAGACCACGTCAATGCCGAGTGACCGGAGATGGTCGGGGTCCCCGATGCCAGCCAGCTGGAGGAGCTGAGGTGAATTGAACGCTCCGCCGCAGCTGATGACCTCACCGGCCATGGCGGTGTGCTTCCTGCGGAATCGGGAGTACTCAACTCCAACGGCCCGGTTGCCCTCCATCACGATCTTGTCGACCTGGGCGAGAGTGAGGAGCGTGAGGTTCGGCCGATCGAGAACGGGATGCAGGTAGGCGCGGGCCGCACTCATGCGGCGACCTCGAACGAGGTTCTTGTCGAAGACGCTGAAGCCTTCTTGGCGGTAGCCGTTCACGTCGTCGGTCCGAGCGAAGCCCGCTTGGGGTCCGGCTTCGAGCCAGGCGTCGAAGAGCGGGTTCGCTGCTGGGCCGGTCTCTAGTTGGAGCGGACCTTCTTCGCCGCGGAACTCGTTGCCCCCGACAAGGCGGTTCTCCATGCGCTTGAAGTACGGCAGGCAATGGGCGTAATCCCACTCGCTCATGCCCTCGAACTCGGTAGACCACCGGTCGTAGTCCATCGGGTTCCCGCGTTGGAAGATCATGCCGTTGATGGACGACGAGCCGCCCAGGACCTTGCCGCGGGCGTGGTAGACGCGGCGGCCGTTCATGTGGGGTTCTGGCTCGCTTTCGTACTTCCAGTCGTAGAAGCGGCTCCCGATGGGATAGGTAAGCGCTGCTGGCATGTGGACGAAGACGTCCCACCGCCAGTCCTTTCGACCGGCTTCAAGCACCAGGACCTTGTTGCTGGGATCGGCACTCAGCCGGTTCGCCAGGGCGCAGCCCGCTGAGCCACCACCGATGATCACGAAGTCGTATGAGTCAGCCATGCGAGAGACGTTGTACCACCTTGCTCACCGTTGAGGTGTGCCGTCTGCCTAGCGTCCCGTTGCATGTTCAACCAACAAGAATGCTCAAGATTGTGGCGGGAGTGTGACGAAGGAGAGGCATGCGCTTCGCCCGAGTACTGCTCGTCACGTCGTCAGCGTTGGTTGCACTTGTGGTTCCCGCCGATGCCGGTGCCCAGAATGGCGAGGTGAACCAAGGGGTCCCCACCGTGGAACCCAACCCGCCCTGGGTCGTTGAATTGGCAACCGAGGCAGGGCCTGTTGCGCTGAGCGATGTCTCTGCTGCAGAGGCGACCATGATCGCCGCCGTCGAGGCCGAGCAGGCTCGGTTGTTCGCCGAGCTGACCGCATCGGGCGACGTCGTGCCCGCGGATCCCGACCCAGTGGAGCCGGTCCCTCGGGCTCCCGACCCGGCGGGCCCTGTCTTTCCTGGCGTCGACCCCAACGGCGGTGGAGACGTTTTCGTACCCGAGGGCCAGGAGGGGGGCTTCGAGCTCTTCCAGCGAAGCGAAGGCTCCGCACAACGAGCCACCGGTGAGCTGCACGTGGTGTACCTGCGGCCGACCCCCGTCGAGGTGCGACGAGTGATCTCTGCTGCGGTGCTGGCATGGGACGACGTACTCGAGCTCCGGCGGACGACGGTGTTCGCTGTCGACTGGCGCAACCTGTCCAGCATTCGTAGCGGCTTGCTTGGTTGGGCAACACCGAACGGCAATGTCACGTTCCCGGGCGGCCCCAGCGCTCCGGTCCCGCTGGCCAACAATCGTGACAACACGGACTACACGCCGAACTCCTTCGAAGCCAGCATCACTCTGAACAGCTCGCTGTACCAGCAGGGGTCCCGTGGCTGGTTCGTGAGCCCGAGCGCCACCAACATCGGCTCTCAGCAGACGGATCTCTACTCGGTCGTGATTCACGAAATGGGTCATGCACTGGGTTTCATGGGCTCGGCGAACGATCGTGGCGCTGGTCCGCGCTTCAGCACGGCCCCGACGGCGTACGACCAGTTGGCCGAAGTCGGGTCGCGACCTGTCCTCACATCCGGCTCGATCTCCAGCGATCTCACGAGCCAGCAAGTGACGGTGGACATCGGGCCGGGCCAGCCGTACAGCATTCACTCGCCGCGACGTTTCGAGAACGGCTCGAGCTTCAGTCACTTCGACGAAGCCGCGTACCCCGCGGGTGCTCCAGGGTCCGCAATGACGCCGGTCATGTCGAGAGGCACGATCTCGCGAGATCTCGACGCGCCGATCTTGGGTGTGATGCGTCGGATCGGTTGGACCATCGAAGCCCCACCATTGACCCCGGTACTGGACGTCAGTGCATCGGGGCGCGACATTGTCTTGCGCTGGTCGATGGATCTCGGCGAGCAGGCGTTGCCGGTCGACGGTTGGACCGTGAGCGCCGTTGGGCGAAGTGGTGCTCGAGAGTCGCTGAGGGTCACAGGGTCAACGTCTTCGTACGTCTTTCGGAATCTGCCCGACGACGATTACACCGTCTCGGTGACGGGTGTGGTGGGAGCAGCCGTCGGCGCTGTCTCCACGAACGAGGTTCGCATCGGCGCCGGCTTCCAGGCGGCGAACACGTGTGGCGTCGCCATTCCTTCGAATGACACCTTGGGTACTGCGGGCGGGCCCTTCGCCGATGTTGTCGCCGCTGACGTGGATGGGGCAACCGTTTGGCGCCTGTATGCGGCGGTCTTCCGGCGTCAGCCTGATCAGGCGGGGTTCGACTTCTGGAACCGTCAGTTGAATCCGCGGCTCGGTGGGAGCCGTGACCGACTGATTGCCGCCGCGGAGTTCTTCGCGGACTCGGATGAATTCCTGAGCACCTATGGGCGGCTGGAGAACGCACGATTTATTACGACGTTGTACGCGAACGTTTTTGAACGGTGCCCCGATGACAGCGGGTTCGCCTTCTGGCTCGACCGGTTGGAGTCCGGCGCCTTGAGCCGGGGAGCGATGATTCTTCTCTGGTCTGACTCGGAGGAGTTCCGAAGCCGCTCCGGTGTCCATGCATAGCCTGGGAAATGGGGACTCCTGGCATCCCAGTCACCGGCGGTGGGGCCCAGGCGTTGTTGCTCGGCCTGATGCTGTTGCTGGCCGGGGCCGGTCTGTTGCTCGGCGGCCGGCGGCTCGGGCGCCGTTACGTCTGAGACAGCATCACACGACCTGACGGACATTGGTCCCCGAAGCCGCTGCAGTTGCTCTCGCACGTTCCGTGCGGTGCGGCTGTGGCGGCTTTGCCGTTTCGGCCTGAGCGTGAGCGTCAGTGTCGAGCCTGAGGCCTCTGCGAAGAGGTGGTGTCGGCGTGAACGCTTGATCCTCGCGGGGACTAACGTCGCTTGAGTGAGCACCAACGAAGCAACAAAGACGGTCGCCGTCGTCACCGGAAGCAACTCAGGTATTGGGAGGTCCTCTGCTGTGGACCTCGCAGCGAAGGGGTGGACGGTCTACGGAACAATGCGGTCGCTCGACAAGGGCGAGAAGCTCGCTGCGATGGCAGCCGACGCCGGGGTGACCGTGCATCCCGTGGTGTGCGACGTCGCTGACACGGCGTCGGTGAATGCGGCGATCGCCGAAGTCCTGGATGACGCGGGCCAGATCGACGTGCTGGTGAACAACGCCGGTATTGGCGGCAACGCAACCGTCGAAGAGTGCTCGATCGAGACGTACGACGAGGTCATGAACGTGAATCTCAACGGCATTGTGCGTGGGGTGCAGGCGGTGACGCCTCACATGCGAGAGCGGGGGAGTGGCGCCATCGTCAACGTGACCTCGATGATCGGTCGTTTCTCGGCCATCGCCCAAGCGCCCTACGTCGCATCGAAGTGGGCGGCCGAAGGTGTGAGTCAACTGCTCGCTCACGAGTTGGCGCCGTTCGGCATCCGAGTGGTGATCGTGGAGCCCGGGGTGATCAAGACGGCGATCATGGCGAAGAACCAGGACGCTCCGAACGCATCCGGTGCCTATGGCGATCACTACATGCGCCTCTTCGATTTCTACGCCGCTGGCCTCCAGAATCCGGGCCACCCGTCCGAGGTCTCCTCGGTCATTCACGAGGCCGTCACGACCGACAATCCGAAGCTTCGATGGGTGTGCGGATGGGGAGCGGACGAGTTGGCAGCGTCGGGCGCCAGCGACGAAGACTTCGTCGAGATGGGATCGGCCATCGGCGACCCCGACGCGTACCGAGCGATGTTTCAGGACCTCTACGGCCTCAACATCACGCCTGCCGCACAGTGAGCGGCACAGCGGGCGGGTCCGTAGGCGATCCCGGCAACTTGATTCCGGAGGGCGATCGCTGGCTGTTCAACGAGGGCGGTCATCGCAAGCTTCATGATGTGTTGGGGGCGCAACCGCTCACCGTCTCGAGTGAGCCTGGCCGACGCTTCGCCGTGTGGGCGCCTGAGGCCACCAACGTGTGGGCCGTCGGCGACTTTTCGAATTGGGAAGTGAACGACCGGTATCGCCTCACGCCACAGGGCGACTCTGGCATCTGGGCCGGGCTCGCTTTGGATGCCGCCATCGGTGATCGGTACAAGTTCCGCATCAGTACCAAGGGTGGGTACGACGTTGAGCGGGCCGACCCGTTGGCCTTCGCCGCTGAGCTCCCACCAGCGACGGCGTCGGTCATCACCGATCTCTCGCACACCTGGACTGACGAAGCCTGGATGTCCGACCGCGCCCGGCGCCAGGCGCACGATCAGCCGATCTCGATCTACGAGATGCACGTTGGCTCATGGCGTCACGCCGAGGCCTACCGCAGCCTGACATGGGCGGAGCTGGCCGAGCCGCTGGCCGACCACATGGTGGCGTGCGGCTTCACGCACGTGGAGCTGCTCCCCGTGATGGAGCACCCCTTCTACGGATCCTGGGGCTATCAGACCACTGGGTACTTTGCGCCGACGGCTCGCTACGGGCTGCCGACCGACCTGATGGGTTTCGTTGATCGTCTGCATCAGCGCGGCATCGGGGTGATCCTCGACTGGGTCCCCTCGCACTTCCCATCGGATGACTTCGCGCTCGGCAACTTCGATGGCTCGCACCTGTACGAACACGGCGACCCGAAGGAGGGCTGGCATCCGGACTGGAACAGCTACATCTTCAACTACGGCCGCCATGAAGTTCGCTCGTTCCTGATCTCCAGCGCACTGCACTGGATCGAGCGCTATCACATCGATGGGATCCGAGTGGATGCCGTGGCGTCGATGCTCTACCGGGACTACTCCCGCAACGAGGGCGAGTGGGTGCCCAACGAATACGGCGGGCGAGAGAACCTCGAGGCCATCGGATTCCTCCGAGACCTGAACACGGCGATCGGCGCGGAGTTCCCCGATGCACTCACCATTGCCGAGGAGTCCACCGCCTTTCCGGGCGTGACTCGCCGGGCTGATGAGGGAGGGCTCGGGTTCCACTACAAGTGGGACATGGGCTGGATGCACGACACGCTCGCCTACCTCGAGCGTGATCCGATCCACCGACGCTTCCATCATGGTGAGATCACCTTCCGAGGCGTGTACGCCTTCAGCGAGCAATACGTGATGCCGCTCAGTCACGACGAAGTGGTGCACGGCAAGGGCTCGATCGTGGCCAAGATGCCTGGCGACGAGTGGCAGCAGTTCGCCAACCTGCGAGTGCTCTATGGGAATCAGTGGTTGAGCCCGGGCAAGAAGCTGCTCTTCATGGGGCAAGAATTTGGGCAGGGCCCAGAGTGGAATCACGATCACCCACTGGCCTGGAGTCAGGCGGAGCTGCCCATGCATGCTGGCACCCAGCGATGGGTCAGTGCGCTGAACGCTCTCTATGCGGCTGAGCCGGCGATGCATCGCAGCGAGCTTGATCCCGCCGGGTTTGATTGGGTCGTGCTCGATGACGGCGAGAACTCGGTGCTCGTTTGGGTCCGCTCTGTCGTCGGTGTGGACAACGGCGAGGAATCTGAACTTGGTGATGCCCTTGTCTCCAGTGCGCGGGAACGCCCGGTCTTGTGTGTGCTGAACCTGACGCCCGTTCCTCGTCCTGGGTACCGCATGGGCGTGCCGCTGGCGGGTGAGTGGGAGGTGCTGCTCAACAGTGACGACCCCACCTTTGGTGGTTCCGGCGCGCTCGCCGCCGATCGCTTCTCGACCAACAGCGCGCCCGCTGCCACCGACGACGGATCGTCCATCGGTGCCCACGGCCGGGCTCAGTCACTCGTGATCGACCTGCCCCCGCTCAGCGTCCTCGCTCTCGCCCCCACCCCCGCCCAGTAACCGCCACCAGCCCCAGGATCTCTCGTGGCACCGTACGTGTCGCGAGGGCGACAACGAACGGTGCCACCCGGGGCCGGGTTTTCGGTTTGGCTGCAGGGGTAGGGATAGGTTGTCGCCATGAGCGACGAACAGCGTCCCTACGGCAGTGGCACCAGCGATCCGGCCCTGAAGCGAGTGCGCACGCGCCACTTCAAGCGAGCCAAGGAGAACGGGATCAAGATCACGGGCCTCACCAGCTACGACTACATGTCGGCGTCCATCTTCGATGAGGCAGGCGTCGACTTCCTCCTCGTTGGGGACTCGGCTGGCAACACCGTCTTCGGCTACGACACCACCATCCCGGTCACGATGGAAGAACTGCTCCCGCTCACGGCGGCTGTGGTCCGAGGTGCGCGCCGCGCGCTCGTCATCGGCGACATGCCGTTTGGCTCCTACGAGAACGGGCCGAAGGAAGCGCTGCGAACAGCCCTTCGCTTCATGAAGGAGACCGGCTGTCAGGCCGTCAAGCTCGAGGGCGGCGTGCGCAGCGCCGAGCAGATTGAGCGCATCGTCACCGCCGGCATCCCGGTGATGGCCCACATCGGCTTCACGCCGCAGAGCGAGCACGGCCTCGGCGGCCACATCATCCAGGGTCGAGGCGACGACGCCGAGATGCTCATGGCCGACGCCCTTGCGGTCGAAGCCGCCGGCGCCTTCGCTGTGGTGCTCGAAATGGTGCCATCCGAGATCGCAGGCAAGGTCACCGAGGCTCTCAGCATCCCAACCATTTCGGTCGGTGCCGGCCCGCACTGCGACGGTCAGCTCATGGTGTGGACGGACTGGGCCGGCTTCGGTGCTGGCCGCATCCCGCGCTTCGTCAAGCAGTACGCCGACATTCGTAGCACGCTCCTCGAAGCCACCAAGACCTATCGGGAAGAGGTCGAAGCCGGGATCTACCCCGCGCCGGAGCACGAGTACAAGGAGTAGCCGGGCCTTGTACGGGCGCTGATCGCTGGTGCTGGTTGTGCTCGCCGAGGCATTGGGTGCATCTGGACGTCAAGATCGAGGCGACGTTGCACCCAACGCTACCGATCGCCTCAAGACGTCCTCCCTCTAGGGTAATCAAGCGTAATTAGTCGTATATTGCGCCGATGAATGATCGGCGGGGGAATATCGGCTGGTGGGATCTGAGCACGTGGGCCGCAGCGCGCCACGGGGTGTTCGATCGTGCCGATGCTCGGCGGCACAGCGTCTCGGGGGCAAAGATCGATGCCGCGCGGCGCCGAGGCGAGATCGAGGCGCTCTTTCTCGGGGTGTACCGCTTCGTGGCGTACCCACGGACCTTCGTCCAGCAGGCCTACGCGGCAACCAAGTACGTGAAGGGGTCGCACATCTCTCACGAAACTGCGGCAGTACTTCACGGGTTTGATGGTTTCACTGCCGAGCCCGACCCGGATTCCACACCGGTGCATCTGACGGTCGAGCGGAAGGCGCAACGCAGCCGGCCCGGGCTACGAGTGCATCGTTGGCGTCAGCTCTCTGGCCAGGACGTCACCCGTGTCCAGTTGATTCCGTGTGCATCGATTCCCGCTTCACTCGTGCAGTTGGGCGTGGACCACGGTCTCATCAAGGTGCGGAATGCCACCATCGGTGCGCTCCGGCGAGGGATGGATCCTCGCTGGCTGGAGCAGACGATGGGTCGGATGGCTCGGCCCGGGCCGACGGGGCTCTCGGTCATGCGTCGCGTGCTGGCGCTCGAGGAACTCCAAGGCCGACCCGTGGAGTCGGTGCTTGAGATCGTCACGGAACGATTCAGCGCCGAGGCCGGGCTTCCGGCACTCCAGCGTCAGATTGCGGTGCGGACAGCAAACGGGCTGCGCCGCATTGATGCTGGCGTGGTCGAGGTGAAGCTCGGCATCGAGGCCACGTCGTTCAAGCATCACTTCGGCTTTGAGGCGGGGGAGAGCGACACGTTGCGCAATCTCGAGTTGGGAGCCGAGGGTTGGCACCTCGAGTACCTCACGTGGTGGGCCTGCCGTCAGCCAGAGGTATTCGCCGATCTGCTGCTGCGCTCGTACTTCGCCCGCCTCGAACTCTTCGGACAGCGGGCGGCCTGAGTCGCCAGGCGGCTCTTCTGGGGCGGATGCTCAAAAGATTGGGTGCAGTCGGGCCTCGATCTTGACGCCCCCGTGCACCCAATACTCGAAGCTGTTCGCTCCTCAGCCGCCGGAGGCAGCGGAATCGCCGTCCGGGTTGGCCAGGGCCCCATCAAAGGGATCGTCAAGCCAGGCTTCGGGCAGCGCAACCTTTTGGGGGCCACGCGTGTGGCCCCGGGCCACCCGCCAGTTCTGCTCGGGCAGCGGATTGTCCTCGATGGTGTCGAGGAGGGCATCGAGCTCGTCGAGGGTGGAGAAGTTGCCGAGCTTGCCCCGCAGTTCGCCGCCAACCGGATAGCCCTTGAGATACCAGGCGGTGTGCTTGCGGAACTCTCGAGCCCCTCGGCCTTCGTCGCCGGTCCAATCCACGAGCAACCGAGCATGTTCCTTCATCACCGGAATGACTTCATGTGTGGTCGGGTGCGCAGGAATGGGCTCTCCGGCGAGGCCGGCTTCCAGCTGACCGAAGAGCCAGGGGCGGCCGAGGCAGCCGCGGCCGATCACCACGCCGTCGCAACCCGTCTCCGCCATCATGCGAACGGCGTCGTCGGCATCCCAGATGTCGCCGTTTCCGAGCACCGGCAGATCAGGATTCAGGGTGTCGACGAGTTCCTTCAGTCGAGCGATGGTGGACCAATCGGCCGTTCCCGAGTAGAGCTGCGAGACGGTCCGGCCGTGCAAGGCGATGGCCGCCACGCCGAGATCGGCGCCAATTCGCCCCGCATCCAGGTACGTGATGTGTTCGTCATCGATGCCCACCCGCATCTTGATGGTGACGGGCACACCGGCCGGTGAAGCAGCATCGATGGCGGCCTCGACGAGCGCGGCAAACAATTTGCGCTTGTAAGGGAGCGCGCCGCCGCCACCGTTGCGGGTGACCTTGCGGACCGGGCAGCCAAAGTTGATGTCGATGTGGTCGACCCGGCCTTCGCCAACGAGATAGCGCACCGCCTCACCCATGTAATAGGGGTCGACGCCCGCCAACTGGAGGGACCGGGGCGATTCATCGGGGTCGAAGCTGGCCAGCCGCTCGGTCTTGTCCGAACCCTCGACGAGCGCTCGAGAAGAAATCATCTCGCTCACGTACAGCCCGCCACCGAAGCGGCGGCAGAGTCGCCGGAACGGCGCATTCGTGACACCCGCCATCGGGGCGAGGATCACCGGAGAGCTCAGCTCGATCGGGCCGATTCGCATCCCCTCAGTCTGCCCGACCGGATCTCCAGATCAGAGCTCAACAGCAAACACACACAGATCTTGGTTGATTCCCGGCGAGTTCGATAGCATCGCTCCCCGTGTCGGACTTCCTTCGTGACTACGCCATCGTCGCCATTTTCGGCGGCCTCGGAATGGCCCTTGTGGGTACGTTCATTGGCCTCTCCAGCATCTTCCGCCCGAACCGACCCACGATCGACAAAATCGAGAACTACGAGAGCGGTGTTGACCCGGTTGGTTCCGGTTGGTCGCAGAGCCAGATCCGCTACTACATCTTCGCTCTGCTCTTCGTCATGTTCGACGTCGAAGCCGTCTTCATCTTCCCGTGGGCCACACGGCTCGAGGCCTATGGCTACTTCGGCCTGGTCGTAATGGTCATCTTCATCTTCATCCTCGCTCTCGGCCTGGCGTATGCCTGGCGTAAGGGCGTTCTGCGCTGGGTCTGACCCAGCACACGGTTTCCACCTGGTCGAGTTCTTGCAGAGCAGCACGCACCGCTCACGCACGTCGAACTCGGCTGTAGTCCTGAGAGTTCTTTCATCCTGAGAATGGAGAGGCGCCCCAGATGGGTCTCGTCGAGTCGGGCAAGCTGCCCAAATCCCTCACAACGCTGCTGAACACCAGCCGGAAGTACTCGTTGTGGGTGTATCAGTGGGGTCTTGCCTGCTGCGCCATCGAAATGGGCGCTGCGTTCGGTTCGCCGCGGTACGACGTGATGCGCCTCGGCGTGATCCCGCTGCCTGCCAGCCCCCGTCAGGCCGACTTCGTCTGCGTGTCCGGCACCGTGACCGACAAGATGGCGCCTGCCATTCGTCGCCTCTACGAGCAGATGCCCGAGCCGAAGTACGTGATTTCGATGGGCTCGTGCGCCAACTGCGGCGGTCCGTACTGGGATTCCTACTCCGTGACCAAGGGCATCGATCAGATCATCCCGGTTGACGTTTACGTGCCCGGCTGCCCGCCCCGTCCTGAAGCGCTTCTCGAAGGCATCGTCCTGCTGCAAGAGATCATCCAGCACGAGGACATGCAGGAGAAGTGGAACAAGGATCCGCTGGAGCTCGGCGCATGACCGACACGACCGAGGTGCAAGAAGAAGCTCAGGTCGACGAGGCGCGCGAAGCGCTGCTCGAGGCCATCACGGCAGAGTTGGGCGACGCGCTCGTCGACTCCCACCTCCAGCCCGGCCAGGATCTCTGGATCCGCGTGTCCAGCGATTCGTTCGGCGACACAGCCGACTACCTCCGCGAGCGTCAGCGCTTCCGGTTCTTCGACTACCTCTCCGCCATCGACTGGCTGCCCTCACCGTTCGGCCGCAGCCTCGATGCCAACGTCGACAACATCCTGAACCCCAGCGACGCGGCCGAGCCCGTCGCGATGGAACAGGGCGTCGCCGGTGGCGAGACCCGCTTCCAGATCATCGCTCGGGTGTACAGCCTCACCACTCACCTCGGCCTCCACGTGAAGGCCGACGTTCCCGACGACACCATGACCGTCGGAACCTGGACCGGCGTGTACCCCGGTGCTGAGTGGCACGAGCGCGAGACCCACGAGATGTTCGGCATCAACTTCGCCCAGCATCCCGGCCTGCGTCCGCTCTACCTGCCCGGCGCCTTTGAGGGTCACCCGCTGCGCAAGGACTTCCCCCTGCTGGCCCGACTCGTGAAGCCGTGGCCCGGCATCGTCGACGTCGAACCTATGCCGACGCAAGACAATCCGGAGGACGCAGCATGACGGCGACGCTCGCTTCGCTCGCTAACGGAGTTGCTCGCTGGGGCTCCCGCCGTTCCTCGGCCCTGGGGGCCTCCTCACTCACCGAGTTGTTCGCCGCCGCTCACAACTCTCAGCCTTTGCTTGAAAGGACTGTGCGATGACGGCTATCTCTGACCGCCGGCAGATGGCCTACGTGGCCGCCCAGGCCGCCGATGCTCGGGTCAACGTCGAGCTCGAAGCCGAGGGCATGACCCTCAACATCGGCCCGCAGCACCCCGCCACCCACGGCACGCTCCGCATCGTTGCTCGTCTCGACGGCGAGCAGGTGATCGAGGCCGAACCGATCATGGGTTACATGCACCGGGGCTACGAAAAGCTCACCGAGGTGCGCACGTACCCGCAGGTCACCACGCTGGTGAACCGCATCGACTGGCTCGGCAGCTTCTGCAATGAAGTGCCGTTCATCCTCGCGGCTGAGCAGCTGATGGAGATCGAGGCACCGCCTCGCGCCCAGCACATCCGCACCATCTTGTTCGAGCTCGGCCGGATCGCTCACGTCTCCCTCTTCCTGGGCGACCTCGGCGTGCAGCTCGGTGCCGTGACGCCGGTGTTCTACGCCTTCCGAGACCGCGAACACGTGCTCAACCAGATCGAAGCCGCCACCGGCGGCCGCTTCCATCCGAACTTCGACCGCATCGGTGGTGTGAAGGACGATCTGCCCGCCGGTTGGATCGCCGAGACCCGTCAGGTGCTCCAGAAGCTCCGTGAGTTCTGCGATCTCATCGACGGCCTGCTCTTCGGCAACGAGATCTTCGAGGCCCGTACTCGCGGTATCGGCGTGATTCCGGCTGATGTCGGGCTCAGCTACGGCCTCTCCGGTGCCAACATTCGTGCATCCGGAGTCGACTGGGACCTGCGTCGAGACGCTCCGAACGGGCTCGTCTACGACAAGGTCGACTGGAAGGTGTGGACCCACCCCGACGGCGACGCCTACGCCCGCTCCTGGGTGCGCCTCCAAGAGGTGCGTGAAAGCTGCGACATCGTCGAACAGCTTCTCGACACCATGCCGCCCGGCCCGATCATGGCCAAGGTGCCTCGCATCATCAAGGTGCCCGAGGGTGAGGCGTATGTCGCCACCGAGAACCCGCTGGGCGAGATGGGCTACTACATCGTCTCGAAGGGTGGCCTCGAGCCGTTCCGCGTGAAGATCCGCTCCGCCAGCTTCAACAACATGAGCATCACGCCGTGGCTGTTGCAGGGGGCATACGTTCCTGACGTCATCACGATCCTGGCGTCGCTCTATTTCATCCTCGGAGACATTGACCGGTGAACGCGCTTCTCGCAGTTGATGTGCCCTGGTGGGGCACCACGATCATCAAGAGCATTGCGGTGCTGCTCGTCGTCCTGCTGCCCACGGGCACGGTCGTCTACCTGTACCTGTTCAAGATGGTCTCGTTCATGCAGAGCCGTCTCGGCCCGATGGAAGCTGGCCCCTACGGTTCGCTCCAGCTGCTGGCTGAGGTCGGTAAGAACCTGCAGAAGGAAGACATCTTCCCTGCTCGTGCCGACCGCAACGTCTTCGCTCTGGCGCCCTACATCGTGCTCGTCAGCACGATGTTGCTGGCCGTTGTCGTGCCCTTCGGTCCGAATGCGGTGTTCACCGATCTCGATACGGGCATCTTCCTCGCCCTGGCTGTGAGCTCGGTGTCGGTCATCGGCATTCTCATGGCTGGTTGGGCTTCGGCCTCCAAGTACTCCCTGCTCGGTGGCTTGCGTGCGGCCGGTCAGCTCATCGCTTACGAGCTGCCGCTGGTGCTCGCCGTTGTCGGCGTGGTCATCCAAGCCGGCACGCTGAACATGCAGCAGATCGTCTACGCCCAGATCGAAGGCGAGATCTTCGGTTTCGGCGGGCTCGGCCTCCCGTTCGTTCTCACCCAGTTTGTCGGATTCGTCATCTTCATGATCGCGGTGCAGGCCGAGCTCACGCAGGTGCCGTTCGACATGCCGATCGCCGAGTCCGAGCTCGTCTCGGGTTACATGACCGAGTACTCGGGCATGCGCTTCCTGATGTTCTTCATCGGTGAGTTCGCCACGGCCGTCATCTTCGCCTTCTTGGCGTCGGTGCTCTTCCTCGGCGGCTGGAGCATTCCCCCCTTCGTGACCGAGTTGCTCGGTCTCGAGATCGACTCCGCCTGGTTCAACGTGATCGGGCCGATCGTGATGCTGACCAAGATGTTGGTCCTCACGTTCATCATCTACTGGGTTCGCTTCACCTACCCCCGGTTCCGTGAAGACCAGCTCCAGAAGTTCGCTTGGAAGGTCCTCATTCCGATCTCCCTGGTGAACATCGCCATCACCGGCCTCCTGAAGGTGGTCCTGTAATGACGGCATACGACAGATCAGGTGTGAACAACGTGCTGGTGGGCCAGACTGTGCGCCGCATGCGGACCAGAGGACAGCGCTGATGCCACTTGTACCAGGCGTGATCAAGGGCCTTGGGCTCACCTTCAAAGAACTGACCAAGACGGTGGTCAACGGCGCGGAAACCGTGCAGTACCCACACGTCAAGGAAGACCCAGTTCCCCGCGCCCGTGGCGTCATTGCCCTGCACGAGGAGAACTGCACCTCCTGCATGCTCTGCTCCCGTGAGTGCCCGGACTGGTGCATTTACATCGAGGGCCACAAGACCCTCGCCCCGCCCCGCCGCGCCGGTGGCAAGCCCCGCTCGGTCAACAAGCTCGATCGTTTCGACATCGACTACAGCCTCTGCATGTACTGCGGTATCTGTGTTGAGGTCTGCCCGTTCGAAGCCCTCTTCTGGAGCCCGGAATACGAGTACTCCGAGCCCAAGATTGCCGACCTCCTCCACGACAAGAGCCGTCTCGGCGAGTGGATGGAAACCGTGCCCGAGTTCGAGGGCTACGAGGCTGGCGCTGAAGTCAAGGGGAAGAAGGTGCCCCGTCCATGATTGCGGCGCTCTCGTCCGGCGCTCTTTTCGCGCAGAGCTCGATGACCAACACCGAAGAGTGGGTTGCGAATGGCGTGTTCTACGTCATCGCTGCTGTTGCACTCTTCGCAGCCATCAAGATGGTCACCACCTCGAACGTGGTGCACGCCGCGCTCTACCTGCTGGTGGTGCTGGCGGTTGTGGCGGCGGTCTACATCTTGCTGGGCGCCGAGTTTGCGGCTGCCACCCAAGTGCTGGTGTACCTCGGAGCCATCATGGTCTTGCTCCTGTTCGGCGTGATGCTCACCCGAGCCAAGATCGGCCACGAAGACGACCTCGATCACGAGCAGAAGTGGATCGGCGGCCTCGTCGCCGTCCTGCTGATGGCCGTGATGTCGTACTCGTTGGTGGACGAGTTCGACACGATCGAGCTTCCGGCCGATCGCCAGCCGCAGCGCACCCAAGAGGTCGCTGACTCGATCTTCAGCACCTTCATCGTGCCGTTCGAAGCCATTTCACTGCTTCTGCTCGCCGCCCTCATCGGGGCCGTCGTCGTGGCACGGAGGGACTAGCTCATGTTTCTGAATCAGTTCCTGCTCTTCGCCGCAGCCCTGTTCTGCATCGGCGTGTACGGCGTGCTCACCCGCAAGAACGGCGTCCTCATGCTGATGTCGATCGAGCTCATCCTCAATGCGGTGAACATCAACCTCGTCGCCTTTGGCGCCTACACCGGCACCATTTCTGGCCAGGTGTTCGCCCTGTTCGTGATTGCTGTTGCCGCCGCCGAAGTCGGCGTGGGCCTGGCGATCGTCCTGCTCATCTACCGGAACCGTCGCAGTATTGACGTGTCCGAAGCCGACCTTCTCCAAGGCTGATCTGACGCATGAACCTTTTCGCCGTCGAGGCCTCCACAACCTTCGATCCTGACGCCGCCATCTTCGGATGGGTCGGCATCATCCCCGCCATCATGGCGCTGTCGTTCCTGCTGACGCTGTTCATCGGCAAGCGGCTGGGCAAGCACGTTCACTTCATCGGCCTCGCTGCCATTTCGGTGTCGTTCCTGCTCTCCCTGGTCACAGCGTTCAGCTGGATCACTGCCCACGGTCCGGACGAGAAGGACGATCACTCCGAAGACGCCGCCGTCATCACTGAGTACGCGGCAGACGATGCTGGCTCGTTCGGTCCACTCACCGAACTTGCGGTCGAGGCAGGCGACGGTCCGGCTGAGGCTCGCCCGAACCCTGTCGTCACCAGCTGGTGTTGGTTCGATACCTCCGACGGCCCGAACTCCAACTGCGACGACCGGGGCGCATCAAAGAACATTGCCATCGGCACTCTGGTCGACGGTCAGTCCGTCTTGATGTTGGTGGTTGTCACCTTCATCTCGCTGCTGGTCCACGTGTTCTCCACTGACTATGTGGGCGGCGATCGTCGCTACACCCACTACTTCGCCTTCCTGTCGCTGTTCACCGCCTCGATGCTCTTCATGGTCCTCAGCGTCAGCACGCTGCAGCTGATCGTGGGTTGGGAGCTGGTGGGCGTCTGTTCCTTTGCCCTGATCGGCCATTGGTGGGAAGAGAAACCAAACACCGACGCGGCACTCAAGGCCTTCCTCACGAATCGTGTGGGCGACATCGGCCTGCTCATCGGCATGACGATCCTGTTCTTCGCCGCCAACAACAGCTTCGACATCATCGAGCTGAACACCTTGGCCGTTGACGGTGCGATCGGACACGGCACCTTGACGGTGGCGAGCCTCTGCCTCATGGCCGCGGTCATGTCGAAGTCCGGCCAGTTCGTCCTTCACACCTGGCTGCCCGACGCCATGGCTGGACCGACCCCGGTCTCCGCGCTCATTCACGCCGCCACCATGGTGGTGGCCGGCGTCTACATGATCGGTCGTCTGTACCCGGTCTTCTGGAACGGCCTCAACATCCCCGGCAGCTCGATCAACGCCATGGCGCTGGTCGGCGGCATCACGGTCGTTGGCGGTGGCCTCCTGGCCTTCGTGCAGAACGACATCAAGAAGGTGCTGGCCTACTCCACGGTCTCCCAGCTCGGCTACATGGTCATGGCTCTTGGTGTTGGCGCCTGGACCGCTGGCATGTTCCACCTCTTCACTCACGCCATCTTCAAGGCCTGCCTCTTCCTCGGAGCCGGTGCGCTCAGCCATGCGTGCCACCACAGCTTCGACATGAAGGCCGAGATGGGTGGACTGCGAAAGCTGATGCCGAAGACGTATCTCACGTTCATGATCGGGACCGGCGCGCTCATCGGCATCTTCCCGCTTGCTGGCTTCTGGTCGAAGGACGAGATCCTCGTCGGCACCGGCGGCTTCCCCGGCACCGACGCCAACGGCACCTACTACCTGCCCTTCGCCTTCGGCATCATTGGGGCGGCGCTCACCGCCGCCTACATGACCCGAGTGATCATGCTCACCTTCTTCGGCGAATATCGAGGCCACGACACGCCGCACGATCCCGGGCCTCGCATGATGATCCCGCTGCAGCTTCTCGCCTTTGGTGCGGTCGTTGCTGGCTTCCTCAACATGCCGAAGGACTGGGTCGGCGATCGCTTCGGCCTGATCTTCGAGCACTGGGTCGAGCCTGCGTCGAGCGTGGCGTCGTTCCCCGCTATCGGCCACGGCAAGGCCAGCATTCCGCTCGCGATCCTCGCCACGCTCGTTGGCGTGGTCGCCGTCTTCCTGACCCATGCCTACTACCAGCGCCTCTTCGCCAAGAACCCTCGGGCCACCGAGGTCACCGGTGGCCTCCGAGACCGCAACAAGTACGCCCGCGGCTTCCACACGCTGCTCAGCGAGAAGTACTACCTCGACCACCTCTACACCGACGGCATCGCCGCTGGCACCAAGGGTTGGATGGCTCGAGGCACGTACTGGTTCAACCAGAACATCCTCGACAACGTCATCAACTACGCCGGCAAGGGCGCAGTTGTGGGCGGTCAATTCCTCTACCGCTTCATTGATCAGGGAGCCATCGATGGCTCGGTCAATGGTGCTGGTCTCACGGCACTGAGCTCGGGTGGATTCCTCCGCCGAGTGCAGTCCGGCAAGGTCCGTCAATACGCCACGCTGATGTTTGGTGCCGCCACCGTGCTGGCTGCCATCTTCGTCGTCGCCATCTAGTTCGTAGCAAAGAGAGAGAATTCGAGTGACTGACTTCGTCAACGACTACGGCCTCAGCCTGATGGTCTTCCTGCCTTTGGTGGGTGCCGCGCTGATGATGCTCGTTCCTGGCAAGCAGGATGAGTCTCACAAGCTGATCGCACTGCTGACCACGATCGCCACGGCGATCGTGGGACTCCTGGTGATGCTGGAGTTCAACTACGACCGGGCCGGCGAGCTGCAGTTCGCCGTGAACAAGACCTGGATCAACGTGGTGAACGCCAACTACCACGTGGCGCTCGACGTCATCTCACTTCCCCTGATCGCCCTCACACTCTTCGTCACTCCACTGGTGATCATCTACAGCTGGGAGCACATCCCGGCGCCGGGTAACCCCAAGGCGTTCCTGAGCCTCATCCTCGTGCTTCACACGGGCATGCTCGGCACCTTCGTCGCCCAGGACCTCGTGCTCTTCTTCGTCTTCTTCGAAGTCGTGCTGCTCCCGATGTACTTCATGATCGGTGTCTGGGGTGGTCCGGACCGTCTCTACGCCGCCATCAAGTTCTTCCTCTACACGCTCTTCGGCTCGGCTCTCATGCTGGTCAGCTTCCTCGCCCTCTACTGGGTCACTGGCAGCTCCACCTTCGACATGGTCACTCTCGCCGAGGAAGTCGCTTCCCGAGATATCTCCTCCCGCACGCAGTGGCTGATCTTCGGCGGCATGTTCATGGGCTTTGGCATCAAGGTGCCGATGTTCCCGTTCCACACCTGGCTGCCCGATGCGCACACCCAAGCCCCCACGCAGGGCTCGGTCATCCTGGCTGCGGTGCTCCTCAAACTCGGTACGTACGGCTTCATCCGAATCGCCATTCCAATCCTCCCCGCCGCCGCCGTCGACTGGGCCCCGATCATCGGTGCGCTCGCCGTCGTCGGCATCATCTACGGCGCCCTCGGCTGTCTGGCCCAGACCGACATGAAGCGCCTCATCGCCTTCTCCTCGGTGGCCCACATGGGTTACGTGATGCTCGGCATCGCCACGCTCACCACCTTCGGCATGCAGGCCGCCATCTTCGGCATGGTCGCTCACGGCCTCATCACCGGCATGCTCTTCTTCGTCGCCGGATCGGTGAAGGAGCGCTACCACACGCTCGAGATCAAGCGCCTCGGTGGTCTACTCGTGCAGGCCCCTCGGATGGGCTGGATCCTCGGCTTCGCCACCATGGCATCGCTCGGTCTCCCCGGCCTCGCCGGCTTCTGGGGTGAGTTCCCGGCCATCCTCGCGTCGTATAACCCGGCGCCCGGCCTGAGTCAGGGACTCTTCCGCTTCTACATGGTCGTGGCTGCCCTCGGCACTGTGCTCGCCGCCGGCTACCTCCTGTGGCTCCTCCAGCGCACCGCCTTCGGCGTGCCCTCCGAGGAATTTGAGGACGATCCCGAGATCACCGACATGAACATCTACGAGTGGGTGGCCTGGACGCCGTTCCTCATCCTCATCGTGCTGTTCGGTTTCGTACCCGGCCTCATCTTCAATGTGCTCGACGATCCGGTCACGCTCGTGTCCGACGCCGTTGCCGCACTCGGAAAGTAAGCCTCACCGCTGATGTCTGTCGCACCCGTTCTCACCTCGATCGCTGCTCAAGCCGACTCGCTGTTGGCTGAGCAGGCACCGTTCGTCCGGCCCGCCATTGACTGGCATGCGGTCGCGCCCGAACTCGTGCTGCTGTTCACGGGTGCCCTCGTGACCATCGTGGACCTCATTGGTCTCGAGAAGGTCCGCAAGATCATCCCCACACTCACCAGCCTCACCTTCTTGGCTGCGCTGATCCCCGTCATCACGCTCTGGGCTGACAACGACGAACTGCCTCGCCAGATGTTCGATGGCGCCTGGGTGGTCGACGAGTACTCCCTCGTGCTCAAGGGCCTGTTCCTGCTGACGGGCTACATCATCGTGCTCATCTCCACGAACTACATGCTCGAGGGTGACTACTACGACAGCGAGTACTACCAGCTCATCTCGGCGTCCATCGTCGGCATGTTGGTGATGTCCTCGGCTCGAGACCTGGTCACGATCTTCGTGGCTATCGAGCTCGTTTCGATCCCCGCCTACCTCATGGCTGCATGGCGCAAGCGAGACCTGCGCTCCAACGAGGCAGGCCTCAAGTACATGCTCATGGGCGTGTTCGCTTCGTCGATCATGCTCTACGGCATGTCGTTGCTCTACGGCACCGCGGGCAGCACCAAGCTGACCGACATCGGTGCGGTGCTGAGCCAGGGCGAGACCCGGCCGATGCTCACGCTCGCCATTGTGTTCACGATCATTGGTTTCGGCTTCAAGGTTTCGGCAGTGCCGTTCCACACCTGGGCGCCCGACACCTACGAAGGTGCGCCCACACCACTGACCGCCTTCCTGGCCGTGGCCTCCAAGGCCGCTGGGTTTGTGGCGCTGGTGAGCGTTGTGATCTACGCCTTCCCCGGTCGGGCCGACGTGGTCGAGCCCTTCATCTGGGTGCTCTCCGCACTGACGATGACGATCGGCAACTTGATCGCCATGCGTCAGACGAACATCGTCCGCATGCTGGCCTACTCCGGTATCGCCCAGGCTGGTTACATGCTGGCCCCGCTCGCCGTCTTTGGCGATCGTCCGGCGCAGGCTCAGTCGGCCATCGTCACCTACCTCGTGATCTACGCCGCCATGAACCTCGGCGCCTTCGCCGTGGTGATTGCGCTGGCTCGCAAGACGGGCTCCGGTGAGATCTCCAGCTACGGCGGTACGTTCAACTACGCCCCGGGCCTCACCGCTGCGATGACGGCCTTCCTGTTCTCCCTCGCCGGTATCCCGCCGGTTGGTGGCTGGTTCGCCAAGTTCGAGATCTTCCGCATTCTCACCGATGGTGGCGAGCCGTGGGGTATCGCCCTCGCCGTGATCGCTGCGGTCAACTCGGTGCTGGCTGCCTTCTACTACCTCTCGATCGCCAAGCAGATGTGGTTCATGCCTGCTCCCGATGGCGACGACAGCCCGGTTGTCATCCCGCCGACGCTCCAAGCTGCGCTGGTGATCACCCTGATCGTCACGATCGTGTCGGGCACCGTGCTCGTCGGCCAGGTCTCCGACCTCACCGACTTCGCCATCCAGCTCCCGTAGCCAGCCTGTTCCACCCAGAATTGCCGCGCTCATGTACCTCTCAGGTACATGGCCGCCGCAATTCTGCTGCAGACCGCTGTGGGTGCCTGACCCTCACCATCACGCGCACCCGCAGCTCCTCTGAATTGCGGCGCTGATGTACCTCTGAGGTACATAGCCGCGGCAATTCTGTTGGTTGCACCCGGTGTGGGGCTTGGATGATGGCGCTTGGATCGTGGCGGGGCGCGTAGCCTGCGGGCGTGGCGGAACGCTTCGACTACTACATGGATCGTTGCCTGTATCACCCGACCGAGGGCTTCTACGCCGCAGGTCGAGGCGTGGCGGGGCGGCGGACGGGTGACTTCATCACCAGCCCCGAGGTCGGGCCCCTCTTTGGCGCCGTGATTGCCCGATGGCTTGACGCTCGCTGGGACGAGCTGGGACAGCCCGCGAATTTCACGGTGGTTGATGCCGGCGCCGGGCCGGGCACGCTGCTTCGCTCAGTCGAGGGGGCCAGCCCTCGCTGCGCCCAAGCGTGGGCGCCAGTAAACGTCGATCCCAACGGCAACGAGTTCACCCAGCCCGAGCTTCCCGAGTCGCTCGAGGGATGCGTGGTCGTGGCGAACGAGCTGCTCGACAACCTGCCGTTTCGTATCGTCGAGCGCACGCTGGCCGGGTGGTCGGAGCTCTTCGTTGGTGAGGGTGAGGAGGAGCTGCATCCCACCATGTACGTGCCCTCGTTCGAGATTGCTCTGGGTCGGCGAGCGCCGCTCTTGGAGCGGGCCCATCAGTGGGTGCACGAGGTTCAGCGACGGGGCGCGCACTCGGTACTCGCCTTCGACTACGGCGCTCCGACAACCGAGGAGCTGGCCAATCGAGGCGGCTGGCTCCGTACCTATCGATCGCATCAGCGTGGTGATGATCCGCTGGCCAACCCGGGCGAGTGGGACATCACGACCGACGTCGCCGTTGACCAGCTGCCTCTCCCGTCGAACGTGCAGACCCAGGCTGAGTTCCTCCGGGCCCACGGGATTGACGAGCTGGTCGAGGAGGGCCGAGCCCACTGGCAAGCCCATGCCGCTCGCCCGGATCTCGAGGCCATGCGGATGCGCAGTCGCATCAATGAGGCGACGGCGCTGCTTGAACCCACGGGTCTCGGCAGTTGGCTGGCGATCGAGTGGCGACGGACCTGAGCGTCGACGATCCGAATATCCGCGCTCGTGTACCTCTGAGGTACATGAGGTCTGCAATTCGGAGTGGATTAGGGTCGGGCCGTGATCAGTTGTCGGCGGATCCCCATGGCGTTCGCGATGCTGCTTCTCGCGGCCATCGTTGCCGGTATGGCACCCTCGGTCGGATCGGCCTCGAACGCGGTGCCAGCGAATCCTTTCACCGCCAGTGGGTCTCGCACGTGGGATGTGAGCCGCGAAACCTCTGACGTCATCGGCGAGGCCGGCACGCTCTACCGCTTCAACGTGAAGACCGAGACCGAGGTCGCCTACGACGCCGACCAACTTGCTCGAGAGGTCGTGGCGATACTGGCCGACGAGCGTTCGTGGGCTGGGCGACTCGACGTGCGCTTTCAACTCGTCGCCGGTGGCGCCGACTCCGGTCTGGCGGCAGACCCGGGTGTTGAGTTCACGCTGTATCTCGCCACACCGAACACCGTGGATGCGCTGTGCGCGCCATTGCCCACTCGCGGCCGGCTCTCCTGCCGCAACGGGAATCGGGTTGTCGAGAACTTCCATCGCTGGATGCGGGGTCCAGACGTCTTCCACAATCTCTTCGCTGGCGAACTCGAGACGTACCGCCAGTACTTGATCAACCACGAGATCGGTCACCGAATTGGGAGAGGTCACGAGAACATTTCGACGTGCCGACCCGACATGTACGCCCCGGTGATGATGCAGCAAACCTTTGGCCTGCGTGGCTGTGCCATCAATGGATGGCCGGTATGGGACCGCCTGACCGTTGGGACCGGGCCAGTCCCGGCGCCACCTGAACCGGCGCCCACCGGCGTCTGCGATCCAACGCAGGTCTTTCCCTGGACCGCGGCTGACCGTCCGCTCGACGATGCCATCACCCGGCTCTACGAGGCGGGCTTCGCTCGCCCTCCTGATCCCGAAGGCCTCGCGCATTGGACCTCCGTCGTGGCCAACGGAACCTCGGTCAGCGCGGTTGCGGCCACCTTTCTCGGTACCCCGGAGGGTAGAGAGCAGTTCGATGGTCTCGACGATGCGGCGTTTGTGGCCGAGGTCTATCGCAACGTCCTTGGTCGCGAGCCGGACGAGGACGGTCGCCGCTTCTGGGAGGGCCAGATGGACGGCGGCTTGAGCCGCTCGTCGCTGCTGCAGCAGCTTGCCGACAGCGGCGAGAATGTGGCCCGGACCGGGACGAGCCGGCCGCAGGCACCCGAGGAGGCTTGGCTCGGTCGCATCTATGGGGTCGTGTTTGATCGTTTGCCCGACTGCGAGGGAGCCCGGTTCTGGCTCTGGGCCTCTGGCAACACCTCCCAGCGTCAAATCATCGGCCAGTTTCTCGACAGTCCGGAGTTCAGCGACCGCTACGGAGACCTCGACGACGCTGCATTCATCGCCGAGCTCTACAAGGGCGTGCTCGGGCGCGAGGCTGATGCCCAGGGGTTGGCGTTCTGGCGGGAGGAACTGGAGTCGGATCGACAAGATCGGCTGGGCATCGTTGGTGCCTGGCTCGCCACTCCGGAGCTGATTCTGCGAACTGGTTCGATGCCGTGAGCTTGACCGTGACCCGGGCCGTGACGTCACGCGGCGGCCACCGGCCCGGCTGATCCCCTGCAGCAAGTAGAATCGTCCGCTCATGCCCGTTGCCGACATCAGCTCAGAACACAAAGAACCGTCGAACCGTCCTGCGCTCAGCCGGGACCGAATCGCGGCAAAGGCGCTGGAACTCATCGATGCCAACGGTTTGGCCGGCATGTCGATGCGCAAGCTCGGGGCGGAACTCGGCGTCGAGGCAATGTCGCTTTACCACTACGTGAACAACAAGGACGATCTGCTCGATGCTGTTCTTGATCTCCTGTACCAAGAGATCAAGCTTCCCGACGTGGGCGAACACGAGTGGGAGATTGCCATCCGTGAGGGCCTCGGGGCCTTCCATGATGTTCTGATCGCTCATCCCGCCGCTCTCGAGCTCTTCTCCAGCCGACCTGCCACCTCAGACGCCGCCTTCGGTGTCATGTATTGGGCCCACCAGCGTTTCATGGCCGTCGGCCTCTCGATCGAAGATGCGCACAACGCGCTGCACCTGGCCGTGTCGTTCGTGATGGGCCACGCGGCGAGCGAACTCGGGGCGCTGAAGCAGGTGCGGAACGGCAACGATGACCTGCCAGAACATGGCACGCCTGAGCTCATCGCCTTCTTCGAACACAGCCGCAGCATCAGCGCGGAAGACATGTTCGCTGCGGGTCTTGAGGTTGTCGTGGCCGGGCTTCGGGCCTGCTACGACCTTCCCTGAACCGACGAGCTTGGGATACGTGGTGTCCGCTACTGGCTCGGGTCGGCGGTCGGGTGGCAGACCGACGCTGAGCAGGCTTGACTTGTCAGCTGTCAGCACGATCGTCCGGCGTTGCGCCGCGGCGATGGACCAGAGAGGAATGCCGCATGTCCGAGCCCACGATCGAGGTCTACGAGAATGAGGATCGGACGTTTGCGCCGTCGGCAGAGTTCACAGCGCAAGCGAATACGAACGACCGGTCGCTCTACGAAGAGGCCGAGGCCGACTACGAAGCCTTCTGGGCTCGGCAAGCCCGTGAGCTCCTCACCTGGGATCAAGACTTCACCGAGATCCTCGATTGGCAGCTGCCTTTCGCCAAGTGGTTCGCCGACGGCAAGCTGAACGTCAGCGCCAACTGTCTTGATCGCCACGTGGATGCCGGTCTCGGCGACAAGGTTGCGTACTACTGGGAGGGCGAGCCGGGCGACAAGATCACGCTCACCTACGCACAGCTGCTCACCGAGGTGAAGAAGTTCGCCAACGTGATGAAGGGCCTCGGCCTGGAGAAGGGCGACCGCGTCGCCATCTACATGCCGATGATCCTCGAGCTGCCCATCGCCATGCTGGCCTGCACCCGTATCGGCGTGGCCCACTCGGTGATCTTCGGCGGCTTCTCGGCTGATGCGATTGTGGATCGCTGCGTGGATGCCGACGCCAAACTGATTATCACCGCCGATGCCGGCTATCGCCGCGGGGCTCCCGCACTCTTGAAGCCCACGGTTGATGCAGCGCTCGAGATCGGTGCGCCGTCGGTAGAGAACGTGATCGTGGCGAACCGCTGCGACACCGACCCGGCCATGACCGAGGGTCGTGATCACTGGTGGCACGAGCTCATGGCCGCCGCTTCTGATGATTGCCCGGCCGAGCCGATGGACGCCGAGCAGTTGCTGTATCTGCTCTACACGAGCGGCACGACGGCCAAGCCCAAGGGCATCATGCACACCACGGGTGGCTATCTCACGCAGGTGGCGTTCACCCACAAGTACGTCTTCGACCTCAAGCCTGAGACCGACATCTATTGGTGCGCGGCCGACATCGGCTGGGTCACTGGCCACAGCTACATCGTCTACGGACCGCTGGCGAACGGCTGCACCTCCGTGATGTACGAAGGGACGCCCGACACGCCGGGCAAGGATCGGCTGTGGGACATCGCCGAGCGTTACGGCGTCACTCAGCTCTACACGGCACCTACCGCCATCCGCATGTTCATGAAGTGGGGCACGCAAGAGGTGGAGAAGCACGACCTCTCCAAGCTGCGGGTGCTCGGCACGGTGGGTGAACCCATCAACCCCGAAGCGTGGATGTGGTACCACGAGCACATCGGTGGCGAGAACACGCCGATCGTCGATACGTGGTGGCAGACCGAGACCGGCGCCAACATGATCACCCCGCTCCCCGGCGTCACCACCACGAAGCCGGGCTCGGCCACCCATCCCATCCCGGGCGTATTCATGGAGCTGGTGGACGACGCAGGCAACACCGTCGAAACTGGCGGTGGTTACCTCACGATCTCTCGGCCTTGGCCGTCGATGTTGCGAGGCATTTGGGGCAACGAAGAGCGCTATCGCGAAACCTACTGGTCCACCTATGAGGGCAAGTACTTCGCCGGCGACGGCGCGAAGCTCGACGACGATGGCTACCTCTGGCTGCTCGGTCGGGTCGACGACGTGATGAACGTGTCGGGCCACCGCATCTCCACGACCGAGGTTGAGTCGGCTCTTGTTGATCACCCGGCCGTGGCCGAGGCTGCCGTGGTTGGCGGCACCGACGACATCACCGGCCAGGCGATCATCGGCTACGTGATCCTCCGAGGAACGCACGAGGCGTCGGTGGCGCTCGGTGACGAGATTCGTGAACACGTCGGGGTGAAGCTCGGCAAGATCGCTCGCCCGAAGACGGTGATCATCGTGCCGGATCTGCCAAAGACCCGTTCGGGCAAGATCATGCGTCGCCTGCTGCGAGACGTGGCCGACGGCAACAAGCTCGGCGACACCACCACACTGGCTGACCCAGCCGTCGTGGCCGCGATTGCCGACGGTGCCGCTTCCAGCGACGAAGACTGACATCCGGCCGCGCAGTGACGGTGGGGGTCAGGCACCCACAGGGGTGACGGTGGGGGTCAGGCACCCACAGGGAGGGGGTCAGGCACCCACAGGGACGCCCGCTCCCCGAACATTGGGTGCATCAAGGCAACGATCTTGATGCTGGCGTGCACCCAATGGCTCAGATGCGCGCGTGCGGGCTGACGGCGAGCCTGCTGATGAGGCGCTTGGCCGAGGTGCTCGGCGCTCACTCCCTCATGTGGTGAGCGCCAAGACACCCGGCTAGTGGATGGCGGTGCCGCGTACCGGCCAGTCCGTGCGTTGATCTTGCACGACGATCGCGCCGCGATCGGCCGATCGGGAGGAACCGCCCATGGGCGGAATCGAAGAACGGTTCGCCCGGCCCACGGATCGCCTGCTTGGCGGCAAAGATGGGTCGTTCGTAGGATCTCGTGCGAGACTCCACAGCCTTGAACCGACCTCGCTACTTGGGTGAGCCCGTCTGGTATTGGCCAGACGGAGTGGAGCCGGAAGACCCAGCTGAACCCGTCCCCACCGTCTGTGTGGACATCGACGGCGTTCTCTCCGACGCTCGCCATCGACAGCACTACCTCGAGAGCCGGTGGCAGGACTGGGACAGCTTCTTCCTGGCTGCGGGCGGCGACGGTCTCATCGTCGAGCAGGCTCGGTTGCTAGAGACGATGGCCGACGATCACGTGATCGCCTTGGTCACGGCTCGCTCGGATTGGATCGACCAGCTCACGCTCGACTGGCTGGCCGAGCACGAGATCCGCTGGGACCTCCTGATCATGCGAGCGTCTGGCGACTATCGGCGTTCACCGGAGATGAAGCACCACGCGCTCGCCCAGCTCGTGCAGCGCAACTACGCCCCGGTGCTGGCAATCGACGACGATCCGCGGAACAAGCGGATGTACGACGCCGTCGGCGTGCCGTGTGTCTTCATCTACTCGGGGTATCACGGCAGCCCGATGCAATAGCCCGCGGACAATTGGGTCTCGGGTAGCGGGCCCCGGTGCCCGGCGGGTGCGTGGTTGGCTCAGCGGCTGGAAGAGGCGTCGCCGAGTTCGGCGTCGAGCTCGGCCAGCGCGAGCTCCCAGGTGACACCGTCGGTGAGGGCGTCGTGGAAGGCGAGCAGGTCGTCGTGATCGATCGGATTGCCCGCTGGCTTGGGCTCGGAGAGTTCCAGCGGCAGTCGCCAGGTGGACCATGAGACGCCGCTGGCGACGAGGAGATCGATCACTCGAACCTCGAGGTGCTTGACGTTCGTAACTCGGCACGTCGGGCAGCGGAATGCGAGATCACCGGCGTTGGTGTCTTCGCAGATGCGGATGTGCACCTCGTCGGCCATCAGGTTGATGTTGCCGCAGTCGCTGCACGAAGCCTTGATCGTCGTCATGTCCGTTGTTCCCCGGTTCGGTGAGTCTTGTGTTGTTGGAATCAACGGGCGCTGAAGCGCGCTGCTTCAACAAGTGGGTTGGTCAGCCCAACCGCAGAAATTTCGCTGTTGTGTGGATTCGTTCACAGAACGGGAGGGCTGTCACCCGTCATGGTGAAACCACTGGTTCGGGCGATCACACAAGGAGGCTGACATGTTCGCAAGCAAGGCACTGCGAGGTCACCGAGCTCGCCACGCTGTCGGGTACGCCGTTGCGGTTCTTCTTGCCGCATCGACCCTCGCTGCGTGTGGCACTGAGTCGGCCCGAGCCACCGTGAGCACGGAGCCATCTGCCAGCGCCACCACACCGGAGCGCAACTCGGGTGATCAGAACGGACAGCAGAGCGGCGCCGAGGATCGACCCGTGGTTGCTGCGGCACTTGCCGGTGATGCCGTGGCAGAGCTGGAAGCGGCCGAGCGCCACTGGGCAGGCGACTGACAAGCCGCCCACGCAGGTGGACTCGGACCGTTCGGAGCGGCTGAGCTTGGGTGCGCCTGCCGACAAACGGGCCTCCGTGATACACCACGCCTTTCCCTGACCGGGCTCGACGCTGCAGACTCGCGGTGTGGGAGCAAACGAATCTTGGAGTGGAGGGTCTCCCGACAGCGACCTTCGACGTTCATGGATCTGCGATGGTCTCTCCGTCTCCCCCCACGTTTCTTCGTGCCTCGGCACGACCCTCCCAAGCACGGCCCGCAAGGTTGCCGCCTGCCCGCGCCCGAGCGACGAGCATGACTGAGTTCGATGCGATCCTCGCCTCGGCTCGCGCCGGTGACGAGGCCGGATTCCGCGGACTGTACGACGTGGCTGCGCAGCGGATCGCTGGGTTCGCAGCTGCTCGTGGCGCGGAAGATCCCGAGGCGATCGTCAACGAGACGTTCCTTCGTGCGTTCCGCCGACTCGATTCCTTTGCCGGTGACGAGCGGGCGTTCCTCGGCTGGGTGTTTGCCATAGCCCGGAATGTGCTGATCGACGAGCACCGACGGGCTAAGCGCCGACCGCTCCGATCCTCTGATTCCGACGTGCCGGAACAGTCCACCCCAGACGCCAGTCATGCAGCATTCGTCCGCCTCGGCAACGAGCGCGTGGCCCGCCTCCTCGGCCAGCTCACCGTCGACCAACGAGAAGTGCTGGCGCTTCGCATGGTTGCCGACCTGAGCCTGGACGAGGTTGCTCGCATTGTCGACAAGCCAGTGACGGCCGTGAAGCGACTCCAGGCCCGTGGGCTCAGGCGCCTGGAGAAAGTGATTCGGGAAGAGGGGTCTCCTGATGCGTGACGACGACGTTCCTGAGAGCGACATGGACGCAACACCCCTCACCGACGAACAGCTCGAAGCGTTGCTGCTCGGATCCGACGCAGAGCTGGCCAGCAACAATGCCGTTGCCCAGTTCTTCGCCGAGGCCCGGGCCGACGTTGCTTCGGTGGCCCCGGGTGAACCCTCACCCGAGCTGATTGCGGTGATGCAGTCGGGTGCGTCCTCCCCGCTTTCTACCGGCTCCGCTGAGGTCATTGATCTCACGGCCGCGTCGGAGGCCCGCTCAAGGAGAACCACTGTGATTGGATCGCTCGCTGCATTCGCTGGGACCGCAATCGGCAAGGTTGCACTCGGATCGGCTGCCGCCGCCGTTTCGCTCGTTGCCGTTCAGGCGGCGGACCTGAATATTCGAGGATCGGAGGAGGCGACGGTGATCGCCGTCGACCCGAGCTCATCCTCGTCCTCGGTGACGTCCAGCACGTCCAGCACGGTGACATCGACCGTGCCGTCCGGCGATTCAGTGGGAGAGGCCTCGGGTGAACTCGTCACGGTGCCCGTCGCCGAGGCCGGCTCAATCGACGTTCGATGGAGCCCGGTTGGCGTCTCGCTGACGGGCGTCAGCCCTGCCGCTGGTTGGGTCGTCGACGAAATCCAAGAGCTTGGTGGTGAGGTAGAGGTTCGCTTCGCTGGCCCGGGTGGTCAGCTCGTTGACGTCGAAGTCGAGATCGAGGACGGACGACTCAAGATTCGGGTGCGAGACAGGATCTCCGGTGACGAGACGACCTCATTCGTCGGTGCCGAGGTGACCGCCACGTCGACAACGACCCCCTCGGTAACGTCTCCGTCAACAACGTCTGCCTCCACGACAGTCACGTCCTCGGTGACCTCACCCAGCACCACCTCGCCTGACAGTGGTCCCTCGACCTCGACCTCGACCTCGAGCACGATCGACGACGACGATGACTCCGAGGACGATGACTCGGCGGACGGTGACTCCGGATCCGACGACTCCGATGACCGAGACGGGGACGACTCGGACAACAGCGGACCCGGCAATGCGGATGACCGCGACGACGCCGAGGATGCCGACGATGCGGACGATGCGGACGATGACGGCGACGCCGAGGATGCGGACGACGAAGGGTCGGACAACAGCGGACCCGGAAACGCCGAGGATCGTGACGACCGGGACGAACGGGATGAGCGCGACGACTGAGCCGTCGTCAGTCCGCCGGTGAGGGGCTATGAGAGACCGAGGGGGCCACGCAGGCCCTCGGGGAAGACCACCGAGTTGTCGGTCACCTCGATGATGTCGAACGACTCGCCGTCCCACCACAGCAGGTTCGGAGTGATCGAATTCGGGCCGGCGGCGAACTCGCCGTGGGCCTCGGCGCTCAGACCGACGATGAGGTCGACGAGGCCGACGCTGGTGGTGTCCACCTCATCGAGGTTCACGACGACGAGCGTGCCTCGACTCGGCAGGATGGCGATGTGGCCGAGCGAACTCGGTGTGGGGAACGCCGTGTCCGTGTCGAGCACGAACGAGGTCTGGAAGAAAGCGGCGTCGGGATCCGCACCGACGAAGATGCCGAACCCTGGAGGGATGAGCTCGAGCTGCGCGTCGAGCGCCAGCGTCTGCGCAAGGGCCAGGTCGTATGCCTCGTCGAAGGAGAGCCCGAGCGTGTCGAGATCGGCTTGAACGGCGATGCGGACGGCCTCGGGGGAGTCAACAACGATGGCGGCGTGCAGGCCGGGCGCGACCTCGGTCCAGAGTGGCTCGATGTCGGCAGCGCCCACGTAGTCGTTGGCGTACAGCAGCACTCGCAACCTCGATGCGTCAGCCACGTCGTCGGCTTGCGCAGCGATGTCTCCGAGCGCATCGAAGTGCTCGGCAATGGCCGCTGCTTCCTGTCCGGGCTCGGCCGCGAGGGTCTTGGCGACGGGATTCACCAGGCTGAACACGGCATCGTCGGACGTGACGATCATGCCCTCGGCTACGTCGAACGTGGCGTTGGGGAGGCGCTGTTCCTGCTCGACGCGGATCAGCTCGATGGCGTCGCAGAACTCCTCGATCGTCGCATCGTCGAGGAACCACTCCGGCAGCTCCTCGACGCATGCGGGTTCCGCAGCCGTCGTGTTCGGAGCCTCGAGAGTGGTCACGATCGTGGTTGGCGGAGCGGTTGTGGTTGATGCCTCGGAAGCGGCGGTTGTATCCGGGCCGCCGGCCGTCGCAGCCTCTTGACCACCACTAGCGCCTCCGCCTTCGCCGCAGGCCGCAGCGACGAGGGTGAGGGCACACACGAGAAGGAGCGAGCGGGCGAGTCTTGCTGTCGAGGCGCTCACGTGGTGGGGGTCATTTCATCGTCGCCCAGCAGGGATGATGCGTCGTCCGGCACGGTGGCCGTGGGCATCACGTCGCTGCGCTCGCCGACTGGCTCCGCCGCGCTTGAGGGGTTCGACTCGCCATCCTCGGGGGCTTCCGAGCGGGCGGTCTTCTTCTTCCGACGTCGTCGGAGACCCAAGAAGATCAGCAGCACGAGGACCAGAACGCCGCCGGCGGCAGCGCCGACTCGAACCTGGCCGTCGGTCTTGGCATCGGCGACCATCTGGTCGATCCCCTCGGCTTCGGCCGCAAGCTGGTCGAAGTCGCCGGCCTCGAAGGCGGCGTTGGCGTCACTGATCTCCGCTGGAATGTCGGTGCCCATGAGGCCGATGTTGGTGAAGAAGGGCTGGCTCGCATTGGCCGTCTCGTGGGTGGTCACGAGGAGCTCGGCCGCATCGGCCAGCTCAGTCGTGGCAGTTTCTGCCTCGGCCCAGGGGTCGTCGGCGGTGTTGGCGGTAACGGACTGATACAGCGTCTCCGCATCATCCGGGATCTGGAGGTCGAGGCCCAGCCCAGAGACTGCGGACAGCGCACGATCCCGGTCGGCGAGGACGGTCATGGCCGTTTCGATCTCGGCGGTGGCGTCTTCGAACTGCCAGTCGGTCATG
>CALKTH010000045.1 GCA_937997485.1 uncultured Acidimicrobiales bacterium | reverse complement strand
CTCACCGTCGCCCGATCGTCTGGTGTCTTGATGAACGAGCCCATCGTCGCCTCGACCAGCCCTCGATCGATGTGAGCGAGGCCCAGCACCGAGAGAGCCGAGACCCAGTCGATCGTCTCGGCCAGACCGGGCGGCTTGTCGAGATCGAGGGCTCGAGCCGAGGTCACGAAGGCCGTCGCTGCTTTGACCAGCGGCACCGTGCCTTCGGGCACGCGACGGCGGACGATCTCCGCTGCCTGCTCAACCTCAGGAAAGTCGATCCAGTGATAGAAGCAGCGGCGCTTCAAGGCGTCGTGAAGCTCCCGGCTGCGGTTCGAGGTGAGAATGACGGTGGGCGCCTTCTCGGCGGTGATGGTGCCAACCTCGGGAACGGTCACGGACGACTCGGCCAAGAATTCAAAGAGCAGCGCTTCGAACTCGTCGTCGGCTCGATCGATCTCGTCGATCAACAGCACCGGGGGCGGTCCCCCATCGGTGCGAGGACGAAGGGCCCGGAGGAGTGGCCGGTCGAGCAGGAAGTCGGCGCCGAAGAGATCCTGTTCCGACATGGATTGCTGGTTCGCTTCGGCCAGCCGGATCGAGAGGAGTTGGCGGGGATAGTTCCACTCGTAGAGAGCCTCAGCGGCCGTGATGCCTTCGTAGCACTGGAGCCGGATCAGCTCGGCCCCCGTCGCCTGAGCCAACGCCTTGGCCGCAGTGGTCTTGCCCACGCCCGGTTCGCCCTCGAGCAGCAACGGCTGTCCAACCGAGCGAGAGAGGAACAGTGCCATGGCCAGCCCCTCGTCAACCACGTAGTCCACCTCGCCCAGTTGCGAGCGCAGCTCTTGCACGGTCAACTCAGTCATCGGTGCATCCATCAGCGAGCAGTCTTTCGTAGTCCTCACGGGTGTCGACGTCGAGGGGCGTCTCGGCGTCGATGGGCACATGCTCGACGGTCCAACGGCCGCTTTCAATGACCTTCCACACCGCCTTGTCGCCATGGAGTTGACCCAGGTCGGCAAAGGCCGCCCGGGAGAACCAGAACGGGTGACCAACACCGTCTCGATAGGAGCAGACCGCTGCCTCCGCTCCCCGAGCGGCGGCGTGGGAGAGCTGCGAGACAGCGGTCTGCGAAGGGTTGGGCTGATCGCCCAAGAACAAGAGCAGCCCGTCAGCTCGTTCATCAACCGCGCTCAGGGCACTTACGATCGAGGACGAGCAGCCATCGGTGTGATGCACGCTCTCGACGATCTCGAAACCGTCCGGTTCGAGCGAGTCCCGCACTTCAGTCCCAGCGCCGCCCACTGTGACCAGCACCTGGTCGAGCCCGAAGCTCAGCACTTGCTCGATCGTGGCATTGAGCAGCGTGGTGCCCCGGTACGGGAGGAGCTGCTTTGGTTCACCGAGTCGACGGGAAGACCCGGCGGCGAGAATGAGGGCGGTGACGAACATGCGGGACGGTGACCGGCGAGGCGGTCAGGCCGCAAGCTCATCGGCGTAGCGATCCCGGCAGCCGGGATTGCAAAACCAGTAGTCATCGCCGCTGTGGTGCAAGTGCGGGGTTTCAGCGGTGACGGTCACCGTCATGCCGCACACGGGATCGATCACCTCGGCCGGACGGGCCGCTTCGGTCGACTTTGGAGCGGAGAGCCCGTCCACTCGAATGGCTCGCACCACGTCGGCCAGGATCGACAGGGCGATCTCCTCAGCCGTCGTGGCCCCGATGTCGATACCAACCGGGGAATGCACCACGGCAGCGGCTTCGGGATCGAGGTCGAGATCAGCAAGCAGGGCAGAACCGCGGGTGTTGCTGGCGACGACGCCGATGTAGCCAACACCAGCATCGAGAGCGGCTCGCACCGAATCCTCTTCGGCCCGTCCGTGGCTGGCGATGACCACAGCCGTCGACCCGGCCGGTGAGCCGGGCCCCTGCGGAGCGTGGGACACGGCAAGACCAAGTGGCCCCGCCAACTGCTGAAGCGCATCAGCGATTGGCGTTTGGCCGATGATGCACACCTGGGGCACCGGCAGCATGGGCTCGAGGTAGACCTCGACCGCGCCCCCGGACAGGCAGGGGTTGACCACCGTGAGAGCTCCGGGGCTCTCGGGAAACTCCTCGGCGTCTTCCGGAAGGATCCGGAGCAGCAGCGATTCGCCGGTGTCGAGCACGGTGAGCGCAGCCGTTCGGACCGACCCCTCCGCGCAATGCCCTCCGACGAACCCTTCGAAGGTTCCGTCGGGGAACACGATCGCCCGGTCGCCAGGCCGAGCCGAGGTGGGGCATTGCGCCCGCACCACGGTGGCCTGCACGAACGGAAGGCGTTGCTGGATCAGATCGCTGATCCGTTGGTTGAGACGTGCGCTCATCTTCGGGAAGCTCGCCGATCAGATCGGGGGCGTGTGGTTGCCCTGCATGGTCTCCCACACCCGGCTGGGCGTGAGGGGCATGTCAGCATGGCGAATGCCGAACGGCTTGAGCGCATCGACGACCGCGTTGACCACGGCGGGAGGCGAGCCGACGGTGGCGGACTCACCGACACCCTTGGCTCCGATGGGGTGATGCGGTGAAGGGGTGACCGTGTGGCCGGTCTCCCAGTCGGGCGTCTCCATCGCCGTGGGAATGAGGTAGTCCATCAGGGTCGAGTTCAGACAGTTGCCGTTCTCGTCGAAGCTGATCATCTCCATCAGCGCCATACCGACACCGTCGGCGAGGCCACCGTGGACCTGGCCTTCGATGATCATCGGGTTGATCTGGGTGCCGCAGTCATCCACCGCGATGAAGCGGCGGACCTTGACCTCGGCCGTGCCGGGATCGATGTCGACCACGCAGATGTAGGCGCCGAACGGGTAGGTGAGGTTCTCGGGGTTGTAGCAAATCTGGGCTTCG
>CALKTH010000044.1 GCA_937997485.1 uncultured Acidimicrobiales bacterium | reverse complement strand
TACGTGGATCACCGACCCGTTTGGCCAGTGATCGTCGACGTCGTCTTGTCGAACACTGCGTTGCAGAGGGAATCGTTTCCGTGGCCGACCTTGCGGTCACTGCTCCGGCGCCAAGGTCCACTCACGGTTCCGCCCGTTCAGCCGCAGCCACTGTGTGAACCGCGATGGCACTTCAAGCGCTGTACGAACCGATCCAGCAACCGGTTGACGAAGAAGCGAGAGCAATCCGGTCACCTCAACTCCGCGACCGTGTCCCGCGTGCGAAACCGGAAGTGTCTGATGAGTCAGCCCCGATACGAGGATCAGTACCTATTCACCAGCTCACCGAGCTCCCTGTCCTTCGTCCGAGCGAGCTGCGCCCAGGCGACATTCTGTTCTTCACGAAGAAGGGACCACTGCAATCGCTGATCAGGGGTGCGGGTGACACTCATCGTCATGTCGCCGTCGCTTCGATGTTCAACCATCAACCCTGGGTCCTTGAAGCTGGCAGGCTCGGCTTCCGGGGCCGGCCGCTCTCAACGGCCCTCGCCACCTATCAATCGTGCTCCGCAATGCGATTGTCGAGTTGTGATTCAGATTGTGCGGGGCGCTTCTCCGACGTCCTTCTCGAACTCATGTCGACTCCGACGAACTACCCCTCCCGGATGGACATCGCCCATGCCGGTGCGCTGTCGATGGCACGTCATCACACGTCGGACCGGCGCCGCATTCAGGCAGTCCGGCACGCAGTCGAACGTCAACGCCTTCGTTCCGAGCGAGCGGGAACTCTTTGCTCCACGTTGATCATCAACGGGCTTGAGCGTCTGTGCTCTGAACACTCACTCGCAATCGATCTTCGGTTGCCGAAGTCAGAGACAACGAGCCATCTCGATCCGCTCGCTGCGCACTACGCGCTGCCCGATGACATCTGGCGCGGTACCAATGGCGTTCAGCGCTACCGCGTGCGGATGCCCTCCGAACTTCTCGGGGCTGCCACCGATGGCGCGATCGAGATGGAGATGGAGGCGCTCAACCACTCACGAGCGGATGCAGATGAGACGGCCGAACCTGCGCTGAATGAACCTGCTCTTCGAAGAGTCTCGGCCTGACCTCGCTGGCCTTCGGCGAGCCGGCAGCGGCTCGTCGGACTGGTAACGCCGACACGGTGGGTGGGTGCTATCCCCCCTTGCCGATGCGCTGTACGACAAAGTCGCCCTGCGGTGTGGCAAGCATTTCCAAGCCGTGTCGAGCAGCCAGCTCTTGTGCCTCGTCCTCCACGATTGGGTTTGACTCCTCGCCGAGAAGCGACAGCCTTGTCTGAAGCCGCCACATCGGCGTCTCCCAATGGTCTGCTTGTGTGATCGCCTCGCGATGCAACGCCCTTCGTGTATTCCTCTCGAGCTCCACCATGGCGATGAGCCGGTCGACGGGTCCCAAGCTGGAGACTCCGGCACCGATGATCAGATTGGTTCCACGCTTGGGTGAAAGGCGGGCGATCAGCTGCTCGCGAACGTCCGAGTCGGCTCGCTGAGCGGCTGAAGTCAGGATCCCGGCCACGGCGATGCCGAACCTGCTGTTCCCCGAGTCGTCAAGCAGTCGAGCGATCGCTTCGGTGGGTGGAGCGGCCTCCGGAGACAGGCTCGCGGTGAGGACCAACGCCCCAGCGCGGGCCAGGAAGGAGGTGCTGCCCTCATCCGGTCTCATCCCAACGGCGGAGTCCGAAGCGAGTACATGGTCTGAGCCTGCGATGGCCCAACTCCGGCGGAGTTGCTGAGCTCGGCGGGCAGCCCATGCGCCGCTGATGCCTGCGGCGAGCGCGCGGTGGAGCGCAGCGTCGGCGATCTCATCGGCTTGCCGGAGCTCGAGGCCCTGTTCCGCGACGAGGGCCGCGATCAGCGCAGCGTGCCATGTTCGGAGGGGATCGCTCGCTTGCTCCGCTCGCTCAGAAAGCTGAGCTGAGGCGCTTGCAGCTGTAGGGAGGTGGCCCGAGATCAACGCATCGACGGCGATGGTTTGCAGTACCCGACACTCCAAGATCGGGTTCTCAACCTGGTCGAGAAAGTCCGCTGGTACGAAACGCCCGCTCTTCGTTTGCCAGCCGTCTGTGTGCGAATGCGTCAGCCAGCTCAACGCCATTTCGTTTGGGCTGCTCGCGTGGCGTTCAGAAATCGACGCCCACCTCCGAGCCTCGTCCTCGCGCCCACAAAGAAGAAGCTGGCGGGAGAGCGCGCAGGCATGCTCGTGCTGAAGGCTGCGGTCGAGGCGTGCGGGGTTCACACTCTCAATTTGGGAGACCCTGCGCGGATCTCCATCGAGATGCTCAGCCTCTGGTAGGCCTGCCAGCGCAGCTCGCAGTGCGACTCGGTCGTTGCCGGTTGATTGAGCCACTTCCATGGCCTCATCACGGAGTTGCTGCGCGTCTGCCCCAATCCGCTCAACGGCGATCGCGAAGCGGATCAGATCGGAGGGCGACATCGGCTCGCCTGTGCGGCGAGCGCCCTCGAACGCTTGAGCAGCGAGCCGATGATCTTGGCGATCAACACTCGATCGACCGGCCTCAAGGTATGCCTGCTGGACCTCGGCGGCCGAGACGAGATCGCCACCGAGTTCAAGAAGCATCGCCGCCTCCAGCGGCTCAGTGACGAAAGCGGCAGCCTTCACGCAGATCCGTCGCATGTCATGAGGAAGGACCAAGCGGCGAATCGCCGCAGCATCACACCAATCAACCGATTCATAGCTGGGCCCGGGTCGTTGAATGAGGATTCCGGTGGCGAGGAGGGGCTCGAACAGCGCCGGGTCCGAGAGCTCCACGCCGCTCGCTTCTCCAAGCTCAGCGATGGTCACCGGCCGACCGATGGCCGAGGCAGCGAAGATCACCTTGCGGTCTTGAGTTGAGAGCCGATCATGCATCCAGACCGGTAGTTGTGGAAGGTCGGGCCTCGGCCCTGTGGGCAACAGAGTTTCAGAGTCAAGCTGCTCGAGGAAACGAACCACAGACCCGGCTCTACCTTTCGTCCTTGCAGCGACTTCGGTGACGAGGGCGGAAAGTTGAAGCGGTGTCGCTTCGATGCCCTGACGCAACGCGAGCTGCTCGATGCTGTGGCTGCTCAGCGTTGGAACGGTGATCGGCTCCAACGGCAACGGTGTCACCATCGAAGCGTCGCCCCGAAGCGTCGAGCCCAGGACCGCAGCCAAGGACTCCGGGCCCTGCGACCGCAGCACGTTGCCCAGAACACTGATCGTTCCCTCGTCCATGCTGTCGATGTCATCGCCGACGACAAGAACAGGTGCACCGCTCCTCGCACACTCGTTGAGGAGCGCGAGAGCGAGTTTCGATGCACGTTGAGTAGAGCCTTCCGTCTTGCTCGCGTACAGTTCGCCGATCTCTTCTCGAAGTTCAGGGATCGCTGCGACGAGGGGACCGAACTCCAGTCCGAAACTGGCCCCTGACTCGAGCCGGATCACGCGATGCCCCGATGCCGCAGCGAGGTCACCAACCGCGCCAAGTAGAGCCCGGAGCCCGGAGCCCGGCTGCCCATTGAGACGACAACCGCGCCCGGCCCTCACTGATCGTTCAATGCCGGCAACGACTTGATCGAAGCCGATGAGGCCCATTCGGCTGGCGAGCCAGGGATGGGTTCGCTCTTCGTGTGCGAGGTCGAGACGACTGATCTGCGAAGCGAGGAGGGGGTCGCACCCTGGCTGGGACGCGGCGAATCTGAGCCGTTCGAGCTGCTGGGTTGTGAGCGCGAGAGCAGCTTCTCCCGCCTGGCCGGCGAGGATGGAGAACCTGGCCCGATCGGTGGTCTCGATCGCTTCCCGGACGATCGCTCGTATCTCGACGTCGCTGAAGGGCTCGCCGACCAACGAGTCGACGAGGTCATCGCTATGAATGAGATCGAGCGAGCCTTCGCGGGCTGCAGCCCAAAGCGACCAGAGATCGACGTCTTCTTCACCGAGATCGAGACGACACCACCCATGATCGTTCACAACGCCGCCGCCGTCGGTCAGCTGACCTCGCAGGCGCGACAGTGCGACTCGAAGCTTGGGCCGCCAGTTCTTGGGGAGCGTTGGCCAGAGTTCGTCTGCGAGACGTTCCAGGCTGAGTCCACGCGGCCCCGCAGCAACCAGAATGGCGAGGAGTCCTCTCTGAGCCTTTGAGAGGGTTCGCCATTCCCCCTGGTCGCGCACCCTGATCGCTCCAAAGATCGCAACCCTGGGTCGATTTCCACTCACGACCGGCAAACCATAGTCAACGACAGTTGACCCCGACGATCTTGCTGGCAGGGCCGGTGGCTGAACGCAACTCGGATGCAGAGATGTCGGGGTCGTTCGGAGCTCGGGTCGTCGTGAGCCGGAAGATCTCAACCGGGGACTCAGGCCGGGGCCTGAACGGCTACCGATTTACCCACTCGGGCGCTGGTTGAGCGTCGTTGCGCGCATCTTGTTGCGCTTCGGTTGCGCTCCGTGCTCCAAGATCTTCGCTCGTCAACGGGGACTCTTGAAAGAGGGCACATGAGTAGCGCAGGGACCATCACGGTCGATTTCGTCGGCAGTTTTCGAACGCTGGAACCGAACCAACACTTGAGCTTCGGGCGAGAGGCCGACCTGGTCATCGATAACCACGCTGCGCTGCCAAGAGTCGTGGGAGTGCTTGCTCACCAGCAGGGCCACTGGTGGATTCACAACGAGACCGCGGCGGCGGATCTCACCGTGCGAGACGTCGAATCCAGCTCGCATGCAGTGATTGCGCCGGGATCGGGATTGCCGGTCGTCTTCGGAAGTTCGATTGTCGAGATGTCGGCCGGGCCAGCGAGGTATGCCCTTGAGCTTGAGTTGGGCGGACGCCAGGAGCCCCAGACTCGTCCCTGGAGTCACCGGCAGACGGTGCGGCTGAACGCCGAGCAGCGTCAGCTGCTCGCGGCGTTGGCGGAAAGCAGGCTTCGTGGCGGTGCGCCCTTCGATATTCCGAGCAACGCCGATGTCGCGAGCGGCCTGGGCTGGACGATCACGAAGTTCAATCGCAAGCTCGATCATCTCTGCATCAAGTTCGACAAGATCGGTGTGGATGGGCTCCGTGGAAGCCAGGACAGGCTTGCAACCGATCGGCGGCGGCGACTTGTCGAGCACTGCGTAGCGGCAGGAATCGTTACCGAGGCAGATCTGTTCTCGTGGAAGACCGCTGCCTAGTAGGTATCGGCGGCTGCCAAAGGAGCGAGGCAACTCCGAAGAGTTGACGAGATTGTCTCTTGTTTGGGTTCCTTGAAGTGGGCCCTTAGCCAGCGAGCTGGACGCTGTCGGCGGTGCCGACGAAGGGGACGCTTCGGGTGCCGAA
>CALKTH010000043.1 GCA_937997485.1 uncultured Acidimicrobiales bacterium | reverse complement strand
GGTCTGATCTGGTGAAATCGAGGCGGCTTGCGCGAACAGGCACGCTAAGATCACCAGCTCAATCGGGGCCTTAGCTCAGTTGGTAGAGCGCTTGCTTTGCAAGCAAGATGTCGGGAGTTCGATTCTCCCAGGCTCCACGTTTCGAAGAGTGAGCGGAGATCGGTGGCAACGCCGGACCGCTCACTTTTCGCCTTTTCGGGACCCGTTGAAGAAGCGGCGTCACCGGAGAGGCGTCGCTTCGACGAATCACGACGTCACTTCGTTATGCGTGATCATCACTGCCTTCCAATAGAGCTCGAATCAAACGTAGTGAAGTTGTGATCCCAAGGCTCTCCGTGGTCGTGCAAACGCACTGCGTCAGAAATATTCCAAGAACAAGATCGGTGTTTCTTGTCGATCGACCGCGAAGAAGTGTCTATCCTCGCCGCTGACGCGGCTCGGATGCCCTCAAGTTGAGAGCCCGAGAGGTGGAGGCGAAGAGCGAAAGAAGAGACATGAATTCCATCGATATTGGGGAGGTCGTCCGCACCGTCGGGCCGCGGCTCTTGACCATCGTGGGGGTGCTCATCGGCATCTTGATCCTCAAGAGGATGCTCCTCAACTTGCTCGGTCGCAGGCCGACCAAGTTCACCCCTCAGTTGACGTACCTGACGCCGAAGGTGATCTGGACGCTGGGCATCATGGTGTTGCTTGGTTCGATCGGTGTGAACATCACTTCGTTCTTGGCGCTCTTCGCCACCATCGGACTCGGTGCTGCACTGGTGTTCACTCCGGTTGGGCAGGGCCTGATCGCCGGCTTCCTTGCGGGCCTCGACGACCTTGTCCGTGAAGGTGATGTGATCGATGTCTTGGGTCGCCCGGGAACCGTGGTTCGGAAGGGGCCGCTCTCTGTGAGTGTGGAATTCCCGGATGGCTCGCTCGTCTACATGCCGAACGTCAAGGTCATCGACGATGAGATGATCAGCCACAGTCGGGTTGATGGTGCCCGTGTCATGGTCGAGGTGAAACTCAACCTCGATCCGGACCGTCGTCGCGCCGTCGCCGTGATGGAGGAGGCGCTGGAGAGCCTCGAGGGTCGGCGGCAGGACAAACCGGTAGCCGTGCATTTCACCGAGATCGGCGCGAACGCCTTCCACTACCGGTGCTACGCGTGGACCGGCTCTCGGATGGATGAACCGGCGTTCTCTTCCCTCATGCTCACCACGCTGGTCGACGCACTCGAGGACGCAGGCATTTCGTGTGGCGAGACCAGTGATCTGTCGATGGCGAACTGGCCCGAGGGAGTGACCGGTCTCACGGTTGACCTCGACGCGCTGGAAGGCGCGGCGAGAGGCGCCCGAGTCCCCTAGCGCTCACTGCCCAAGAGGTGGTGGGCGCAGGTGAGGACGAAGCCCCTGGTGGGGAGCCAGGGGCTTCGTCTGTCCAATCGAGTGGACGAGCTGTGCAAGATGAGGCGAAGGGTCCTTCTCGGGCCCTTCAGCTCGCTGACGGCAGCCCGCATCGCTGTGCTGTGCGACGAGCGATCTGAACGTTGGTCGTGAACAGCGATGCGACGAAGATCAGCGCGAGCGGGCCGGTCTCGCTTGTGATGGCCGCGCCGCTGAAGATCAGTGTTCCAGCGAGAACCGTTGTCACCTGGAAGACGCGGCTGAGCATCGCCGGTCGGCGGCGGAGCGGACGGATCGAGGCAATCAGATGGGCCAGCGCTGTCGCGATGGTGATGCCGACAGTCGCTGCCACCATCAGGGCGACGGCGAGAAGTGCGAGTCCCAGGGCAATGCCGCCTCCGTCATAGGCGCCGGGCTGGAACGGGTCGATCTGTCGGTTGATCGCGTCCTGGCCGATGGCGATGAGGGCATACACCGCGACGGGTGCCATGCCGCTCTGAGCGCCAACCCGAGTGGCGAAGTGAGTGGCCCACTGGCGTGTGGATGGGTCCTCCATGTTCGCGCCCAAGGGCAGATGGTCTTCTTCGTGGATCGGCGGCATCGATGGGATCTGAGGCATCGGCGGCGGCATAACCGTTGGCATGTGGGACACGTTATTTGAGCAAATGCTCAAAAGCAAACGAAGATTCACGTTCAGCAGGACTTGGCCTCGCGGCAGCGGCCCAGACATCCTGTGGCACGGCGAAGCCTGAGGGAGGCTCGATGGCGGCAAGGAAGCGAGGACTCTTTGGAGTCATGCGCAGGGTGACCCTCGGCGCCGCAGTGCTGCTCGCTGCTGTTCTGCAGTCGGCGGCCGCCTCTTCACCGGTTCCTGCGTCGCCGACGGATCTGTGCTCGCGACATGTTTTCAACGACGCCTTTCGATCTCATCTCGAGGACGTTGTGTTGGAGACCGGTGTGAACCGCTTGACCGCGGCGGTGACGGACACGCGAACCAGGTGCTCCTATGACCTGAACCCAACCGTGCGGATCACCACCGCATCGGTCATCAAGGCTGAGATCTTGGCTGCCACCCTGCTGCGCTCGGAGCGGGCGGGTCAGGGCGCTCTTGATCTCACGAACCGGACCCGTGCTGAGCGAATGATGTGGTTCTCGCACAACTCACCTCCGACCTCTCTGCTTTGGTCGCTCGCCGGCCAGCGAGGAATGGAGGAGTTCTCTCGTGCCGTGGGTGCGACGGCCACGCTGCACACCCCGGTCTATGGCGCCACGGTCACCTCTGCTCGCGACCGGAACGCCGTTGTGCTGGAGCTGCTTCATTCGGGCAGCGTTCTCTCGGATGCTTCCCGAGCCGAAGCGTGGACGTTGATGTCTTCAGTCCACCCGACGCAGCAGTGGGGTGTTTCCGCCGGCCTGCCGTCGGGTTGGACCTTCGCCAACAAGAACGGATTCTTCCCGAGCCGAGGAGCGGGCTGGCGCACGGGTACGACGGGATTCGCTCGTCCGATCGATTCGGTCAATGGCTATGCCATCACGGTCATGGTCGACGGTGCGCCCACTCAGCTCGCGGGGATGCAGGTGGTGGAAACCATCACTGCGCACGTGGCCGCCGTGCTTGCCGATGGTGCTCCGGCCCCGCGTGCCTTTGATGGCGCCCAGTGTGTGACGACAAGCGCCGGGTCCAGCTGGCAAGACGCAGCCATCGCCTTGATGGGATCAGCGGCCAGAGCGGACGACGTGCGCTGGGTCAACGGAAACGAGGGTCCGCTTCGCGGGCAGCTCCTCTGCAGCCCCGAAGCTGATGCTCCGGTGCCTGCTGCACTCCCGCTCACCGAGAGGCTCGACGCCGAGCGGGCCCTAGGTCGGACCTACCAAGCCGTCTTCGCTCGCACGCCCGATCCAGGCGGGTTCCTCTGGTGGTACGAACAACTTCGAGCGGGCATGACCCGCACCGAAGTCGCTTCTGCGTTCGCGGCCTCTCCCGAGTTCATCGGTGAGAACCGCGTTGGTGATGAAGCGTTCGTTGGGCTGCTCTACCGAAACGCCTTCGGCCGAAATCCCGACGCTGCTGGCGAACAGTTTTGGGTCTCGCTCCTGCGTTCGGGTGTCGCTCGCGGAGAGGTCGTGGTCGCTTTCGCCGACGCTCCGGAGTTCTCTCCGGAAACGGCCTTCGATGCGAGCGACGTCATTCGCATGTGGCGCCTCGGTGCTCCCGACGCAACCGAGACCCAGATCGTGAACGTGTATTGCGCTGTTCTCAATCGTGAGCCCGGTGCCAGCGACTTCGCCGGATGGCGGCATGCGACCGGTATCGGGTTCCTGCCCATCTCCGAAGTCGCGTCGAGTCTCGTGATCTCGTCCGAGTTCCAGAGTTCACACGGCGCACCGAGCGGCCCCGCTCTGGTCGACCTGCTCTACCGAAACCTGCTCGATCGAGCACCCGATCGGGCCGGTGCTGCATTCTGGATCAGTCGCTTCGAAACAAGCGCCGACCGAGGAAGCGTGGTCGCCGCCTTTGCCGACAGTGCGGCCGGGCAGGGTTCCGCACCTCTCGCTCCCTGCGGCTCGCCTTAGCCCTGCGGGAGCAGGGCCTCGGCTGCTCCCGTTCAGTCGCCGAGAGCGAAGAACGTGCCCACCCGAGTGCCGACGAAGATCTGTCCTTCCCACACCGCTGGCGTGGATTCGATGCAACCCCCAAGGTCGATGGACCACAGGCGAGTCGGAGTGGCGAAGGTATTGCTCACGTCGTAGCCGTGGAGGGCACCTTCGCAGTCGCCCTGGATGAGCACGTCGTCAACAACGACTGGGCTCTGCCAGAGCGGACCGATCAGGTTGAACACCCAGCGCTCGGCACCCGTCGCCCGGTCAATGCCGATCACACGGCCGTCATCGGTGGAGAAGATCACGATGTCTCGATGCAGCGCCGGGGTGGCCCAGATGCCGCTGTCGAGCCCGGTCCGCCCCTCCCGGCTCCACACGATCGGATCGTCCGGCCTCGACGGATCCAGTTTCATGATCTGGCCGACCTCTTGCGAGCGCCCATTGCCTCGCTCGTACTGGCTGCCGACGTAGAGCATGCCCTCATCGTCGATCGCGATCGTTGCGTCGGTGTCGTCGCCGGTCCAGAAACGGAAGACCCGCTCCGGTGTGCCGCCCGAAGTGAGTGTGCTGAGATCCCAACCCTGCACGAGACCACCAGAGTTGGCGAAGTAGACGGTGTTCCCGCTGATGGCGACTGAGTTCTCGATCGATACGTTGCCGCCCACCGCATTGGTCAGCTCGGCGTCCCAACCCTCGGTGGAGAACACGATCTCAGGCTCGACGGTCACGAAACCATCGGCGTCGAATCCCCGATTCAGTTTCACGATGAAGAAGCGAGAGTTCTCGCCTCCCTCGAACAGATAGTCATCGATGATGAGCGCCGAACCGTCCCAATCGTCGTTCCACTTCGTGGGCTTCACGGCGTCGGCAGGAAGCTTCCAGAGCGCTTCTGGCTCAGGCCGATCGATGGCCACGACATGGAAGTTGTTGTCTCGGCTCCCCGTGTACATGAGGGGGAAGCCGTCGGGATCAATCGTGATCGTGCCCTTGATGATGTCGTTCGTTGAGTACGACGGGTACACCTCGGCGCCGGTGGCCGGGTCGAGGAACTGCACGTCGCGGTTGTACCCACCGAAGGCCACCCACCACGTGTTCGCCGCGTCGGTCACCACGTTCTCTGGTGGACGGAACACTGCAGGCTGCCCCGTCCAGCCCGATCCGCACCACTGCTTGGCCTGGCCGCCGACGCTCGAGTTCGAGCAGCCGATGTCGTAGGTCCACTGCACGGTGGGCGCCTGCGGCACCGGGCCCTGCCCGTAGTACGAGCGGCTGGGATTTCCTCGGAACGTCAGGAGTCCCTCGACAGCGCCCAGTGCGTCCCAGCCTTGTTGCGAGCCGGCCGGGTCCACCCAGCCATCGAAGGGAGGCAGCGTGCTCTCGGTCGTGGTGGTCGGTTCCGTGGTCGTCGTGGTGGTGGGCGCTGCCGTTGTTGATGGCGCGGCAGAGGTCGTGGTGGCGAGTGTCGTGGCCGAGGCCGAGGCCGAAGCCCCGACATCTTCGGCGCGATTGCCCCGCTGGTTCGCAACCAACAGCAGTACGGCCAGCAAGGCTGCTGCTCCCAAGATCAGCGCTCCGAGTCGACGGTCCTCCGTCTTCGTTGCCATTCAGACAGCTTTGCACCCAACAAGCGCGTTCAACGACATGCATTCAACTCACGATCAGATGCTCGACGAGACGATGCCCCACACAGCAAGGCCGATGCCCAGGATCGACACGGTGAGAAGGCACGCCGCACCGAGTCGAGCTCGATCAGAGTGTCTCCAGCGTCGGCTGCTGAAGGGGGTGCCGGTGTGATCGACGAGCGCGGAAACATGTTCGTAGCGCGCGCTGAGGATCCGCGCGGCTGACCCGCCGACGATGACGAGCAACGCAACGCTGACGGCAAGAGCCCCGATGCGGGTGAGGCCGGATTGGACGAGTCCGGTGACCGCAGCAACGGCTGCTGCGATGCCGGCGATCCACGTCGCCGTGTCGCTGAAGGCGGAGGCTGGGGAACGTTTGGGGGCGGCCGGCGCCGGTGCGCCCGGGCCTGCCATCGCCGGAGGGTCGAAGGCTGCGCCGTCGGCTGCGGGCGCAGGGAGGGGCGCTGCCGGCGCCATGACCGTGAACTCGCCCGTTCGCCAGGCCTCGAGCGTTGGTTGGGCACCTGCCGGGTTCTCAACGTCGCGACGCCCAAGTGACACGACGGTCTCCCACACCGGGTCGTTGTCCGCCACGCTCCAGGCAGTGAAGTCACCAGCTTGGAGGTTCAAGGCGTCGGCAGCTCGTTCGGTCACCCACGTGGTCGAGGTGATGCGTTGGGTGAAGTGGCGTTCGCCAACCGTCTGAACCCTCTCCGGTCGTCCGAACCACTTCGGTGAACGCCGATCGAGATCAGATGGCGTCAGCTCATCGATCACCAGCACAGCCGCGAACCGGTGATTCTTCGGAGTGCCGCGGGCGAGCTCGTCCAGGTTCGTGTCGTCGAGTTCGGGATGGCCCGACGGTTCGAGTGTCGCCAGAGCGATGACGGTTTCGCCGGGCTCGCCGAGTGGGCGGAGCCGGAAGCCATGTTTGATGTCGTATTCGGGAGCGTCGCTCGATGCGTCAGTACTCACCCAACGATGTTGTCATCAACAACCACGGCTCTGCCTGGCGTGTCACCAGGCGGAGGCGGGAGCCCAGGTGGAATGCGTGCCGCTTGAGATTCTCTGGGGAAGGCGGATTCGGGCGACGGGTTCGCTGCTCGGATTCGCCGCATCCAGCACGAGACACTCGGACCGGTCGTTCAGCATGTCGGTCGTGAAGGTGACGAGGTAGCCATCGTCTTCCGCAATGGCACCGTCTCGCGGCGCCATGACCGTCTCGCTCACGAACACACCCTCGCCGAACTCGACCAGTTCTTCTGAACCTGTCTCGACATCCCGCTTGATGAGTCCGTCGAACGCGAACAGACCGTTCGTGCAACGAGCCTCGTACGAATAACGGTGGCGCCGACCGCCGACCTGCCCGTTGATCATCCCGAATTCCGTGCAGCGATCGGACAGCTGCTCCTCCTTCGTCTCGCCGGTCACGAGATTGAAGCGCCAGCGATGGGCTCGTGCCTCGAGCACATTCATATCGAGCGTCTCGAAACCCTTGTTCTCGCCGGCGAATCGGGCGACGCCCCGGGCAGTGGGGTTGTGCTGGAAGTAGCCGTCGAGCACGACCTCGTCGCCATCCTCGTACGCATTGATCCAATGCAGAACGAACGTAGGAGCGGCCTCGAACCAACGAATGTCCTCGGTCCTCCCATGGCGAGGGATGAGGGCGAAGCGGCTTCCCAACTCCGGATGAAACCCGTTCCGGTAGTAGCCCTCGGCCAGCGACTCGGGTTCCCAGAAGAGCGGCAGATCATTCAAGATCGACCAGTTCTGCGTGAACGCCATGTCGTGGGGAAGGCGAGGTCCGGGCAAGGGAATGTCGACGTAATTCGTCAGCTCGCCCGTCGGACTCACCACGCCGTAGTGCATGTACGGCGCGTCAACGGAGTAGTTGAAGAACAAGAGTTCCCCGGTGTGCTCGTCGAGCTTGGGGTGGGCGGAGACCCCTTCGGCGGGGAAGCGGCCGCCCCACGTGGCCCGGCCCTGATCCTCCAGCGTGCGGGGATCGAGGGCGTACAAGTCGCCGCATTGATAGAAGCTGGCCAACACCTGCTTGCCGTGCACGATCACGTCAGTGCTTGCGTTGTCCTTCATCATCGAGCGAGCACCCCGACCGGTCGGGGCAATCGTGTTACTCGGATGTTCGGTGATGCCGGCCCATAGCGAGCGCTTGGCTTCCTGTTCCGCCAGAAATCCGTCGGTGCGAACGAAGCGGCAGGCGTAGCGGGCCTCCCCGTTCTCGAACGAGATGGAGTGGAGCAGCGCGTCACCGTCGAACGGGTGGTATCGCTTGATGGGCTCGAACAGTGCGACCTCGGTGTTGCGGATATAGACGCCGTTCAGGTCGGAGGGGATCTCGCCGACGACGTCCATGTCCCACGCGTCGTACTCGGTGGTTTGTGATTGCCAGGGACCGGTGCGATACGGGTGCGTGTCGTCGGGTGGCAGTCCGGTTTCGACCGACGTGTACGTCTTCACAGGCATGAACGGTGTCCCCTTCGCGCAGGATGCAGGGTCACCACTCTTCCACCTCCGGCCGGGCTGGTCAGTTCTGCACGGGGCGGACCACTGTTCGCTCGGCTCGCGACGTGCCAAGCTTGGCTTCATGCTTGATGCGGACGAGGCGTGGCGGGCACTCGGCGATCCCTGGCGAGCTGCGTTTCGTGAGGCCTGGGATTCCTGGTGTGCGGGGAACTTCGGGATCGGGGCGGTGCTGGTCGATCCGGCATCGATGGAGATCGTGAGCGCCGGTCGGAACCGGGTGCTCCAGCGAGAGCCGGACAGTCGGCAGGTCGCAGGGAACATGATGGCGCACGCGGAGATGAACGCGTTCGCTGCGCTGCCTCGGTGGAACGCCGACGGTCTCCACCTCTACACCACGCTCGAGCCATGTGTGATGTGTGCGGCTACGTCGATCATGTTGAACGTCGAGCACATCCATTTCGCCGCAGCCGACGCCTTCTTCGCCGACCTGGACACGATGTGGCGACAACACCACTACTCGGCCGAGCGTCTGCCCGCCGCCTCCGGGCCCGTCGGTGGTCCGCTCCAGAGCTTCGCTCGAGTGTTGCCCCTCACGTTCAACATTCTCTTCAACCCAGGCACCGCGCCGATCGAACGAGAGCGAGAGATCGAGCCCGCCTTGGTCGCATGCGCCGAGTCCGTGCTCGAGCACGGAACGTTGGCCGTCGTGAAAGAAGAAGGCGGCACCGCACTCGACGCCCTCAAAGCCCTGTGGCCCGACCTCGTCCGCATCTCCCCATCTGATGAGTGATTGGTGTCAGACACCCACTACCTCCCAGATGTAGTGATGGTGAGGGTCAGGCACCCAATGGGTGTGCATCTGATGAGTGGTTGGTGTCAGACACCCATTACCTCCCAGATGTAGTGATGGTGGGGGTCAGGCACCCAATGGGGTGTGGTGATGGTGGGGGTCAGGCACCCACAGGTGTGGAAGGGGGATGAAGTCCCCCACCAGGGTGTCTGGTCCTCGGGCGACTCGAGGACGAATCCCCGAGCACATGAGGACGAGACCTAGCCGAGGCCGCCTTCGGCGATCATCCGCTCGAGGGTGAGTTCGGGGTGGTCTTGGAGGACACGGTCCATCCAGTATTTGCTTTCGAAGAGTGCGAGATGGGTGCCGTCAGCTCGTTCGAGTACGTCGACGCCTTGCATGGCGCGGAGCGCCGGGGTCGATTCTTCGTCGGTCTTGCGGGCGATGGTGAACCTCGTGGACGTCAGCTCCATCGGTGCGCCGAACTCGTTCTCGAGACGATGGTTGGCCACTTCGAACTGCATGGGACCCACGGCGGCGAGGATGGGTTGTGAGTCGCCGGTGTGTTCGTCTCGCAACACCTGAACGGCGCCTTCTTCGTCAAGCTGGGAGACGCCCTTGCGGAACTGCTTGAACTTCGACGTGTCCTTGACGCGTGCGCGCATGAAGTACTCGGGAGCGAAGGCCGGCAGTGGGGGCCATTCGCAGGGCTTGTCGACGTAGACGGCGTCGCCCACCCGCAGGTCGTTGGCGTTGACGAGGCCAAGGATGTCGCCGGGGTAGGCGGTGTCGACGGTCTCGCGATCTTGGCCGAACAGTGTCTGGGCGTACTTGGTCGAGAACTGGCGCCCGGTCCGGCCAGCGATCGCCGTCATTCCGCGATCGAACTCACCTGAGCACACTCGCACGAAGGCGATGCGGTCGCGGTGGGCCTTGTCCATGCCCGCCTGGACCTTGAACACCATGCCGCTGAAGGGGGCGTCGACGTCGCGCCGAGTTCCATCGGCCTGCAGCCGGGGCCCGGGGGCCGGCACGAGATCGGTCACTCCGTCGAGGAGGAACCGGATGCCGAAGTTGGTCATGGCCGAGCCGAAAAAGACCGGCGTGCTCTCGCAGGCGAGGAAGGACTTCTGATCGACCGTGCGACCAACTTCGCGCAAGAGTTCGGCCTCCTCTTGAGCGCCGGACCACCACTCGCCATCTCGCTTCTCGGCGTCGTCGGCAGAGACCTGCTCTTCAGGTGCCATCGTGGAGCCGCGAGCCGTGCGCTCGAAGCGCGTGTACTCGCCGTTGCTCTGATCGATCAGCCCTCGGAAGTCGCCGGGGATGCCGACCGGCCAGGTCACCGGCGTGGGTTCGACAATGAGTGTGTTCTCGATCTCGTCGAGAAGTTCGAGCGGGCCCTTGCCCGGTCGGTCCCACTTGTTGATGAAAGTGAGGAACGGGATCTCTCGTTCTCGACAGACCTCGAAGAGCTTCAACGTCTGCGGCTCGATGCCTTTTGCGGCGTCAAGAACCATGACTGCAGCGTCTGCGGCGGCGAGCACGCGGTAGGTGTCTTCGGAGAAGTCGCGGTGACCCGGCGTGTCCAGCAGGTTCATGATGCAGCCCCGATACTCGAACTGGAGTGCAGCCGAGGTGATCGAGATGCCTCGCTGCTGTTCGAGGTCCATCCAATCGGAGGTGGCCGAGCGGCGCCCCTCACGGGCCTTGACCGTTCCCGCCTCGTTGCCGAGCGCGCCACCGTAGAGAAGGAACTTCTCCGTCAGCGTGGTCTTACCTGCGTCGGGGTGCGAGATGATCGCGAAGGTCCGTCGCCTCGCTGCTTCTGCCTTCGGATCAGCTCCTGCCATGGCAGGCACGCTATCGGCTGGGTGTGGTCCCGTAGGTTGGGAGGCGGTCCACGGCAAAGATGCCGTTCGGGCCCATGAGTTCCTCGTCAGATGGGAACTCCGGAAGGGCCTCGGCGAGAGTCGCTGGCATCGGCGTGAGGCCTGCAGGAACCCGCTCAATTGCTGGGGTTCGCATGTGAGCAGGCGCTGCGTCGTGCCCGCCATCAAGCTCGTCGGAATCGAGTTTGTCGGAACCGAGTTCGTGGGAATCGAGTTCGTCCGAGTCCGTCGCTCCGATCGCGTTTGTCGGGCTGGGCTGACCACTGAGCGAGCTCGTGAGTTCGAGCATGTCGGGCTGCAGCTCGGTGACCTCCATCCGGGCATCACTCAGTCTGTGTCGGAGTTGCCAGAGGCGTGACTCGCAGATGGTGTGCACGGCGATGCCGCCGCCGAGAACGAGAATGATGTCGCCCACGCTGAAGACGTTGGCGAACGGAATTCCCTCGGGGATGGCGAACACGTCGCCGAGGAAGGCCAGCTTGGCGTCGACCACCGGCGCTGAGTTCTCGAACTCAGGCGAGTCGGTCACGATGCCTGCGGTCTGGAGCGCCTCGAGCCGGGCTGGCATGACGCCACCGTTCGCTGCAATCGCGGCTGCGTTCAGCAGACCACCAAAAACCATGAGCGGCATGCCGGTGACATGGCGGTTGTACCAAACGAACATGATCGCCAAGCCGTAGCTGCCGAGATGGAAGGCAGCGGCGATGGTGCCGTCGAGCGAGCCGGCGAGGATCTCGATCAGGAAGACCTGAATGACGAGCGAGGCGACGATCGTCCACCACGCGTTCAGGCGGACGGTGCCCATCTTGGTGAGTGATCCTCCGAGCAATGGAACACTGGCAACGAGGATGAGGAAGCAAACGGCGGTGATCATGAGGCGATAGTGGGGGTCGTCGGACGGGTGGCAGTGAGATCTGCGCGGCCGGCTCGGAGCATGGGCTCGAGCTCGGTGGCGGCGACGGGGCGACTGAGCAGGTATCCCTGAATCTCGTCACAGCCGAGGTCGCGCAGCAGTTCCAGCACAGCCATGTCCTCCACGCCCTCGGCAACGGTGTGGAGCGAGAGGTTGTGTGCCAGCTCGATGACCGAGCGGGCGATGGTGAGGTCGCCGGGGTCGTGGGCCATGCCGCTAATGAACGAACGGTCGATCTTGACTCGGTCGATCGTGAGATCGCGGAGGCTGGAAAGCGAGGAGAATCCGGTGCCGAAGTCGTCAATGGCCAGAGTGATGCCGATCGATCGCAGCCGACTCAACACCTCGGCAGAACGAACGGGATCCTCCATCACCGAGTTCTCGGTGATCTCGATCTCGAGGCATGACGCGTCGACGCCGTGGCGAGCGAGAAGGGCGGCGACTCGTTCTGGAAAGCGGTAGTCGTGCAGATTCCGGGCGGAGGCGTTGACGGCAACTCGGACATGAATGTCGTCGTCGATCCACCGGCGAGCCTGGCCCAGCGCGAGGTTGAGAATGTGGTCGGTGAGTTGGCTGATCAATGCGGTCTGTTCAGCCTGAGGCATGAACCAGCTGGGTTGCACGCGGCCGTGAACGGGATGATTCCAGCGAACCAAGGCCTCGACAGCCGTGATCTCACCAGACTCGATGTTCATCTTCGGCTGGAACTCGAGCGTGAGCTGATTGCTGCTCATCGCTCCCGCGAGGTCGCCAAGCAACGCAATGCGGCCGGGCATGACGGTGTCGTCCGATGATTCGAACAGCTTCCAGCCGCCGCCCTGCTGCTTGGCCCGGTACATCGCCATGTCTGCGTGATGGAGAAGTCGCTGCGGATCTTCGGCGTGATCGGGATAGATCGCCACACCCATGCTGGCGCCGATCGTGAGCGGCACACCTTCAATGTCGAGCGGGCGGCCGATGTTCTCCAGGACCCGCTCAGCGACCTTCGTGGCCTCGTCAGCATCCGTGATGTCAACGAAGAGGAGCGCGAACTCGTCGCCACCCAGGCGGGCAGCTTGATCGCTTTCGCGACCGCCGTTGGCCAGGCGGCTGCCGATCTCCTTCAGCACGAGGTCGCCATAGTGGTGCCCCAACCGATCGTTGATGCCCTTGAAACCATCGAGGTCGATCTGCACCAGCGCGAAGCGTTCATCGTTGGACTGGGATCCTTCGATCAGCATGGCGACGTGATCCTCGAACATGCGTCGGTTTGGAATGCCGGTGAGCTGATCGTGTGTGGCCTCGTGCTTGTTTCGCAACGCGATGGCAGCGCTGCGAAAGATGAACCAAACGGTGAGGAGGAGGAGCGGGACGAGAACCAGGGCCTCGAGGCCAACGACAACGAAGATCGGAGCGAGGGCGAGCAGAAGTCCGTCCATGCTGAGGTTGATCTCAAAGGATCGGCGCAACATCTCGAGCACCGGGAAGTTCTGGTGGAGGGCGACGGCGACGCTGATGAAGATCGTGTTCAGGGTGAAGCCGGTGCCACAGGCGACCGTGACGGCCAGCAGCCAGCGGAGGGTGACGGGATTGCCGTCGGCGACCAGAGAGAGATCGTCCACCAGAGACCCAGCGATGCCACCGCCGGCCAAGCTGAGAGCGAATTGGGAGCTGTTGAAGAGCAACCTGTTGATCGGTTTTCGGCCGTGGATGTCTCGTGCCATGGGAGCGATGGCAACAGCGGTGACGGCACCCGCCAGCGGTGCGATCAACAGAAGCGTGAAGGCGAACGCCCACGACGCAGTCAGCTCGGTGTCGTCGGTGAGCGACGGCATTGCCTTCAGCTCGGCGGCGAAGAGTAGAACGGTGAAGACAAGCACCGGCCACGGGTGGTCGCCATAGATCGGCGAAGAGCCGAGCTGGGCGAAGGCTCCGACCAGCAATGCGACGCCGCCGAGGATCGTCATCCAAAGGAACCCGGTGAGGCGGTGCTGTCGACTCTTGAAGATGCTCGACATGAGGCGCCCGCCTCCTTTCCGTCTGTGGTCGTCGCCGTCTTCTGGCTTGAGAACGGACAGTTCTTCATCGTCATGCCAGCGTGCCCCTTGAGGGGAAATTCCGCTCAAACAGTGGGCCAATCAGCCTTGGGCTGAGCGCGGACAAGGCCGGGCAGCTCGCCCGACCTTGCTCTTCGAAAGCTCTAAGACTCGGCGGATCCGAGCCAGAAGTTCGCTCAGGTGAACTTCCATGGGGCGCCCATCGCAAGGATGAGGCTCCCGAGGCCGACAACTGCGGTCGTCGCTTGCACTTTCATCTTCATGGTGTTGCTCATTGGTTCTTTCTCCTCACCACTTCCGAACTGCAGTGATGCCGCCCGATTCGGTGTCTGTGGGGTTGGGTGTCATGTCCCGTCCCTTCGTCGTGTCTTGTTTTGCCTCACCTGCGGTTCGTTCGTCTGAACTTCACGCCAGCGAGATCTCTGTCATCGTCACTGTCAGAAGATCGATGAATGGGTAGAAGCTCCCGGTTCGTCGTCCCGAAGGCCCAGCGTTAGTCTCGCTCCGTGGTCCTTGCTCACCCCGCCCCGCTTCCTGACGTTCGCCGCCCCGACCGGCGGTGGACCGTCGATGCTGCCGGCCTCGAGATCGCTGCGTACCAGTGGGGTGAAGACTCCGGACGTCCCCTCCTGCTGGCGCACGGTGGGTTCGACTTCGCCGGCACGATGGATTGTTTTGCTCCTCTGCTGGCGGATGAAGGCTGGCGAGTCGTCAGCTGGGATCAGCGGGGACATGGCGACAGCGAGCACGCAGCGCTGTACAACTGGGAGGCCGACCAGCGAGATGCCATGGCGGTGCTCGACTCGGTGACCAACGAGGCCGTGCCCTTCGTCGGTCACTCCAAGGGCGGCGGGCTCTTGATGGGTCTGGCCGAAGTTCGGCCTGACCGGCTCAGCGCGATGGTGAACCTTGACGGCCTGCCGTCGAAGCGGGCCATCCCAGACGTCTCCGATCGCGAGCGCCGCCGCCTGATGGCCACCGAGCTGGCCCAGCGTTTGGACTTTCGCCGCCAGGCGCACGACAGCCTGCGCAAACCCGGCACGCTCGAATCGCTCGCCGAGCGTCGAGGCAAGATGAACCCTCGCCTGTCTGAAGAATGGCTTCGCTACCTCGTCCCCATCGGCGCTGAGGAGAGCGACGACGGCTGGCGTTGGAAGCTCGACCCATCCATGCGCTTTGGGGGTTTCGGCCCGTATCGGCCCGAGTGGGGTCTCATGCGCATGCCTGGCCTGCGAGCACCATTCCTCGGCGTGCTCGGTCTTGAGGAAGATGCGATGAGTTGGGGGACTACCCCCTCCGACGTTGAGCCGTGGCTACCGCGGGCAGCCCGCTTCGAGGTGCTCGAAGGCGTTGGTCACTTCGTCCACGTCGAGCGTCCCCGACAGGTGGCCGACATGGTGCTGGAGTTCCTCGCATGAGCCACACGACACGAACGCTTCGCCACAACCGCGTGGAATTGGCGCTCCACGAGCTCGCCGCTGGAGATGCCGCGCCCGGCTCGCTCCCATTGCTGATTCTTCACGGGTTGGGTGAGGCCTCTTCGGCGCCACTCGCCCCATGGGATCGATGGGCCGGGGCGGTGTTCGGCCTCGATTTCACCGGACACGGTTTGAGCACCGTGCCCCGCGGTGGTGGCTACACCGCTGAATCACTCATGAGCGACGTCGACGTCGCCCTGGCCGAGATCGGGCCCGCCGCGATGGTGGGGCGCGGGCTGGGTGCGTACGTGGGTCTGCTGGTTTCCGGTGCTCGGCCTGACTTGGTGCAGGGATGCGTGCTGGACGACGGGCCCGGTCTGTCTGGTGGAGGTGTTGGGCCCGGTTCGGGTACGTGGTTCAGCCCGCCCGATCACGACGGCACCACGCCAGATCCCTTTGCCCTGTACGAGCTCTCGAACGACATCCGTCCTCCCGACTACGCCACGAGCTTCGTCCATCTGCTCATGGCGTCGAGTGCGCTGGCCTCGCCGCTGATCGTCACCGCTCGCAACCGGCCGGCGTGGTTGGCCGCGGTGGCTGAGGAGCCAGGTGTGGTCACTGCCGACATCGACGAGGCTTTCACGTTGCTCGCCGCCGCCAGCTGACTCCTGGCGAGGCAGCTGTCCGCTGGCCACGCTCGGGCGAGGACAGAGCGACTCATCGTCCCGAGACCGGGCGGTGAACGACTTGGTTGATCCGTGATCGAGATTACGGACGGCCGACCCGTCCAGGATCGAGGATGGTTCCACGCCCGACCGGGCGAACTGTCGAGAGGTCTCATCATGTTCACGTCTGTCGCTCCACTCCGTTTCGCCACCATCGCCCTTGCTGCGCTGGCCGCGCTCACTGCCGCTTGCGGTGGAGGCGGCTTCGACCGCCAGGCCGTTATCGACGGCGAGCTGCGCATTGGTCTGACCCAGGAACAGGCCGAGTGCTACGCCGACGCCATGGAGGCGGAGTTCGGAGAGGACCCGACCGCTGATGGCGTGGTCGAGGACGAGGTGGTCTCCACACTGCTCAGTCTGAAGTTCGACTGCGTTGGCGGCGCTGAGTGAGCTGACAGACCCGCACCGCGCCGATCAGATCTTCTACGAGGCGTGGTACCCAAAGGGTGAACAGCTGAGCCCCGCTTGCCTGAGCCAGGCTCAGGTCAGTGCCTGATAGATGAACGGCCCGGCGATGAGGAGTGTGCCCAGCAGTGAGCCGACGAGGGCGAGACCGATGCGGGGCGCGTTGGACGGGGCCTTTTCCTTGGTCTTGTCTTGGTCGTGCAATGCGCTTCGGTTCAACGCTCGGTCTCTCTCATCGGCTGCGGACTCGCCCTGGGAGCTAGCCAATCGCTTTCCGAGCCCGTCGCCCATGGGCGAAAGATCACTCAACGAGGAGCAGTTTCACCGCTCCATCACACAGCGTGACCACACAACCCCCTTCCCCCACCCTCCGCGCTCGTGGCGTACCTGTGGGTGCCTGACCCTCACCGTCACTCCTCGCCAGGCATCTGGTAGGTGGTGGGTGTCTGACACCAGATACTCACCAGGCGAAAAACGGGAACTGCCACCCCAGTGTCCGGTGGTGACCGGACTCTGAGGTGGCAGATGGGAGAGCAGGGGGTGCTGGGGAGGGGCTACACGCCCTCGGGGACCTCGGAGTTGAGATCGATGATGCCGAGGCGCACGGCGCCGAGGACGGCGTGGGTCAGGCTCTGGGCATCGAGCTTGCGATAGATCGCATTCAGGTGGTTGTGCACCGTCTTGGTCGTGATGCCGAGATAGCGGCCGGCCTGCTTGGTGCTCATGCCGTCGGCGATGGCCTGGAGGATCTCGACCTGACGGTCCGAGAGCAGCTCGTCGTTGGCCTTGGATTCGGCGGCCGTGGTGAGCATGGCGCCGGCGAGGGCGGGGGAAAGCACGGTGTCGCCGTCGGCCACTCGAAGCACCGTGTCACGAACGTCCTGGAATGACGTGCCCTTGCTGAGGTACGCACTGGCGCCAGCGGCGATTGCGTCACGGGTCTTGGAGATGTCGTCATGCATGGTGAGCACGGCAACTCGGGTGCCAGGCACCTGATCTCGGATCAGACGAGTGGCATCGATGCCGTCCATGACCGGCATGGAAAGATCCATCAGCACCACATCGGGCTGGGTGGCCTTCGCCAGCGCAACGGCTTCCTCCCCGGTGGATGCTTCGCCGACGACGTTGTCGCCAGCCGACTCGAAGGAACGGCGGAGACCGTCACGCAACAGAGCGTGATCGTCGGCCAGAAGAATCTTGATCATTGGTTGACCTCTCGAGGGGTTTGACTCGTCAGCACAGTGATGACCGTGCCCTGGTCGGGTTCACTAGTCACTTCGAGGATCGCCCCAGCTGAAGCGGCCCTCTCTCGCATCCCCACCAAGCCATACGCGGTGCCACGGATTCCCTTGCCGGGATCGAAGCCGCGCCCATCGTCCTGGATGACCAGAACGCCGCGGCCGTTGTCGACGGTCCACGAGACGTGGGCGTGAGATGCCATGGAGTGCTTTTCGACATTTGTCAGCGCTTCCTGAGCGATTCGTAGCAGCTCGTTCTCCATGACGGCTCCAAGATGGACCGTTCGGTCCTCCGGAACGACGAGTGTGACCTCGATTGTGCTCCGCTTTGCAAAGCGGTCGACGACCTCGTGGAGCAGCACCGGAAGCGGCCGTTCGGGGCTCACCGACGCCCGTAATTCGATCAGCGTGTCTCGGAGCTCAGAGATGGCGCCTTGGGTGTCGCCGTGGAGTTGCTTGAGCTCGGGGGAGGGTTCCTCCTGGTGCGAGTTGATCCGCTCGAGCTCCATCGCGATGTACGTGAGCCACTGGCCGAGACGGTCGTGGAGATCCCGGGCAATACGCGTGCGCTCCTCGGCGGCGGCGAGTGATCGCAGGCGTCCGAACGCCCGAGCGTTGGCCACCGTCAGGGCCAACACGTCGGTCATCCCGTTGAGCAAGTCGACGTGGTGGCTGCTGTAGCCATTGGGCTCGTTCTTCTCGACCGCAACAAGCCCTGCGTCCTGGCCGTTCACGGTGAGTCGGCCGTACAAGCCGCTGCCGGATCGAGGCGTTTCCTCGCTGAGGTCAGGGATGCTGATCACGCTGGCTTCCATGCTCGCTCGCTGCATCATTGGCGGAAGCTCGGAGGCAGCGATCATGGGGGCGATCTCGAATCCGTCTTGGATTTGGGGCGACCAGAGCCCGTCTTCGACGGTCAACAACAGCATTCGGTCGGCGTCGAAGGCTTCGATCAGCTGCTCTCGGGTGGAGCTGATGACGTCGGTGATGTCGAGAGAGGTGGGCAGCGTGCGAGCCAGATCGTTCAAGACACCGAGCAGCTGATTCGTGTCGCTCAGGCGAGCAAGATCGTCTCTCATCCGGAGGCGGCGATCTTCCATGTGGAGCAGGCGGTATTGGGCGACGCCGGGGAACACTGCAGCGCCAAGAATGGCGAGCACACCGAGTGCGCCGGCCCGAAGGAGTTCGCCGTCGATGAGGCTGCCAACAACGGTGGCGCTGACGAGCGCGGTGAGCGCGGCGCTCAGCCCGTAGCGGAGCCCCCAGCCGAAGCTGACCACCGCCACAGCAACCAACACACTGCCAACGAAGGGGCTGGCGAGCCCGTCGCTGAAGCCGGTCGCAGCCGCGAGGAGTGCCACGTCAATGAGGGAGAAGCCGATCTGGGCCTGGCTGTTGTCACCCAGCCGGAGAGGGCGGAGCGTGCGATACATGGCGAGGAAGATCGCGACGGTGAGCGTGGCAACGACAGGAAGATCGCCGCTGGCCGCTCGGGCCGCAGCCCACGCCATGCCGATCATGACCGCACCCCAGCGCATTGCTGCGAGTACGGCCGTCAGCGAACCGCCAACGGTCGGTCCCAGTTCGAGCGCCCGAGAGGCATCTTCGAAGCCACCCGAGCGAAGAGCGCGCAAAGCAAGCAGGACGTCTGTGGTCCCCTCAGACCGGACGCGGTCCGATCGGCTCTTTGGCGGGTCGGATCGATCCCGACTGCTCTTCACGCTTCTCCGAATCGGCAGCTGGACGCCGTCGATGAAGGTTGCGTCGCAATCCTCCGAGGGATTGCGCGACTAGTGAGTGCGCGATGCGGCGTAGTTCGCAAGGCTGGCCAGGACCTGTCGGTGTTCCGGGTCGAACGGCAACGCCGCCAGCGAGTCCGTCGCCTGGGCGACCAAATCGTCGATTCGCTGCTCAACCTCGCTGATCGCACCGGTGGCCTCGAACACATCGAGAATCGCATCGGCCTGTTCGGCGCCCAAGTCGGGCTGACCAATGTGACCAAGAACGTCGCGTTGGCTGTCGTTGGCGCGTTGGAGCGCAATTGCGGCCAACTCCGTTGCCTTGCCCTCACGGAGGTCGTTTCCAACCGGCTTGCCGACATGGCTCGCGTCGCCCAGCACGCCGAGGAGGTCGTCGCGAAGCTGAAAGGCTTGCCCGACCGGGATGCCAACGGCCTCCAACTGGCGCTGAAGTTCGATGTCCGGCTCAGGCTGGGCGAGTGCGGCGCCCAGCTGCATGGGACGCACGATCGTGTAGAGCGCTGACTTGAAGGTGGCGACTCTCTGCGCTGTTTCTCGATCGAGTTCGCCCGAAGCGGCCGCTCGCATGTCGAGGTATTGACCGAGGTTGAGTTCGATGCGAAGGAGGTCCCACAACCGCCGGGCCTCGAACGAGTGCATCCCGATCAGCTGATCTGCGTAGACGTGACTGAGATCGCCGACGAGAAGGGCCACGCCCTCACCGTGGCGTCGAGCTTCGCCCTTCCATCCGAGTGCTTCCACTCGCCGGGCTTGTGCGACGTGGATGGTCGTCTCGCCCCGCCGCGTGCTCGCGGCATCCATGATGTCGTCGTGGATCAAGGCGAAGGTCTGCAGTAACTCGAACGCGGCGCCCGCGTCCACGATCGCTTCGTTGTCCGACAGGTCGCCGCCCGCTCCGAGCCAGGCGTGGTAGCAGAAGGCGGCACGAAGGCGTTTGCCTCCCTGCGCCATTCGGTCCAGCTCGTCGATCGCCTCGGTCAAGCGCTCGTCAATCTCAGCCCACCGTGTTCGTTCCTCGTCCAGTAGCGTGCGAATTCGGGCGTCGACGAGGCGGGCGACGTCTTGGATCTCGGCCGGGGTTTCAGCCATCAGGCGTCAGCGGATCTGCCGCCGGCGGCACCGTCGGCAAGGACTTCGTTGACATCCGCTCGTACGGCATCCAATCGGTCCTGGCAGTACTTGATGAGCGTGTTCGCTCGTGCCACTCGATCGGTGAGAACGTCCACATCGACCGTGCTGGATTCGAGCTCGTTCAGGATGCGCTCCAGCTCGATGACCGCTTCGCCATACGGGGGCAGTTCGGCCTCGGCCTCGGATGCAGATTCGGCGGCGCTCATGGTGCCTGCACCGTACTGCTCACGGTCCCCTCGGCGAGTGTCGTGTGCACAACATCACCGTCGTTGAGCTCTGCGGGCGAGCGGACGACCTTGCCGCTCGTATCGCGAGTGATGGACCACCCGCGGGCGAGCGTCAGTGCGGGGTCGAGCGAGCGGGCGCGAACGTGGGCTCGTTCGAGTTGCGACTCGGCCCGTTCGAGCCGAGTCATTACCGAGCGGCCGATGCGGTCTTCGAGCAGTTCCAGTCGAAAACCCTGACGATCAACGGCGGCAGTAGCCGCTCGACCGATCCGCACCCGAGCGCTGGAGATCCGTTCTTGGAAGGAAAGGACCGTGTCGATGAGTACGCCGGCCGCCGCGGTTGGAGTCTTCGTTGCCGTATGGGCAACATCGTCGGCGACCGAGTGATCGATCTCGTGGCCGACACCCACGATCACCGGGAGCTGGCACCGAGCGATCGCACGGGCCACGTCCTCGTGATCGAAGGCCGCAAGGTCGGTGCGAGCTCCGCCGCCACGGATGAGGACGATCGCATCGACGGGGGCAGTCTGGGCCTTCTCGATGGCGTGCACGATGCTGGCCACGGCCTCGAGCCCCTGCACCCGAGCGTCGAACGGGTGCACCACGAACGGCAAGCCGCTCTCGTCGAGCTCGTGAAGGAAGTCGGCCTCGGCAGCGCTGCCGCGGCTGGTGATCAGTCCGACGGTCAGTGGTAGCACGGGCATCGGTCGTTGGCGGTTGGCGTCGAGTAGTCCTTCGCTTCGAAGTCGGGCGATGAGCTGGGCTCGTGCGGCTTCCATCTGGCCGAGCGTGAAGCTCGGGTCGATGAGCGACATGATCAGCTGCACTCGGCTCTGGCGCGGGTAGAAGGTGACTTTGCCCCGAATGCGGATCTCGATGCCGTCCTCCATCCGAATGGAGCCCGTCTTCTTCAAGATCGCGTTCACGCGGAACTTCGCATTGGCGAACAGCGCAACCGGCAGCACGGCAGTGGGAGAACCGCCGATCTCGTCGGGATCGACGAGATCGAAGTAGACGTGACCGTTTGCCGAGCGCTTGAGTCCGCTGATGGCGCCGCGAATCCACAACTCGTCGGTGAAGAGCGTCGAGAACGTCTGATCAACAATGTGGCAGAGCTCGCCCACGCTGAGGCTTTGCTTCTCCGCTCGCTCCAGATCCTCGATGCGCTGCTCGTCCACGGGCTCACGGTAATGCCGACCCATCCACTCCGGCACTGTCCGTGGTGGCTAGCGTCGAGACGTTCCAGATGGAGAGGTGACTCCGTTCGGTTCACCACGTTCTCGGCGAGCGCCTCTGCGTTGCGCCGGCAAGGTGTTGGGCGCTCGGAGAACATGCTCTCGATTGTCTGGACTCGTTCTGGAGAAAAGTTCACCGTTGGTCGATCGCCGCCGTCCCACCATTCCCGATGCCCCTCGAATTCCTGCCACGACGGTGGGGGTTACTGGCGCGGAGCTGGAGCTGCCGTTCGACCCGCCGCTGGCCCCCGGATCCGGGCAGCTCGCCTCCTTCTTCGGATCGATGGAGACGGCACTCGGCACCGCAGGGCTGGCCCCGGAAGGACCGGTGGACGGCGTGGCCATCTCCGCCCTCAACCCGCGCACTGGTCGCTCTCACCTGCTGTATGTGAGCGAGAACCTGGCGGCCACAGTGGGCCGTCAACCCCACGAATTGCTGGGTGAGAGCCCTTCGGTGCTCTTGCCAGAGACCACGCCGATTGCACAACTTGAAGCAGTTGGCGAGGTGGTCTCTCGTGGCGAGCAGGCCGTAGTGAATCTCGATCTTCTCCATCGCACCGGGCATCACGTGCCGGTGCAGGCCACCTTTCTCGCCATACCGTCGATGACCCGAGGGGTCTCGAACTACTTGTCCCTGTACCGAGCCTTCGACGCCCCTCGCTCAGAGGGTTCGATCGATCACCTCGACATGCTTGATGCCCTCGCTCGCGGCAATGAGTTGGGTGATGTTCTGGAAGAGGTCGCGGGCAGGATTCGGGCTGCCATCAGCGGTGCCGACTGCTGGATCGCCCTCGCCGATCGGACGGGTTCGCTCGAGCCGACGCTGACGGGTGAGCATCGACTCGACCTCGTCGAAGGCGTTCTGGGCTACCTCACGGAGAGTGGCGATAGCTCCACTCTTCGCCGTGTGCGGGCAGACGACATGCCGCTCGAGATTGGCTTTGCTCTTCGCGATGTCGACATCCATGCCGTCTGGTCGATGCCGATCACACGGCCGGACGGCCGACTCCAGGGCCGTCTCGTTGTCACTCACCCCGATCGATCTGATCCCCATCCCTCCGAGCATCAGATGCTCGCCCAGCTCGCCCGCGTGGTCGCCGTTGCCGTGCAGCGGAGCACGACCGAGGCCACGCTCGCCCATCAGGCTCTTCACGACAGTCTCACGCAGCTGCCCAACCGGGCGCTGATCGTCGACCGCCTGGAGCAAGCCGTGGCCCGCCTCGGCCGCGACAACACTCGGCTCGCTGCGCTGTTGGTCGACATGGACCGCTTCAAGAACCTCAACGACACTCGAGGCCCAGAGGTGGGCGACGAGGTCTTGCTCGAGGTTTCTCGTCGCTTGCGCAAGTCCGTTCGCCTCGGCGACACCGTGGGTCGAATCGGTGGGGATCAGTTCCTTGTGTTGTGCGTGGCGATGAACGGTGAAGCCGATGCTGCGGCGATGGCCGATCGTGTCGTGAACAACGTGGCCGAGCCGATCGCGCTGGGAACGCACGAGATCTCGGTGACCGCCTCCGTTGGTGTTGTTCTGGTCGACCGCCCGGGACACGCTCCCGCCACCATCATCAGCAGCGCCGAATCGGCATTGGCGAAAGCCGTCGAAGGTGGGCGTGGTGGCTACGCGCTGTTCGAGGAGGAGCTGCAGCAGAAGGTTGTGGTCCGTCACGAGGTGGAGCAGGCGCTCCATGTTGCGCTCTCCGCTGACGAGCTCGTCGTCTTCTACCAACCGATCGTGCAGATCGACACGGGTCAGATGATCGGGGCCGAGGCGCTGATTCGTTGGGATCGCCCCGGCCACGGGCTCTTGCCACCGGCGGCCTTCATCGAGATCGCAGAAGAGACCGGGCTCATCGTGCCCGTCGGTGCGTGGGTGATCGACGAGGTCTGCCGCCAGCTCAGCGAGTGGCCGCAGGTCCCCGGTCGAGCAGCGCCGGTCATCAGCGTGAACCTCTCGGCCAAGCAGTTGGCTGAAGACTCGCTCGTATCAACGATCATCGGCGCCATGGATCGGCACGGCGTCTCCGCTGATCAACTGGCGTTCGAAGTGACCGAGTCCATGCGAGTGGAAGATCTGGAAACCGCCATCTCGGCGCTGCGACGGATCGCTGCCCTCGGCTGCAAGATCTCGATCGATGACTTCGGTATTGGTTACGCCACGCTCGATTACCTCCGCCGCTTCTCCATGGCCAACACCATCAAGATCGATCGCTCCTTCGTGAACGGTCTGAACGAGAGCCGGGAAGATACGGCCATCGTCGATGCCTCCCTCGCGCTCGCTCGCTCACTCGGGCTCACCGTCGTTGCTGAGGGCGTCGAGACCCACGAGCAATACGCGGCGCTGCGAGACATGAAGTGTGAGTTCGCTCAGGGCTACGTGTTGAGCCCGCCAGTGCCGCTCGAGCAAAGCATCGACCTCTGGGTGACCGGCACCCTCATCGATCTCGATCTGCTTCCGTAATCACCGCTTGCAAACGGCCCCGAACCGGCGGATCGCCGGCCGGGGCTCGTGCGCAGAACTGCTACTTCGCGGTTCCGGTGCGGATGAGGTTCTCGGGCGACTCGGAGAAGGCAAGGAGCACGTCTGCCCGAGTTGCGCCGTCATCGAGAACGGCCAACCAGAACTCGATGCCGCCAGCGTCTCCGGGACGCTCAAGGACGTTCTGGTAGAGAACATCGAGGAACTGCCGATCGTCGAGTGCAGCTCCGTAGCGACGCTCGAATTCCGACGCCAGCGCAAAGTCTGCTGCAATCGACTCCAGGCTCGCACCGTTGGATCGCTCTCCGACCCAGAAGGCGAAACCGTCGGCATCAGGGAAGCGCCCGAAGGCTGCCCGGTAGAGCCGGAGTACTTCAGCCTCGGGGGAAGAGAGCGGGTTGACCGTGCTTGTTCGCTCGATGTTCTCCGGAGAGTCGGCGAAGGCAGCCAGGACCTGCGCTCGTTCGGCGCCGGCTTCAAGGCGGGCCTGCCAGAACGACCGTCCGGCCGCATCGCCATCCCGGCCCAGCACATTGTTGTAGAGGGCATCCACGAATCCGGCGTCGCTGAGGTCAGTGCCGAATCGCTGGGCGAACTCGTCGGACATCACAAACGCATTGGCGATGTCTTCGAACGCAGCGCCCAAGCGATGCTCCGATGCCCAGTATTCGAAACCAGCGCCGTCGGGCGTCCGTCCGAAGGCGGCCTGGTAGAGCCGAGCGATGCGGTCGTCGGCGGGACGAGGATCGACCACGTCGATCGTGACCGAGTCACGATCGACGAAGCCGTCGGTGTCGGTGACTGCGAGCTGCACCGAATACGAACCGGCCCGCACACAGCTGATGCCGGTGAGAGCGGCGTTGGGCTCGGTGAGCGTGCAGTCGGTTGGCGCTGACCACTGATAGTTGGCGATGGAGCCGAACCCATCCGTGGACCCGCTGGCGTCGAGCATGCCGCTCTCGGTCGTGCGGAAGTCGATGTCTTCGCCAGCTTCAGCGATGAGTGCCTCTGCGGCGTAGAACAGTCGGCCGTCGTCGTTTGCAGCGGCGATCGCGATGTCGCCGTTGGGCAGCTCGGTGAAGCCGAACTGCTCACTCGACCAGGCGGTCACGCTGCCCGGGAAGTCAGGTGAGGTCGGATTCTCGAAGTAGGCGACGAGGTCGTGGGTGGTCCACTGTCCTTCAGCGTTGCGCTCCGACACGGCGAGGCTGCCGCTGTAGTTGCAGTCCATCCACACCACGCGAGTCTTTTCATCCGGGAAGCTGAGGTGCGGAGCCGAGCACCCGAACGCGTGCTGGGCCAGGCTGCGGCCGCCCTGCATGTCCTCGATCACCCAGTCCTCGCCGGGAAGTCCGGGAGTGATGAGGTGGTAGCTGGACATGAGGCTAGGCAGGGCAGCGATGGTTGGCGTGCCGGCTGGTGAGATCTCCAGTTCGAAAGAGTCCACAGCCAGGCTGAGCCCGACGGGGGTCATCGCCCAGGCATCGCCATCCGGTGTTGCTGTGGTGACTCTCAGCGAACGGGTGGTTCCTCCTGGGTCGAGGACAAATCTCCCAAACGCCAGGACCGGAGTGTCGTCGGCACTAACCGCCAATGCGCCAACTCGCACGTTGAGGTCCGGGGTGACGGCAACGGTCTCAGACGTCCACGTCCCGGTATCGTCACGTCGAGCAAGGATCGTCGCCTCGGCATCTTCGTCGAACAGCATCACGGCAGGCTGGCCACTCACGAGTGCCACATCGACGAAGTTCCCAGCGAGGAAGTCGTCGCCATCGACGAGCACGTCCGACCAGCTGCCATCGGCGAGTTGCTCGGCAAAGCGAATCGACCCATCGCCGCCATCGCGGTAGGCGACACCGGCTCGCCCGGTCGGCATGGTGATGGCCCGGAACTCTTCAACGCTCCCGCTGGCCTCGGCCGGACGAGGAAGGGTGGCTTCGGTCCAGGTGCCGTCAGGGCCGAGCGTGAGTGCTCGGAGGTCTCCCGCGTCGCCGTTCACGGTGAAGGTGGTGGGCTGACCGTTCACCGTGATCAGCTCGAGGTCGCCATTGCTCTCGGAGGCGGCGGTCTCTCCCGAGATCGCCATCGGGGCCAACGGCACGGCGGCCTTCTTCGCTCGGAGCACCACAACCGATGAACCGTCGGCGAGGCGCGCTGGAACCGGTCGAGGGAGCGGGGCCTCAGGGAACGTTGGCGCGTCGAAGGGGGCGACAGCGACTCGAACACGGTAGGTCTCGCCTTCGTTGAGGTCGGCGAGAACTGCGCGTCGATCACTCGTCGAGCAATGAATGAGCTGGAGCTCGTTCATGGCGGAACCTTGGTAGATCGACAGATCCACGCTGTCCTCTGACTTGGCGCTCAGGAACCACGTTCCCGAGGATGGCGCCACGAAGTCGAGCCACACGCTCTGGGTATTGAAGGTGTCGTTACCGCATGCACTCGGTTCGTCGTCTTCAGTGCTTGCGTCGGACGGAATCGCAACGGCAGCGACGGCCGACGGGGCGTTGGCTGTGGCGAAGCTCAGCGGTGTCGCGTCGGCCAAATTGTCTGCACCGGACCCGACTCGTGCGACGCCAACCGTCGACAGGCCCGTGTCGGCTGCTTCGTAGACAGCAAGAGACACGTATTCCTGTTCGCCCTCGGCAAGGGCGATGGGAGTCTCGACCGCGTCGTACGAATCGTTGGAGTCGTCTGGGCAGTCGCCGGTCGACAGGTCCAGGGCGTCGTTCCAGCCGATCGAGGTGTCGTGATCCGAGTCCGCTGCGTAGGTGACGTAGTCTCCCGCCTCAGGTGCGGTGAACGAGTACCAAACCGTTCGCTCGTCGCTGCAGTGGTCTTCACCCTCCTGGATCGTCGCTTCGCGGGTGTCGGCGGGGAGCTCGACACCGACCTCTATCGGAACGGCGTCCTCGATGTTGTCGTTCGCTGGTGGTTCTGCGAGTGCAAGAGATGGGGCGAGGGCGATGCTGCCAAGAAGGGCAGCGCCGAGAGTGCGTCGAAGCATTGAACTCTCCAGAGAGTTGGCGGCAAGTGCCTCCTCCCTTCGGCATGTTGGCAACCAACGATGAGGTCCGTAGTGATCGTTCGTCGTTTGCCTCTTCAGCTGATCTTCAGGTTGACATCCCGGCGGACGACCGTTTCGCAGCCTTGCTATTGGGAGCACGGCGTGACGCCGGCGGTCGCACCCGGCACACTGCCAGCCATGGCTCTTCCTTCCTCGTTCCTCGATCTGCTCGACCTGGAGTGTTTGGCTGGCGATCTGTTTCTTGCTCAGAGTCCGTTGAAGGATCGCCAGCGGGTCTATGGAGGACAGGTCGTCGCTCAAGCGCTCGAAGCTGCTCGCCGCACGTTGACCACCGACGACACTGGTCAGCCGTTGCACCACGTGCACTCGCTCCACGGCTACTTCATCCGAGCGGGGGATGAGAGCAAGCCGATCGTGCTCGACGTGGACCGCATCCGCGACGGTCGCTCGTTCTCCACCCGTCGCGTCGTGGCCAAGCAGGCCGGGGGCGCGATCTTCAATCTGTCGGCATCGTTCCAGAAGGATGAGCCAGACATTGAGTTCGCCCGCCCTTCGATCGACGTATCGACCGTTCCTCCGCCGGAAGATTGTGAGCTCGAGGAGTGGGACGACATCTCACCTGTGCGGATGGTGGCCAAGACCGAACCCGGTCGGGCCACGGCATGGTGTCGAATCGAGATTCCGGAAACGTTGCCCGATGATCCGTGGTTGCACACGATTGCCCTGGCCTACGCCAGCGACCACATCCCGATGGACTCCATCCGCTCCGGTCACCCCTCAACCGACGACTGGGAGCAGTTCATGGGAGCCAGCCTCGATCACTCCGTCTGGTTCCATCGCCGTCCGAAGGCCGACGAGTGGATGTTGTTCGATATGCACCTGCAGTCGCTGCAGGGTTCGCGAGGCGTGGCCCACGGGACGGTCCACAACGCCGATGGCACGCTGCTGGCCACGGTCGCCCAGGAGGGACTGCTCCGTCGGATGCGCTGACCCGGCGGTGGCGCGGAAACGGCGGCCCGAAGGCCGCCGTTCACTTGATTGCGTGCGTCGAGTTGCGGGCTAGGCGATCGATGCGGCGTGGCGCTGGAACATCGTGATCTTGTCTTCGCCGATGCGCTCACGCTTCTCGGGATCGGTGATGCCCTGACCTTTTTCGTTGGCCAGGCACAGCACACCGAGCTTGCCTTCGTGCTTGTTGTGGTGCACCTGGAGGGCAGCCTCACCGCAGTCATCGAGCGTGTGTACGGCGGACATGATCGGTTGGATCGCACCCTGGTCGATCAGCTTGTTCATCGCGTACGCCTCGGCGTAGTTGGCGAAGTGGCTCGACACGATCGACTTGAGCTTCATCCAGAGGTGGCGGTTGTCGTACTCGATCATGTAGCCGGACGTCGCGGCGCAGGTCACGACCTTGCCGCCTCGGGCGACGGCGAACACCGACGCACCCATGGTCTGACGACCCGGGTGCTCGAAGATGATGTTGGGGTCCTCGCCAATGAGGCCACGAATGGTCTTGCCGAAGCGACGCCACTCGCTCTCGTCCTGCGTGTGGGGATCGCTCCAGAACTTGTAGTCCTCTGCCTTGCGATCGATCACCGCTTCGCAACCCATCTCGTTGAGCAGTTGCGCCTTCTCCGGCGAGCTCACCACACCGACGGGCGTGCCGCCGCCGTTGAGTACGAGCTGGGTGGCGTAGCCGCCAAGGCCGCCGGTGGCGCCCCAGATGAGCACGCTGTCGCCCTGCTTCATCTGACCTGCATGCTCGGAGACGAGCATGCGGTAACTCGTCGACGCGCACAGGGCGTTGACTGCGGACTCTTCCCAAGAGAGGTGGGCCGGCTTCGGCATCAGCTGGTTGGCCTTGACCACGGCCAGATCGGCCAAGCCGCCAAAGTTGGTTTCGAAGCCCCAGATTTTCTGGTTGGAGGCCTTCATCGAATCGTTGTGTGCGGTCGGGTCCTGATCGTCCACGTAGTTGCAGTGGATGTTCACTCGATCGCCGGGCTTCCAGTTGCGGACGGCGCTTCCAACTCGGAGCACCACACCGCTGCCATCGGAACCGATCACGTGATGGTCGAGCGCGTGGCGTGCACCCCACTCCCCGTCTCGGGCCATGCGGTCGAGAAAGCCGAAGGTGGGGAGGGGCTCGAAGATCGAGGTCCAGACCGTGTTGAAGTTGATGGAGCTGGCCATATTGGCGACGAATACCTCGTCGGGAGCCAGCTCAGGGGTGGGCACGTCGTCAACGTGGATCGATTTGCGGGGATCCTTGTCCCAGCTCTCGACCCCTTCGAACATGTCGGCCTCATCGCGCCGCACGAAGGCGGCTCGGTAGGACTCAGGGATCGGCATGGCGGCCAATTCCTCACCAGACGCGCCAGCTTCGATGGCCTCTCGGAAGTTCTGCATGGCGACACGGTAGTAGCCACCGGTCATTGGCTTCAAGAGCGAGTTACCCTTGGGTAACCTCACTGCGTCGAAGCTCTCGATCTAGGCCTTTTGGCCACCCTCGGTAGGGCAAACGGCCACGTTGGGTGCCAATTCTGACTGATCGCTCTTTAGCGGAGTGGGAGTGGAGCCGACCACTACTCTGACGCCAGGAGGAGATGAACCGTGGCACTACGCCCTGAGGAAATCGAGTCGCAGGATTTCAGTACAAGCCTGCGCGGGTACGACAAAATCGAGGTCGACGCGTTTCTGCGCAAGATCGCCGACAACACTCGCGAGCTCGAGACCCGTCTCGTCTCCGCGCCAAGCGGTGAGGAGCACGAGCACAACGAGATCGATGCATCGGACAACGCCGAGTCGGTGACCGCCGATCCGGAGCAGAGCTCGCCGGCGATGCCGGCGGACGATGCGTTCGGTGACCGGTATGGATCGCTGGGCGACCGCATCGCTGGTCTGCTCCGCTCCGCCGAGGAATCTGCTGCCTTCCTGCGTGAAGGTGCAGAAGCCGACGCTGCCGAGATCCGAGCATCGGCCGCAACCGAAGCGGAGCAGATGCGCTCCGAGGCTGCATCCTTCCGTGAGGAGGCGCTGAACGAAGCCGCCGCCTCCCGTGAAGAAGCCGAAGCACATGCAGAGTCGGTCCGGACCGAGGCTGACGCCGAAGCCACCGCCGTGCGTGAAGCGGCCGAGCAGGCGGCAGAGACCTTGCGGTCCGAGGCTGAGGTGTACGCCGAGGAGACTCGTGCCGCCGCCATGGCCCACGACGAAGAGCTCCGTGCTGCCGTTGCTGCGCACGACGAAGAGGTCCGCAGCGAAGCGGCCACCTTCGCCGAGCAGAACCGCATTGAGGCACTCACCTACGCCGAGGAGACCCGCAGCGAAGCGATGGCCTTCTCCCAGCAGGCGAACGCCGAGGTGGAGCAGCTCCGTCGTGACGCCGACGCACAGATCGAAGCGCTCCGTCGTCGCACGATCGAAGAGGCCTTGGCCTCGATCGAAGGCGACCGTCAAGCCGCTCTTGCCCACGAGCAGGCCGCCACGGCCGATCGTGAAACCGCTCGGGCTGAACTGGAAGTCGTTCGGGCGCAGGTCGCTGATCTGCTCGAGCAGGCACGTGCCCAGAGCGAGTTCATTCGTCAGGAAGCCGAAGAGATCATTCGGACCAAGATCCGGGCGAACATGGAACAGGCCGAGGGACGCATTGCGACCCTGCGCAACACCGAGATTTCTTCTCGGGAGCGCATCGTGGCTGCCCAGCGCGAGCTCGATGGTGCTCTCCAGCGTCTCGAAGCCGATCCGATGCCCGAACTCAGCCCCGATGTGGACAACGAAGTCCTCGCCGAAGCCGAGCGTCGCAGTGTCGAGCTCGGCTACGCCGATGCCGGTGACGAAGGTGTCGACCTCGCTCACAGCCACGCTGACGCTGATGTGATCGACACTGATGTGATCGATGCCGACATTGTTGAAGCTGAGGTTGTTGAAGCCGACATTGTTGAAGCCGACATTGTTGAGGCTGATGTTGTTGAGGCCGAGGTCATCGAGACCGACACGGTTGAGGACGTTGCGGTTGACGAGAACACCGAGGTGAACGACGAGGCTGCCGAGCTGGCTGGCCTCATGTTCGCCACGCCCGATCAGAGCGACGCCGACCTTGCAGACGACTCGCTCGTGGAAGTCTCCGTCTTCGGAGAAGATGTCATCGAGGGCGAGGCAGTTGATGCTGATGTGCTCGTCGATGCATCGTTCGAGGCTGACGCGGCTGAAGCCGTCATTCCGGACGAGCCCGTCCTTGACGACGACACAGTTGACGAGTCGGCTGCCGACGAGCCCGCTGTTTCAGAGTCGATCGTCGATGAGGGGCCCGAAGAGGTCGCTCACGAAGATGTGACCGAGGACGTCGTCGATGCCTCCGAGGCGGAGATGGTTGAGGCGGCCCCTGTCGCTGAGGAGTCGGCCCAGCAGTTCATTGGCGACCTGCCCATGCGGAGCAGCGTCTCGCAGATCCCTGCCGAGCCCGTCGCCCCGGTGTACGAGCCCATCGAGGATGTGTCGGTGCCGATCGCTCAGCCTGTCGGCGTTTCGCCGTCGATCGGCGGCGGCTATGGCGTCGCTGACACCTATGACAGCTTCGCCGAAGAAGAGCCCACCCCCGCCGAGAACGAGGATGCCCTCGCTCGTCTGGTCCGTGAGGCCATGCAGGAAGCTGTCGAAGGCGCCCGCAAGCCGCACTGATCGCCCTACCGGGCGGTAACCCGAACACGATCCTGATGTCCTGAGGGGCAGGTGCCTGTTGGCACCTGCCCCTTTGTTCGGTCACACTCAAGGCCGAATCGTGATCCTCACGACCATCGGAAGGACTGACATGGCTGGGTCGTACATCGTCGCCGGGGCTCGCACCCCAATCGGAAAGTTGAGTGGGGCGTTCGCCTCGATGTCGGGAACGGATCTCGGTGGCGTTGCCATCAAGGCGGCGTTGGAGCGGGCTGGTGTGTCGCCCGATCAGGTCGACTACGTGATCATGGGTCAGGTGCTCCAGGCCGGTGCCGGTCAGATCACGGCTCGCCAGGCCGCAGTCAACGCAGGGATCCCGATGTCGGTCCCCGCCACCACGATCAACAAGGTCTGCCTGTCCGGCCTCAATGCGATCGCCCTGGCTGATCAAATGATCGCCACTGGTCAAGCTGACATCGTTGTCGCCGGAGGCATGGAGTCCATGACCAACGCGCCGTACTTGCTCCCTGGCGCCCGTGCTGGGTACCGGGCGGGCGACAAGAGCGTGGTCGACTCGATGATGTACGACGGACTGTTTTGCGCCTTCGATGCATGCGCCATGGGTGCGGGCACGGAGAAGTACGCGGCAAGCGCAGGCCTCGCCCGTGAGCCGCAGGACGTGCTCTCGGCTCAGTCGCACGAGCGGGCGGCCAACGCCCAGAAGCTCGGCTTGTTCGAAGAAGAGATCGTGCCGGTTGCTGTGCCGCAGCGTCGTGGTGATCCGATCATGGTCGACACCGACGAGGGTGTGCGTCCTGGAACCACGGCCGAGTCGCTGAGCGGACTCCGACCAGCCTTCGACAAGGCTGGCAACATCACCGCTGGCAATGCTTCGCAGATTTCCGACGGTGGCTCGGCCACGATCGTGATGAGCAAGGCCAAGGCGGAGGAGCTGGGTGTTACGCCACTCGGCGAGGTCGTTGGTTTCGGTCAGGTCGCCGGGCCCGACGCCTCGCTGCTCACCCAACCCTCGCAGGCGATCAACCAGGCGCTCGCTCGCGCCGGCATGGAGCAGAGTGAGATCGGGCTCTACGAACTGAACGAGGCGTTCGCCGCTGTGGCGCTCGCATCGATGGGCGAGCTTGGCATCAGTGATGAGGTCGTGAACGTGAACGGTGGCGCCATCGCCCTCGGCCATCCGATCGGTGCTTCCGGCAACCGTTTGGCCCTCACGCTGCTCCATGAGATGAAGCGTCGGGGCGTGTCTGTGGGTGCTGCTGCGCTTTGCGGAGGTGGCGGCCAGGGTGACGCGTTGCTGGTGCGTACCGTTAGCTAATGTGTCGCTTCGACTGACATTGTCGATGCTTGGACAAGAATGTCGAAGTTTCTCTTGTCGTCTGGCCAACCTCGCTGTAACGTAACGGCAACACGTTGTGGTGCTTCGGTGGCTGGATACCCATACCGCCCGCGCCACAGTCATCGAGGCACTGCAGCGTGGTAATCCGAAGAACGAGCCGCCGGTTCATCCGGCGGCTCGTTCGCTTTTCGTCCTTCTGTGTGTCAGCTCAGTGACTGTCGGCCTTCGAGTGCACGACCGAGCGTGAGCTCATCGGCGTATTCCAGGTCGCCGCCGACGGGAAGTCCGGAGGCCAGCCGAGTGACGTTCACTTCGTAGGGACCGAGCACCTTTGTGGCGATGTACGCCGCCGTGGTCTCGCCTTCGAGGTTCGGGTTCATGCAGAGAATCACCTCGGTGATGTCGCTGCTGACGACTCGGAGGGTGAGCTCCTTGATCTTGAGCTGTTCGGGGCCTACGCCGTTGAGAGGATCGATGGCACCCATAAGCACGTGGTAGCGGCCGTTGAAGGCGCCGGTCTTCTCGATCGCTGCGATGTCTTTGGGCTCTTCGACGACGCAGAGCACCTGTTGGTCTCGTTGCGGGTCGATGCAGATTCGGCATTCGTCGCCTTCGGCAACGTTGAAGCACGTCTCGCAGAACGACACATTGTCCTTCAGGGAGATGACCGCATCGGCAAGGCGGACCGCATCGATGCGATCCATCTTGAGGAGATGGAAGGCGATGCGTTGTGCCGATTTGGGTCCGACGCCGGGGAGGCGTCCCAGTTCGTCGATGAGAACCTCGACGGGTTTCGCGTACGAGCTCACTCGGTCACGAACCGCCGAGGAGTCCGCCGAGACCGCCGATGTCGGGCATGTCCATCCCGCCCATCGCGCTCTGCTGCATCTCCATGACTTGCGCGGCTGCGTCTCGGAGGGCGGCAAGCACAAGGTCTTCGATCATCTCGACGTCGGACGGGTCCACGACGTCGGGAGCGATGCTCACCGAATTGAAGCTCCCGGCACCAGTCATCTGGATCGAGACCTTGCCGCCACCGGCCGTGCCGGTCACGATCGTGTTGGCCTGCTCTTCCTGAGCTGCGGCGAGTTGTTCCTGCATGGCTTGGGCCTGCTGCAGCAGACCTCCGAGATCGAAACCACCATCATCGGACATGTGTGTACCTCAACTGTTGGGTGGGGGAACCACGGTGGCTCCAGGGAAATGCGCTTGGATGCGATCGACGCTGCTGGCGGCGATGTCGTTGGCATCGGCCAGTTCGCTGATGTCGCCGACTTCCGCCGCTTCTGCCTCAGCAGTCTGAGCCGGTGTCGGCGCTGGCGCTGCCTGTTGCGGTGGCGCGGATTGGGGCTGTCCGGCCTGAATGGGGGCCGGCGCCGGTTGGCCAGGAGGCGGGTTGGAAGGAGGGGCACCCTCGCCAACAACGACCTCAATGGTGAGGTTCGCGCCGAGCTGCTGCGCGATCGCTGCCTCGACGTCGGCCTTCACTTCGCGAACGCGGTCGACGTAGGCCGCGTTCGGGACTGCGATGGTGGCCACGTTCGCGTCGACGGCAGTGAAGTGGCAGACGCGGAACCGGCTGCGGACTCGCTGGGGCACGTTGTCGAGAAGGTTGCTGTCGAAGGCGGCGGTGAGCTGAGCCAAGGTGATGGTGGCCCCGCCGGTGGCGGCCGGAGCCTGCGGAGCGGACTCGGTCTGTGCAGGCGGCTGTTGTGCAGGCGGCTGTTGTGCAGGCTGCTGAGCCGGTGGTTGCGGCGAGGGCTGTTCGTTGGCCCGCGGGGGTGCAGGCGCTCGGCGGGGTGCTGGTGCGTGGGGTGCCGGAGCCTGTGGGGCAGGCGCCGGTGCTGCAGCAGCTTGGGGCGCTGGCGCCGGGGTTGTCGGAGCTTGTGGTGCCTGAGCTTGTGGGGCAGGAGCCGGTGCTGCTGCGTGCGGGGCCGGAGTCTGTGGGGCCGGAGTGGGAGGTGTCGGGGCTTGGGCGGCGGGCGCTTGCGGCGCCTGTTCCTGTGGAGCAGCCGCCGGTTGCTGCTGCGGCGCTGGCGCGGGTGTGGGCGAGGGCGTCTGCTGCGGTGCCGCGGCGGATGCTGCCATTGGAGTCTCGCCCGCCTGCAGTGCGGCCACCGTTTGTTCGAGGCTCTCGATGCGCTGGATGAGGGCGGCAGTGTCGTTGCCGTCTCGCCGAGCCAAGCGCAGGAGCGTGACCTCGAGCGGCACTCGAGGGTCGGGCGCCTGGCGCATCTCCACCAGGGCCTGGCCAAGGGCTTCGAGCGACCGCGTGATCGTGGCTGGCCCGAGGGCGGCGGAGAGTTCGGCCGCCTCGTTCTGGGCGTCTTCGCTGAGCTCGTCCATCGACGCACCCATGGAGGAGAGGAAGGCGTGGCGGAGGGAGGTGAGGACGGCCTCACCGATCGTGCGGGGTTCCCGGCCAGTGCGGATGGCCGTCTGCACAGCGGCAACGGTTGCGCCCGGGTCGGCGGCGCCGATTGCTGTGGCGATTTCCCGCCCAACGTTTGAGCTCTCAGGTACCCCGCCGGTGGATGCCACGAGCTGCAGCGCGGAGAGCGTGTCTCGAGCGGAGCCGCCTCCGGTGCGGAGTGCGTACTCGATGCCGTCGTCGTTGACGTCGAGCCCGGCGTCGGCGATGACCATCTTCACGTGGTCTCGCAGGTCGGCGCTGGGAAGCAGGTTGAAGTGGTGGTGCTGGGTGCGGCTGCGAATGGTCTCGACAACCTTGTGGGGCTCGGTCGTGGCCAGCACGAACACCACATGGTCGGGCGGTTCCTCCAGGGTTTTCAGCAGCGCGTTCTCAGCGCCAGCCGAGAGCATGTGGACCTCATCGAGGATGTAGACCTTGGTGCGCCCGGGGGAGCCGAGGGCGACTTTGGCGATCAGGTCTCGGACGTCATCGACCTTGTTGTTGCTCGCCGCGTCGAGCTCATGGAGGTCGAAGGACTTTCCCTGCTCGATGTCGAGGCAGCTCTTGCATTCGGCGCACGGCTCGCCGTTTTGGAGGTTCTCGCAGTTGAGTGCCTTGGCCAGCACTCGGGCCGTACTCGTCTTGCCTGTACCGCGGGGTCCGCTGAACAGGTACGCGTGGCTCCAGCGGTTCTCGGCAACTGCCGAGCGCAAGGCGTTGGTGACGTGTTCCTGGCCACGGATCTCGGCGAAGTTCCGTGATCGGTAGCGGCGGTAGAGACTCTGCGTGGCCACCGGCCGATCCTACCGCTCACCCTCCACCCCCACCCGGCCTTCCCCACGCTTCCATCCCGAGTGGCCGCTTCCACGTTCGCCCGCGGATTCCGTTTTCGCTCCAGAGCATTTCTGGAGCCGGCAGCGGCGGTTTTTCGCCTTGTGCGACTCCAGGTAGGCGCTGGAGCGATTGAGGCACATCTAGGCCGCTGTTTCGGGCTGGCGCACACGAACGATCTCGAGCAGGTCGAGCAGCACCGACCCTGGACGACGCGTGAGCTCCTGCCAGGTAATGCGAACGACGAGCCACCCGTGGCCAGCTGCTCTGCGATCCCTCCGGTTGTCGTCCTCGCGCTCGAGATTGCGGGCGTGCCAGCGGCGCCCGTCTACCTCGACGATCAACCGGAGCTCGGGCCAAGCGAAGTCGACGGCGCCTCGAAGTCCGTCGTACCACGGCGGTCGGAACTGCATCACGAAGCCAGCCAGAAGCTCTTCGCTCTTAAAGAGCGCCTTTGCCAGCCTCTCGAGCTTCGAAATCGGATAGGGCTCGTCGTCGAAGAGCTCGAAGTTGAGGGTGCGGAGGGCTCCGCTTCCAGCCCGGCCCTTGCGAATGAACCCCGCGGCGCACGCCTGGAACTCTTCGACAGACATTCGGCCCTCAGTCACCGTCCACTCGATGAGATTTTGAAGCCGTGTGGTCGATAGGTGCGCGGCCAGGTCGCAGATCGTTCGTGCTGCGGTTGTGCATCGCAACCCTCGAATGACGGTCACGTCCTCGGGGCCGAGCTGGCGAGTTTGATGAACTCGAGCCCCTGGCAGGGCCCGCTTCCGGCCGTGCGGCGCCAGCAGGTGGATCGTTGCGCTTCGAGCGACTGGCATCTGGTGCAGGCCGGCAGCTGTCCACAAACACACGGCTGCTAACTCCGAGAGTGCGAGCAGGGCCGCAGCGGCGACCGCAAACTTGTCCATGTGGCCGACGATGTAGACACCCCGCACGTATCGCCGCAGTAGGCCTCCGATGCGGGACTTGATTTGGGCCTCGCTGAGGCCGAGGTCGCGAAGCTGGCGACGACTGATGGCGCCGTGGGATGCCTGGGCGGCGACGACGATCGAGTGATCGACGCTCGAGTGCATGCAGATACTCCCGGTGAGGTGGGTCCGAGGTGCTGCGAGGCACGAGGCCGATGGTCCGGCAGGGCCTGTGGTGGCGAGCGAGAAAGCGAAACGCCTGCTCTCGCAAGTGACGGCCAGACGATCTGCGGCGCACCGAAGTTTCCGCTGAGAGCTGCTGCCTTCCGGCCCTGACTCGGTTCACGGGCTTCAGTCGCACAGGGTCCGACCGTCACCTGCCAAAGCAGGCGAACGCTCGATACCCTATCGAACCGATCCGGGAGTTGACTCGCGGGTCGAATACATATGGAGGCGTGCGAGAGCGGCCGAATCGGCACGCTTGGAAAGCGTGTGAAGTGAGAGCTTCCGTGGGTTCGAATCCCACCGCCTCCGCCAACAACGTGTGCCCGCCGAGCAATCGGCGGGCACACCGGCTTTTCGGCCCGCTGACTGAACAGGGAGCGCCAGGGTCGAACGATCTAGAGTCATGTGTATGGATGATTCGCTTCCGGAAATCCGGATCGCCGACGCCGACCGGAACCGAGTCATCGATCAGCTGAGGGAGCACTTCGGCCAAGGACGGCTCACGCTTGGCGAGTTCGAAGAGCGAGTCACCCTCGTCGCCGAGGCGAAGACAGCAGGCGATCTCGTGCCGTTGACGGCCGACCTGCCAGCGATACAGCCCTTGGCCGCGCCCACCCCTGCCGTCGCCCGCCGAGCCGGTCCGTTCTTCGAGACGTATCGCATCCCCATTGTGCTCTCGGCCATGCTCGTCGTGATCTGGGCGATCACGAGCCGTGGTTACTTCTGGCCCGTGTGGCCGATCATGGCAATGACGGTTGCCGCCGCCCTCGGCGCCTTTGGGCGGCCGGACTCGCAGGACGAGTGACAGAGGCCGGGCATTCGGCGCCCCTCGGCGATTGGCGGCATGATGCGTGCATGACGGACGAGGAACTCATCGGCCTGGCCATCGAAGAAGCTGGCAAGGCGCTCGCGCACGACGATGTGCCAATCGGGGCGGTCGTTGTTCGCAACGGTGAGATCATTGCGTCGCGCCACAACGAGCGTGAACTGACCGGCGATCCGACTGCTCACGCCGAAGTGTTGGCCCTGCGAGATGCAGCGAAGGTTGTGGGGGAGTGGCGTCTCGAGGACTGCACGCTCGCCGTCACGCTCGAACCGTGTCTGATGTGTGGCGGAGCGGGTGTGAATAGCCGACTGGAACGCATCGTTTACGGAGCCGCCGACATGAAGGCCGGTGCGTGCCTCAGCCTCTACAACATCTGCGATGACCCCCGGCTCAACCACCGCATCGAGCTCACGGCTGGGGTCCGAGCGGAGGAGTGCGCGGGGCTGTTGACGGACTTTTTCGCCAATCAACGCTGAGGTTCGCCTCGTTCGCGACGTCGGCCTGGGTGTCCTCACCCGCTTCGACGTAGTCCGGCCGATCTAACCGGGCGGATTCACCTAGACAGTTCTGACGCAATTGCATCGATGCAAGTGGTCATGGACGGCGGAATGCCCACGGGCAGCACTGGAACAACCAAGAAGAACGGCCTCGGGAAACGAGCGCTGGGCGTGACGTGGATCAGCCTCGCTGCTCTTGCCGCCGGGACCCTCTCGCCCGTTGGCATGCAGGCGGAGACGCCGGTTGTTTCTCTTCTCGAGTCCGAGTGGGAAGACGCCTCGACCGTCGTGATCGACTCGGGTCTGCTCGAGGGGTTCGAAGTTGCCCCTGAGGTGCTCGAAGCCGAGGTTGTTGAGATCCTCGACGAGGCGACCGAGGAGCTGACCGACGCCACGGACTCCCTCGAGGAGGTGCTCGCCATCCCGAATCCGATCAACTCGTGGGAAACCAGCTACGTCGCGAACGACTGGTCTGACGCTGACTGGTACTTCGAAACTCCACAGGCTCCCGCCCACCCCGACATTCTCCTTGACGTCACCTCCGCTGAGAATCGTGCGTTGATTGATGCCCTCGACAACGCACAGGTCGCCATCGACGAAGCTGAGGCGATCATCAACGCCCCGGGCGAGCCCAACGAGTGGGCCATCGAGCGGGCCAACCAAGATTTGAACGAAGCGCTGACCGCGACCGAGAACGTGATTGAAGCGGCAACGGCGAACGCCACGAACGCACAGCTCGTCGAGCTGCTTGAAGCAGACGATGCATTGAACGGTGCCGTGGCTGCGATCACCACCGTGACCGACGAGCGCCAAAGCTGGATCACCGAGCTGAACGGGTGGGCGCCGAACCTGCGCTACGCCATAGACCGTCGTGGCCCCCGCCGCCGGTTGAGTGGACAGGGCATCGACATCGCCATCATCGACTCCGGCATCACGCCCGTTCAGGGCTTGGACGGCGAAGGCAAGATCATCAACGGCCCGGATCTCTCCACCGATGGAGCGAATCCGAACCTGGCGCACCTCGACCTCTACGGTCACGGCACCCACCTCGCTGGCATCTTGGCCGGTAACGATGGCACCAACGCCGATGGCAGCTCACCCCACTTCACCGGCATCGCTCCTGACGCTCGCCTCGTGAACTTGAAGGTCGCCGACGCCAAGGGAGTGACGACCATTCCTCAGATCGTCGCCGCCATTGAGTGGGCCATCCTGAACAAGGACGCCAACGGCATGAACATCCGAGTGCTCACCCTGGCCTTCGGCTACGAGGGCCCTGAGTACCTGTCGGATCCGATCTCGGCTGCAGTCGAGGAGGCTTGGGCGAACGGGATCGTGGTCGTCGTCGCTGGCGGCAACCGAGGCAACGACAACTACGGTCTGGACAACCCCGCCGTCGACCCGTTTGTCATGGCGACGGCTGGCACCGATCACGGTTCACCGACCGACTTCGGCGACGATCGCATTGCCCAGTGGTCGAGCAACGGCAACGGGCGTCGCGATCCCGACATCGCCGCCCCCGGTCGCTCGATCGTCAGCCTCCGAGTGCCGGGTTCGTACGCCGACTCGCACTACCCGAACTCACGAATTGGCGAGCGTTTCGCCGTCGCCTCGGGTACCTCGCAAGCCTCCGCCGTGCTCGCTGGATCGATCGCCCTGCTTCTCGAGCACGACCAGACGCTTACGCCCGATGAGATCAAGGCTCTCCTGACCGACAACGCTCGCAACGTCGCCCCTGGGCGAGACAAGGACGGCAGCGGTCGTCTGAGCCTCAACCGTGCGATCTGGTCGCTCCGAGTGCACGGCTACCCCTGGTTCGCAGGTCAATACTTCGAACGTGCCCCAGTTCCTGCAGGGTTCGGCACCGAGAAGGGCGGCTGGGCTGGCAACGGCTGGTCCGGCAGTGGATGGTCCGGTGCAGGCTGGTCAGGTGCAGGCTGGTCCGGCAGCGGCTGGAGCGGCGCCGGGTGGAGCGGCAGTGGTTGGTCTGGTGCTGGTTGGTCCGGCAATGGCTGGAGCGGCAGCGGTTGGTCTGGTGCTGGTTGGTCCGGTAGCGGCTGGTCGGGAACCGGCTGGAGTTAGTCGCCCGGAGGGGGTGGGTCATGACTCCTCCATTCGACTCTCTCTAGGCCGATGGGCACCGCATGAACAAGGGACGGCGAATGCCTCGCCCTTCCACGACCAACCTCGTCTGGGGTTTGATCGCGGCGATCAGCTGCAGCGCTCTTGCGTTGTGGCTCTTCGTGCTGTTTGGCGCTGAGCCGATCTCACCGGCATTCGATCTGCATTGGGGCTTCTTGGCCGCAGGCTTCTTCGCCGTCCAGGCGTGGGTCGTGCTTATGCACTTCCGCAGCGAGGCAAGCAGTTTCTCGTTCTTCGAGATCCCGCTGATCCTTGGCCTGCTCTTTGGCAGCCCAACATGGTCGGTGCCTGCCGTGGTCGCCGGCTCGACGCTCGCGTTGCACTTCGTGAAGAAGTTGCCGCCTGTGAAGGTCGCCTTCAACGTGGCCAATTTCACGCTCCACTTCGTTGTGGCCTGGGTGGTGTTGGACACCCTGGTTGGGAGCTCGGATCCACTCGAGCCTGCGGGTTGGCTGGCCATTCTCTTGGCCGTGGCGATCAGTGGTTCGCTGGAGCTCGTCAACATCTGGCTCGTCGTCTCGATCGTAGAAGGCGGGCTTCGGTTCGATCGCTTCGGCGGGATGATCATCTTTGCGCTGCTTGTGAGCGGCGCGAACTACGTGCAGGCATTGGTGATGGCGCTGCTCCTCACCGTCGAGCCGGCGAGTGTCGTGCTGCTCATCGCCTCCACTGTCGTTCTCTATCTCGCCTACCGGTCCTACCTCTCCGAGCGAGATCAACGAGAGCGAGTGGAGTTCCTCTATCGCTCAACTCGTTCGCTCATCGACAACGACGATGAGGGACCTCCTGCCGGACCGCTTCTGGCCGAGGCGGCCACGATGTTCCGGGCCGGCATCGTCGAACTCCACACTGCCGCCACCGGAAGCGCCGTGGATCAACCGGGAGCGGGCACGATCCTCACCTGGCGAAACGGGGCGGTCGAACAACGTGACATGACGGCGGCAGAACGCGCCCACCTTGATGAGCTCACGAAATTCGCTACTCCCGCGGTGATCTGTGATCCCATCAATCCCGTGGCCGCCCAGTTGCTGAGCGAGCGGGGCTTCGCCGACGCGATGCTGGGTGCGCTGCACTCGGGCGAGGGACGCACCGGCCTGCTCCTCGTGGCTGACCGACTGGGCGACGTCTCCACGTTCGTGCCGGACGATCTTCAGCTCTTCAGCACGCTGGTCCAGCACGCCGCACTGGCACTTGAGAATGACGAACTCGAATTGGCCATTGGTCAGCTCCGTTCTCTTGAACGAGAGCTCGCCCACCAAGCCAGCCACGATGGCCTCACAGGTCTCGCCAATCGGGCGTTGCTTGGTCGACGTTTGAACGAACTGCTGCAGACCGATGATCCATCACTCACGCTTCTCTACCTAGATCTCGATGACTTCAAAGAAGTGAACGACACGCTTGGCCATGGCGCCGGCGATGCCGTGCTCATCGAGGCGGCCAAGCGCCTATCGGCCTGTGTGCGACCAACGGATGTGGCGGCTCGGCTCGGCGGCGATGAGTTCGCCGTACTGCTCGTGGATAGCGTCCGGCCCGACCTGGTGGCTGAGCGGGCCCTTGATTCGTTGAATCGGCCGTACGTCGTTGATGATTCGAACACGGTGAACGTCGGCGCCAGCGTTGGGCGGGCGGTGTGGTCGCCTGGGCAAACGGCGGCCGATCTCATCGCCCATGCCGACGTGGCGATGTATGCGGCGAAGCAGCTCGGCAAGGGCTCCATCCAAGTCTTCGAAGATGCGATGCATGCCGAGGCCTCAGCTCGTCAACAGTTGCGCAGCCAGCTTCGGACGGCTGTGGCCGACGAGCAGTTCAGCGTGCTCTACCAGCCCATCATCGACCTTCGAACGGGCCGTGTTGTGGCTGCGGAGGCGCTGGTGCGCTGGGTCTCTCCCGAAGGATTGTTGCTCCCCCAGGGATTCATCGACGAGGCCGAGCAGTCCGGCCTGATTGTCCCGATCGATTCGTTTGTGTTCGCTCGCGTGCTCGACGACCTCGAGTCCCTCTCGTTCGTCGGGCACAGCGACATCTGGCTCGCCTCCAACCTCTCGATGCGCACACTCCAGGAACCTGACCTCGTGGACCGGGTCCAGCGGCAAATCTCGAACGCGGGAGCCGACAGCAACCGCATCGTCCTCGAGGTGACCGAAACGGCACTGATGCATGATCCGGACTTCGCCACCTCCCAGTTGAATCGGCTGCGAGATGGAGGCGTGCGAGTGGCGTTGGATGACTTTGGCACCGGGTATTCCTCGCTCAGCTATCTGCGCCGCTTCCCCCTCGACATTCTCAAGATCGCCCAACCGTTCGTGAACGATCTCGAACAGGGAGACTCCACGTTCGTGCGGGCCATGACTGATCTCGGCCACACGCTCGGTCTCGACGTGCTCGCCGAGGGCATCGAACAGGTGGGGTCACTCCACTCCCTCGATCAGCTAGGCGTGGATCTGGGGCAGGGTTACTACTTCGCCCGACCGCTCCCGCTCGATGGTTTCAAGGCGGCGCTTGACAGCCAGAAGAAGGCAGCGGTCGGCGCGCCGACACCCCCGGCCAAGTGGATCTGATCCGGCGCTTCAGGCCGAGCTCACTCCTGGCCGATGTGCTTGAGCGCCTCTCGTTTGGAAAGGCCGGACAGTTCGCTCTCGTGCTGGCGGACGAAGGCTCGCACCGCATCGGCGTCTGTCCGGGCGTACTGGCGCAGTGACCAGCCGATTGCCTTGCGGATGAAGAACTCTTTGTCTGCCATGCGACGCCGGCAGTAGTCGAAGAGTCGGTCGGCGTCGGTCTGGTTCCGGTAGAAGAGCTGGTGGATGAGAGCGGTGCGGGCGAGCCAGATGTTCTCGTCGTCGATCCACTGGTCCATCACTTCCCGGAGCTCCGGATTGGCGGTGACCAACGGTCCGACCGTGTGGGGTGCGAGCCCGTCGACGGTGTCCCACCACGACTTGGTGATGATGAGTTCCTCGACATCCGGCAAGGCTGAGGGCTCGAGATGTTTGGCCCACTTCCGGCAGAACTCCGAGCCGACGTACTGAAACTCGCGGTAGGGCTGTTCCCAGAGCCAGTGGGCGATGGACATGATCTCGTCGCTGTCGCACCGAGCGCCCGTGGTCATGAAGGGCTTGGCGATCGCTCGACGCTCCGGCGTCTTGATGCCGAGGAAGTCGAAGTGGTTCTTCATGTACGCGGCCATGGGTTCCGCGAGCTCGGGGTTGGCCGCGGCGTGGAGTGCATCGGCGAGTTCGGTGAGTTCATCAGCGACGACGTCGGGTGGGGGAGCGGACATGACACGCCTCGTACGTTGGGTGGCTCGGGCGGGCCGTGGCCGGTGGCTCCACGACCTCTCGGTCCGAAGGTTCGCACGTTTTGGGGAACCCAGCGATCGAGACCGGCGTTGAATGCTCATGCTCATCGTGACCACTGACCCCGTCCCTGGCCGCACCACCGTTGAGGTGCAGCCCCCAGCACACCGTTCGACATGAGCGAGACGACGCCCCTTCGTCTCTCGGACGCCGACCGTGAGATCGTCACCGACTCGCTTCGTGCCGCCTTCACCGAAGGGCGACTGGACCTGAACGAGTTTGAGGATCGAGTCGACCTCGTCACTTCGGCTCGCTTCGAGGCGGACCTCGCTGCTGCACTGGAGGGTCTGCCTCCCGTTCGGCTCCCATCGGCGAGTACCGGAGCGTCTCGTCGATCGTCGACGACGGGCATCGACGTCCGCTCAGACCGCAGAGTCCGCCAGTCGTACGGCGGATTCCCGATCATCAGGCTGGCCATCGTGGTGGGCGTCGTCTGGATGGTGTTCGGAGGAATCTCTTCCTTCTTCGGTTGGGTGTTGTTCGCATTGTTCTTGAAGTTCGCCGTGTTCGGTCGGCGCCACCGCTACGCCTGCTGACCGACTCGGTCGCCACTGCCGTCGGCACCGCCGAATCGCTCCGCTAGCCTCGCCTACGGAAGGTTGCCAGAGCGGACGAATGGGGCGGCCTCGAAAGCCGTTGTGGCCCTTCGGGTCACCATGGGTTCGAATCCCATACCTTCCGCCATTCGACAGATCCGGGGCCGCCTTTCGAGGCGGCCCCGTCTGTGTCGCTTGAGACCTGTTGTGGCGTCGGGTCAGCGCTGGCAGTCGTGCTCACCTGAACGCAACCGATTCGTGGCGATACCGAGAGCCGACTGACTCCTGGTGCCACGTCGTTGGCGAACTCAGCCGCTGGTCTTGAGATCGCAGACCAGGTGAATGTCGTCGGGCTCCAAGGCAAAGAGTTCTGGGATGATCTCGTCCGGCTCGGCGAGCTTGCATCCCTGCTTGAGATAGAACTGCACAGCCGAGCCGGTCGGCGTTGCCGATACGTACATCGCGCTGGCGCCTGACTTCCGAGCGACGGATATCGCCGCGCTCCACAGCGCCTGACCGACACCACTACGTCGCCGACCATTCGAGACGTGCAGCAGGACGAGCCATCCGAGACCGGGCTGCAGCGTCGGTTCCACCACGGCCATCCCGACAATCGCATCTTCGTCGTACGCCCCAAGTAGCTGCGCACCGCCATCCAGGTGTCGGCTGCAGAACTCGATGAGTTGACCGACACTATGTTCGCCGGCGCCGGACGAGGCTTCAGCAACCGTCCGGTCTCGAGAGGTTCCGCTCCAGTCGACCGTCGACGGGCACAAGCTTGTTATCGCCTCCCCGCTCAGAGCTGATGCCCAGTCGTTGAATCGACGTGATCAGGGATCGCGCCCTCGTGGCGGTCGCCGGTCGTTGAGGTGCCGGAGGGCTCGAACATCAAGATCGAGCCGCCCGGTGAGGAAGGCCGATGCTCAGTGCCTCGCGGCACCACGAACGTGTCACCCTTGGAGAGAACCACGGTGGTCTCTCCTCCGCTCGCATCCCGAAGCGCAATGTCGAATTGACCGTCGAGCACGAGGAAGAACTCGTCGGTGTCGTCGTGGCTGTGCCACACGTGATCTCCAAGCGTGTGAGCGATTCGCACGTCGTAGTCGTTCATCGTGGCCACGATGCGGGGGCTGTAGATGTCGTCGAAGGAGGCGAGTGCTTCTTTGAGGTTGACGGGTTTCGATGCGTCCATGGGATGGATTCTGGACGAGCAGACAGGACTCGTCTTGTACGTTGTTGACGTGACCGACGAGATCCCTTCTGGCAGATGCCGGATCGAGGCGTGGCGTCCGCCAGGCATCCCGGAAATCTCCGAGGTGTTTCACGCTCGAATCGTCGACTACGGATACCCGACGCACAGCCACGACACCTGGACCGTGCTGATCGTCGATACCGGAGCCATCGACTACGACCTCGACCGTCGGAAGTGCGGGGCGCTTGGAGAGACGGTGGCGATTCTCCCCCCGGGCGTCACTCACAACGGGAAGCCGGCCAGGCGTGCCGACGGCTTCGTGAAGCGTGTTCTTTACCTCGAGCAGTCGGTCGTGCCGATTGACCTCATCGGCGCAGCCGTGGATCGAACCAACATCGAGGATCCGGAGCTTCGCCGTTGTCTGTCGAACCTTCACGACGAACTTCGAACGGGCGCTGACCCGTTCATGGCGTCGTCGGCGGTGGCACTCATCGCCGAGCGCATCACGCGCCGACTGACCGCCCGTCCGGCTGCGGTTGGTCAAAAAGAGCAGGGTGTCGCCCAGCAGCTGCGCCTCATGCTTGACGATCCGTGCGGACCGCCTGTTTCTCTCGAAACCGCAGCGGCTGCACTCGACCGATCGAAGCCCCATCTCATCCGCAGCTTCACTGCTGCGTACGGCGTCTCTCCCCACGCGTATCTCGTCGGCAAGCGAGTGCAGGCGGCCCGCGACCTCCTACTTCAGGGCATGAGGCCAGCTGAGGTTGCGTCCACCGTCGGCTTCTACGACCAGTCGCATCTGGCCCGTCACTTCAAACGTCACACCTCAGTCCCGCCCGCCATGTTCGCCGCAAGCCATCAGGCGAGGACCTAACCAGCACACCGTGGTTCCGATCTTCCTCAGTTGTGGGCTCGGCGGCCCATGACTCTGGCGGACCTCGGACCTACGCTGCGTCCATGAGCGCTTCGCCGGATCTTCGCTATCGCGCTCTGCCCGGCGGTCGTCGCGTCGTTCGGCCGATGTTCGCCTTCTTCGCTCTGATCGTCGCACTGCTCGTGCTTGCGGTTGCCTCGGGCGCTGATTCTCTCGAGGTGCCACTGCTGGTCTTCGCTTTCTGGTTCTCCGGACTGGCCTGGAGCTTCTATTGGATGGGCTTTCGGGTGGCCGTGGAGCTCCACTTGCTGGACGCACATCTCGAGAGCCGTAGCGCTTTCCAAACGCGATCGGTGCCTCTCGCCGACGTCGTCGAGTTTCGGCCGGCGAGGATGGCGCCGAACGGAGCAGTGATCGAGCTTCGCGATCAACGCAGCGTCAGCAAAGGCTTCGCCGGATTCGTAGCGGCGCTCGAGGCGGAGCGGCCTCTGCTGCCGATTCGGTTGAGCCGATTCACTCGGCTGAGCGAGGTGCTGCCTGGGCGCAGCGGGCTCAAGCGTCGCTAACGGCAACCAGCCAGGGAGCTCGTCGGATCGCTCGCTGTGCCTTGTTCGGTTGTCGAGGATCAGTCGACACTTCAGAAGGCGAGAAGTACGGTCCTTCGACAATCACTGCGCACGGAGGGAAACGATGGCAGAGCAAGGAGAGAAGGTCATGGACGAGCCGAAGGTCGAGGAAACCGCCGGCGATTCCAAGGGCGATGGGACTCGAGGGGAAGCTGTCGACGCCAAGCCGGCCGAAGGCAAGCCGACTGCCGAGGACAGCAAGGAGCCCGACGGCAAGGACTCTGACGACAAGGGGAGTGGCGACGGCGGCAAGGGGGAGGAGAACCCGGTAGCGACACAGCCCACAGATGCTCAGGCCGAGAGGCTGGACATTGACGCTGATGGCGACGGAGTTCCCGATCTTCACGAACGTCCCGACTCGGAGGACGATGACGATGACGATTTCTCTATTGTGGTTCCGGCTCCAAGTGGTGGTTCTTCCGGACCCGACATCCCCGAGACCGCCGCTGCCGACGCTCCGACGAGCGAACAGTTGGATCGTCTGAACATTGACTCCGACGGCGATGGCGCCAGCGACCTCGAGGAGATCACGTCGAAGACGGACCCCGACGATCCGAACGAAACGCCGAACGAGCGTGGCGACTCAAGTGACCGTGGAGACGCACCGGACACCAACTTTGGCGATGGCGCAGTCGACTCGCCAGACGTGGACATCTCCGATGTCGATGTCTCCGGCAACGGGAGTTTTGGCTCCGGAGCAAGCACCCCGCCGCCGGTGGACAGCGATGGCGACGGCTTGAGTGACGACTACGAGGACAAGTTCGGCTTGGACATCAAGTCCGTCGATTCAGACGGCGATGGCCTCCACGACGGAGACGAGGTCGATCTCGGAACGGATCCGCTCAACGCCGACACCGACGGCGACGGCGTCTCGGATTACTACGAGGTGAAGGCGGAGACCGATCCGCTGGACGCGTCCGAGGCTCCCGACGACGACATGCTGGACGATCTCATCAGCTAGCGATCTGGCCTCGGCGGCTCGAGGCAGTTTCCAGTCGCACGCTTCCGTTTGCGTAGGATCCCGCTATGCCCGTTGATGCTGACATTGCCGAGATGCTGGCCGCTGCTCAGGCGGCGAACATCCCGGCCCTGAGTGAAGGAACGCCGGAGCAGGCTCGGGCCAACTACCTCCGCGCCCCCAAGCCCGCCGGGGACGCGCTCGTTCGGGTCGAAGACCGAGTGATTCCCGGACCAGCTGGTGACATCGCGGTGCGGGTCTACGCGAACTCAACAGCGCGCGATCTACCGACGATTGCCTTCTTCCATGGCGGAGGCTGGGTGCTCTCGAGCATCGAGGGGCACGATTCGCTTGCGCGACGGTTGGCCGCCCGCACTGGTGCTCTCGTGGTTTCGGTGGAGTATCGCCTTGCCCCCGAGCATCCGTTTCCCGCGCCGCACGACGACTGTTGGGCCGCGACCACCTGGTTGGCGGGGCACGCAGCGTCGCTCGGCGGCGACCCGTCTCGACTGTCCGTTGCCGGCGACAGCGCGGGTGCGAACCTGGCCGCCGGGGTTGCGTTGCGGGCACGCGACGAGGGTCTCCCGCTGACCTACCAGTTGCTCATCTATCCCTGCATCGACGACCGTCAGACCCGGCCCTCCATGACGGACAACGCGAGTGGCTACTTCCTCTCGGCGAAGGACATGGCCTGGTTCTGGGATCAGTTCGTCCCCGCAGAGCACAGCGGCAACCCCTACGCCGTGCCCGCTCGCGCCACGAACCTTGCCGGCCTTGCACCCGCTCACATCCAGACTGCCGAGTTCGACCCGCTGCGTGACGAGGGCGAGGAGTGGGCATCCCGGCTGAACGCAGCAGGCACCCCGGCGACCGTGACCCGGTTCGACGGCGCCGTGCACGGTTTCATCGCCCGGTGGGAGCAGATGTCCGGCGCCCTCGCTGCGCACGACGAGTTCAGCTCAATCGTGAAACCGAATCTCTGAATGGCCAGCAGGAACGTGCGACAGGATCGGTCGTGATCGCTCCTTCTGTTCCCCAGAATTGCGGATCTGATGAACCTAAGAGGTACATCAG
>CALKTH010000042.1 GCA_937997485.1 uncultured Acidimicrobiales bacterium | reverse complement strand
ATCTCCGGCCCTTCGGCGTAGTGCTTGGTCGGCACGTACTCCATCTCGTCGAGCAGCGGGAGGTAGTCGTACGAAACGACATCGCAGGCCACACCCGGATATCGATTCCAGTACCACGTGCCGCCGACGTCGGCCCCTCGCTCCACGATCCTGATGCTCTCGACGCCTCGCTGCCGGAGGCGGGCTGAGGTCAGCAGGGCGCTGAAGCCCCCGCCGATGAAGAGCACCTCGACGTCGTCCATGATCGGGTCCCGCTCGATCGGCTCGGTGACGTGCGGATCCGACTCGTACTTCTCGAGCTCGCCTTCCATCGCCTGGAACTGCTCGGTTCCCGGAGGCCGGTATCCCAGCCGCAGGTCGCGCTCGGCGGCGTACTTGGCCTTGATCTCGTCGTAGAACTCCTGCGGACGCCGCTCCTTCCGCTTGGCTCCATCCCTTGCCACATCGTCGTTGGTCACGTCGAAGTTCAGCTGGAACTTGTCGTCCTTCTGCTTCGCGGTTTCTGCGTTGGATGCTTCGCTCGGCGTGGTGTCAGAAGTGGGCTCGGCCATGCCTCATCTTCTCCTGTGTCCTACGACAACGCCATTCGCGTTGTGACCGTGGTCACCAGCTCACCTAGTGTCCGACCCATGAGCCCTTCTCCTCCGCTTCCGCTCGCCGGCGTCCGAGTGCTGGATCTCTCCCGGGTCTTCGCTGGCCCCGTCGCTGGGCGCGTGCTCGCCGACCTCGGCGCTGACGTCGTGAAGGTCGAGCCTCCGGAAGGTGATGTAACCCGGCTGTGGGGCCGACCCATTGCTGGCATCTCCACCTACTTCACCCAGCAGAACTGCGGGAAGCGGAGCATCAGCATCGATCTGTCAGCCGAGGGCGGACCGGATCTCGTGCGCGACCTCGCGGCGAAAGCCGACGTCGTGATCGAGAACTTCCGGCCCGGTGTGATGGCCAAGTTCGGGCTGGATTGGGAGGCGCTCTCCGCCGATCATCCCGAGCTCATCATGCTGTCGATCAGCGGGTTTGGTCAGGACGGCCCGGAGGCGCAGCGAGCTGCCTACGCCCCGGTTGTTCATGCCGAAGCCGGGCTGGTCCGTCAGGACGACAAACACCCGAACGCGGGCGACCCACTCCATGATGTTTCGTTCAGCGCGGCCGATGTCCTCTCCGGTATGCACGGCGTGATCAGCGTGATGGCGGCCCTGCGAGTCAAGGACGCCGCCGGCATCGGCCAGCACATCGACGTGGCCATGGTGGATGCCATGAGCTTCTCCAACGACAACGTCGTCGCCTCGCTCGATGGAAAGTTCGCAGAGCACAAGGGTGGGGAGATCTGGCAGGCAGCTGAGGGCCCGATCATGCTCACCGGAGGCCTGCGGTGGATCTGGCACCAGATGAGCAAGATCCACGGAGTGCAAGATCCGACCCCGCCTGACGGCTCCCTCGAAGAGAAGCTGGCCAATCGTCGACAGGCGGTCACTGATTTCCTCGTCGGCCAGCCTGATCGGGCGGCTGCTCTGCATGTGCTCGACGAAGCGAACTTGGCCTGGGGTGAGTTGCGTCAGCTCCGTGAGGTGATCGAGTCACCCACGCTGACCCATCGGGAGAGCATCGCCACGATCGACGACCGGGCAGGAGGCACGCGCGAGGTGGTGCGGGCTCCCTATCGCATGTCGGTGACGGACCTGAGTGATGTCGGCCATGCCCCAATGCGGGGCGAACACAACACAACGGTGCTCCAAGAGTGGCTTGGCGCGGACGACGCATCGATTCAGGCACTCGCCTTGTCCGAGGTCACCTTGCAGGACGAGTGGGCGGCGGCAACTGATGACTGATGCGGCAGTCCAGCGCCTTCTCGATGAGTCCGATCTTCGAGACCTCATCCACCGATACGCCTTCGGCCTCGACAACAAGGACTGGGATCTCTGGCGCTCGATCTTCGCTGAGGAAGTGATCATCGACATGACGGACTGGATGGGTGGCGGACCTGTTCCTGCGCCACTTCCGGCGGACAAGCACGTGCGAGGTGCAGCCCGCCTGTTCGAACACTTCGATCGCACCCAGCACTTCATGGGCAGCCATCGCTATGAGATCGACACCTCGGTCTCGCCGAACACTGCGGTGATCACCGCTCACATGAGAGCCGAGCACTGGCGGGCGAGCGCCGGCGAGAACGACGGGCTGAGCGATCGCTACACGATGTACGGGACCTACACAGACCGCTGCGTCCGCACCGACGACGGCTGGAAGATCGTCCACGTCAAGCTCGCCAAGATCTGGGAACAGGGCAACCGGTCAATCATGACGGGGCCAAGCAAAGGAACAACGAAGTGACAAGACTCCAAGACCGTGTGGCCATCATCACCGGGGCCGCCAGCGGCATCGGCAGGGAGAGCGCCCTGCGCTTCGCCGAAGAAGGTGCGAAGGTCCTCGTGGCCGACATGCAGGAAGACAAGGGCAACGAGGTTGCCGACCTGCTGAACGCTGAGCGTCCCGGCACCGCGGCCTTCCGCAAAGTGGACGTCTCTCGTGAGGAAGACGTCGAGGCGATGGTCGGCGATGCACTTTCCCGCTGGGGCAGCGTTGACATCATGTTCAACAATGCTGGCTTCGGGGGCGCCCTCGGTCCGATTGAGAACACAACGGTCGAGGAGTTCGATATCACCTTCGATGTGCTGGTGAAGGGCGTGTTCCTCGGCATCAAGCACGTCACTCCCGTCATGCGAGAGCAGGGCTCCGGATCGATCATCAACACCGCGTCGGTCGCTGGGCTTCAGGCCGGTTGGTCACCCCACCTCTACAGCGTGGCCAAGTCCGCGGTGATCCACCTGACCAAGACCGTGGCGCTGGAGCTCGGCGACTACGGCGTACGAGTCAATGCGATCTGCCCCGGCATCATCGCCACACCACTCGCAGCCGGGCACCCCAAGACCTCCGACGAGCAGCTGGAAAAGATGAAGAAGGGCCTAGGCAAGACGCAGGTGCTCGGCCGGATCGGTGATCCCGTCGACATCGCCAACGCCGCCGTGTTCCTTGCCAGCGACGAGTCGAGCTACATCACGGGCCACGCCCAGGTGGTCGACGGCGGCGCCTTCGCCGGCAAGCCGTGGCGCAAGCAGGGTGGGTGGATCACCGATAAGCGCCCCATCAAGATGTACCGCCCCGACGACCGCTGAAACCCGTCGGCCGTAGCCGGCCTTTGGGGTTTCTCGAGTTGTTCGCTGGCGCTCACAACTCCCAGAATTGCGGCGTTTATGTACCTATCAGGTACATGGGCGCGGCAATTCGGGGAGGAAATCGGGGTCTAGGAGCGGTTTCGGATGAGGCGGCCGGGGCGCTCGCCCGTGTCGGCGCCATCGGAGCGAGTCTGAACACCGTTCACGAAGGTGGCGAGGTAGCCGGTGACGGGTTGGAGGAAGCGAACGCCACCAGCCGGCAAGTCAGCGTGCGTGGCCGGGCGCCCGACGGAGAGGTTTTCGAAATCGATGACGTTGAGGTCGGCACGCATGCCGACCTCGATGGTGCCTCGATCGGTCAGACCGTAGAGACGAGCATTGCGCCGCGTCTGCTTCTCGACGAGGAACTCGAGGGGGATCTTGGGCCCTGCATGCCGATCCCGTGCCCAGTGGGTCAACTGTGTGGACGGAGCCGAGCCATCACAGATGAGCTTGACGTGAGCGCCGGCGTCGCCGAGACCGGTGATCGTTTCCGGATGCGTGAGCATGTCGTGGATGGCATCGAGATTTCGGTCGACAAAGCCGGCACCGAGCATCGTTGACACGTTCGTGCCGTCGCCCTCGCAGAGATGGTCGTAGGCCGCCTCGACGGGGTCGAGGCCTCGCGCTGCTGCGATCTCGGTGAATGACTGATCAGGGGTCGGCTCGTAGTCAACGACTGGAGCGAGAAGGTACATGCCGGGGATTCGGGCCAGCAGCGCCTTGTAGAGCGACTCCATCGAACCGGGATTCTCCGGCTCGATGTCGTCATCGGCCAGGATCCGAGCCTTCAGCTCGGGGTCCCGCATGGCCTTGGCCCGCTCGGCGAGGGGCAAGTGAGCAATCTCCAGGTAGCTCCGACGGCGCATGAAGGCGTGATAGCCCTCGAGGCTCGACAACAGCCCGATGGGCCGGGATGCCACCTGGGGGTACAGCTTGGTGCCCGCTGCGTTCTGCTCCGTGACGAAGTCCAGCACCTTGCGCCAGTCCTGGGGCCGGTCGCGATTCTGCACCGTCGTGAAGGTGATCTTCTGTCCCGTCGAGCGAGAGATGTCGGCGAGCAAATCCAGTTCGTGCTTCTGTGGGAAGCGTTCGCCACCGAAGTCAACGAGATCGCCGATCGACTCAGAAGTGATCGCCTCGAACACGGCCCCACCAGCATCGGCCATGCCCTGGACAAGCTGTTCGAGCTCGGTCGCCGTGGCGTAGGTGCCGGGCACAGCGGTGCCGTCGAGCGAGCGATGAAAGATCGTGCGAGAGGTGGAGAACCCAACGGCACCGGCGGCGACCGCTTCGGCCACGAGTCGGCGCATCTCAGCGATGTCTTCGGCTGTGGCGTCCTCGTTGTGCACGCCTCGCTCGCCCATGACGTGATAGCGGAGGGAGCCGTGAGCGATCTGTGCGCCGATGTCCATGGCGTAGGAGCGCTCGTCGAGGAAGTCGAGGTACTCCGGGAAGGTCTCCCATGCGCCCCACGGCACGCCTTCGTGCAGGGCCGTGCCGGGAATGTCCTCCACACCTTCCATCAGTTCGATGAGTGTCTGCTCACCGCCGGGAGGGCACGGAGCAAAGCCGACGCCGCAATTGCCCATCACCAACGAGGTCACACCGTTGCTGAAAGAGGGATCGAGCGTGTCGTCCCAGGCGGCCTGTCCGTCGTAGTGGGTGTGCACGTCGACCCAGCCCGGCGTGACGATGGCACCATCCGCATCAAGTTCCCGATCGCCGCCAAGCGTGCCGCCCACTGCGGTGATCACTCCCCCGTCGATGCCGATGTCACCAGACCTTTGGTCGGCACCCGTGCCGTCCACGATGGTTCCGCCCTTGATCACGATCTCGTGGTTCCCCATGGCGATCGACACTAGTTCTGAGCCAGGCTGCAGACCATGTCCCGTCCCAACCTGGTGCTCTTCATGCCCGACCAGCTTCGGTCCGATGCCATCGGTTGCTTCGGTCAAGGCGCGGCTCGCACGCCCAACATCGACGCGCTCGCAGCCGACGGCATCCGCTTCCCCAATGCCTACGCCAACCATCCTGTGTGCGGCCCGAGCCGAGTCTCGTTCATGACCGGGTGGTACCCGCACGTGCACGGGCATCGCACGCTGACGAACCTGCTGCAACCGCAGGACCCGAACCTGCTGCGGTACCTGAAGGACGCTGGCTACACCGTGGCGTGGGCGGGTATGCGGGGCGACACGTTCGCACCGGGCGTGACCGAGCAATCCACCAACTTCGCAGGTTTCCTCACGCCGATGGCTCATGGCATCAGCGCCTTCTCCCAGCTCGACCATCCGCTGGCCGAGGCGTACTACGACGGGAAGCGCCCGCCGATCGAAGGCGGTGTGCCGTACGTGGACTTCGATGAAGCCTCGATCCGGACGGTCGAAGAGATCCTGGCTGATCCCCCACCGGAACCGTGGTGCATGTTCGTTGCGCTGATCTTTCCGCACGTCCCGTTCCAGGTGGAAGACCCGTGGTACTCGCTCCATGACCCGGCTGGCATGCCTGCCCCATCGGGAGTCAGCACGACTCGCAAGCCGGGCTTTCAGGCTGACCTCCGCCAGCGCCACGGGTTCGAGGCGTTCAGTTCCGCTGACTGGGCCGAGATCACTCGCACCTACTACGGCATGGTCAGTCGCGTTGATGATCAACTCGGTCGGGTCCGAGATGCGGTCGAGCGCGCCGGGGCTTCGGGACGGACGGGCTGGGTCTTCTTCACCGATCACGGCGAGTACCTGGGCGATCACGGCCTCGTGGAAAAGTGGCCGTCGGGACTCGACGACTGTCTCCTTCGCAACCCTCTCATCATCTCGTTGCCCGACGGACCACGGGGAGCAGTGAACGACTCGTTTGTCGAGCTGGTCGATCTCATGCCGACGTTGCTCGACGTCGCCGAAACGGAGGCCGGGCACACGCACTTCGGTCGCTCCCTTCTGCCCCTTCTGAACGGCGAGACGGAGATTCATCGGGACGTCGCCTTCAGCGAAGGAGGCTTCTCCCCCGCCGACAACGATCTCTTCGAAGACGTCATGGAGGGTCGCTACGCCACGAAGACCCGACTCCAGCGGGAGCAGCCCGAACTCGTCAGCAAGGCAACGTCGGTCCGAACTGCGGAGTGGACCTACATCCACCGCCAGTCGGAGCCGGACGAGCTCTACAGCCGGACCAACGATCCTCAAGAGCACGAGAACGTGTTGGACGAGCATCCAAAAGTTGTGGCGGAACACCGTGAGCTCATGCTCGACTGGCTCGTCGAGACGAGCGATGTGATCCGTTGGGACAAAGACCCTCGCTTCACCCGCATCGATCCCGGCTGGAGGCCGTGAGCGGCGATGGCGCAGAACATCTACGACAACCCTGAGTTCCACGCTGGTTACTCGACGCTTGGTCGGCAAGTCCACGGACTCGACGGCGCTGCGGAGTGGCCGGAGATGAGGGCCCTGCTCCCCGAGGTGTCTGGCGCTCGAGTGCTGGACCTCGGTTGCGGGTTTGGTTGGTTCGCTCGCTGGGCGGCCGAGCGCGGGGCACATTCGGTCCTGGGAGTCGATGTGTCGTCGAAGATGCTGGAACGTGCTCAGGAAGACACCGAGGCAGCGAGTGTTCGATATCAACAGCTTGATCTCGACGAGTTCGTCCCTGCCAGCTCGTCCTTTGACGTTGCGTTCAGCTCGCTCGCATTCCACTACGTCCGTGATCTCGACCGCCTGCTGAGCGCCACCGCGGGGTCGCTCGCTGCGGGAGGGGCGCTGGTCTTTTCGGTGGAGCACCCAATCTACAGCGCGCCAAGCACCCAGGCCTTCGAGACAAGCCAGGCCGGCGACCGGGTATGGCCGCTGGACAACTATCTCGCAGAAGGTGAGCGGGTCACGAGTTGGTTCGTGGACGGCGTCGTGAAGCGGCACCGAACCGTCGCCACCTATGTCAACGCCGTCATCAACGCTGGATTCGTGCTCGACCGCATGGTCGAATTCGGTGCGTCGACGGAGCAAGCGCAGGCGCACCCGGAGCGAGCCGACGATGTGCACCGGCCCTGGTTCCTGCTCCTCAAGGCGACCCGCTCTGGCGCCGCAAGATGATGGCGAGAGGGAGGGCGACGAAGTGCCGCTGACGCTCCTGCCGGCGGTGGATGTGGCGGCCGGAAGGGCGGTCGGGCTCACTCGCGGCGCCAGCTCCGAGGCCCAGAGCACCAGCGGGAGCGCGCTCGAGGTCGCCATGGGTTGGGTCGGGCACGGCGCTGAATGGATCCACCTCGTAGACCTGGACGCGGCGTTCGGTCGAGGTTCGAATTCAGCACTCCTCGCCGACGTGACCGAGCAGCTCTCGCAGCTCGACGTGAAAGTCGAGCTGGCGGGGGGAATCCACGACGACGCCTCGCTGGAAGGCGCTCTGCGAACGACGTGTGAACGAGTGAGCCTCAGTACGGCGGCGCTGGCCGATCCCGACTGGTGTCGCCGGGTCATTCAGGAACACGGCGCACGCGTGGCCGTGAGCTTGGATGTTCAGTCCGGCGGGCATGCGAGTGATTCGGGAGACCTGCGAGGTCTTCGTTTGTCGGCTCGGGGCGGAGCTGGCGATTTCGGTGATCTCGAATCTGCCGTCTCTCTGCTCGATGCGGCCGGCTGCGCCCGATACATCGTCACCGACGTGGGTCGGGACGGGATGCTCAACGGTCCGAACCTCAGCCTGTACGAAGTCATCGCTCGAGCCACACCGGCCGAGGTGCTCACGTCAGGCGGTGTGGCCTCTCTGGACGACCTCCGAGCGATCCGAAGCTTGGCGGAAAGCGCGCCCAACATCGAGGGCGCCATCGTCGGCAAGGCCCTCTACGCCGAGCATTTCACGCTCGCCGAAGCCTTGGCCGCCGTCTGAGGCCCTTGTCCAGCTCACACCCGAGTCCGGTGGCCCGCCCGAGTCCGGTGGCACCGTTACTTGTCGCTCCGGCGTTACTTATCGGTGCCACGAGGCGCAAGAGGGGTTGGTGGCACCGTTACTTGTCGCTCCGGCGTCACCTAACGGTGCCACGAGGGTCATCGCGGGTCTGCCAGGGGGCGGTTGGGGCTAGATGTTGTTGAAGTCGCCGCTGCGGCCGGCGCCGGCGCTGAAGCGACGGGCTCCGGCGATGCCTTCTTCAACGACCATCCGACTGCTGTTCTCGAACTCGTGCTGGAGCGCCTCCCGTTCGGGCATGCCGTAGGTAGCAAGGACCGAGGCCCGGTCTGCCTGCATGCATTGCTGCGGGAAGCGAGCGATCTCGTGAGCGAGCTCTTCCGCCTTGGCCCGAGCCTGCCCCTCCGCAACCACGTACTCAGCCAGACCGATTCGCTCGCACTCCTCAGCCATCACCTGTCGACCGGTCAGAATCAGATCCATCGCACGGCCCTCACCGACCAGGCGGGACAGTCGCACCGTTCCGCCATCGATGAGGGGCACGCCCCAGCGACGGCAGTACACACCCATGTAGGCCGTCTCTTCCATCACTCGCATGTCGGCCCACATCGCGAGCTCCATGCCTCCGGCCACCGCTGGCCCGCTCACCGCAGCAATCACGGGCTTGGACAGTTGGAGTCGGCTCGGGCCCATCGGTGCCCGCAGGTGCTTGGTCTCGGGATCAAACGTGAGGGTGCTCACACCGGTGTCGTCGTCGTCCAGGGACGCTGCATGCTTGAGGTCCCATCCGGCGCAGAAGGCACCGCCTTCACCCCAGAAGACTGCAACCGAGGCATCGGGATCGTCGTCGAACTCCACGAAGGCCTCGAACAGGGCCCGAGCACTCGCCGGGTCCATGGCGTTCCGAGCCTCGTACCGAGAGTGGATCACCGTCCACACCGGCCCGTTCTTCTCGATGCGTACCGTCACTGTGCGCTCCCCTTCGAAGGCTTTCTTGAGATGCACGAAGGTGCCACACTCACGCTCGTGTCACCAGACGTTCGTACCATTCCCGCCCTCGACGCCGACGATCCGAACTTCGGACCCGAAGTCCTCGAGGCCTTCCGCTCCATCGGATTCGCAACAGTCACTGGGCACGGCATCGACTCGTCGCTCTTTGCCGAGATGCGCTCGCTGCTTGTCGAGCTGTTCGCACTGAGCGATGCCTGCAAGACCGAAGGAATGATCACCCGAGACAACTATCGAGGCTTCATTCCTCTCGGCTTCTTCACACCGAACCGGGCCGAGATCAACGGCGATGCCGGCGATCAATACGAGGGCTACAAGTTCCACTGGGAATGCCCGCCCGACCATCCCGTGCAACGCGAGTGCCGCCTCTACGGCCCGAATCGGTGGATGGCGGAGGTGCCCCAGATGCGAGATGTTGTCCTTCGGTACTGGGCTGCGTGCGACGAGTTCGCAACTAGCCTTCTGGACGTCGTCGCCCCTGCCCTCGGCTGCTCCACCGACGAGCTGCGGCGCTGTCATTCCACGCCGCTCACGAACATGACGTTGCTTCACTATCCGCCGCAGCCTCCGACAGCTGACGCAATGGGCATCCATCCACACAAGGACACGAACGTGCTCACGTTTCTGCATCCCGACCCCGTCGGTGGTCTCGAGGTTCGTGGGCCAGATGGGTCTTGGATCGAAGTGTCGTGCGACCCCGATGCCCTCGTCGTCAACATTGGCGAGATGCTCGAGTTGTGGTCCGGTGGTGAGTTCGTGGCCACACCGCATCGAGTCATCAATCGCAGCGGCACCGATCGCTACTCCTTCCCCTACTTCTTGGTGCCAAACCACGACGTCGTCGTCTTGCACCCCAACAGCAGCGAGAAGATGCCGGTCGGCCCGCTTTCTGAGGAAGTGTGGCGCACCAACTGGCCCGATCAAGCGCCCTCCGAAGCCGGGTTCGATCTTGGAAGCCTGGACCGGTGAGCTTCGTCAGCGAACCCGCCCGGCAAACGCCGGTCCTCACCTCGGCCGACGTCTTGGTGGTTGGCAGTGGCCCTGGTGGTTTGGCCGCCGCCATCGGGGCCGCTCGCGCCGGTGCCTCGGTGATCCTGCTCGAGCGCAACGGCTGCTTCGGCGGGAACATCACACAAGTGGGGGTCGAAGGCTTTGCGTGGTACCGACACGAGAACACGATCGACTCCGAGGGTGTTGGCATCGAGTTCGAAGAGCGAGCCAAGGCGATGGGCGCGGCTCAACCGGAACCGCAGTCGGACAGTCATGCGCTCGATGCCGAAGCCTTCAAGTACGTGGCCGACCTCTTTGTGGAGGAAGCGGGCATCGAGCCTCTCTTGCACGCCACGGTGGTGGCACCCATCGTCGAAGACGACTCGCTCGTTGGCGTGATCATCGAGTCCAAGTCCGGCCGTCATGCCGTACTCGGCAAGCGAATCATCGATGCCACCGGCGATGCAGATCTCGCTCACCGTGTGGGCGCACCAACTCACAAGACCCCGCCGGAACACATGATGGCGGCGTCCGTCATGTTCCATCTGACTGGGGTGGACAAGCAGGCCTTCCTCGCCGGCGTGGCGGAGGATCCCCAGACCTACAAGGACTGGGAGGGTGGTGAGTGGGCCATCGAAACCACGGGCAAGGAGGACGAGATGTTCTCCCCTTTCCTGCGCAAACCCTTCGAGCAGGCCATGGAAGCAGGCATCATTCCTCGCGACCTCACCACCATCGGTGGAACATGGGGCGCTATCTCCGATCAGGGCGATCTCACGTACTTGAACCTCGTACATCTCGACGGGATCGATGGCACCGATGTACGAAGCCTGACAAAGGGCGAGATCGAGGGACGCCGGCAGGCAATGATGGCCACCGAAGCGATTCGCCGATTCACCCCTGGCGCAGAGAACGCCAAGCTCCGCAACTTCGGCATGACCATCGGCATTCGCGACACCCGCAAGATCGATGCTCAGTACAATCTCACGGCGCACGACGTTCGAGAGCAGGGCCGCTTCGAAGACAGCGTCGGAATCTTCCCCGAGTTCATCGATGGCTACGGCATCCTGATCCTCCCGACGACCGGTCGTTACTTCCAGGTCCCGTACCGATCCATGGTGCCCAAAGGCATCCGGAACCTGCTGGTCACCGGCCGCAGCATCGGCGGAGATCGAGACTCTCACGCCGCGGTCCGGAACATGATGTGCTGCACGGTCGCCGGTCAGGGCGCAGGTGCTGCCGCCGCCCTTTCGCTCCGCCAGCAACGAGACGTGGCCGATGTCGACGTTGCGGCCGTCCAGGCCGAGCTGAAGCGGCAAGACGTTCGCGTCTTCTGACGACGAACTCGAACGTGTCGAACCCGATCTTGAGGCGCTGAGACAGCGATCCGGTCACCAGCACCTCCAGTTCGGCTGTCGTGCGACTCGCCTGGCCCCGTGAGGGCTACCTTCAGAGCCGTGGGATTTCATGCACAACTCGAACGCTCCTGGACCGCAGCTGGATCGATGCTTTGTGTCGGTCTCGACCCCGATCCCGCCCGCTTCCCCGCCGGTCTCAGCACCGATGAGGCAGGCATCGAGCGCTTCTGTCGAGCGATCATCGACGCCACCGCAGACATTGCCTGCGCGTTCAAACCTCAGATCGCATACTTCGCCAGCCAAGGCGCCGAGGGGGCGCTGGAGTCCATCTGCGGCTACGTCCGAGAGACGTATCCCGACGTCACCCTGATCCTCGATGCCAAGCGAGGCGACATCGGCTCCACGGCAGATCACTATGCCCGAGAGGCATTTCAGCGCTATCGCGCCCACGCCGTCACGGTCAATCCGTACATGGGAACGGACTCCATCGAGCCATTCTTCAACCCGGCGAACAATCCCGATGGCGGTGGGGTCATCCTTTTGTGCCGCACGAGCAACCCCGGCGGGGACGATCTGCAGTCGATCGTGTCGTCGGACGAGCATGGTGCCAAGCCGCTCTATGTTCACGTCGCGGAGCGCACCGCCGAGCAGTGGTCCCAGCTCGGCGAGTGCGCCCTCGTCGTTGGCGCCACCTACCCCACGGAACTGGCCGACGTGCGGCGCATCGTGGGTGATCTTCCGCTGCTGGTCCCTGGCGTTGGGGCACAGGGCGGGGATGCTGGCACCGTTCGGGAGCATGGATCGGCTCCCTCGGGCAGAGGCCTGATTGTCAACTCCTCGCGGGCGATTCTCTACGCCAGCACCGGAGAGGACTTCGCCGAAGCCGCACGGGCCGAAGCAGAGCGCACCGCCGCAAAACTCAGCTGCTGAGTGCGAGGGCCGTGGGAGGCTGAACCCATGGACAGCGTCGAGATCGTTCTTGCCAACAACGACCGGGTGACACTGCGAGTCGGCGATGCCTTCCTCAAAGTCGACGCCGATCACGAGCGATCCGCTCGTGAGGTCAAGGCGATCGAGCTGGCGCCAGTTCCTACGCCTGACGTGCTCTGGCACAAGACGCCAGTCCTGGCGCTCGGAGCAGTTGCGGGCAAGCCGCTGGGCAAGCTCGGCGAGCCATCAACGGCATCAGGGGCCGCATGGATCGCAGCTGGCGCCGCGCTTCGCACGCTGCACAGCGCACCGCTGCCGCCCTGGCATTGGGAGAAGGGCGACCATCTCGCCCGACGTCTCGATGAGGAGTCCGACTGGCTCGTGAGCAGCGGCGTGCTTCCAAGCCGTGTCGTTTCCGCAAACCGAGAACTGGCCGAGGCCGTCCTGCGGCCATGGACGCCAGCGTTCATCCACGGCGATCTACACCTCGAGCATCTCTTCGTCGAGGGTGATGTGGTCACTGGCATCATCGACTGGTCAGAGGCCAGCCAGGGCGACGCAATGTTCGACCTCGCCTCGCTCACCCTGGCCAATGAGGAACATCTCGGCGAGACCATCGAGGGCTACGGCACGAATGTCGATCGAGACGTGATTCGGGGCTGGTGGTCCTGGCGCAGTCTTGTTGTCGTCCGCTGGTTGTTCGAGAACGGCTACGGCCCACCCGAGGACTACCCGGAGGTCGCCTACCTCCGTTCCCGGGGCTGAGGACCGCCAGCCCTCGCAGTGCGTCGCCGATCCTCGGCTCAGCGCCCGCCGAGCAGTGAGCGGATCGCTCGCTTCGTTTCGTCGACCGACGCCACAGCGATGGCGTGGAGCAGCCCATCGTCCTCGCCCAACCCGAGCGGCTGATAGCCGAGCTGAAGCGCTGCCTGATCACCAAAGAAGTAGGCAACTGCGGTCCCACCCGATCGGTCCTCGCCAAGAACCTCGAGCGTCTCAGCCGCCCGATCGCTGACCCTACCTCCGACTCCGGCCAGCCTCGCCGCTGCTCCCTCACGCAACGCCAACTCGTGCAGGGTCGGCTCTGGTCGTTGTTCTCCTTCACGCCCGGACCACCAGAGAGCCCGAGCCGTTTGTTCGATTGCCGCCCGCCGAATCGAGCCTGCGTCCAGACCGTCGTCGAACCACAGGAGTGTCTCGCCGACGTGGCGGGGAGCGAGCAGGTGTGCGGCCGACGTGCCGAGGCGATCTGTCCACATACCTTCGGCTGCCACCGAGACGAACAGTGTGAGGTCCACGCTCGCACCCACTCGCTCAACCGTCTCAACGGCAGCGTCCCTGAGGATCCTTTCAGCGTCGAGTGCAAGGAGCCGTTCCAACTCCGCCGGAACCGGGAGCCTGGTCATCGGGTTGAAGCCATGGAGCGGAGCACCCGAGCGGCAGGCGTCGACGTACGAGGTGAATCGGTCCGACCGCTCTCCGCCAGCCGCCGACAATCGGTACATCTCGAGCATGCGCTCCAGCGTGGGGATCAGTTGCACTGTCATTCGGCCACGATCGCACACGCGTCTCACGTGTGACGCACCTTTTGGACCGCTCGGATTCCGCACGCCCGTGGAGGGGCTAGCCCCGACTTGTCAGTACTCGGCCGCGCCGTGGCGCCCGCACCGCAGTGAGCCACGCCACGGTGGCAAGAATCATGGAGCCGCCGATCAGCGTGGTGGCCTCCGGCTGCTCGCTCACGAAGAGCCACACCCACAACGGCGCCAGCACGACTTCGCTCAGCAGAAGCAGGCTTGTCTCCGAGGAGGGCACCACGCGTTGGGCCTGGTTGAAGAAGACAAGGGGAGCTCCCAACAAAGCGCTGCCAGCGAAGAAGCCGATCAGTGCGTCCGACCCGGAGGCGGCAAAGCCGCCCGTCATCAGCGAAATCACCACACCAATCGACACCATCGTGAGGCCGCTCACGAGCACGGGCACCGTGGGATCGATCTTGCGGGCCGAGCGGATGAGCGTGGCGTACAAACCAAAGATGGCAGGAATGGCGAGGGCGATGAAGCCCGCTGGCTCGATGGCAGCCGTCAGGGTTCCGGAAACCATCACGCCCATGCCGACCATGGTTCCGATCGTCGCGATGACCACGTTGCGGGACACACGCTCTCGCATGATCAGCCAACTGAAATAGGCGGCGGCGATCGGGGCAAGGGTTTGAAGGAACAGCACGAACGCCACCGAGACGATTTCCAGTGCCACGATGAACAGGCAGCTGATCGTTCCCAGAAGAAAGCCGGCGAGGAGATGCATCGGTTGCACCTCTCGAGCAACCTGAGGTAGTCGAGAGCGATGAGACACGGCGAGCCAGGCCATCGCTACCGTGGCCGCTCCCGCCCCTCGATACAACACGTACTCCCAGGCATCGATGTTGTTCGTGCTCCGGAACGCCAATCCTCCAAAGCTGAAGATCACGCCGGTCCCCAGGACCACGAGGGAACCCTGGAGATGAGAGAGCCTCGGATGCTCTCGAGGAAGGACCGCCGTCGTCATCCCGGGAATGTACGCCCGCGCTGCCTCCCGGTGAACCCGCTTCTCACCGACTGCAACCGGTCACGACGTCAAGAACAGAACAGGCGCGCGCTCCGGCGCCGAGCCGCTCAGGAGAGAAGCCATCCACCGTCGACATCAACGGTCGTTCCGGTCACGAAATCGTTGGTTACGCAGAACATGATGGCCTGAGCAACCTCGTCGGCGGTGCCCGCCCGCTGGATCAAGTTCGCCTTGGTCATGCCGGCGAGTGCCTGATCTCGGCCCTCACTGTCCGGACCGAACATCGGGGTGGCGATGGTGCCCGGTGAAACCACGTTGATGCGACGGGGCCTGATCTCTGGAGCGATCGATCGGACCAATGACTCCACGGCTGCGCCAGTCGCGCCGATCGCGACCTGGCCCGGTTTCACACGGCGAGCCGGTGCCCCGCTCACCAACACCACCGTGCCGTCCTGACTCATCGTGGGAACACCAAACCGAACCACGTTGGCGTAGCCCCACAACTTGTCGAACGAACCGGCGAACCCGTCCATATCCATCTCGAGGAACGGACCTACCGCACGCTCACCGCCCGTTGCCGCACTGACGATGATGTCGAACGGATCCTCATCTGCAAACAAGCCCTGCAGACCCTCCCGATCGAGAACGTCGCACGCCCGACCCGCTACGCCCGCAGGCAGCTGGGACCGATCGGGATTGCGGCTGACCGCGATGACCTGCGCACCGCCCTCCGCCAGCTGCCGCACCGCAGCGAGGCCAATACCCGACGTTCCTCCAAAGACGACTGCACGCTTCCCAGAGATATCCATCCGCCCGTTCTACCGCAGCTGGCTACGATCGGCCGCCATGCGGCTGGCGACCTGGAACGTGAACTCGATCCGGGCCCGGCTTCCCCGAGTCCTCGCCTGGTTGCAGGACTGGCAGCCCGACGTGCTCGCACTGCAGGAACTCCGCTGCGCCGAGCGAGACGTGCCAAGGCGCGAGCTGGCAGCGCTTGGCTACGAGGTGACTCCGCACAGCCAGAGCGGCAGCGGAGGCGTCGCCTTCGTGTCCCGCTTGCCCCTCGAGAGCATTCAACGGGGCATACCGGGTGCCCCGCCACCCTTTGATGAGCCCCGCATGCTGGGCGTCACGGCCGGAGGGGTTCGCCTCGTCACCGTCTACGCGCCGAACGGACGCAAGGTGGGCACGCAGCCGCACCGATTCAAGCTGGCATGGTTCGAACTCTTGCGCACGCTTCTCGAGACCGAGTTAGCGAACGGGCACGACGTCGTGTTGCTGGGAGACCTGAATATCGCCCCGACCGATGTCGATGTTTGGGACCCCCACCGGTACCGCAGGCGAAACCTCACCTCGCCCCCGGAGCGAGCGTCCTACCAGACACTCCTCGAGCTCGGGCTACGTGACGTGGTGCGGGAATCGAGCGGCGATGCCCCTGCTTTCACCTGGTGGAACCGCCGCAGCGACTTCTTCGAGACCAATCGGGGCTGGCGCTTGGATCATGTGCTCGCCACTCCCCCGATCGCCGATCGCGTCGCTGCCTTCCTGGTCGATCGGGACGAGCGCGGCACCGATGGAAGCTCCGACCACGCTCCGATTGTTCTGGACTTGTCGCCATGAGCCGCAGAATTCACGACGAGGAGGCGGACACTTCCGAGCCGATCGTGCGGTCGCTGCTCGAAGCACAGTGCCCGCACTGGGTTGGTGCCTCGTTGAGCTACCTCGAAACGTCAGGCAGCGATAATGCGATGTGGCGGCTGCGCAGTGCAGCCGGCGAGCGGGCAGTCGTTCGACTGCCCCGCACGGACGGGGCAGCGACGAGCGTGAGCAACGAGCTCGAGGTCCTGCCCCACCTGCGATCAGCCGGGCTGACGGACTCGGTCTCCGTGCCCATGATCCTCCACCCAGGCCGCGCCACGTCTGCCTTCCCCCACCCTTGGGCGGTGTTGGACTGGCTCCCGGGCGAGGATGGCTGGTCGGCCCGGCGCCGCGTCGACGGCACGTCGGCACAGCTGGGGTTGGCCGTGGCCGACATGGTGTTGAGCGTTCGCTCCGTCAGCGGGGCGCCGGTGACACCACGTCCCGACCGAGCAAGGGGCGGCTCGCTCGACCTCGTACTGGACGGACTGGAGGCGTGGCTCTCGAACCCCGCCTGGCATGTCCACGACCTGCTTGACGTCTCGGCCATTCGGCGTTCAGCGGCCGAGAGCGCCGAGGCGGCGACCAGCGCACCGATCGAAAGGACGTTCGTCCACGGGGATCTGATCCCTGGGAACTTGCTGTTTCAGGACGGCACGCTCGCAGCGGCCATCGACTGGGGCGGCGCGGCATTTGCCGATCCGGCCCAGGATCTCTCACCCGCCTGGGCAGTTCTCGAGGACCGAGGGCGAGCCGCGTTTCGTGAGCGGTGCAGCGAGAGTGACGAGATGTGGCTGCGAGGGCGCGGCTTCGAGCTGGAACACGCTGTCGGCGGGATCCTCTACTACCGACCCAGAGGGCATCCGCTGGCGGACGTCATGGAACGAACACTGCATCGGATCTTGGGGGAAGGGCCGCCCTCCCTCGTCTTGGCCGGAGCGTAGATCGGCCAAGACGAGGAACGCAGCGAAGCCCGTGGGGTCGGGCGCCCTCTCACAAGCGTCCGGCCTGGTCATCGCCTTCGTTGAGTATCTGACGCAAACAACAGCGAAGAAGTCGCGAGAAATGCCTCAAAACTCCGTCGAACGGCCCTCAGCGGCCCCGGAACACCGGCTCGCGCTTCTCCACGAAGGCCTTCGAGGCCTCTCGGTGGTCCTCCGTCGTACCGGTGTGCCGATGATGGGTCGACTCGAGTTCCAACGTGGTCTCAAGGTCTCCGGTGACCGAACGATTGATGTTCTCCTTCATGTACCGGTACGCGATCGGCGGCCCCGAAGCCAGGCGTGACGCCATGTCTCGCCAGGTTGACTCGAAGTCCTCAGCCGGGACGACCTTGTTCACGATGCCAAGCTCCAACGCAGTCTCCATGCTCGTTCGCTCGGGAAGGAAGTACATCTCCTTCGCCTTGGCCGGCCCGACGAGCTGAGTGAGGAACCACGTACCGCCGTAGTCCCCGGCCAGACCGACGCGAGCGAACGCCGTTGTCAGGATCGCCGTGTCGACGGCCACCCTCAAGTCACAGGCGAGAGCCAGCGAAAGACCGGCGCCAGCGGCAGCGCCAGGGAGCGCGGCGAGTGTTGGCTTCGGCATCCGGTGGAGCACGCCAGCGGTTCGCTTGTGGCTGATCCGCTGCTCGTGCACACCCACATCCCATGAGGACGCGCCAGCACCCGCGCCCCCTCCCTCGGCAAAGCCCTTCACGTCGCCCCCAGCACAGAACGCTCCGCCAGCACCAGTGAGCACGACGCAGCGAACGTCGGTTGCCACTTCGAGTTCGGCGAGGGCGTCAGCCAGGCCGCCCAACATGGCGTTCGTCAGCGCATTGCGACGTTCGGGGCGGTTCATCGTGACGACAGCAACGCCGCCGTCATCGACTTCACACGTGAGGTTCTCGGATCCAGTGTCGATCGTTCGTGGCATGCGGTCCATCTTGTCTGCCCGTTCTACGATCGGCCAATGATCGAACTGGAGCAGCAGGAAGCCACGACTGGCGGCACGGTCTTCGTGCTCACCATGACCGAGGGCGAGAACCGTTGGAACACGACCTTCGTGCGAGAGATGGCGAAAGCACTCGACGAGGTCGAGAACTCGGAGGGTGCAGCCGCACTCGTCACCGCATCGGCCCACGAGAAGTTCTTCTCCAACGGCCTCGATCTTGACTGGATCACTCGCTCACCCGATGAGAGCGACGAGCACCATCCCGGTGGCGATCGTGGCGTCTTCGGCGAGGAATTCATGCGGGTGATGGGTCGCATCCTCACGCTTCCAGTGCCAACGATCGCCGCCATCAACGGGCACACCTTCGGGGCCGGCTTCATGTCGGCCCTCTGCCACGACGTCCGCATCATGCGAGAAGATCGAGGGTTCCTGTGTGCCAACGAGCTCGCCATCGGTATGACGATCCCCCGTCCCGAGATTGCCCTGTTCCGGCACAAGGTTCCCGCGCCGGCGTTCCACGAGACCGTCATGCTGGCCAAACGGTGGACCGCTCCCGCAGCGCTCGGCGCAGGCATCATCGAGGCCGCGGTTCCCGTCGAGGAGGTGCTTCCGACGTCACTGGCCCGGGCCAGTGAGCTCGCCCCGCTGGCGACGAATCGTGAGAACTACGGCTGGCAGAAGGAAGCGCTCTACGGCGAGAACGCGGCCCTCAATGAGCCACACGGCGCCGCGCACATGCTCAAGAACATGCGCGACTTCACCTAGGCGAGGCGAGCACAGGATCGCGGCCCGGGCAATCGGCCGGCGCGTGGCTCCCGGTCAACGGGAGATCGACTCGATCCGGTCTGGAATCGGCAAGTCCAGCTTCTGGGCATACACGCGGTGGTAATGATGCAACGCTGGCTCGTTCCGGCCGAAGTAGATCGTGTCCAGGGCCCCCGAATTCGCTGCGGTCTGCTGTGAAGAACTCATCACGTAGTCCTCATCGCGAATGATCTCTGCGAAATTCCGTGCAATCGAGGCAATGAACTCGGCCACCTCTGCTGCCTCGTCACCCGTCGCATTCTTCAGCTCGGGCTTCATGTAGAAGTCGATCTTGCTCGTGTGCCGGCCAGGATCACCCGGCGCCGGGTAGGCCCGAACCAGAAAGCAGCCAGCAGCAAAAGGCATGATGATCACGTTTGGGAACAACCAGTACACCGGCAGAGCGGCCACCGTGATGTCCCACTCCTCCTCGGGCATGTGCCTCATCTCATCGATGTCTCGGCGGCACAAGATCATCCGGTGGTTGTGGCCGCCTTCGGCGAGGTCGTCGTCGTAGCACTGCACGTTGCCGTGGAAGGAGTTGAAGAGCGTGTCCTTGTGGAGCGAGGAGAAGTGATACGTCTCGCCGAAGGTGTCCATGGCCAGCTTCCAGTTGCAGGCCGTGTCGTACGCGTCGTGGTTGATGGGGATCATTGCGCCGAAGTTCCACGTCGGAAACTCATCGTTGAACCACTCACCCAGCAGTGAATCGAGATCCATGTCTCCTTCCGGGTCCGGGTGAACGAAGAGCAATCCGTGTCGCTCCTCTGCTGGGAGCGGGCGCAAGTCAAGACACTCCTCGCCCACCTCACCGAAGTGATCGGCCTTCGGCAGGCCGACGAGTGTTCCGCCGGCGTCGTAGCTCCACGAGTGGAACGGGCAGGTGAAGCGCCGCTTCACTCCACGCTCCTCCGTCTCGACGAGGGCGCCGCGGTGTCGACACGAGTTCACGAACGCCCGAAACCTGCCTTCGTTGTTGCGGGTTGCGAGAATTGGTGTGCCGAGATCATTGCTGGTGAAGAACGCTCCCGGCTCGGCAAGATCGCCGGACATCCCGAGACAGTGCGGAAGTCCGCGGAAGAACTCGTCCATCTCTTGCTCAGCCTGAGCGAGATCGGTGTAGGTCGAGGTCGACTGCGGCATGAGCCCGCCGGCGTCCACGTTGGTGCCAGCATCCAGGTGAGTGATCAGCTGCTTCATCAGACGGACTTGTTCATCGTGACGCATACGGCGAGTCCATCAAAGGAATCACCTCGATGTCCAGCGCCGCCTTTCGCCGTCGTTGTTCAGCCGCACCTGTGTTGTGACAGAGTCTCGCCATGAGTGAGCATCCTCTCGACCTCTCGGCCCGCCTGATCGATACCGGCGTGGTCGATACACCGCCGAATCGCATCACCCAGGAGTTGAGTGAGCTCGCGGATGGCGTTGCCATGATCGAGTCCTTCAGCCACGTCGTGGTTCTCGACACCGAAGAGGGCCTCGTGACGTTCGACTCCAGCGGCCCCGCCTCTGGCCCAGCCGTGGTCGAATCGCTTCGCAACTGGTCCGACGCCCCGGTGCACACCATCGTCTACACGCACGGCCACATCGATCATGTCGGCGGCTCCCGCGCGTTCGCAGCGGAAGCTCAGCAGGCAGGCCGCCCGGTGCCGCGAGTCCTCAGCCATGAAAACGTGCATGCACGGTTCGAGCGGTACGAGTCAACCAATGGCTACAACCAGGTCATCAACATGCGGCAGTTCGGCGGAGCGGCAAAGAAGGCCGGGCAGGCGAGCGAGCGCCCCTTCCTGCCAAAGGGAACGCTCCGACCCGACACCACCTACGCCGAAACATTGACCGAAGAGATCGGTGGCGTGAGCCTCGAGTTCAACTACTGCAAAGGCGAGACCGACGACCACACGTGGACGTGGCTGCCCGCCCAGAAGATGATCAGCGCCGGCGACCAGTTCATCTGGAACTTCCCGAACTGCGGCAATCCGCAGAAGGTGCAGCGATTCCCCATCGAGTGGGCCGAATCCCTCCGGGCCATGGCTGGCAAAGGCGCTGAGCTCTTTGTCCCCGCTCACGGGCTCCCCATCGCTGGTGAGGAGCGAATCCGCACGTGCCTTGAGACGGTGGCCGGCGCACTCGAAGTGCTCGTCGCTCAAGTCCTCGAAGGAATGAACGCCGGCGCCACGCTGGACGAGATCGTGCACAGTGTCTCCGTGCCGGCCGAGACCCTTGAACTCCCCTACCTCCGGCCCCTGTACGACGAACCCGAGTTCGTCATTCGGAACGTGTGGCGACTCTACGGAGGTTGGTACGACGGCAATCCCGCTCGCCTCAAGCCGCCCGCTGATTCCGTCATCGGAGCGGAGATCGTCGCCCTCGCGGGCGGCGTGCAATCGGTGATCGACCGAGCAGTCGGGTGCTCGACCGAAGGCGACCATCGCAGCGCCTGCCAGCTGATCGAGTTCGCCGTGGCCGCCGAGCCGGAGGCGCACGCAGTGCACGAAGCCCGAGTGCAGATCTACACCGCTCGACGAGCAGCCGAGACCTCGCTCCTGGCCAAGGGGATCTTCAAGTCGGCCGTCGCCGACTCCGAAGAAGCCCTCACAGGTGAGGTTCCCGACGTCACGATGGTGCTCAACATCGGCGAGTAGGCGCACATCGGCATCTCTCGCCGCGCTCGGCGGCGACCTATGGTCCGACGATGCTCGACGAGATGGTTGCCGCGGTGGAGAACGCCAATCTTGTTGGTTGTGCGGTCGGGTTGCTGCCCGAAGGCCAGGACGCCGAGTTCAGTTACCGCGGCGAGTGCACTCCAGGCGGCGCGGCGATCTCTGAACACGTTCTCTGGGAGGCAGCATCCCTGAGCAAGCCTGTCGTCGCCCTTCTCGCAGCCGAGCTCGCGGGGAAGGACCCGGAGATCCTGCAAGGGCCACTCACCACCGACTTGAGCAGCTTCGGAGCGGACCAAGATGGGCGGTGGCCCAGCGTTCGACTTCACCACCTGCTGACGCACAGCGCGGGACTCCCGAATTGGCGAGTCTCAGGCGAGCCCTTGGGCTTCGAGTCTGACCCCGGAACCCCCGGGTACAGCGGTGAAGGCTTCGAGTTGGCTCTGCGTGAGCTTTCGAGTCTCTCGGGTCTCAACGCGACGCTCCTGCTCGAACGCCATCTCGAGGCTCTGGCCATGAGGAGCAGCACGTTCCTGCCAACGGAATCAGGCAGTCACACCCTCGCTATCGGACACGACGACGACGCCAAGCCAAGAACGAAGACGTTCCCCACCTCCCCACGAGCCTCCGGCTCGCTGCACACCACCGTTCCTGACTTCATGCGATTCCTGCGTGCTGTCGCCCGCCCAGCTGAGGTGGGAAGACCTTCGCTACGAGAAGGTGTGCACCGCACCGCACAGCGCGAGACCGAGGTGATTCCTGGATTCGGGCGAACCCTCGGATGGGCATTCGCTCATGGACAGCATGGCGATGTGCTCTCTCAACACGGCGACAATCCGGGCTTCAAGCACATCGCTGCGGTCCGGCCTGCAACCGGCGAGGCGCTGCTGGTCCTTACCAACGACGACCGAGGCCAAGGCCTCTACCGAGCGCTCTGCAAAGACTTCCTGGACGTCGACGTCTGGTAGTTGCGAGTGAGCATCTGTCGACGCCACCGTCTGGGAAGGACAAGGAGCGACGGCGCTACCGCACAACCGACGGCGGGTCAGCTCAGAAAGAGCTTGTAGCCAGGGTTGTTGGTCTCGTTCCAATGGCGAAGTCCGAGCTCTTCGAGGAACACGTCGAAGTCGTCCATGTCCCCGGGCGGCACCTGCATACCAACGAGCACACGTGCGGTGTCGGCGCCGTGTGATCGGTAGTGGAAGAGCGAAATGTTCCAGTCGGGGTTCATGGCCAGGAGAAAGCGCAGCAGTGCGCCCGGCTGCTCGGCGAACTCGAAGCGGTACAACAGCTCGTCGGAAGCAGCAGGTGACCGTCCACCGACCAGGTGGCGCAAGTGTCCCTTGGCAAACTCGTCTTCGGTGAGATCAATCGCACTGAGCCCCGCCGCTTGGAACGCACCGATCAACTGCGAGCGCTCATCGTGGCCCGTCGTCGCCACTCCGACGAATACGTGAGCGTCATCACCGGATCCCATTCGATAGTTGAACTCAGTGATCGAGCGCTCGCCGATCACTTCACAGAACTTGAGGAAGCTGCCCGGCTGCTCAGGAATGGTCACGGCGAAGACGGCCTCGCGCTGCTCTCCGAGTTCGGCTCGCTCCGCGACGAAGCGGAGCCGGTCAAAGTTGATGTTCGCCCCACAAGCCACGGCGATCAGTGACCCGTCGGAGGTGGGCTGACCGGCCGAGGTGTACTTCTTCAAGCCTGCGAGTGCGAGGGCTCCCGCCGGTTCGAGTACCGCCCGAGTGTCGACGAAGACGTCCTTGATGGCGGCGCACGTCTCGTCGGTGTCAACCAGGACAATTTCGTCCACGAGTGCCTCGACGAGCCGGAACGTCTCCTCCCCGACCAGCTTCACAGCCGTGCCATCCGAGAAGAGGCCAACGGTGTCGAGGGCGACTCGTGCACCCGTGTTGACCGACTGCGCCATCGCGGTGGACTCCCGATGCTGGACGCCGATGATCTTCGTCTCGGGGCGAACCTGCTTGACGTAGGCGGCGATGCCCGCAATCAGTCCACCGCCCCCGATGGCCACGAAGATCGCTTCGATGGGCTGGTTGTGCTGGCGCACGATCTCCATTCCGATGGTCCCCTGCCCCGCAATCACATCGGGATCATCGAAGGGGTGCACAAAGGTGAGGCCCCGGTCGGCAGCAACGGTGGTCGCACGATCGAACGCATCGCTGTACGAGTCTCCGGCCAGAATCACCTCGGCTCCAAGCGCTCTCACAGCATCAACCTTCAGTGCCGGCGCCGTGCCTGGCATCACGATCACCGCAGAGCACCCGAGCTCGTTGGCGGCGATGGCCACCCCCTGGGCGTGGTTCCCGGCCGAGGAGGCAATCACGCCCTTCGCTCGTTCCTCGGCGGAGAGGAGTGCCATCTTGTTGTACGCGCCGCGGATCTTGAACGAGAAGGACTCCTGAAGGTCCTCCCGCTTGATGAACACCTCGGCACCAACTCGCTCCGACAACTGTGGGGCGCGATCCAGCGGTGTTTCAACAGCAACGTCGTACACCCGGGAGTTCAGAATTCGCCGGAGGTAGTCGGCTTCGCTCGCCCCGTCATCGAAGGTCGTCATCATGCGTCCTGCTGATCGTGTGGAAGCGAGCCTCGTGCCGCCCGGAGGTACGCAAAGGGCGTTTCGTGCAAGAAGTTGGACACCCTCGATGTGTACACGTCGGCATACCGCTCGACCTGGCGAGCGAACAGGCTCTTGTCGTTGCCAGCCCGCATGACGGGGCCCCAGTGGATGTTCCCCAGCTGTCCGGCGCTCGCCGCTAAGGGCGCCACTCGTTCATCGAGCTGGCGGGCCATCGTGGCCAGCTCATCCAGCCGAGCCTGATCACCCGGTGGCTCACGCAGCGCGTCCATCCGTAGCAGCGCCTGGCCGTGTTCGAGATCGATCTTCTCTCGCATCAGCGTTCTGAGCTCTTCCTGCTCATCAGCGAATGCTGCGGCATCGTCGATCTCCGCCTCGAGTTCACGGGCAATGAGCGCCGTTCGCCAGCGCAACACGTCTTTGCTCACATGCACGTCGCCGAACAAGTGGTCACCCACGTACAACGGCTGTCCCCCGGACAGGCCAAGGCTGTCTTCCACAAGACGGGCGTTGCCTCCGAAGTACACGCGCCCCTGCTCGAGCACACCGTTGAACGGTGCAAGCAGTGATCGCTCCTCGTCTTCCACGCGATAGATGGGATCCTTCGCAGAGAAGAAGCGGGGCTTGTTGGCAGACACGATGACCACATCGAAGAGGTCTCGCCAGGTGGTGCCGGGTGGGCAGTACTGGTCGAATGTGTACGCCATCATCCGGCGGGTGTAGGCCCAATCGGAGTTGGTGATCAGCAGCAGCTTCTTGCCCGCCGCCTTCTGATCGTGAAGCGTAGGCACGATGTTCGGGTCCGGCTCCACGAACCGCGCCGGGTCGCTGAGAATCTCGGCCTTCAACGATCCGTCGTTGTGCACAGCGCCGAGCGCCGTATCGATCGCCTCATCCAACTCCTGATAGCTGCTCACACCCTCGAGCTTCCGCTGATCAAAAAGGTCGACCAGTTGGCAAAACAGACTGGCCCGTGAGAGCTCGAAGAGTGTGTTCATGAAACGGAAGCGTGAACGAGAGAGCTGGACCTCGGTTTCCCGATACGCATTGCGCTGCTCTTCGAAGGTGAGCACGTGGGAGCCGTGCTGCGCTCGCACCACGTAGCCGAAACGCGTTGCCTTCACGACGTTCCCGAGCTGAAGATCGAAGACGAGACCGAGTGTGAACTCGTCGGGATCGAAGGTCAGGTTGCCGATGGGCCAACCTTCGGCTGCTAGTCGGTCTCGGGCGTGGGTGAAGGCCGCCCGCTCCCAAGCATCCACGTTGTAGTGGATGAGCGTGTAGTCCATGTCGTACCCGACGGCCTGCACCGCTCGCATGTTCAACGTGCGATTGGCGAACACTCCTCGCGAGGGTGCGTGATCGGCATGGGGGCCGTTCTGGGCTTCGATCATGCCGAACCGTACCGTGGGCAGTTGGGAGGTCCCGACCGCGAGCTGCCAAGATCTGAGGCAATGACTACGCAGCTCCCAACCGCCGATCTGGCCCCGGCCTACGACGTCGTCGTCATCGGTGCCGGCGTCGGCGGCATCTATCAGATCAAACGTCTCGCCGACCTGGGCGTCGATGCGGTCGTGCTCGAGGCCGACGATGACCTCGGCGGAACCTGGTATCGCAACCGGTACCCGGGTGCTCGCTTCGACTCTGAGAGCTACACCTACGGCTACTCCTTCTCGCAGAAGATCCTCGACGAGTGGCACTGGAAGGAACACTTCTCCGGTCAACCGGAGAATCTTCGCTATCTCAACTTCGTGGCCGACACGTTCGACCTCCGACAGCACATGCGGTTCAACTGCCGCGTCGAGTCGATGCGCTTCGACGAAACGGCCGACCAGTGGACGCTTTGCGTCGGAGGCGCAGGCGGACAGGGGCGGGAGATCACCGCCAACTTCGTCGTGACCGCCATGGGTCTGCTCTCCGTGCCGACTCCTCCCCGTTTCGAGGGGATGGACAGCTTTGAGGGACAGTCGTTTCACACCTACCACTGGCCGAAGGAACCGCTCGATCTCTCAGACCTCCGGGTGGGCGTGATCGGAACCGGGGCGACCGGGATCCAGGTCATCGGTGAAATCGCTGACAAGGTCAAAGAGCTCACCGTGTTCCAGCGGCGCCCCAACTGGAGCGCGCCGCTGAACAACGGACCCATCAGCGAAGAAGAAATGGCCGAGATCCGGTCGCGCTATGACGAGATCTTTGCCGAGTGCGCGCAGTCGCCGGGCGGATTCGTGCATTCCCCCGATCGACGAGGCTTCTACAACTTCACCGCGGAAGAGCGCCGAGCAATGTGGGACGAGTTGTACGAGGGCCGTGGCTTCGGTATTTGGCTGCAGAACTTCTCCGAGATCTTCATGGACGAGGGAGCCAACGACGAGTTCTCGGCCTACATCGCCGACCGTATTCGGCAACGCGTGAACGATCCTGAGATCGCCGAAAAGTTGATCCCGAAGGATCATGGCTTCGGATATCAGCGTGTGCCGATGGAGACCAACTACTTCGAGGTCTACAACCAACCGAACGTCCGCCTCGTCGATGTCAGCGAAACCCCCATCCAAGAGATCACGGCCGCCGGAGTGCTCACCTCTGCCGAGGAGCACGACCTGGACCTCATCGTCTACGCCACCGGCTTCGATGCGATTACGGGCGCCTTTGACAAGATCGACATCGAGGGAACCGGCGGGCGCAAGCTGCGAGACGAGTGGCGAGACTCGCCGTCCACCTTCATGGGAATGATGATGCACGGCTATCCCAACCTGGTGATGGTGGCCGGTCCACAAAGTGGCTCAGCCTCGACGAACTTCCCCCGGGGCATCGAGACCGGTGTCGACTGGGCGACGGACCTGCTTCAACACATGTGGAAGAACGGTCACCGCCGATGGGAGGCCACCGCCGAGGCGCAGGCCAACTGGACCCAACACGTCATCGATATGTACCAGATCATGTTGATGCGTAAGGCCAAGGGCTGGTTCACGGGGTACAACTCCAACGTCGAGGGTCACGAGGAGGGCAGCTTCCGGCCCTTCGTCTACAACGGCGGAGCGCCGAAGTTCCAGATGAAGCTCGATGCGGAAGCGGACACTGGCTACCCGAACATCGCGTTCGAGTGACCCCGCCCACATGAACGATCTCATTCAGATCGCACGGAACCTCGCTGACGATGAGCTGCTTCCTCGCGCCTCCGCCGTCGATGCCGCCGGCGTCGTCCCGACCGGGCAGCTCGACCTCTTGGCCGATGCTGGCCTCTACGGGCTCTTCACGCCACCAGCTGTTGGCGGCCTCGGGGCTGACACTGCCACCGTTCTGGCCGTGATCGAGGCGCTTGCTGGGGGCTGTCTCACCACCACGTTCGTGTGGGTCCAGCATGGCGGACCATCTCGAGCGTGCGCGGCAACGAGCGGTCCCATGCACGATGCCTGGGCAAAGAGGCTGGCGACCGGCGAGGCCCGAGGCGGCGTGGCCTTCGCTCACCTTCTGCGCAAGGGCGAGCCCATGCTCGCCGCCACACCGACATCCAGCGACTCGGATGCCGATTGGATACTCGATGGCACGGCCCCCTTCGTCACCGGCTGGGGTCATATCGACGTCTTTCTCGCCGCGGCCCGTCACGGCGACGACGTGATCTGGTTCCTGCTCGATGCGATCGAAGCGAGCTCGCTGCGCAGCAAGCGTCTGTGCTTGGCCGCAGTCGACGCCAGCGAAACCGCCGAGATCAGCTTGAGCGGGCATCGAGTCTCAGCCGAGCGAGTCACCCACGCTCAGCCCTTCCAACAGTGGCTCGCCAGCTACCACGCTGGCCTCCGAACGAATGGATCGCTCGCTCTCGGCGTGACAGGCCGCTGCCTCCAGCTCCTGGGCTCCTCTCCACTTGATGGGGAGATCGATCGCGTGCGACTCGCGCTCGACACTGCTGACCAAGCCGAGCTGCCGCACGCCCGAACGGATGCGTCCCTGCTCGCCGTGAGGGCCTCAACCGCACTGTTGGCGAAGGCCGGAGGCTCAGGCATGAGTCTGGAGCGGGACGCTCAGCGCCTCGCTCGAGAATCTCTCTTCTTGCTCGTCCAAGGCCAGACGCCTGACATCAAGCGCCTGATGGTCGAACAACTCACCCGGAAATAGGAGCCGTCACTGGCGATCGCTTCGCAGAGCGCCTGGAACTGGTCAGGCGTTCTGGCGGTAGGTCGACAGGAACCGCTCGAGCCGACCGATCGCCCACTCGAGATCACCCACCCGAGGCAGGAACACCAAGCGGAAGTGGTTGGGGTCGGGGTAGTTGAAGCCTGTGCCCTGCACCATCAGGATCTGCTCTGCCCGCAAGAAGTCGAGCACGAACTGCTCGTCATCGGTGATGCCGAACTTCGCCGTGTCGATCTTGGGGAACAAGTAGAGCGCCCCTTTGGGCTTGGTGCAGCTCAACCCATCAATCGCGTTGATCATCTCGTACGCGGTGTTGCGTTGTTCGTACAGGCGTCCGCCGGGACCGATGAACTCGGTGATGCTCTGGTAGCCGCCCAGCGAGGATTGAATCGCATGCTGGGCGGGGACATTGGCGCACAACCGCATCGAAGCGAGCATGCGCAGGCCTTCGATGTAGCCGCCGGCCCGGCTCTTCGCCCCGCTCACCGTCATCCATCCAGAACGGAACCCGGCGACTCGATAGGTCTTGGACAACCCATTGAATGTTGCGAACAAGACGTCGTCTGCCAGAGAAGCGATCGAAGTGTGCTGGGCCTCGTCGTACAGGATCTTGTCGTAGATCTCGTCGGCCATGACCACCAGGCCATGTTCCCGAGCGACCTCAACGATCTGCTCCAGCAACTCTCGCGAGTACACGGCGCCGGTCGGGTTGTTCGGGTTGATGACAACGATCGCCTTGGTCCGATCCGTGATCTTCGACCGAATGTCGTCCATGTCGGGGAACCAGTCGGCTTCCTCATCGCACCGATAGTGGACCGGCCGCCCGCCGGACAGGGACGTGGCCGCCGTCCAGAGCGGAAAGTCCGGAGCCGGAATCAGTACTTCATCGCCGTTGTCCAGCAGCGCTTGGAGCGCCATTTGGATGAGCTCTGACGCTCCATTGCCGGTGTAGACGTCGTCGATCTCCACTCCCGAGATGCCCATGCGCTGGTTGTATTGCATGACGGCCTTGCGAGCGGAATACAACCCCTGCGAATCGCAATAGCCCTGCGCTGTCGGGAGGTTTCGCACCATGTCGACGAGGACCTCGTCTGGCGCTTCAAACCCGAACGGTGCCGGATTGCCGATGTTCAGCTTGAAGATGCGATGACCCTCCTGCTCGAGGCGGTTGGCCTCATCCAGAATCGGTCCGCGGATGTCATAGAGAACGTGGTCCAGCTTCGTGGACTTTTCAATGTGGTTGTTCATGGGATCGCTCAAGCGAAGGCATTCACGCCGGTCAGCTCTGCGGAGTACTCCCACAACCGGGCCGCGTCCGTTGGGTCCACGGCGTGAGCGTTCACGCCCTTGAACCGGGCTGTTGGGCTGTCCGGTGTCGCCACCGCAGCAACATCACAGTCTTCGCAGTAGACACCGCCCTTGCCTTCCAGCACCGTCGACGTCGCCGCCCACACCGAGGTTGCTGCGCCCTGCTCGGGGCTCTTGAACATCTCGTTCACGTTGCCCTCCGCATCTACCCAACCGCGGTCGATCATCTCCTGCTTCGGCAGGTGCCGCTGGAGCTCGGTCATGATCCCGCCAGGGTGGACGGCGAACGCTCGTACACCGTGCTCCGCCCCGAGTGTGTCGAGTTGCAGCGCAAACAGGCTGTTGGCCGTCTTGGCCTGCCCGTATGCCACCCATTTGTCGTAGTTCTCGTTGAAGTGCACATCGTCCCAGCGCATCGGTGAGAGCTTGTGCCCGGTCGATGAAAGCGCGACCACACGGGCACCTTCGCCAGCCGACAAGGCCGGCCAAAGATGGTTGGCCAGTGCGTAGTGACCAAGATGATTCGTAGCGAACTGGGATTCCCAGCCCGGCCCCACACGGGTTTCGGGGTTGGCCATGATCGCCGCGTTGTTGATCATGATGTCAACGGACTGCCCGGTCGCATTGAACCGCTCAGCGAAGGCTTGGACGCTCGCGAGGTCAGCCAGGTCCATCTCATCAACGGTCACTGATCCCGGAGTCTCGCCCAGTTCGGCCAGGACCTCGCGAGCGTGCTCGGGCCGGCGGGCCGGAACCAGCACATCGGCCCCGGCGGCAGCCAAACCGCGAGTGGTCTCGAGGCCAAGGCCGGAGTAGCCGCCGGTCACAATGGCGAAGCGGCCAGACAGATCGGCGCCGGCGATGACCTCGGCGGGAGTGGATCGTGGACCGAAGCCCGACTCGACAGGTTGCTGTGCGGATGCCATCTCCAGAAGCTAACCCAGCCAACACCCAATGGAAGACCACATTCTGGACACGCCGGGCTCTCCATCTAGTGTCTGACCATGGCGATCACGGTGACACCAAGTGGACAGATCTGCGGGGCCGCCGTGACCGGCCTGGATCTCACTGCCCCCATGGATGCTCAGACGGTGGCCGACGTTCGCTCGGCCTGGCTCGAGCACAAAGTGCTTTCGTTTCCTGACCAGCCGATGTCCGACGATGATCTCGAGCGTTTCACGCTCTCGTTCGGTCCGTTCGGCGTCGACCCATTCTTCGGAGCCGTCGACGGGCGGATCAACATCGCCGCTATCCACCGCCTGGCCGACGAAACGGCCTCGATCTTCGCCGAGAACTGGCATGCAGACTGGACCTTCCAGCAGTACCCACCGGATGGCACCTGCTTGTTCGGCAAGGTCATTCCGCCCGCGGGCGGCAACACGGAGTTCGTGGATCAGGCGGCTGTGTATCGAGCGCTTCCCGACGATCTGCGGGCATGGGCCGACCAAGCCATCGTCATCCACTCAGCTCGCGGTGGCTACGCCCCCGACGGGATGTACGGCGACGCCGACACCGAGCCACGGGCGATGAAGATCATCACGTCAGACGAGGCCTATGCCACCCACCGCCATCCGCTCGTGCGCGTCCATCCCGAGACGGGCCAACGCACGCTGTACAGCACGGTCGGCTACATCATCGGTGTCGAGGGACTACCGGAAGAGGAAGGCCGAGCCAAGCTCTTCGAGATCTACGGCTGGCAAACCCGCGAGGAGTTCCGCTACGTCCACCAATGGTCGGCCGACATGCTGGTGATGTGGGACAACCGTTGGCTGCTCCATCGAGCCACCGGTGGATACGACGGCCACGAGCGCCTTCTGCACCGCACCACCGTGGGCTACAACGCCGCTGTCCGCTGAGCCGGATGTTCCGGGACGAACACCACCGCCGGTGACCTAGGAGAGATTCAGCGACTCGTTGATGCCGGCGATCCGGCGGTCGATGCCGTCGAGATCACGGGCGAACAGCGGCAACACCACCTGGTGCACACCAACTGCCTCATAGGCCTCAATCATCGCTGCATCGACGTCGAAGCGGTTCGGACCGATCACGATCTGAATCTCGTCCCGGCTGCGCCCAGCAGCTTCCAGGTGCTCGTCGAGCCGGCCGAGGGCCGCCTCTGTTTGCTCCGGATTCACGCCGTAGCCGTACCAACCCTGGGCGAACGTTGCGACCCTGCGAAGTGCTGGCTTGCTCTCACCACCAACGAAGATCGGCGGATGCGGCGTCTGCACCGGCTTGGGGTTGAACTGCGCATGGCGAATCTGGACGGTCTCGCCCTCAAAGTTGACCGGATCGCTCCCCCACAGCGCCTTCATCGCCGCGATGTACTCGTTGCATCGGGCCGCCCGAGCCTTGAAGTCCATTCCCAGCGAGTCGAACTCTTCTTCAAGCCAACCAATGCCAACCCCGAAGTCGACTCGGCCACCGGACAGGTAGTCCAGATCGGCGACCATCTTCGCCGTGTAGATCGGCTGACGCTGCGGCACCAGGCAGATGCCGGTGGCGAGACGAATCGTGGAGGTGTGGGCGGCAACGAAGCTCAGGGCACTGAACGGATCCAGCACGCCATCGGGATCGCCCGGAACCTTCCCGTCCTTGGAGTACGGATACACCGATGCGTAGTCCGGATAGAACAGCACATGCTCGGGCAGCCACAACGACGCGAAGCCAGCGGCCTCGACCCGCTGGGCCGTCCCCACGATGTGCTCAACGGATGTGTGGTGCGAGAACGCTGTGGCAATACCAATCTCCATGCCTGGCGACACTACGCGGCCAGCCTCGTGCTGTCACAAGTACGCATCAGTGCTGTCGGTGTCACACTCGTCCCGTAGGGTCCAGAGGTGCCCCGAGTTCCGAGCGACGTGCCAGCAACGTTCGTCAACCACCCCGATCACCTCGCTGACCTCGGCGCGGCGCTGCAAGACTCGATCCACCTCGCCATCGATACCGAGACCCCGACCAGCGGCCCCATGGCTCATCGCATGCGGGTGATGTCGGTCGCCACCCGGGATCAGGCTGGCAACGAGCGATCGTTCGTGGTCGATGTGCGAGACTTGGACGCCACACTGCTCGCACCGCTGCTCACCGGTCGCACCGCTGATGCCTGGAACGCAGACTTCGACGCGAAGGTCGTCGACCGTGCGGTCTGGCAGTCCGCCGACACGACGCCAGGATTGCGGTGGTGGGACGCTCAGTTAGCCGATGCCCTCCTACATCAGGGCCGCAGCGGTGTGACCTGGTACCACGGTCTGGCTTGGGCCACCGAGCACTATCTAGGTCTGAAAGCCGAGGGCAAGGGCACCGTGCAGCTGTCCTACACAGCCGAAGACGACCTCACGGCCGATCAGATCGCCTATGCCGCAGCCGATGCAGTGGAAACGCTGTGGGTGAGCGATGCCATCCGTGCTGCCGTCGCCGAAGCTGGGCTCCATGAGGTGACCGACATCGAGATGCAGGCCAGACCGTTCCTCGACCAGATGGAGCGCACCGGCCTGCCCTTCGACTGGTCCGGCTGGCAGAACAAGCTCGCTCACATCGAGGAGCGCAACCGGGCCGTGATTGGTGAGCTTGCAATGCTCACCGGAGGCGGACAGGGCACCCTCTTCGATGACGTCATCGAGCCGTCGTGGAACCCCGGATCTGACATGCAGGTCCGAGACGCACTGAATCGCTGGGCCGAACCTCAGGTTCGAGCCTGGATGGCTTCACGGCACGGCGCCGATCGCCTCCTGACCGACACCGATTCGGTCAATGCCACCGTGCTTCGCGAGATCGGAGGTGAGCTCTGCTCGGCCCTCCTCGAATATCGGAACCACACCAAGATCCTGAGCACCTACGGCGAATCTATCCATGACCACCTGCATGAAGACGGACGCCTTCGCCCGCAATATCTCCAAGTCGTGGGCACGAACACCGGTCGCTTGGCGAGCCGGAATCCCAACGCTCAGAACTTCACGCCGCTCATGAAGCCCTACGTGCGGCCGGCCATCGCCGACCGGGTCTTCGTCCACGCCGACTTGAGCCAAGCCGAGCTCAGGTTCCTGGCCGAGGTCGCCAACGACGAGCCGCTCCGAGCCGCCTTCGCCGCTGGTGTCGACGTCCACATCAGCACCGCAGCCAGCATGTTCAATGTCGACCCAGTAGCTCTCGAGCGAGAGGATCCCTCCCGTCTCAAGCACCTCCGGCAAATCGCCAAGGCGCTGAACTTCGGCATTGCCTACGGAACCGGGGCAGCAGCCCTGTCTCGCTCGCTGACCGCCGAAGGCTCGCCCACCACCCTCGAAGAGGCCAAGGAGCTTCTGGCCCAATACCGCAGGACCTACCCCGGAACGGCGGCATGGGCCGAGGAGCGCATCGCTGAGATCGCCGAGATCAAGAAGGACACCGTGGCCATCGACTGGCACGGTTCGATGCGTCTTGCCCGCGGTTTCCCCGAGGTCCGTTCACTCCGGCGGCAACTACGGCAGTCCCTCAACCGTTGGCCCACGGCCGAGGAGATCGTGGAGCAGCAACCAGATCTCGACGTCGGGGAGGTCAGCTGGCTCCTCGGCTACTCCGCTCCCGTCGCCCTTCTGGCAAATGGCGAACCGTTCACGTTCGCCAGCCGCACGCTCTCGGGTCGTCGCCAGCAGTTCAATCTGCACCTCGACCGGCTCTTCCTTGGAGTGGTGACCGACGCGGTGCGGTCAGATTCGCCCGTTCTCGTGGCAATCCGAGACAACTTTGCCCGAACCCACGATCTCACCCTCACCGCTCCCGGCCGTCCGATCTCCGACGGCGAGGTCGCCCGCAACTTCGAAGAGCGCCACCTTCGCCGGATGTTCGTCGAAGCCATTGCTCACGAAGCGGGGGAAGAGGTTGCCGAGTCTCTGTTAGGTCGCTCGGCCCGGGAACGCGTGTCGGCCATGGTCAATGCCTGGCGAAACGCACCGATTCAGGGCGGCGTTGCCGACATCATGCTCGTGGCCTACGGCTATCTGGATGACGGGCTCCGGCAATTTCCCACCGCCCGCCCGGTCCAAACCGTCCACGACTCCGTCGTTGTCGAGTGCGATCAGGCCGATGCAGAGAACGTTGCCATCGAAGTTCAGGAGGCTCTGGAGCGGGCATCCCTCCGCTTCTGCCCCAACGTCACGCCCAAGGCCGATGTGGATGTGCGTCGATCACTCGCCGACGCCGACGTGATCGATCCCTGATCAGAACCTCAGTGAGCTGCTGCGCCGGCTCCGTGGGCCTCATCGGAATCCCCATGATCGTCGCCTCCGTGGAACTGGGAGACCACGGCCACGACGATCGAGCCAACGATGACGCCAACGACGGCCGAGAGTGCCGTATTGACCAGCCAACCCAGCAGGCCGCCAATCCCACCGACGCCAGAGACCGACTCCTCGAGATCGTGCACGATGTCGTAGAGCAGGTCCCAGCCCAGCTCGTGGAAGCCCACGACCAAGATGTGGCCGCCAACCCACAGCATGGCTGCAGTGCCGATCACCGAAAGCCACTTGAGCAGCACGGGCATCGCCGCCACCAGACGGCGCCCCAACTTCTGCGACGACTCTTCATCCCGAGATGCGAGCTTCAGTCCGATGTCGTCCATCTTCACGATGAGCGCGACCACGCCGTAGACGATCGCAGTGATGAAGAGCGCAACCACGACCATGATCACGGCTCGGGAGACGAAGCCCTCGTCGATCACCTCTTTCAGCGCAATCACCATGATCTCGGCGGAGAGGATGAAGTCGGTCCTGACCGCGCCGGCGATTGTGGCCGCCTCGGCCTCCGGACCTTTCATGGCGGCCGGCAGGTCATGGCTGTGATCGTCGCCCTTGATCTTGTGGTAGATCTTCTCGACTCCCTCGAAGCACAAATAGGCGCCACCGATCATGAGAATGATCTCGACCAGCAATGGAGCGATCGCGCTGAGCAGCAGTGCGGCGGGAAGGATGAAGAGCAGCTTGTTTCGCAACGAGCCGCTGGCGATCTTCTTGATGATGGGCAGTTCGCGGTCGGCGGCAAGGCCCTGCACGTAGGCCGGCGTCACCGCGGTGTCGTCGACAACCACACCAGCGGCCTTGGCACTGGCCCGACCAGCTGCGGCGCCGACATCGTCGATCGAGGCCGCGGCGAGCTTCGCCAATGCCGCGATGTCGTCGAGCAACCCAACCAGTCCACCAGCCATCAATCATCCATTCGTCAGCGGGAAGCCCATACGTTATGGCAGCTCTGCTACAAGTAGCGCCATGACAGACCCGGTCGTCCGCAAGATCCAGCTCGAGATCTCTCGAGATCACATCGCTGGCCTCTCGTCTCCGGGTGCCGGTCATCCTCTGGAACGGCCCCACCGCTCGGGATCGATTGCCGCCGTCGTCGCCAATCCGTTCGCCGGCACCGTTCCCAACGAAGAGGCTCTGGGCGCGTGGATGTCATCCCTCGAGACGTTGGCAACCGAGCTCTCCGTCGAACTTCGCGAGGCTCTGACCGCCGATACGGAACGCGCCGGCTACTCGATCGAAAGCTATGGCAAGGGCGCCATTGTTGGCGTCGGTGGCGAAATGGAGATTGCTGCCGCGTGGCATGTACCGGCTGGTATCGGACTACGAGAGAGCCTTGGTGGCCCCAAGGCTCAGGTGCCTTCTTCGAAGAAGGTCGGCGCCTTGGGCAGCCAGCTCGACATCCCGCTGGTGTACCTGCACGCCAGCTACGCCCGGAGCCATTACGACGCACACGCCGTGGTCGTGCCGGACGGGCCCCGACCCGATGAGGTTGTCTACGCCCTCGTCATGTCGACTGGGCAACGCCCCAATCATCGAATCGGTGGCTTCTCGATCGACGAGGCAGCTGGGGACGACGGACAGCGCTGATCGTGGCCAGCCTCACCATCCGATCGAGGGCTCACGATTGTGGCCGGTGCGTGAAGCTGTCCTTTCGGAAGCTGTAGAGCGCATCAGGATCGACCGCCACGTCAACCACGGCGGGCGCACCACACGCCAGCGCGGCCTCCACCGCTCCTGCAACCTCGTCCAGTGAATCCGCCCGGAATCCACGAGCGCCATAGAGTTCGGCGACGCGATCGAACGGCGGACTCGAAACATCAGCGCCGATGTAGCGCCCGTCGAAGAAGTCCTTCTGGTACGACTTCTCCGCTCCCCAGCACTGATTGTTCATCACGACGGTGACGGTGTTGATGCCGTGGTCGACCGCGGTAGAGAGCTCCGACATGGTCATCCCAAAGCCGCCATCGCCCATCAGGCTGACGACCGGCCGCTCAGGCATCGCGAGCTTGACGCCGAGGCCTGCCGCGAATGAGAAGCCGACAAGGCCGAAGTCGAGCGGTGAGAACAGACTCTTCGAACGGTGATAGTCGAGGGCATCGGTGGCTTGCAGGCACATCGTGCCCGCGTCGAGCGTCACCGCTGCCTCGCGCGGAATGACACGACGCAACGCCTTGAACAAGCCCGAAGGCTGGATGGGATGTGTCTCCACCGCATCGGTATCTCGTCGGGCGAGGAAGTCTCGGCGCTCGGCCTGGAACACTTCCGTCCATCGAACCGCGTCGGCTCTCCGCCGGCCAGCAGTGATCGCCTTCGTGAGCTGGGCTGCCGCCGTCGGGGCATCGGCCCAGATACCGACCTCGACGGGAAAGAACCGGCCGATCGCCGTGGGCTCGATCTCGATCTGGATGATCGCGGCATCGGCATTGACGTTGTCGTAGGAGTAGAAGGTCGAGTTGAAGCCCAACCTGGTGCCGAGGGCCAGGATGACATCGGCCTCTTTCACCAGGCGAGACGCCACAGGATTGCCTCTCGGACCCATCTGGCCAGCGTTCAACGGGTGCCCGAACGGAATGGCGTCACCATGTCCAGGGGAGGTTGCGATTGGACACTGCAACGCCTCGGCCAGTTCGACCGCCGCCGCGTGGGCGCCCGTGTCCTTGATGCCACCGCCGGCGACGATGACGGGTCGCTCGGCACCCAGCAGCAGCGCCGCTGCTTCGGCCACCGCATTAGGGTGCGCCGCAGGAACGCTGTGGTTTCGATACGTGCGGGGTGAGGGCATCGACCCGAAGTCAGCACGGCCGGACAAGACGTCTCGGGGCAGATTCACCTGTACTGGCCCACGGCGCGGCGAAAGCGCCACACGAAAGGCTTCCCTCATCAGCTCTGGTACCCGGTCGGTGGACGGAACGGTCCACGTTTTCTTCGTGATCGGCGTGAAGATCGCTTGCTGATCCACTTCCTGGAACGCATCTCGGTAGACGTGTCCCGAGGAGAGCGCACCGGCGATGGACACAACCGGCGAGTACGCGGCCTTGGCTTGGGCCAGACCGGTGACCAGGTTTGTCGAGCCGGGTCCGTTCTGCCCGGCCAGGATCACTCCGGCATGCCCAGACGCTCGGGCGAAGCCGTCAGCCATGTGGGTGCCAGTGCGCTCGTCATGCACGCCGATGAACTGAATGTCCTTGGCGTCGTAGAGCGCGTCGAACATCTCCATCGTGGCTGATCCGATCAGCCCAAAGACGTGGCTGACCTCCTCCGCCTGCAACGCGGCAATAGCAGCCTGGCCGCCAGACATGTCAGTCGTCTTCGGGTCGGTCATGAAACGCTCCGGTCGAGGAAATCGAGAATGGGGTTGGTGAAGAGTTCCGGCTGCTCGAGCAGGCCCAAATGCTGCAATCGAGGCACGATGAGCGTTTGCGCCGTTGCCCGTGCTTCGTCTCGGAACTGAGCGGCGATGGCATGAGCCATTGCCGGCGTGGAACCCGTGTCGCCCTCGCCTGTCATCACCAACGCCGGAAGATCGAAGATGAGCTCGGGCGATGTGAGCTCCCGCACGCCGGCAGCCAGTACCCAGGCCGCCTGGGCGTAGCTCTCGGCGTCGGCTTCCATGCGCCACTGCCGAACGAGTGCTGGGCCCAAACCCTCGCTGGCCAGATACTCGGGCGTGAACCATCGGGCCAGCGCAGCATCCATCGTGGCCAAGGCGCCCTGCGAACGAACAGTGGAGGCCCGCTCCTCCACGGCGCGTTGCCCCTCGTCTCCCCTGTCGTGCGGTGAGTTGAGAATCACGAGCGAGCTCGCCCGATCCGGATGATCGAGCACGAAACGCCGATTGATCATCCCGCCGATCGAGAAGCCGACAATTGCCGCGTCCTCCACCCCGAGCTCGTCGAGCAACCGGGCGATCTGTTCGGCGTAGACGCGAAGCGAGGCCTCCTCGGGTGGTGGCGCACTCTCACCGTGGCCGTAAAGGTCGTAGTTGATGACGCGGTGCGTCCCGGTGAGCGCCTTGAGGTGGGAGGCCCACAAGTGACGACTCAGACCGAGGCCGTGGATCAGAACGATCGCGGGTGCCGTGCCCTGCCCTGTCGACGCCGGCCAATCGTCGTAGGCCGTGCCGTCTTCGGTCCGGCTAGGCATGCGACGGATGGTGAGCGCTGTCGTCCGACGGCGACAATGCGGGCACCACTTGATCGATGAATCGCTGGAACGAGCGGATCTGCACGTCCATGTCCAACCCCATCGAGGCGTAATAGATGAACGAGTCAACACCAATCGATTGGTAGCGGCGGAGCTTGTCGATCACTTGGTCAGGAGTTCCGAACATCAGGTTCTCCTCGAGCATGTCGGCGTCGTAGCGGAAGTTTCCATCGAGCTCCTCGAGCGGCACCTCCTCAGGGAATCCGTTCACCACGTCGCCCCGCTTCAGCATGAGGTTGCCGAACTTGCCAAGCACGCTACGGATCGCTCCCAGAGCAGCGGCCCGATCCGCTTCGTTGTCGTAGACGGCGGCGTGACGCATGAGGGCGAACGAACCGGTGAACGATCCCCCGGCCTTGTCGATGGATTCGTCGAGCTGCTGGCGGTACTTCTCGGCTTCGGAGAACGGCAGCGTGAGTGGCCAGCACATGATGTTGCAGTCGTTGGCCACGGCGTAGTCGAACGTGATCGGCGAACGGGCAGCGACCCAAAGCGGAACATCTTCTTGGACGGGCTTGGGACACGACGTCGACGAGGGGAACTGCCAGAACTCTCCGTCGTGGGTGACGTCGCCTGCCCACAGCTGCTTGATCAGCGGGAGCATCTCCTGCAGGTACCGATAGCTCTCCGGCTGGAGCAGACCCGGGCGCATACGGTCGAACTCCCGCTGATAGGCGCCGGAACCAAGACCGAGCTCCAGTCGGCCGTCGGAAAGCAAATCCAGCATCGCCGCCTCCCCTGCCAAGTTGATGGGATGCCAGTACGCCGTGTTGACGACACCGCACCCCAGCCGAATCTGGCTGGTGTTGTCTCCCCACCACGTGAGCAGCTGGAACGGGTTGGGAGCGATCGTCATTTCCAGGGCGTGATGTTCCGCCGCCCATGCGATCTCGAAGCCCGCATCATCGGCCATCTTGACCATGCGCAGTGTGTGATCACGCACCGCGCGTAGATCCGTCTCCGCATCCATCCGCTCCAGGTTCACCGCAAGATGAAACTTCATTGCAGCACTCCTCAGCGGGGCACGAACGGGCTGGCCAGGGGTACATCGGACATGTTCATCCACACGGTCTTCGGTCGGCTGTAGTCGTAAAGCGCTTGGAGCCCCGCCTCCCGCCCGTAGCCGCTGTTCTTCATGCCACCGAACGCTGCGATCGGTGAGATCACGCGATACGTGTTGACCCAGACAATGCCGGCTCGCACTCGCTTTGCCATTCGCAGTGAGCGGGCACTGTCGCGAGTGAAGATGCCGGCAGCCAATCCGTGTTTCGTATCGTTCGCCAGTCCGACGACTTCGTCTTCCGTGCGGAAGCGCTGCACGCTCAGCACCGGACCGAACAGCTCGGTGTCCACGATTGTCAGGTCCTGACGAGGACAATCGATGATGGTGGGCTGGAAGTACAGCCCACCAAGCTCGGCTGGTTGAGCCCCGCCGGCCACGATCGTGGCGCCCTCCTGCTCGGCCAGAGCAACCTGCTCCTGAATGTGAGCCAGCTGGCCTGGGGTGCAGAGAGGCCCCATGTCGGTGTCATCGTCTTGCGGGTCTCCCAGCCGGATCTTGCCGACCAGCTCAGTCATCCGCTCGAGGAACTCCTCGGCAATGTCTTCATGCAGATACAGGCGAGAACCGGCGACGCAGCTCTGTCCGGAGGCAGCGAAGATCCCGGCAATCGAACCGTTGACCGCACTCGCGATGTCCGCGTCGTCGAACACAATGAACGGCGACTTTCCTCCGAGTTCGAGCGACACCTGCGCAAAGTTCGCCGCCGAATTGTGGATGACGTGCTGTGCCGACGCTGGACCACCGGTGAAAGCGATTTTCGCCACCAGCGGATGGCTGGTGAGGGCACGACCGCACGGCTCTCCGTGTCCGGTGATGATGTTGATCACGCCATCCGGGAGACCGGCCTCGGCCGCCAATCGACCGAAGGCCAAGAGTGGAGCCGACGCATGTTCGGAGGCCTTGAGCACGATGGCGTTGCCTGCGGCAAGCGCCGGAGCGATCTTCGTTGCACTCAGGAACATCTGCGAGTTCCAGGGCACAACCGCTGCCACGACCCCCACCGGCTCCCGTTCGGTGAACACGAAGAGATCGGGTTTGTCGATGGGAAGCGTCTCGCCGCCCACCTTGTCGGCCGCACCAGCAAAGAACTGGAAGTACTCGGCGATGTAGGTCGACTGCCAACGGGTCTCTTTGAAGAGCTTGCCAGTGTCGCGAGTCTCGACCCGTCCCAACTCCTCGGAGTTCTCGGCCATCAGGTCACCGAGCCGGCGGAGGGCACGACCCCGCTCGGTGGGAGTGAGCCCTGCCCATGGCCCCTCGGTCATCGCCGTATGTGCAGCGCGCACGGCCCGATCGACGTCCGCCTCGGTGGCCTCCGGGACCTGCGCCCAGACCTCGCCACTCGAGGGGTCCACACTCTCGAAGAACGCCCCATCTGATGCGGCGACCCACTCACCGTTGATGAGCATGTGTTGTGTTGCGATCTCGGCTGCCATGCGACGACGCTAGATCAGACTGTCGATCCCGGAAATCGAAACTTTCTGCACGTTGAATGCAGCTTTGCTGAATTGTGGCACCCTCACGTCGAGGAGATTCATGCATCTGCACACGCTGGAAACATTCATCACGATCCTCGACGAGGGCAGCCTCGTGCGCGCATCCGAGCGCCTTCACGTCAGTCAGTCGACGGTGACCGCTCGACTCAAGACGCTGGAGGGGGAGGTCGGCCAGCAGCTCCTGCACCGCGACAAGTCAGGTGTGACTCCCACCGCTGCTGGCCTCCGGCTCGCACGAAGCGCGGAGACGATGATGGGGCTCTGGCGTCAGGCCCGGCTGGAAACGCAGCTCCCGAATTCGGTGACCTCGGTGTGCAACATCGGGTGTCATCCCGATCTCTGGCCGGGACGGGGCGCCGACCTTTTCGAGCTGCTGCGAACGGAGCAACCTGACCTCGCCCTCGCGGTGTCACATGGTGGGCAGGCGGACCTCCAGGCGTGGATGAACGGCGGCCTGGTGGATCTGGCCTTCACTTACTGGCCGCTCACACATCCTCGTTGGCAGGTGCTGGAGCTTCCCTCCGACCAACTCGTGCTCGTCTCGACCGATGCCACCAGCCCCATACGATTCGATCCCGGCTACGTCTACGTCGAGTCAGGTGACGAATTCGGCCGAGAACACGCGGCGGCGTACGCCGATGCTGACACTGCCAAACTCAGTTTCGGTTCGGCCGTGCTGGGCCTCGCCCATCTCCTCGAGCACGGTGGGTCGGCCTATGCACCGCTCCGTCTCTGCCAGACTGCGCTCGCCGAGGGGCAGCTTCACCGCCTGGAGGCACCGACGTTCACTCGTCGGGCCTACGTCATCGTCGATACCGCGGCGAGCGAGGCGTGGGACTGGTTCCCGACCTGGCTGGAGTCGGCCGTCAGCTCAGCCCAGCCGTGACATTTGCCAGGTTCTGAAGCGCTCCCGAGATCACGGCCAGCTGAGGCGTGTCAGACGGGATGCCGTGACGCTCAGCGAGATACCCGGGATCGTTGTGCAAGACCCGAACGCCGGCTTCTGATTCGATGATCAGGATCTTCTGGGGAAGGTCGATCGCCACCGTGGGTGCAAGGTGCATGAGCGGCGTGCCGAGCGCCGGATTGCCGAACAGGATCTCGACCGTGGGCGCTAGCTCAAGGCCCACGCTGGCCGCGCCCGCCCCGTGGTCGACTCGGGCAACAAGCCGGAGCTTTTCGTTGCCGTCGATCGCCGCGGCCAGGCGATCCGCAGCTTCCGCTGCGGTGCCCTTCCCGGTTGTTTCGATCAGTCCGTTGCCCAGCTGGTTCGTCATGCGTGATCGAACTCAGCAGCCGCTCCGAATATTTCAGGCGTAGGGATTTGGTGTGCCCGGGTTGATGTAGACCGACCGAGTGCGGGTGAAAAAGTCGTGTGCCGTATCGCCCTGCTCACGAGGAGCGTGTCCCGAGGACTGCTTCTCGCCACCGAACGGAACATGGAGCTCCGAACCTGTCGTGGGAGCGTTGATCTTGATGATGCCTGCCTCGAGGGTGTTGACCGCTCGATCCACTCGCCACTGATCCGTGGTGAACACCGAAGCGGAGAGGCCGAACTCGGTGTTGTTGGCCAGGGCAAACGCCTCGTCCTCGTCAGCTGCTCGTACCACGGTGCTGATGGGGCCGAAGATCTCCTCCGTCCAGATGTCGAGATCTGTCGTGCCGGTGAGCAGCGTCGGCGCAAAGAAGCACTCGCTCGTGTCCGGCGCGCTCGCAGCGGCGACGACCTCGGCTCCTTGGGCCAAGGCCTTCTCCAGGCCTTCAGCCACTTCAGCTCGGGCGCCAGGAGCCACGATCGGGCCGATGCCGACGTTGGGATCCAGACCATCACCGATCTTGAGCGCGCTCACCGCTGATGACATGCGTTCAACCAGCTCGTCGTACACCGAGCCGACCGCGATGACTCGACGAGTGGCCGTGCACTTCTGGCCAGTCGAACCCATGGCACCAGCAACGACGAGCGGGACCGTGACGTCGAGATCGGCGTCGTCGAACACGATGGCCGGGTTGTGGCCGCCCAGCTCCAGCTGCACTCGCCCGTTGCGAGCGGTCACCTGATCGCGAATGCCGAAGCCAACCGGCACCGACCCGGTGAAGGTGACACCGTCGACGCGGGGATCGGCGACCATCGCTCCACCCATCGACCCCGGCCCAAGGATGAGGTTGAGGGCACCGGCGGGAACGCCGGCGTCATGGAAGACCTTTGCAATCGCCACCGAGACCAGCGGCGTATTGCTCGCCGTCTTCCACACCACGGTGTTCCCAGCGGCCAGCGCGGGAGCGATTTTCCAGACCGGAATGAGAATCGGGAAGTTCCAGGGAGTGACAACACCAACGACGCCGAGGGGCGCTCGCAGGGTGCGAATGGTCTCGCCGGGCTTGGCCGTTGGATAGATGCGCTCGGTCGGCATCTTGATCACGGCGGCCTGGTAGCGGCAGGTCTCAGCCGACAGCATGGCTTCGCCGTGCATCTCGGCGAGCATCTTGCCCTCTTCGAGCGTGCCGATCATGGCCAGCTCGTCTGCCCGCTCTTCGAACAGCACGGCGGCGCGTTCGAGAATCTCGGCCCGCTTCTTGTAGCCCGCGGCACGCCAGGCACGCTGCGCATCGACCGCAGCCGAAACCGCATCACTCGCGGTGCTGGCATCTCCGACCACATGTTCGCCGACAGGCTGATCGGGTCGTGCAGGGTTGATGCTGGCCGTGGTGGCACCGGTGGAAATCCACTCTCCACCGATCAAGTGGGCGCCACGGGCAATGTCGAGAGTTGTCACGGGCACGGAGGGTAAACGCTGCGCAGCGCTGCGTCGCCTCTCTCTCCTCAGTCTCTCGCTGGGTCAGAGCGGGCGGACCTCGAAACCAGTCGTCAGTTCCTCGGATGAGTCGGCGACGAGGAATCGCGTCAGTTCCTGTTCTCGCGGAGACAGCTTCTGATGATCGGCAAAGGAAATGCCCGGCACGGTCGGCTCTCTGAACCATGGGGCGTAGTACTCCATGTTGGGTATCGCCCGCACCTGATCCGAAACGTTCGGCGTGCCACCGTGCCACGCTCGCACGTCCCGAATCTGGACCGCTCCCGCTGGCGCAGGGGCCACCGTGCTCTGGCGCATCCACTCGGGTTCCTCGTCCAGCGTCGGAATGCGTTCGAGCGAGTGCTGTGTGCCCGGGATCTGCCGAGTCGGCCCGTTGAACGGCGTCTGTTCGAACGGCAAGAAGTTCACGCAGACGTACGGACAGGGAAGATCACGGACGGTCAGCTTGCCTCTCGGATCGAGAAAGGAGCTGAACGGCGTCTTGGCCGGGTCCCGGCTCGATCGGTCACGCATGTCACTGTGCAGGGGTTGATAGCCCTCGGCTCCCGGGAGACAGAAGTCGCCGCTCGCGGAACGGACCATGTAGTCGGGCGATCGGAAGATGGCTTCCACGATGGGCGACACGGTTGGGAGATCGATCAGCATCTGCCACGCCGGGAGGTGAAGCATGCTTCTCGTGAGACTCGAGCCACCGAAGGAGTAGCGGTGCGAGCCCCGGTTGCCGGCCTGATCTCGGTCCAAGGCCACGATCTGTTCGACGGCGTCAAGAACGCCGGCTCTCAGGAGCTCTAATTGCGCCGCGTCGAGGGCCTCGCGAACGACAACGAACCCATCACGGTCGAAGAGCCGGACGGCTCGTTCGATCTCGGATGGTTCAACGATCTCGAGGCCCTCGATCACCATTGCGGGCGCGTGTTACTCGGCGGGATTCCAGCCGCTGACGGACTTGACCTCGAGGAACTCCTCGATGCCCCACTCGCCACCCTCTCGGCCGTTGCCGGACTGGCCGTAGCCTCCGAAGGGGGCGCCCGCGCCTCGAGGAAGACCGTTCATCTCGACCATGCCCGAACGGAGCTGACGGGCCACTCGACGAGCCTTCTCGTTGTCTGAGGTCTGCACGTAGTTCGTGAGGCCGTAGGGCGTGTCGTTGGCGATCGCCACTGCCTCTTCCTCGGTGTCGAACGGTGTAATCGAGAGCACGGGGCCGAAGATCTCCTCCCGAGCGATGGTCATCTCGGGGTCGACATCAGCGAAGACGGTGGGCTTCACGAAGTAGCCCTTGTCGTGACCGTCGGGGCGTCCGGTGCCACCGGCGAGGAGGCGAGCGCCTTCTTCCTCACCCTTGGCGATCAAGCCTTGGATCTTGTCCCACTGCACCTGGCTCACGACGGGGCCAATGTGACGACCCTCCGTGCTGGCGATGTCGACGGCGGTCTGCTCGGCGACTTCCTGGGCCGAAGCCAAGGCCTCGTCGTAGCGGGAGCGCTCAACCAGCATGCGAGTCGGAGCGTTGCAGCTCTGGCCCGAGTTCATGAAGCACTGCCGCACGCCACGGACGACGGCCTTCGGGTCGGCATCGGCGAACACGATGTTCGCGCCCTTGCCGCCCAGCTCGAGCGCAACCCGCTTGACGCTGTCGGCCGCGTTCTTGGTGATCGCTACGCCCGCCCGGGTGCTTCCGGTGAACGAAACCATGTCGACGTCGGCATGGCCGGACAGCTGGCTGCCGACACCCACGCCATCGCCCTGCACCATGTTGAACACGCCAGCAGGGAAGCCCGCCTCGTCGATCATTTCGGCGAAGAGAGCGGAGCTCAAGGGAGCGACCTCGCTGGGCTTGAGGACCATGGTGCAGCCGACCCCGAGAGCCGGCGCCACCTTCAGGGTTACCTGGTTCATGGGCCAGTTCCAGGGCGTGATGAGTGCGCACACACCGACGGGTTCGTAGAGGATGGCGTTGTCCGGCGCTCGATCGTTGAGGGGCCGTTCAAACTCGAATTCCTTGAGCGCCCGGATCACGTTCTTGATGTGACCGGCGCCTGCACCGACCTGAGCGGTCTGAGACAGCGCAATCGGCGCTCCCATCTCCATCGAGATGGCCTCGGCCATCTCCGCGCTCCGGGCGCTGTAGACCTCGAGCAGCTTTTCGAGCAGGGCCACGCGCTCGTCCAAGCTCGTCATGCTCCATGCCGGGAACGCCGCCTTTGCCGCAGCGACCGCAGCGTTGGTGTCCGCTTCGCTCCCAAGCGAGATCACGGCGCAGGCTTCTTCGGTCGAGGGATCGATGACGTCGAAATCGTTGGCAACGGCCGGCGCGACCCAGGCCCCGTTGATGTAGAAGTTGCGGCGATCAAGCAGTGTGTCAGGCACAGAGGTTCCTCTGGTTGGAGGTGGAAAGGGAAGCCGTCAGTTTGCCCTCTCCCCTGCTCTCTTTGCCATTCACTCCACTGCCATCACCGGTGGCCTCACGCTCAGTCGTCGAATCCGATGAAGTCGGCGGTGTCCTCGTTCTCGGCGCGACGGGAGACAACGCCATTTGCCTCGAACGAATCGTCGGGATAGCCCATCGCCACACAGGTCATGATCACCTGATCTTCCGGAATGTTGGCGTACTCCCGCACCACGCTGGACTGCATGATCCCCTGGCCGTTGATGACACAGCCGAGTCCCTTCGACGTGGCAGCCAGAACAAGGCCGTAGGTCGCGGCACCACAATCGAAGTGAGCGATCGTGTCATCGGCCAGCTCTTTGTCGACGGTCACCACGACGGACACCGGCGCATCGAACTGTCGGAATCCGCGCATGACCCAGTCCTGCCGCTTTTCCTTGTCGTGGCGCTCGATGCCCATGACCTCGAAGAGCTGGACAGCGATCTCGACCTGTCGATCGCGGTGGATGCCCTGGTATCCGTGGTCGACCATCTTGATCTCCCGGTCCACGGCTGCGCCGGCCATCATTCGCTCGGTGTTCCCTTCTCGGATTTTCTCCAAGGGGTCACCGGTGACGACGTGAAAGTTCCAGGGCTGAGTGTTCATTGAAGACGGCGCCCGCTTGGCAATGGCAATGATCTCTTCCATCAGCGATCGAGGCACGGGATCTGGCTTGTAGCCACGCGTGCTTCGGCGCCGGCCAACGAGGTCTTCGAACGATTCGGTCGTCATGCCGCAGATGATGACATCGCCCTCATCGACGATTCCAATTGCCAATTGATCTGGCAGAACTGGACGCCCTGGTTGCAGCCATTCAGCGGCCCTACCCTCGTGGCGTGAAGCAACGAGCCGCACAGGCCGCCACCCGAGCCCTTCGATCCGGCATGCGTCGAGGCGCCTCAGCCCTCGCTTCCAGCGACCGGCTCATGGGCTTGATGTACGACCTCGAGAACGAGACGAACTTCGCTGGACTCTCCGAGCACGAGGAAATGCTGAGCGACTCGGTGCGAGTCGATGCTTACTACCAGGCCATCTGTCGAAACATTGAGTTCGGTGACGTGGTGGTCGACGTGGGCACCGGCACTGGTCTGTTGGCGCTGATGGCCAGCCGAGCGGGTGCGTCCAAGGTGTACGCGGTCGAACACTCGGACTTCATCGATGTGGCCCGTGAGCTCGCAGCGATCAACAACATCACCAATATCGAGTTCATTCAGGCCAATAGCCGGGAGTTCACCCCTCCAGAAAACGTCGATGTCGTGTTGCACGAGCAGATGGGCGACGAGCTCTTCAACGAGAACATGGTGGAGAACCTCCTGGACCTGCGAGACCGTGTGCTCGGACCCAACGGCAGGATTCTCCCTGCTCAGTTCAGGGTCTTCGTCGAGCCCGTTTCGTTCCACGAGTCGATGCGCGTTCGTCGCTTCTGGAACATCGAGCTGCCAGCCGATCTCGATCTGGCGCCGATGGAACAGTCGCTCGTTGCCGCCCGGTTTGATCACGGACGGACCGAGCAGCTGTGGGTGCGGCCAGGTTCGGTGGCTTCCACGATCGGCACTCCCAGCCCCATCCTCGATTTCGATCTGCACACGCTGCCGTCGATCGAAGCACTCGCTCTGGATCATGTCGTCGAGCGCACGGCTACGAGCGAAGCCATCGTTGACGGATTCTGTGTCTGGTTCGAGGCAGTCTTTGACGACCAGATTTCGCTCACCACCTCACCGCTTGCCCCCGTCACCAGCTGGGGCAACCGGCTGTTTCGTCTCGACGAGGAGGTCACAGAGGGCGAGACGATCCGCTGCCACGTCAACATGGGCCAGCTTGTCGAGCCTGGCACCTGGACAGCCGAGCGGCTCTAGCCAACAGCAGCGGACGTCGCCGTCAGCGTGTATCGCCGTCAGCGGCCGTCAACGTCCTGGACCATGGCGAACCGGACGTATCCGTCGCTGACGTTGCCGTAGAACTCACCGGGGCTCACCACCACGCCAAGCTCAGTGGCCAGCGTCCGGGCAAAGTCCCAGCCGTCACCGTTCGGCGCCTTCGCCCACAGGTAGAAGCCACCGCTTGGCATCTCGCAATCGACTCCGAGCTCGGCCAGTCGTTTGATCATCGCCTCCATCCGTGTGCGGTAGATCTCGCGCTGCGCAGTCACGTGGTCGCCGTCCTCGTACGCCGCGATCGCCGCGTGCTGCACAGGCCCGGCGATGATCAGTCCGCTGTGTTGACGCACGGCACCCAGGAACTCCAGGAGGTGTGCGTCGCCAGCAATGAAGCCCGCCCGCCCGCCGGCAAAGTTGGACCGCTTGCTCAACGAGTGGACGGCAAGGACGCCGTCCAATCCGTACTGGAGAATGCTCTCCGGTTCTCGATCCCACGTGAACTCGATGTAGCACTCGTCGGAGAGCACGGGCACGTTGCGGGCGCGGCCCCACTCGGCCAGCGCCTCGAGGTCGTCCATGGCACCGGTTGGATTTCCCGGCGACGCGTTCCAGATGCACAGCGCGCGAGCGGCATCGTCTGGGTCGATGGCGCCGAGATCCATCCGCCACTCCGAGTCCACCGGCACGGCCACGGCTCGGCAGCCCGCCATCATGGCGCCCATGGCGTAGGTCGGGTAGCTGATTGCTGGGTACAGCACGGTGTCGAGCTCAGGTTGCTGGAGCCGCAACCAGTGTGGAATGCCAGCAACGAGCTCCTTGCTCCCGACCGTGGCCAGCACATCGGCCGCCGCGATGTCGGTACCGGCCACCCGGTTCAACCACGCTGCCGCCGCCGCCCGGTAGGCCGGAGTGCCGTGAGCTGGCGGGTACCCGCGCTCTTGGTCGGATTGTGAGAGTGCCGCCACGACGTGCGGTGGCGCCGGATCGTGCGGTGCCCCGATGGAGAGGTTGAGCAAGCCGAGCGGGTGCTGGGCGGCGAGCGCCTTGATCTCGTCGAGCCGGTCGTAGGGATGCGGTGGTGGATCGAAACCCGAAGGCGTGTCAGACGCCATGGGTCAGGCCGCCATCAACGCGAAGATTCTGACCCGTGATGTAGCTCGACTTGTCCGAGATCAAGAAGGCGATCACCTCCGAAAGCTCCTCGACGCGGGCGTAGCGCCCCGCAGGGATACGGGCGACGCGGGCCTCGGTCTCCGGCAAGCTGTCGATGAAGCCAGGCAGAACGTTGTTCATCCGCACGTTCTCGGCCGCGAACTTCGTGCTGAACAACTTGGCGAAGTCGGCCAGCCCGGCCCGGAAGACAGCGGACGTTGGGAAGTCGGGATCGGGCTCAAAGGCGGCGAACGTCGATACGTTCACGATCGACCCTCCGCCCTGAGCCTGCATGATCGGAGTGACCAGTCGAGTCATGCGCACCGCGTTGAGCAGGTAGTAGTCCATTCCTGTGTGCCAGTCCTCGTCGCTGATCTCAAGCACCGAACCCTTCGGGCCGTGACCTGCACCATTGACGACACCATCGATGCGTCCGAACTCCTTCATCGCAAGCGCAACGAACGCTTCCAGATCGGTCACGTTCAGATTCGAGCCGGTGAACCCAATGCCACCGAGCTCGCGACCCAGCGCTTCACCCTTCCCGGACGAGGACATCACACCAACGCGATAGCCCTCCGCTGCAAGCTTTCGAGCAGCGTCGGCACCGATACCGGAACCGCCGGCAACAACAAGCGCTACAGGCGCTTCAGACATGGAATTCTCCTAGATGATTGCGGTCTCGATGAACGGTTCGCCGCTCACGACTCGGTGGTAGCCAAGCGGATTCAGATCAAGCGCTCGGTACTCACCGTGAGCGACCAACTCCGCCACACCACGACCGATGGCCGGGGACTGCTGAAGCCCGTGGCCAGAGAAGCCGTTGGCGAAGATGAAGTTCTCGACCTCGGTGTGAGGGCCAACGATCACGTTGTGATCGAGCGTGTTGTGTGAGTAGTGACCGGCCCACTGCGTCTGGATCTTGATCCGCTCAAAGGCCGGGATGCGGTGCGCCAAGACGGGCCAGACGCGCTGCTCGAAGATCTCTTTGTCCATCACGAGATCATCGGGATCGACCGCAGGATCCGGATTCGGCGTGCAACCGGTCATATACGCGGTGCCTTCTGTCCGAACGTGAATGCCGGATGGGTCGATGGTGAGCGGCAGGTCCATGCCGAGCTCCTCGGCACAATCGAAGATGTAGGTGAAGCGCTTGCGCGGCTCCACGGGCAGGTGCAGCCCGGCCATGTCGGCCACGAGCGAAGCCCGCGGACCAGCCGCATTGATGAGGGTGTCGCACCCGATCACCTCACCGGAGGCCAGGCTCACGCTCGTGATGCGATCTCCGTCGCGTCCGACGGAGACGACTTCGTTGGTCAGATACTCAACGCCTCGCTGGCGAGCCTGTTTGCGCCACCAGTCGAACATCGTGCCGCTGTCGAAGTAGCCCTCGTCGATGAGGTTGTGACTACCGCAGATGATGTCGTCGACGTTGTAGAAGGGATAGGCCGCCTTGATCTCCTCTGGCGACATGATCTTGGTTCCCGCTCCGAGCCGGGCCTGCGTTGCTTGGTTGGTGCGCAACGTCTCGGCGAAGGTCTCGTCCCCCGCCAGGTACATGTAGCCGTAGTGGTTGACTGCCAGCTCCGGGATCTCGGGGTCATTGCCCGTGTACTCCTGGAAGTTCCGCACATAGTCGGCGGCGAATCGCGAGATCTTCACGTTGAGTTCGTTGGAGAATTGCTGGCGCATGCAGCTATTGGTGGCTGCCGTCGAGGACTTCTCGTAGCTCGGGTCCTTCTCGACCACGAGTACGGAGCCGTCGAAGTCACCCGTGCGCATTTTGTCGGAAAGGAACCAGGCGGCAGAGGAGCCCATGATGGCGCCGCCGACGATGATCACGTCGTATGCGGTCTGGCGGGGTTCGGAAATGATGGGTTGGAGAGTCACGAGCGATGTGCCTTGTTGTCGGGAGGGGTCATGGGTCAGATCTGGGCAACGCGTGCGGCGACCGCGCTCAGCATCTCTTCGTTGCGCCGGTAGTAGGTCCAGCCTTTGCGGCGGGTGGGAATGACGAGCCCGGCATCCACCAGGACCTTGAGGTGGCGAGAGCCCGCAGGCTGGCTCACGCCGAGCTTCTCGACGATGAACTGATTGCAGCCGCCATGAATCTGGGGATCCCCGTGTTCTTGGGGCGGGAAGTTGGCGACGGGGTCTCGCAGCCAGTCCAGGATCAGCAGCCGCCGCTCGCTGGCCAACGCCTTCAGCGCTGCTTCGAGATCGACCTCTTGCGCAAGCGATGACACCGACATAGCGAGATTACTACCATGTTATGTCGCTATGAACAAGCGCTTCGTCCACCGCCGTCGATTGCAGCGAGCAACGCATCGACATCGTCTCGTTGCAGGCTGGTACTCATACAGATCATGCGGAACGTGTTCATTCCGTGGACGGGTTGAAACCCGATCATTCCGCTGCCCTGTTCCTGCATCTGCGCCTTGATCAGAGGAGGGCAGCCGTGGAGCGCAGACCGGAGTTCGGCCGATAGATCTTCGACTCGAAGGTCGCCATCGGCGGTGGTTTCCGCCGCCGCAACTGCGACGCGCAGATCAGGTGGCACCCAGGTGAACACCACGTTGGTGAAGTCACCCGACACCACGGGAACGAACGCTCCATTGCTGGCGGCGATGGAAGCCCGGGCGTGACTGGCCATTGCCACGGCGTGATCGATCCGCTCTCGAAAGGCCTCGTCGCCTCGGACCTTCCAGGAGAGCCACAGTTTCAGCACGTCGATGCGGCGGGCGCACTGGAACGTGCGATCTCCCGAGTCGTACTCGCCGTAGAGCTTGTCGGTCTGGAACAGGTAGTCGGCCTTTGCTGCGAAACACGGCGCGAGTTGGTGGGGATCCTTGACCAACAGCGCCGTGCACTGCTGGGTCATGCCCATCATCTTGTGCAGGTTCCATACGAAGGAGTCGGAGCGTTCAACACCTTGGAGCCGTCCCTCATGGTCAGCTGAGAACAACGCCGAGCCTCCGTAGCAGCCGTCGACATGGAGCCAGAGACCTCGCTCCTCGCAGATGTCGGCCAGCGCTCCGAGGTCGTCAAAGGCAGAGGTGACGGTTGTCCCGGCCGTCCCGATGACCGCAAACGGGACCGAGCCTTGCCGGACGGAGTCGTCGATGGCCGCCTCGAGCGCCTCGGGAATCATGGCGCCGTCTCGATCACATGGGACCTTCACCACCCCGTCGGTCCCGATTCCCAACAGGGCTGCTGATTTGCCGGCCGCGTAGTGTCCACTCTCGGACACGAACAAAGCAAGGCGGTCACCGTTTGAACCTTTGACGGCAACGTCCGGTTGATGCCGATGCCGCGCCAGCTGCAACGCCAGCAGCGTGCCCATGGATCCACCGGCACAAAACAAACCGGGAGGCAGCACAGGCAGGGGGTCAGCATTGGCCGGGAGGTAGCCAGCGATGCGGCCGAGTTTGCCCAAGACCGCGCTCTCCATGAGAGTGAAGACCGGAGCGACCTCGAACGTTGCGCCCGTAGTGTTCAGCGCCGCCCCCAACCAGTCCCCCACGACCGAAATCGGATCTGGCCCCGCAAAGTTCTGGTTCACGAACCTGGGGTGACTCGTGTGCATCGAATAGCGAATGATCTCTTCGACGGCATCGAGCACGGCGACGTCGTCGTGGGCCATCGCTCGGTCGTCGAAGGCCAAACCAACGTTCGCCCCAAACACCTGAGCCAACATCGCTGGCGAGGCCAGAGTGATGACAGGATCATCGCCAGACGGAGGGTCGACAACGAACTGCGTCGCACGTTCGACGATGCCTTCGATCACCGCTCGCTCTGTCGCTGACACACGTTCCGAGGTGCTCATGTCGCACATGATGCTCCGGTTCAGAGCCGAACGTTCGCGCCGGGCTGATTCGTTTCTGAACCAGCCGAGTCAGCGGGCGGTCACGACCGCACTAAGCGGTCTGCGCACGTGAGGCGGAGATAGTCGATAGCGCCGAGGGGATCGAATGCGTCCCGGTCCAAGAGCCATTGGAAACCGATGCCCCTGAGGGCTGCCACGAGAAGCTCTGCTTCGCGCTCGGGAGCCAGATCGGGGCGAACTGTGCCGTCATTCTGACCCTGGGTGATCCACGCAGTGAGATCAGATCGCATCGTCTCATGGAACGCCGCGAACTTGATTCGCATCGACTCATCTGTACCGACCGAGCTGAACATCAACGAGTAGAACACGTGCAGCCCTCGAGCGTCGGACGACGCCTGCGTACGTATGGCGTCGATCAGTGCCAGGACGCTGGCAAGACCGGAGCGGCCCTGCTCGACCGGCACCAGACGTTCATGGCTCCAGGCGTCCACACTGCGTGCGATGAGCGCCTCGATCAGCCCGTCCTTGTTCCCGAATCGGGCCGTGACCATGCCTCGGCTGTAGCCCGAGCGCTCTCCGATTGCCGCGAAGGTCAGACCGATGATGCCATCCGCCAGCACGATGTCGCACGCAGCGTCCAGCAGCGCTGTCGACGAGCGCTCCGAACGAAGTTTCTGCTTGTTGGGACGCAGACGCGAGCCAGGCGGCTGGATCTCGTCGTTGGTAGCGCTCATCTGGGCTTCCTCACCGAAAACGATGTCGAACGAGTTCGACGCACCGGACGTCAGAAAGTCGCGGAACTTTCTTTGTGGCTCGACTCGGCTTCTTCTCGGTGCACCGGCCACGCTGGTCAGCCGCCCGCTCGATCCAACGTCGAGGGATGCTCCGCTCTCGTGGTAGCTGCCGGCGACGTCGACCCGATCGAGAACGCATGAGCATCGCCACCGCACTCGTCATACTCTCCGTGATCTCAGCGGCTGCGTTCGCCTTCTACGGGTACGAAACGGTCTTCACGTTTCCGCCTCGGGGAGAGTACGAGCGGTACGGAATGTCGGGTGTGCGAGTGTTCGTCGGCGCTGCCCAGATGTTCGGGGCGGCCGGGGTCCTTCTCGGGCTCGTTGTCCGACCCGTCGGCATCGTGGCTGCGATGGGACTGTTCATCATGATGACGCTCGGACTCTTCGTGCGCTACCGGATTCGGGACGCGCCTCGGCTCATGGTCCCGGCGGCGTCGTTGGCATGCGTGAATGGCGCCATCGTGATGCTGCACGTGCTCTGAGGCCGCTACTCAACTGCTGCGGTCGCCCTTGGCGTGCAGGACGGCAGCGAGCACGGCTGCGGTCAGAACCGAGGCAGCAGGAACGGACCGTTTGGCGGGATCGCCAACCTTGGCGTGAGCGCCGAGCGCACCCACCATCATCGAGGCGAGCCCAGCCGATGCGGGAACGACAAGCTTGGGAACAGCGTGTCCCACCAGCATCGCCGTCGCCAGTCCAACCTTGGTTGCGCCGGTGGCGAACATCGCCTTCTCGGACAAGCCGTATTCGGCAAACTCTTCCTTCATATTCGCCGCGTTGCCGCCCCGGTATCCGGTGTCCTTGTTGAACCGATTGAACCAGACGTTGTAGATCCAAAGGGCTGCGACGGTCTGTGCGATCTTGCCGACGGCCTGCGTTGTGTTTTGCATCTTGGTTCCCGTCATTTGCATCACAGAGGCTTCCGTGATGGGAGACGACGTGCCCGAAGGGCCGAGGTCTCAAACCTCGACCCTTGCAGGTGGCCGGTCGTTGGGACGCACCGGCCGAGAAATCGGTCGTGTCGCCCCACCAGCGGCGAGCATGGTGCGGTCGACCTGCTGTGACCAACGGAGGCAAGTACAACCGGCACCGCAGCTGTTGCTGTTGCTGCTGCTGGGCGGCAAAAACTCGTTCGGGTCGGCGCAGCGGTGAACGTGATGCCCTGGCGCCGAAACTCGTGATCGATGATGGCCTGCATTCGTAGGAGGTCGTCGCCATCGAGACGACCGAATCGCTCCGTGACCTTCTCGTACCCCGCTCTACTCAGACCGTTACCTCCGAAGGCTTCGTCGAAGCCGAGGGCAGGTGCGTAGTGGTCGAAAAGCGAACCCGTGGGTTCCTCTCAGGTTGAGCGACGGAAGGATCGACGTTGTTCGGATTGGGACGGATCGGCCGGCTCGGAAGGAACGTCTTCGTCAGCGGGCTGATCGGTCCGGTCGCCGTTCAGAATGGCACGGAGTTGCTTGATGTGCCGGAGACCTCGCTGGCGTTCCTGCGCGTTCGGACGACCAGCGCGGAAGAGTCTCAATTGGCGAGGCTCAGAGAGCGATCGCTTGGTCACTCGTCGGCGCACTCCACAGTTGTACCCGCAACGGGGGTGCCCGAACATTCTTCTCTCACGTCGATGCGGGTGGTTGGTCTCGGCGCCGCTCGAACGAAAAACGGATCCCACTTTGCGTTCGCTCCGTCAGAACATGCATGGGGAGAGCTGCAGTGGGACGTCGAATCGTGGTGGATGCAGGCATCGCAGCGCTCGCGATGGCGCTCGGTATCGGTCTTGCCTTCGTCGTCGGAGGCCTTTCTTTTCGGTCTCTGCTTCCGGGCGACCCCGGCTCGACTCCCACTCAGCAACCGGCAATCGAGTTCGCCGCACCTCCAGTACCTGCCGGCGAACCAAGCGGTCGGCTGGCTGTCACTGCGTTTCTCGAAGCCGAACAATCTGACGATCCAGCCCGCTCGTTCGAGCTGTTGAGCGATCAGGATCGTCTCGGGTTCGGGTCCGCTGCGCAGTGGGCAGCTCGACGCGACGGAGCGCTCGGCAACGTGCAGTCGTGGGAATGGGTGGACTCCTCGTCGCTTCGAACCCGTATCTCGTTGGAGTCGGGTCTGAGTCCGAACAAGGGATGGACCCCCGCTGCCATCTATGTCGATTGGGCGACCCAGGAAGACGAAGGCTGGCGCGTCTCGCTCGCTGACAGCCTGAAAGAAGACGTCGTTCCGGATGCGCAAGAAGCGGTCGAGACCGCTTCAAGCTGGCTCGCCGATCCGGAGCGATGCGCTCGCGCCGCAACCCCACTGAGCCGCAACAAGACCTCACCGGCATTCGCCGAACTGTGCCTGCTCGGTGGCCGCCTCGCTCAGCACTCCTCAGAGCCAGTCTCCGGCGCGCTGGCCGCCGACTTGGCGATCACCTACGGCGGTGACCCCTCAACGTGGGCCCGACTGGTTCCTCTTGCTTCGGGCACGGATGTGCTCCTCGTTGCACTCGGCAACGAGTGGATCGTGATCGACGCCTTCACCACGTCCTGAACGCGACCTTCTGGCCTCCGCAACACCGGCGCGATTCCCGCGGGCCGCTCCGCAATCCGCAACAACGGAAGGAATACCCAACATGACCAAACGGTCACTACCCAAGAGGACGATCGCCGTCGTCGGCTGCATGCTGATGGGCGCCTCGACCCTCGCCATGACAACAGGAAGTGGGGCATCGAGTCACCGAGATGCACCGCTCATCGCCCAAGACCCGGTGGCAGACAACACCGACGTGTACGCATTCATCGCTCCTGATGCGCCGGACCACGTCACGATCATCAGCAACTTCATCCCGCTGCAGGAGCCTGCGGGCGGCCCGAACTTCCACAACTTCGGCGACGACGTCCTGTATGAGATCAACGTCGACAACGACGGGAACGCCGAGACCGATCTTCGCTACCAGTTCCGCTTCTCCACAGAGATCGTCGACGGCAACACGCCCCTCATCAACGAGGCACCGATTTCGTTCAGCGGTGGCCAGTACGAAGGGCTGAACGTTCGCCAGACATACACCATCACTGAAGTCAACGACGGAGTCGCGACGGAGCTGGCGTCCGGCGTGCCGGTGCCGCCGCCGAACATCGGCCCTCGTTCCACACCGAACTACCGAACACTGTCCGCCAATGCGGTCACCGAGGTCGACCTCGGCGCCGATGGCACGATGAACGTCTTTGCCGGACCGCGCGACGAGGTCTTCCCCGTCGATCTGGGTTCCATCTTCGACCTTGGGGCGCTGCGTTCGCTGAACACCGTGCACCTGCTCCCGATGGACACCGGCAACGGTGTGAACGCGACAACGGGCTTCAACGTGCACTCCATTGCGATCCAGGTCCCCAAGGCCCGACTCGTGGAAGGTGAAGAGGTTCTCGGCATTCACTCGACGACGTCTCGCCGGGCCAGCACGGTGCGCTCAGCCGACAATCCGAATCCTGTGATATCGGGTGACTGGGTCCAGATCTCTCGACTCGGCATGCCGCTGGTCAACGAAGTGGTCGTGCCGCTCGCGGCAAAGGACACCTTCAACGGAGCCCCGCTCGGTGCCGGAGACGCTGCGTTCCTGCCGATCGTGCAGGATCCTCGCATCGGACAACTCTTGCCCGTGCTCTATCCCGGTGCCTTCGATGCCTGCTACCCGACGACGCCTCGCAACGACTTGGTGACGATCTTCCTCACCGGTATCCCCGGCGTGAACCAGCCGGCCGATGTGGTCCCATCGGAACAGCTGCGGCTGAACACCAGCGTCACCCCGACGCCGTTCGATCAACAGCTCCCGCTCGGCCTGCTGGCCGGACAGGCCGACGGCTTCCCGAACGGGCGCCGTCTCGGCGATGATGTCGTCGACATCGAACTCCAGGCAGTTGCCGGCGCGACTCCCGTTGGCGAATGCGCTGGCGTGTCGCCCAACAACGCGCTCGGCGACGGCGTCGTCGGGAACGATCGCGGTTACCTGACCGAGTTCCCGTACATGCCCGATCCGCACCAGGGCTTCGATCACGAGCACGATCACACCGAGGCCGACGATCCCACCACATCCAGTCGGACCGACCAGCTGGAACGGCTGTACCTGGCCTATTTCCTGCGTCCCTCGGACCGTGCTGGCATCAACTTCTGGGTTGAAGACGACCGGTCGCTTGCCGCTGTCAGCGAGTTCTTCGCTCGCTCGCAGGAGTTCACGGATCGCTACGGGGCGCTGGACGACGCAGCGTTCGTCGAGCTCGTCTACAACAACGTGCTTGGACGTCCGAGCGACGCCAGCGGCAAGGCCTTCTGGCTCAGCCAGCTGGACAACGGCATGACCCGTGGCCAGATGATGCTCAACTTCAGCAACTCCCCTGAGTTCATTTCCCAGGTCAGCTGAACGTCATGACCACTCTCGGTTCGGTGCCACACCAGCACCAGCCGGGGCTCATCCGGGGAACGGGCGTCCGTCGTTCGTTCCCCGGGTACATGCCCGGCCTCGTCATTGTTTGTCTCATCGCGGGCCTCGCCGTCGGCTGGTCCCTTCTCGGGCAGCGTCCTACTGAGGACCCGGCAGCCCTCATCTCCGAAGCTGACCTTTTGCTCGTTGACGCCCTTCGGGCAGACGACACCGAGCTCTTCGCTCAGGCCCATGCGCTCTACCTCAGCGCCTCTGATCAAAGCGAAGCCCCCTCAGCGGAGGCGCTTCGCGGTGCCGCCATCGCAGACCTTGGCCTCCACCGGTTCGATCTCGCGCTCGAAGGAGCCACGGCCGCGGTCGACCTTCGCCCCGATGACCACGTGGCGCTGGCCGCTCTCGTCGACGCCCACATCGAGCTCGGCCACTACGAGCAGGCAGCGCAAGCTCTTGACCGATTGCTCGCAGCACGACCGGGCCTCGAGGCCTTCAGTCGCCTCTCCTATCTTCGCCAGCTGACAGGCGACGACTCCGGCGCCGTCCAGGCCATGATCATGAGTCGCAACAACGCTGGCGGCCTCGCGGCCGAGGGGGCTCGCGTCGACACGCTGCTCGGCGAGATCTACTTCGCCCTGGGCGATCTCGATGCTGCCGAATCCGCCTATCAAAAGGCGATCAACGCCGACCCCTCTCGCATTGATGCTGTGATCGGCGGGGCGGCCGTTGCCTTCCGTCGAGGGGAAGTCGGCACGGCGCGGGCCATCGTCGACGGAGTTCTGGCCGACGAGCCAGGCGAGACGGCTGCGTTGATTCTGCTGGCCGAGCTGGCGGCTGCCGAGGGCGACCTTGCAACGTCGGCCCTCGCCGCGCACACCGTGGGCCAAGATGCACTTGACGAGCATGCGGCCGGATTCGGAGTAGATCCCAGCGCCGCGCTCGCGGTCAGTTCGTGGGGCGACCCGGCAATGGGGCTGAGGATCGCCGAGATCATCTACGAGGAACGACCATCGAACATCAAGGCCGCCCACGCGCTGGCATGGGCGCTCCACCGCAGTGGACAGTCCGAGCAGGCGATCGCTCCGTTGGACCAAGCGTCGCAATTCGGCACAACAGACGGGGCGCTCCGCGCCCATGAAGTGGAAATCCGAGCGATGGTTGCTGCGCTTGACTAGCGAGGTGCTCGAAGAGCGATCAACTCGGGTCAGCGGTCAGCCAAACCACTCCTCGAGAAGCTCGTCAAGGGTGCCATCTCGTCCGATGCTGATGACGGCGGTGTTCACCGGCTCCAGCAGATCGCTGCGCTGCGGAACAGCGATGCCATAGGGATCACGACTGAGTAGCGCGTCGACGACCCGAAGGTCGGGGTAGTCGAGTGCGGCATAAGAGATGACCGGGGCATCGAAGACCACAGCGTCGATCTCCTCGTTGTTGAGTGCGTTGAGTGCGTCATTGATCGTCGCGTACTCGCGGGCCGTGATCCCGCCTTCTTGGTCGAGGAAGGTCACCGATGAGGTCTCCTGGACCGTTCCCACTGAGCGACCGCCCAGGTCCTCCAACGTGCTGATGTCGCTCTGAAGCTCGGAGACCGTGAGCACCGACGTCGCCCGCGCCGTGACGAAGGCCAGGAGAAAGAGCCCGACGAGCATCCAGAAAATCGCGATCACACGGCTCAGCCCTCGGTTGATGTTCTTCACGGCCTCACCACCGGTGATCACGCTCACCGTCGACCACCACAATGCTTCCGGGAGACCTTCGCGGTAGCTCTGTGGGAAGTCATCGGATCCGTGGTGTCGCTCGACGAGCCACACGAGATGCGAAACCACGAGGATCAGCGCCACCAAAATGAGGAGTGGCACGAGGAACGTTCCGCTTCCAATCAAGCTCAGGAGCGCCCGAAACGTTCCCGAGTCGCCCTGACGGGTAACGAGCTGAAAGCCCGAGCTGTAGTAGGGCTGTGAAAAGTCGATTCTCGCTTCTCGATCCCTCGTGATCGAGATACCGGCGATGGCCACATCAGCGTCGCCCGCTTCCACCGCGTCGATGATCTCGGCGACCGTTTCGTACTCCACCCACTGCGTTTCGGTCCCGAGACGCTCTGAGACCTCATTCCAATAGTCGATGCTGAAGCCCCGCAGTGCAGCGTCGTCGACGAACACCATGGGCGGTAGAGGCTTGGTCGCTACGACCAGCGTTTGACCCTCCACGTCCGACGCAATCCGGTCGCCGTTCTGGGCGGAGGCAGGAGCGGCGAACGTGAAGAGGAGGATGAGGCAGGCGAGGCCAAGCACTCCACGAAGAGAGCGCTGCAGCCGCTGGAGGGAAAGCACCCGGACAACGTAGTTGCTGGCTCCAGTGGGAGGGCTGAGGGAGTGCGCAACAATCAGCAGACGCCGAAGGTCAGTCTGCGAAACAGTCCCGGCCCGAGCCGAGCCACGCTGCCCGGCCCGGGCCCCCGCCGCTAGGAGGCCAGGGAACCAAGCTGGGGAGCAGGGACTGGTCCTATGAGGCGGTCGAAAACGTTGAGGCGATCAAACTCCATGGCGTACCCGCGGGCGGCCAGCTCCCAGGTGGCACGCTCGTCGCGACTCGTCTCGAGTACCGCCCGATCCAGCGCCGCAGCAAGGGCGTCTGGGTCGCTCGTGGGCACCACGATGGCGTGCTCGCCCACCGCTTCGGGAATCCCTCCGGTTGCCGTCGTGATGACCGGTCCCCCACCAGCCAGCATCTTCTCGACGAGCGCGATCCCGAAGGTTTCCACGAACTCCGGCTGCGGCTTGCTCGGCAAGGCATAGGCCGCGCATCCTGCCATGAGGAACCGCTTCTCGTCGTCGCTCACGTCGCTCAGGAAGTCGATGTGATCCGCTGCGCCGAGCTCGTCCGCTCGAGCCTTCATGTCGTCGACAATCGGTCCGGTCCCGGCGATGACCAGGCGAGTCGATCCGTAGCTTCGGGACCGCACATAGCCATCGATCAAGTCCTCGACCCCTTTCGCAGGGGTGATTCGGGAAAGGAACAAGATGTATCGGTCTCGTTCCAGGCAGCGCGCCGCGAGCGACGCCTCGATCTCACGGTCAGAGACCTCCGTGAACGTCGCACTATTCACCGCCGGATATGAGATCCGAATCCTTCGCCGGCATTGAGCGACGAAGTTGGTGTTCATCACCTTGTCCACCTCACGAGCCGACGCCACGATGAGACTCTTCGTGTACTCCGAAACCGCAACGCAGTGATCGTGGGCGAGGAAGGTCGCAAAGACCTGGGCGGCAGCTCCCACATTGCCGGTCTCGAGTGTTGATCGCACGACATTCGTGATGTCCGAACCGACTGCCTCCGCCATGGTCGTGACGTCGAACGGCACGCCGAGTGACTCCGTAACTCGGAGGGCCTCCATCGCCGCGTTCGCGTGAGGTGTGAGATAGAGGGAGAGGCACACGGTTGGGATGCCTTCGGCGAAGAGCTCAACCAGGCGTCCCACCATCCCAGCGAGAAAGCGACCATCCGGCACCTTGTAGTCGCCCACCGGATCCGGACGCTCCACGGTGATTCCTGCTGAGTACGGGAGGACCGAATCCAACGGTTTCAGCGGGAACTGCTGGAGGACCTCGAGCGGCCACGTCACGATCCGCACATCGTCGAAGCCACGGAGGAGTGCAGCCTCGGCGAGATTGCGCGCCTCGCCGGAGTGCCCGCACACCACCGGGTCGGCCCGCACGATGATCACCAACCGTCTGGTCGGTGAGGAGCCAGCATCCCGCGGTGTGGTTGGCGTGCCGTTCAGCAACGTCGGGTCATCGAGCAGTGTCATGGCGTTCTCCGGGTCAGGTGTGCAGGTGAATGGGTGAGGAGTGCGAGCAATCAGAGCTGGTGGCAGCGGCGTGGGGTCAGGAGCGGGGAATGTTCGGAGGGCGGACCGTTGTGCCCCACGCGGAAGGTGCCGGACCGAGCTCTACGTGGATGCGCTTGGCCCGGTGGAGCTCGTTGCCGGAGAGCCACGCTTGGTCGACAGAGACGTCGTCGATCTGGACCGACTGGACATAGCTGGGCGGAGTGTCTGGGCCCGGTTCGCTAAAGCCGGTCGTCTCGATCACCGTCTCGGTCTCGCCGGTCGTGATTGAGCCGTACGCAAAGGCTGGCGAACTGAGAAGGAACGTGTTCTGACCGGCGACGGGAAAGAGTCCGAGAGAGGCCCAGACGAACCAGGAGCTGAGGCCGCCCGAGTCGTCGTTTCCCGGCAGTCCTCCACGGCCTACACCGAATTGGTTGTGCACCGCCGAGTGCACGACCTCTGCTGTTCGGTCCGGGCGTCCCGCATAGTGATACGCCCACGGCGCTTCCATGTCCGGTTCGTTGTTGAGACCCTCGAATCGGTTGAGCGCGTACCCGGCTTCGAGCGCCTGGCCGAACGGCGGCTCTCCCAGCTGCTTGACGGGTGGAGCGCCGTAGCCGAAGAACTGATCGAGCAACGCAACGAAGGCCTCGTCTCCACCCGCGAGGTCGATGCGTTTCCGCATGTCGTGCATGAGTCTGAAGGAGTAGTTCCAACGTCCGCCTTCGTAGAACGTGGAGTCGATCAGGAGCCCGGTGCGGGGATCGAACGCGTGCGTCCACTGCTCCGCGAGCGCGTCGAGCTCGTCGGCGAGGCGCACATCTCCGACGTGTCGAGCGACGTTGGCGGTGCAGTAGTAGCCGTAGGCCAGATCGAGCGTGTGGCTGATCGGATGGGCGACGCCCTTCTCCACGTACTCCTCGCCGTAGTTTCGCCTGAGGTCGGTGTGAAGGTGCAGAAGAGCCCAGTCCCAATCAACACCGGAGACGCCGATTGCAGCGACGTCAGCAAAGAATGTGTGGGCCAGCGCACTCGCCTGACGGAAGAAGCGGTCCGTGCCTCGAGCCATCCGATAGCCGATGGGAAGGTTGCCCTCTTCCTCAGCAACCAACAGGAGAGCGTTCACCAGCTCCGCTGCCCGTGCCGGCTGAGTGGTCAACAAGAGCGGGAGCTGTGTCTTGTAGATGTCCCACATCGTTGCGATGTCGAAGACGAAGGGACCATCACTGGGCCAGAATGGGCTTTCATCTGCGGCGAAACAGGGCTTGATCGCCGAGTGGTAGAGCGATGTCGCGAAGACCTGCCGTCGTTCCGACGATCCTCCTTCGACCCGAACCAGATCGAGCGCTTCCGTCCATGCCTTCCGAGTCGTCGCCCGCCGCTGGTCGAACGAAGGCCGACGCTCCGAGCAGTCCTCGATCAGGTTTCGCCGGGCTTGCTCGACACCCCTGAGTGAGAAGCCGATCCGGACTTCGACCGCCTCGCCAGACTCGGTCGGACCGCGGTGCAGCAGTCCGAAGGAGCGGAGCGTGGTCGGACGGATCGAGTCGAAGTCCAGCCGGCTTCCGCCGGCCATGAGTCGACGGTCGTACCAGAGCATCTGACGCCAATTCGGCGCATCGCACTCGATGTAGACGGCAAGGGGCACGCCCTCCACGACGACTTCACCTTGGGCGATGCCGGGGGCAACCGTTTCGAGATGAGCTCTCATCGGCACGGTTCTGCCATGCTCGATTCCCAGGCCGCCGCTGGAGAGGTCGATGACGATCCGGGCGTCCTTGCTCCGGGGAAAGCGATACCGGTGAATGGCAGATTTGGGGCCAACCGTGATTTCGCATCCGAGACCGTCGCCCAGGGAGGCGCGGTAATAGCCGGGCTCGGCTTGTTCGTCGCGCAGCGCCCAGGTCGTGCCCAACTCGTCGAGCGGGCCCAACATTGGCGTGACGCGGATGTAGTTGTAGTACTTGCGAATCGCCCCAGTGCCGGACTGCTGGAAGTGCGTAAAGCCGGACGCCACGATGTTGTCGTGCAGCGACACCGGCACGCCCTCGGTGCCTTTGTCGAAGCGGCCATAGCCGGTCGGGTAGGCGCCTGAGTACGCACATGCCGACACCATCCCGTGGGGGTACGTCGCTCCCGGATGTGTGTTTCCTACGTGAGGCTTCGGCCACCACCACGTCGCCGCAAGGCCTTCGGGATCGGGAAGATCCGTGACTCCAGTACCGATGAAGGGGTCGACGGATTCGAACACGTTCGCAGCATGAAGCGTGATTCTGAACTGCGTGTTCAGGGGCCGTGTCGCGTCAGTGACAACTCCCTGTTCCAAAACTTACGTGCGACGGAGCGGAGCAGTTGGTTCGAGGCCGAGACGGTTGGGGCGTAAGGTGCGGCCACGACCACCATCGACACACATCCGCCCCAGGCCGCCGCGCTCGGTCCCGCCGCTGCACTTGCTGGCATCATCCTCTTTTGGGGGCTGGGACCGACGGTGTCGAAACTGATCGACGCGCCGTCGGTCATCAGCGTGCTCTACCGCTTCTGGATGTCGGTCCCGCTGATGTGGGTCCTGGCGACAGCCACCGGCAGCCAACCGACGATGGCCTCGATACGCCGCGCTGGGTGGGCTGGAGCTGCGTTCGGCATCAACCTTGTTTTCGTCTTCCTCGCCATCAACGAAGCAGCCGTCGCCGTGCTCAGCGCGGTGGTGGCCCTCCAGCCTGGCTTCATCCTGCTGTTCGCTGGCCCCTTTCTCGGCGAACGCCCAACACGCTGGCACATCGCGTGGACGGTGATCGGCATGAGCGGCACCGCCATCGTTGTGCTCGGCGGTGGCTCCGAGTTCGACGTCACTCCGATTGCCGTCGTGTACGCCCTTGCCGCCCAACTGTTCTTCACTGCCTACTTCTTGCTCACCAAGCGCGTTCGCAGCGCGCACGACATCGATCCCATCCAATGGATGTTCGGCGTTGTCCTCTTCGCTGCGTTGGCCGTGACGCCGTGGGCGCTGGCGACGTCTTCGGCGCAGGACTACCGGGCCATCGATGGCTACGACTGGCTCTGGCTGGCCCTCATCATCGTCTTCACGGGTGGTCTCGGCCACATCCTGATGACGTGGGTGCATCGCTTCGTCGATGCAACTCGATCATCGCTGTATCTGTTGCTGATGCATCCGGTGGTCATCGTTTCGGCATGGCTCATTCACGATGAGCCGCTCACGTTGATCCAAATGACCGGAGGCGTCGTCATCCTTGGCGCAGTCGCCGCCGTGATCAGCCGACCGCCAGTCACGATCGAACGTGAGCCGGTGCCCGGGCTCCAGTAGCTTCGCCGGGCATGCAGCCGATTCCCGAGTCTCACATCGATCTTGTCTCTCAACCCCTGGGGTGTGTGATCACGACCATCACTCCCAGCGGCCTCGCGCAGTCAACGGCGATGTGGTTCCTCTTCGAAGACGGCGCGATCCGTTTCTCGTTGCTGGAACATCGGCGCAAGTACCGCAACCTTCGGAAGAACTCGGCGTGCACCTTCTTTCTCATGAACCCCAAGAACATGGGAGACACGATCGAAGTCAGAGGCCGTGCCGAGTTCGAACCGGACCCGGACAAGGTCTTCGTCTCGCGAGTCCGTCAGCAGTACGGAGCGGAAGGACCCCCATCTGATGGCCCCGACGATCACCGCTGGATCGTCACCATCCGGCCCGAGCGGATCAACACTGTTGGCCGTCGCTGACAGTCCGGTGCGCCTCAGCGCCAAACGGGCCGTATCAATCCGATGACCGACGTTGGCGTGACGGTGATCACCCGTCGGCGCTCTGTCACCATGGCGTCGCGGAACTCGTCCCAGTCAGGGTGCTCTTTGCCGGCCACCGCTCGGAAGGCGTTGATGAGCGTGTCCATGTTCGGCCCATGCGTCTCAGTTGCAATCGGACTCACCTCCGCCGTGCCGTCGAAGCTCAAGTAGCTGCCCTCGTGACTCACGTGATACACGACTCGAGGGTCGCGCTCGATGTTGTAGACCTTGGCCCGATCAGGCAAGACGGAGAAGACAATCAATCCGTCAGTCACCGCGTGGTGGACATCGGACGATTGGGGTCGGCCGTCGCGGCGAATCGTGATGAGGGTTCCCTCTCGGACATCGGCCGCGAAGGCCAGGCCATCTGAGAGTGCAATTGGCTTCACTTCCATGCGGTGATCCTCGGTTCGGGTTCTGCCTCAGACGCTGAGGTCGAGTGCGTTGTAGTCCGCCAGCGCCGAACGGGCCTGGTCGTCGAAGGAGAAGTTCTGGCCAGCAAGCGGTCGGTAGTCGAACGGCGTCTCTTCGGGGTAGCGCTGCTTCCGGGCCTCAATCGCAATGCCTATGACCTTCGAGCGTTCGGTGATGCGATCGTGATCAAGAAGACCGACCGTGCCGTGGATGCCGCTTCCCATTTGGCCAATGACTGACGCTCGTCGATGGAAACCCATGTTGATCGTGACCCGTGCCTGCGGACTGGTGTTGGCGAATGATCCGTGCACAGCTTGACGGTTCGTGACGGCGACGTCGCCCGGTTGGCACACCAACGGCACCGCATGAGGAAGCCGGTCCGAACCTGCCTCGGCGACCATGCCCGGGATGTCGACATCTCGCATCTTGTGCGTGCCAGGCACCACCCATACGCCGTTCTCCGGCGTGCACCCAAAGACTTGACCCATGAAGTTGAAGCCGTGTGAGCCTTGGTCCCAGTTCGGTGAGTCCCAGTGCGTGACACCGTCACGATGCCAGGCAACAGAGGGGCCAACGCCGGGATCCTTCAAGAAGAGCACCTCGTTGAACGGTGTGAAGTCGTCGCCGTTCAGCGCCGCGGCCACGCCGAGCAAACCAGGATGACCGTACGCCCTGAGGCACGCATCACTGAATTGCAAGGACCCATGTACAACGAACACGACCTCGTCGGGAGCGTCAGCGGCAGCCTCTGGCTCATGCATCTTCACCGGGTGCCGTCCATGGGCTCGCCGGCTCCCACCGACCGGGTCGGACAGTGACTTTGCCCAAATGACGTTTTGCGCCTTCAGGCCCGTTCCGATGGGAGGGTTGCCGTCGAGGTCGACCGCTGATCCTCGATGTGTGGGGAATCGACGCCGAAGTGCGGCGAGATCCGCCTCCATGTCCGCCAACTCATCGGACCCGAAGACACCTTCGAAGACATAGAAGCCGTACTCCCAGTACGCCGCAACGATGTCGGGATGAAGGGCTCCGTCACCTACGAAACGAATGGGCCCGCGGTTCGGAAGCTCGAGCGCTCGGCGTTCACCATCGGCGAAGTACTGCTCCATCGTGTCGGCGTCGCTGTCCGTCGTGACGTGGGTGGCAGTCATCTCGCCACGCTTGCACAGGAACAGGGAAGGGGCAACGCCGCTGCCCTCAGCAGATGCGGGGCAACAGTTCTGTTCCTGGGCGATCGCCGGGTGCGAGCCCATGCTCTCTCATTACCTCGCTGAAGTCGGGATCCATGCCTTCCGCTCGGAACGCGATCCTCACGTCGTCGCCGAGCCATTTGGTGGTGAACACGCTCAGCCCGGTGTCCCTCGGGAGCTGGCCGCTGCCGCCGTGCATGATCCGGCTGTTGAAGACCACGCAATCGCCGGGCTCCATGTCCCAACTCACGACGCCGTACGCCTCAGGATCGGCGTCGATGTCGGGGACCGGCTGATCGGCAACGCTCGAGAAGTCGGAACGGTCCACCTCCGTCTTTCCATCCGGGTTGAGCAAACCAAAGTCGTAGTGCTCGTAGACCGCACGACCGGCATGCGAACCCGGAACGAAGGCAAGGGCATTCTCCGCCTTCACCGGAACCAGCGGCATCCACACGGTGCAGGTGTCGTATCCGGAAACCGACCAATACGGCTCATCCTGATGCCATGGGGTCCGGAACTGGCTTCCGGCGGAGCGAACGAAGACCGCATCAAAGAAGAAGTTGACGGCCGAGGACCCCATGACGGTCTTGGCGAGTTCAGCGGCTGGCGACTCGCGAACAAAGCGCTCGTACTGCCCAACGCTCCGCCACGCCTGGCTGTCCCACATCATCGTGCGGCCCGCTTCGTCACGATCCCAGACGCGGGCCCGGTGAGTGGGAGCCTCCAGATGGCTCGCGAGACCGTCCCGCAGGAGGTCGAGCCACTCCAACCCGAACATGGAACGGAGACACACCACCCCGTCGCGGTGATACGTCTCCTTGTCGTCATTTGTGATCACGTCGCTCCACCCCATCTCGGTCTCATCACGCAACTCGGCGACAGTATGACGCAACCGCATCGAAGGTCGGGATGCGTCAAAGCCGAGCTCGAAGCATCGCTTCAATCTCGGCGATCGACGCGACTCGAGGATTCGTGGCCGCGGCGACGTCGAGCGAGGACTTCATGGCCAACTCCTGCAGGCGATCGTCCCCCACCCCGAGCTCTCGAAGGTGGGTCGGAATCGACAACCGCTCCAGCATCTCTCCGATCGCATGAGCAAACGACGCGTGGCTCGTGTCTTTGAGCGCCATTGCCCGAGACATCACCGAGGTCTTTCCTTCCAGAACGTCTCGGTTGAACTCGAGCACGGGGGCAGAAGAACAGCGTTGGTGAGCCCATGATGCGTGGTGGCACCGTTACTTGTCGCCAGAGCGACAAGTAACGGTGCCACGAACGGGAATAGGGTCAGTCGTCTCCCAATGCTTGTCCCCCACCCAAAGGGTCCCGAATGCCGAACTCCAAGCACTTCCCATCGTTCAAGGCTTCCCTCCCGTCGATGGCCGGGAAGACAGTAGTCATTACCGGAACCACGTCGGGGACCGGCCAGATCGCAGCAATGACAACCGCAGGGCTTGGGGCAAAGGTCCTGATACTCAACCGGAACTCAGAGCGGTCCGTGAACAGTGGCAGAGAGCTCGCGGCTACCAACCCCGAGGCTCACATCGAGCAGGTCGAGTGCGATCTCCAGTCCTTCGACTCCGTCAGTGCGGCGGCCGCACGTGTCGCTGAACTCTGCCCTGAAGGCGTCCACGTGCTGGCCAACAACGCCGGGGTCATGGCGCTGTCCGACACCGCCACGAAGGACGGCTTCGACGTCCAGATGCAGACAAACCACCTCTCGCACTTCCTGCTCACACGAGAGCTGATGCCGTTGCTCGAGCGAGCAGCGGAATCGAGCGGCGATGCTCGGGTGGTGAACCACTCGAGCGTGGCCCGGATGAGTCCGAGCAAGACGCTGCGCGCTGACTACCTCGAACCACGAGGCGGGCACCTAGGAGGCGATGGCTCCAAGCTCGACAATCTCATGTTCCGCGGCCCGCGTTGGCGGCGATACAACCAGTCGAAGCTGGCGAACGCCGCCTTTACTGCAGCTCTTCATCAGCGGCTTCAGGCCACCGGATCGAGGGTCAAGGCCCTCGTCGCACACCCGGGATTGGCCAACACGCACCTGCAGAAGACCTCGGTCAAAGAGGGCGGAATGGGCAGCTTCTTCACCGACATGTTCATGAGGACCAGCCAAAGCCCGGAAGACGGGGCGATGGGCCTGCTCAGTTGCATGTGCCTTCCTGAGGCGACGTCGGGACAGTTCTACGGGCCTGGCAGCGGACCGTTCGCCATGCGGGGCGAGGCAAAGCCCTTTGCGCTTGAGGCCTTCTACGACAACGCCGAGACGCGGGATCTGCTGTGGTCGAAGAGTGAAGAAGCCATCGGCCGGACCTTCGAAGTCTGAACCTGGCTCGCCCCGAAACGACCCTCGCCCCGGCGCTCCGGGACGAGATCGTTCCAGCTCACTCACGCACTAGGAACCGAGGGCGGTTGACTTTCCGCCCTTCTTTTCCTTCTTTGCCTGGCGCTTTTCTTTGGCTGTCTTGGAGGCGGGCGTCTTTGCGCTGCGCCCACCCTTGTCTTTGCCGGCCATGGAGGCCTCTCTCCGACCAAACGGACGCTTGGCCAGACAGCACCCTCCCACATCGTTGCCTGGACTGCAGAGCATTGCGGCGTTGATGCGGACGGATCGCATGGGTCGCATGGGTCGCGAGCTGCGATTGTCCTGCTGCACGTTGGCGTGTCAACCTCCGAAGCGCCCGCAACGAGGAGAACCCACATGGCCTTCGTAGACCGCGACATCGTCGAGATGCCGGAAGACCCCGCTCTCGGCGCAATGCCGCCGTATGAACGTCTGGTCGAATGGCTGCGAGCTGAAGTCGAAGGTCTCACGACCGAGCAGCTCGATTTCGATGACACCAGTCCGGACCGGGAGTGGATGTGGTGGTCCATTCGGCGGCAGGTCTCTCACATCGCGTGGGACGCTCTGGTGTTCACTCACCGTCGGTGCAGCTCGCTCTTGTGGACAGAAGGCGACGACCCGGAGCCCATCGTCTGGAAGCACCACCACCTCGGGCCGGACATGAAGTTCGACCGCCTCCTCGACGAAGACCTCTTCTGGGAGATGCCCGATCTGATCGCCAAGATGAAGATCGGGATCGGGTGGCTCCAACGAGTCGTGCGAGAACAGCCGATCGAGCACCTCCGAGAGGAGACGACCACGATCAGAGGAACGGAGTTCTGGGCGTACGTGATCACGACACTCCCGCGAGGAGCCAGTTCCGATCCCGATCGGCCCAACTTCATTCGGTACGACCTCGAAGGTTCGCTCTGGATGGTGTTCTACGAGCAACTCGCTCACATCCGGACCATTCAGCGTCTGAAGCGAGAGCAAGGCCTTCCACTCGTCGTCGAACTCCCAAGAGTTGGCTACCTGCGCTTGCCCGAGTACTGGGGGGACACCGAGGCCAACGGGCCCCCGTTGAAGCGCCTCCCCGTCTGAGCAGCTGGCGGTCAGGCCGAGACCAGCGCGGCCACAAGATGAAGTCGACGGTCCTCTCCCCCATTCATTGCTGTGTGATAGCCGCGCGTGTCCGTGAAGTACACGGAACCGTCGGCTGGCAGATGTGTGCAGTGATGGTTGACCACGAAGAGGGATCCGGGGTTGCTGTAGATCGGGATGTGAAGACGAGGCTCGGGGTCGCGATGCCAAGAATTGCAGTTGTAGCTGCCCTTCATCAGAAGCCGCATGCGGCCGAGGGTGAAGCGGCTGGAGAGCTCTCGATGCACGATCTCGAAGTACGTGCCGGTGAAGTCCGGGTGGAGTTCGGAGTACGAGGCCTCATCCACGACGTCTTCTCGAGGCTCCTCCTCGTAGGAGTCACTTGGCCGCAGCCAGTAGCGGCCAGAGAGATCCGCCTGGGTGACCTCCGTCGCGCCTGGCCTGACGGTCACCTGCTTCGAGGAGAAACCGGAGCCTTGGTCGTGGAACGAACCCAACATCTCGTCAGACGCTGAGCGAAGCTGCTCGATGTCGAAGGTCAACCCGAGTCGGATGATGTGTTCGCTCGCAACGAAGCGGGCCACCGAGTCGGTGTTGGGTCGTTGCTCGAGCATGCCTCGCACGACCGAGACATCTGCGTCGACTTCAGCGCTCATGGGCGCACGGTACTCCAGCTGCCAGCGTCGATCCGCCGTTGTAGTGTCGCCGCCGTGAAGCACATCTTTCCTGGCCTCCGCAGCTTTGCGACCGACCAATCCACCCAAGGCCTGATCGCCGTCACCGCCTCGCTGATCGGCGGCGGCACGGTCTTCTACCGGCTGGTCGAGAAGTTCTCGTGGTTGGACAGCCTGTACTTCACCGTGATCACACTCACCACCGTCGGCTACGGCGATCTTTCGCCGCAGACCGCTGCCGGAAAGGTCTTTACGATGGTCTACGTGTTCGTCGGTATTGGCGTTTTGGTGCTGTTCATCTCTGAACTGGCCTCGCATGTGATCGCCGCTCGAACGCGTCCGAGCGACACCTGACGCTCAACTTGGCGTGGGTCTCCACCGGCGAACAAATGGGCCTACTCTCTCCGCCAGAACCGAGGAGAGCCAAGCGCGATGTACCGAATTGATTGCCTCCAATTTGCGAACTGGTCGGAATCGATTTTTCGCGAAATGCGAGACGGCGACGTGGACGCCGTGCACGTCACGATCGTCTACCACGAGACCTTCCGGGAGACGGTTGCCGAGATGTCGAAGTGGAACCGGATGTTCGACCGGTTCTCCGACCTCATCGTGCACGGCCGCACCGCAGCTGACATCGACCGGGCAAAGGCCTCAGACCGGACAGCGATCTTCTTCGGATTTCAGAACCCTTCGCCCATCGAGGCTGATATCGACCTCGTCGAGATCCTGCACACGCTGGGCGCCCGGTTCATGCAGCTGAGCTACAACAATCAATCGCTTCTCGCGACGGGCTGCTACGAAGCCGAAGATCCCGGCATCACCCGAATGGGCAAGGAGGTCATTCGTGAGATGAACCGGGTGGGGATGGTCGTCGACATGAGCCACTCGGCCGATCGTTCGACGATCGAGGCAGCGGAGTTGTCCGAACGGCCCATCGCCATCACGCATGCCAATCCTCACGTCTGGCACCCCGCACTTCGGAACAAACGAGACGCCGTGATCCGCGCCGTGACCGACAACGGCGGCATGATGGGCTTCTCCCTGTATCCCCACCATCTGAAGGACAAGACAGACTGCACGCTGGAGAGCTTCTGCCAGATGGTCGCCGATGCCGCCCAGACCTACGGCGTTGAGCACTTCGGCATCGGCAGCGATCTGTGCCAAGACCAGCCAGACAGCATCGTGGAATGGATGCGAGTCGGCCGCTGGACCAAAGCCATGGACTACGGCGAAGGATCTGCAGCGGCTCCCGGCTTTCCGCCACAGCCGTCTTGGTTCGAGTCCAACAGGGACTTCGGAAACATCGAAGCGGGCCTCGCCGCCGTCGGCTTCGATCAGGCCGAGGTCCAGTCGCTCATGGGCGACAACTGGTACCGCTTCTTCGATGCGAACTTCGGCCCGAGATCGGATGTGTCGGCATGAGCATCAGCCTTCGTTCGCCGGACGTGGTGATGCGGTTGGAACGCATGGGCTCGTTCCACCAGAGCCGCCTGTCGTTCATGCGCACCCTCCTGAGGCGAATGAAAAGCGAAGAGTGGACCTTCGACCGCCCTCGATTCGAGATCGACGAACGCGGTGTCGGCGTCGCCCTCTACACCGCCACAACGCCAGAACGGACCTACACCCTCGTGGCCTTCGCTCACGACCTTCCGGATGACATGCGATCGGATCGAGTCATCGCAACAGCGTGGGACACCACCTTTGCTCTGCACGATGGCGTTCCCACCGAAGCAGATATTCAGCGCCTCGGAGCGAACGTGCCGCTGCAGGAAGCCGGCCGCGTCTCCGGCAAGGAACTCACCCTCTCAAGGGCGAATCGCTCGACTCGCCTTTGGTCCACGGTGATCGATTGTCTGGCCAGCGGCGCCCAGCCGGACCGAGACACGATTGAGAACGTCGGCTACCTCATGCGGACAACGGCCGTCTACGGCAGCGGCAAATTCGGAGCCGCCGATCGAGCCTCCGTTGCGGATCGGCCCGAACTCCTCGGTCCATTCCAGGCCGAGATGTTGACGGTGTACCTGATTCGCACCTTCGTGATGGATCTGGTGGAGCACATGGCTCGTCAACAGAACCCGGCTGCGGCGATCCTCGATGCTGACCTTCGCCGGTGCTTCGGCATCGGCAACTCGACCGGCCTCGGCATGGCACCGTTTCTGATGACCCATCCTCGGCTCATCAACAACTGGATCGCTGCTCGAGAAGAAGCGCTGATGCGAGTTCGCTCGGTGGCCAATCCGGCGGCCGAAGATGCCGCGCTGTTCCGTTCGTTCGTTCGCCGGTCACGTCGGAGCGTCGAGACGTGGCACTCGGCGCATGAACTCCAGCAGGAGAAGATTGCCAGCCTCATGGCGGATCTCGACCAGATCGAATTTCACCTGGCGAACACCGACCTGACGGCAGCCTGGGCGTGGGATCAGCTCGTGACTTGGTGCGAGGCACATCTCTCCGTCGAGGGCCAAGAATTGGTCGTCTCGCTTCTCCTCGAACCCTACGGGCATCTCGTTGACGAGCTCACGAGCGACATGCACGCCGACGAGGCGGCACCGGCGCCCATCGATGGTTCTCGGACTGTTGCCGCTGTGCGCAAACAACTCGAGCGCGACTACGCCTGGGCGCTTGGTACCGCCTGGTCAGAACAACGGGCGACGGCCCGAGCCTGGTACGTGTCCGAGGAGAAGCTCGAGCCGCGCTTGGGCGAGCGCTACGAGGAGCCGATCGCCGACTATGAACAACCCCTGCAACCGGGGCGCGATGCGGCGCTCATGTTCGGCGATCTCGCACACTTCGATGAGGACACCACGCTCGGAGTATTTCTTCGCCAGCACCCCGAGCACCGACACACGGCTCGCCGCCTGGCCGTCCTGGCCACTGCTCCCTACGCCGAGATTCGCGACAACACCATCGATGCCGAGATGCTCCCTATCGATCTACTTCGAGCCAAGCTGAGCTTCTTCGGCGCCACACGCTTCGATCCTCGCTCCGATCGATGGGTGCGCATCACGATGTTCCAGGGCGCTCCATTCCCCAACGAACTCGCCACCGCCGACCCCGACGGCTGGGTCTACCCCGACGTTGGCGCTCCCACCGTCGAAGACGCGGCGTGAATCTGTCGCTCGGAGAGTTCCAGGCATTGGTCGCCAAGGCCTTTCGAGGCGGCGGTTACAGCTGGGGCTTGACCGAGGAGGCCGCGTTCGCGGCGCGACGCATCGCTGAGGCGGGGGCGCCTGCGGGTGACATCATCGTCCGCCTGTTGGACAAGATCGATGGCGTGCCGCTGCAAGAGCGCATGCCGGACTCGACATGGCGGTCCTCCGGGAGCGGTTTGTGCCCCGTGTGCGTCGGAGTCTCGATCGCGGACGAAGCAGGATGCAGCCAACTCGAGATCGGGCCGACATTCGAGCCGTTGCTCATTGCTCCGTTTCTGGCATCCAGCCTTCGGGCTGGTCGAGCGACAACGGAACAAGAGCCAGACACCGGCCGGGGCTACCTCGTCGAGTGGTCAAACAGAAGCTGCTCGATCGCACCAAACGGCTCGCTCCTAGAGATCTCGCCTTCGGTAACAATGTCGCCACTCGACGGCCCGGTCGATGTCTTGATCTCGCGCCCGACTCGCATGGAAACCGCCCCGGCGCGGCCCGAGCGGGTCCTGCGGGTTGTGCTCGACGAGGCCGTCTTCGAGCAACTGCGAGCGTTCGCTCACCGAACGTACGCGCCAGCAACCGAAGCCAGTCGCCTGGCCGGCGCCGGTGGTGCCGACGACGACTGATTGAGCGTGCCGGCCCGTCAGCGCGTCAGCCTCGCCAACGATCCCGCAACTCAGACTTGGTGACCTTTCCCAGCGGGTTTCGGGGCAGGGCCTCGATGATCTCGAGGCGTTCGGGGTGTTTGTAGCTTGCAACCTCGAGTGAGCGGAGGTGGGAGGTGATGTCGTCGAGCGTTGGCGCCTCGCCAGCGGTTGCGACTGCGAATACGCCGACCTTCTCCCCCATCACCGAGTCCGGGAACGAAACAGCGGCGCACTCGGCAACGCTCCCGTGGCTCGAGACGAGGCCCTCAACCTCGGCCGCTGAGACGTTCATGCCTCCGCGGATGATGATGTCTTTTGCCCGGTCCACGAAGCGCAGGAGGCGGGGCTCACCATCTCCTTCGACCCACTCGAAGAGGTCACCCGTTCGGTAGTAGCCGTCGTCGTCGAACTCTTCCCCGGAGGAGCCCAAGTAGCCCGAGAACACCGTGGGGCCGCTGAAGCGAAGCTCGCCAATACGGCCTGACTGGTCGATGACTTCCCCGGTGTCGAGATCAACGAGTCGGATCTGCACCCCCTCCCGTTCGGGCTCGGGGAAGAAGCGGGCCCGTTCGGCCGGATCGGGCACCGACGCCATCGTCGAGAGCATCGCTGCGCCCTCGTTCGAGCCGAAAACATTGACGATCTCGACGCCCTTCTCCTGCCAGCCCGTCACCATCCAGGGGTCGAGTGGGGCAGAGCCCGACGAGATCTTGCGGAGATGCGAGAGGTCGGCGTCGGCGAGAATCGACTCGTCGGCGAGCAGCATGTTGAGCAGCGGCGGCGGGGCGACCGTGTAGGTGATCTTCTCGCCGGCCAGCTGCCCGAGAAACACGGGAAGGCTCATCGGCTGGTGGAGATGCAGCGCCGCGCCAGCGATGGCCCACGGCACCAACATGCCGCCGATGCCCGCCATGTTGACGAGCGGGAACGGGCACAGAATCCGGTCATCGGCCGTGATTCCGAGCTGTTCGACCTGGAACGTTCCCGAGGCCATCCACATTGCGTTCGTGCGAGGTACGCCCTTCGGAGTCCCGGTCGTGCCGGAAGTCCAACAAACGGTGGCGAGATCGCCGGACGGATGAACCACCTCACCAGCGGCGTCGACTGGTGCGCTGGTGTGAAGGACCACTGGGACGGCCTCCGGAGTCCCGGTGTCGCCGAAAACAGCCAGGGGTGCGTCGGGGAGGAGCTCGGACATGACGCCCGCGACCGTTTCCAGTTGATCTGGCCGATCGGGACGAGCGGCGGTGACGACCAGCCCAACCTGCGCCGTGGTGAAACCGTGCCGGAGTTCGTGTGCACGGTGCTGAATCGGGAACGGAACGGCCACGGCACCGAGGCGCAGCGTGGCCAGGATCGTCACGACCAGCTCGGCCACATTCGGCAGCTGGATCGCGACGCCGGTTCCCTCCACGACTCCCAACTCGCGAAGCCTTGCACTCAAGTTGTCGATGGCGTAGTCGAGCTCGGCCCACGTCAAACGCTGCGGCGCGCCTTCCAAAATCTCTCGTCGGTTGGGAGCATCTGCGAGCGCAAGCTCATCCGGTCGTTCGGCCGCCGCTGCTCTCACCATCTGATCGATCATCGACGCAGCTTGTCACACCGCGCTTTGTCTCCCGAACGGGGTTGCTGAGAGCTACCTGATCGGGTGTCCCGCTGACTCAGTCAGCTGTCCGTTCGCACGAATGGTCGAATGTGTTCCACGTCCGCCCGCTGGATCTTGGCAAACCTTGCGGTGGGGTCATCGTTGATCAGCCAGGTGTGGCGGGTCGCCGCCGTCATCTGCCCGCCATCGGGAAGGATCCCAAACCAATCGAAGTCGATCGTGGCGGTCAGTGTGTTGTCGCCGTTGTCAGCGGCAGCGAAGTCGGTGATGACGTGGTTGGAGGCCACGACGGTGGCGGCCGAGCGCTCGAGGAAGCCGCTGAAGTCATCGAGGCCGGTGAGTGGCTCCGGGCCGAAGCTGAGGGAAACGTCCTCGGCAAAGATCTCACCGAAGGGTTCCAGCGTGCGATTCGGATCTTCCAGCAACGCCAAGTAGTAGTGCACGAGGCTCCGCGACCGGCTCACGGCGTAGGCGTCACGGAATTCAGATTCGCCCTCGGCGGCGCCGGGCATGGTGATCGCAATGCTGTTGAACAATGGCAGCGGCGTGCTGGCCTGTTCCTTCAGCCCGAGCTCGTAGTGAATCTTCATGGCGGTGAGCGCGCCGTCGGGTTGCGCACCGATGTTCAGGTACGTGATGTCCGCCGTACCCGAGATCTCCCCGTCGCCCATCGTGAGTTCGATCGATTCAGGGATGTGCGCGTTTTGCATCACTGGGAAAACAGCAGCAACCTCGGCATAGGCATCGCGGGATTCGACCAAACCCGACGGGGCATCGATGCGAATGTCCGATGTCATGATGTCGAGCTGATTCACCAACGGCGAGTCGGGGTGTTCGTACCACTGCCACCAGCGATAGAGCTGGGCCAGCGCTCCGTGCTCTCGGTAGCCGTTGCGAATGTCGTTCTCGTTCATCGAATCAATCCAGTTCGTGGGAGGGTGCAGTTGTCAGGAGCTCAGGCCTGGCCTGTGGGGCGGATGACGATCTCTCCCACGCAGACCGATGCCGGCTGTTCAAGTACGTACGCGACGGCATCGGCGATGTTCTCCGGCTCCATGAAGTCGAAGGTGAGGTGGGATTCCAGTGCGGCACGCAAGTTCTGATCCGTGATGGAGTCAGCGAGCTCAGTGTTCACGCCACCGGGTGACACGACCGTGACTCGCACGTTGTGATTGGTCATTTCTTGGCGCAAGCCGTCAGAGATGGCCCGAACCCCGAACTTGGTGGCGGAGTACACCGCGGAGATCGGTGTGGCGGAGAGGCCGGCGACAGACGAGATGTTGATGATGTGACCGTCCTTGCGCTCCATCATCTGCGGGAGCACGGCGTCGATGCCGTGCAGTACGCCACGAACGTTCACGTCGATCATGTGGTCCCAGTCCTCCGTCCGGCGACCGGACATCGGTGAGAGCGGCATGATCCCGGCGTTGTTGATCAACACATCCGTCTGGCCGAAGGCGGCATCGGTCGCTGCGACCAGCGCTTTGAGGTCGTCAGGGTTCGTCACATCCGCTGCGTAGTAGGCGGCGCTGTCTCCCAATTCGGCGGCCAGCGCCTCGAGACGGTCGGCTCGCCGGGCCGCCATCATGACGTTGTACCCGTCGGCCACAAGCTTGCGAGCAACGGCACCTCCGATGCCGCTGGACGCGCCGGTGACAATGGCTGTTCTGGTCATTGGTGTCTTCCGATTCTGATCGTTGTTGGTCGGGTCTTACTGAAGTGGTGAGTACGGGAGGGGGTGCATCCGCTGCACGCGCTCGCGGGGAGCGATCTCACGCAATGGCGTGAAGAACGCGTCGAGGGCAGGAGATGTCGGTTGGAAGCCGAATCGTTCGGTATCGCCGGACCACAGGTCGATGATGGTGTTGTGGTCACCGATCAGACTGCTCCAGCACCCGATGATGGGAAGCCCCTCGCCTACCGCAGCAAAGAGGTCACTGAAGGCCGCTCGCTTGGGAAGTGGCACGTCGAGCAGGGCGAACGTGTACACGCCTGCCGGTTTCTCGGAGGATGCTTCGATCGCAGCGTCAAGCTTCTCCGAAGCAACGGGCCCGAGATCCGCCAGAAGCTCTGAGGACTGGGTTGGAGCAAGCTGGTTGAGGGCGTGCGCTGCTTGCCCGACCGGAGCGCCGGCGGCGTCGCGTCGCGCGGTTGCATGCATGAAGGCGTTCATGTCAGCAAAGCGCGTCAGATGCACAATCTCGGAGTACCACTCGGCATTGGTGAACCACGCCCCGATGAGCTGCCCGTCCTCTGGGCCCTGTGCGTCAAGCAGCGATCGTTGGACTTCGACGAACGCATCCCGGGCCGCCGGTGTTGCCGGCTCGAGCCGGAATTTGTGGAGAAGGAGGAACATCTGTCGGGTCCGTTCAGAGTCGATCGAGGTCGGTGTCAACGTCTCGATAGCGCTTGAGGAGGTTGAGGGTTGGGCCACTCGTGAGCAACTCCGCGAACTGCTCGCGCTCGTAGTCGTAGCCGGGCTCGAGTGCTGCCTCTGAGGCTCGGCGCACCGAGCTCTTGATGGCGCTGATGACCTCGGGTGCCATCGTTTCGAGGTGGGCTCCAAGTTCGAGCGCCCGGGAAACGGGATCATCAGCAGCCTCGTTGACCAAGCCGATGTCAACGGCTTGCTGAGCGTCGAGCAGTCGCCCGGTGAGGATGAGGTCAAGAGCTTTCGCCATTCCGACGATGAGTGGCAGACGTTGGGTACCGCCGCAGATTCCGACCTTGACCTCTGGCATACCGATCTCATCTACGTACGTCCCGATCACTCGAAGATCGCAGGCCAGCGAGAGTTCAAGTCCACCGCCCATGCACGTACCGGTGATCGCGGCGATGACCGGCTTCGGACAAGAGGACACACCGAGGAGCAAACCGGCAAACCCGCCGCCGCCGCTGTCCAAGATCTCCGGGCCAACCTTTCCCGCGGACAACAACTCGCCAACGCCAATGATGAGCTCGACGTCTACATGTCGGATGAAGGCGCCAGGGCCGGCGCCGGTGAAGACGATGACACGTACCTCGTCGTCGGCCTCAGCCGCTCGGAACGCAGCGAGCAGGTCGTCGCATCCGGCAAGGGTCAGGAACGACTTTGGCGGGTTCTCGTAGCGAATGACCTCAGTAGCGCCGTGGCGTTCAGTGGTGACCTGCATAGCTGACTTCCTGACGAGGTGAAGCAAGGCGAGAGGATGACGGGGTGCCCAGCGTGGTGATCAAAGGGAGAAACCGCCATCGGAGACGAGTGCTGCTCCGACGATGTTGGTTGCGGTATCGGAAAGGAGAAACGAGATCTGCTCTGCGATGGCGGTCGGCTTGGCGAAGTGGCCAGTTGGTCCGCCGCTCCGGGCGGCGAAGTACTCGAAAGCCTCTTCCTCACTGGTCTTGGCTGCCCGGGCAACGAAGGCTGGCAGGCTCTGCCAGATCGGGGTCTCGACCCCGCCCGGCAGGATCGCGTTCACCCGAATGCCGTCGGAGGCGCCATCCTTCGCCGCAACCTGCGCCAGCTGCAGCGCCGCCGACTTGGACACGGCGTAGGAGAGCATGAGGGACAACGGTGACAGCGCTGCGGTGGATGCGACGACAACGATCGAGCCGGGGCGCTCATGCTCCCGCATCAATCCCATCGCGGTCTGCACCGTCAAGAATGCGCCATCGACGTTGACGCCCATGACCTTGTGCAAGCCGTCCAGCGTGGTGTCGGCGATTCTCTCCGCGCCCGAGATTCCGGCGTTTGCCACTGCGTAGTCGAGACCACCGAAACGCTCCGTGATCTGGGCTCGCAGATCGGCCCACCGACGCTCATCAGCGATATCGAACGCCGAGACCAGAACGTCAACGTTGGTTTCCCCGAAGCGGGCTGCCGTGGCATCGAGCTGCTCTTCGTTGATGTCGACGAGGACAAGCTCGGTGATGCCCTGCGCGACCAAGGTGTCGACGACCGCGGCACCGATGCCGGAGGCAGCACCGGTGACAAGCGCCGTCGTACCGGAGAATGGCAGAACGAGATCTCTTGACATGGTTCAGTCCTTGGGCTTGGCGGGTCGGGCAGGTAGTCCGTTGAAACCGATGACAGCTTCCGCCGGCCGTCGTTGGGCCTTCTTGAAATCCGTACCGATCGTGTAGGCGATGGGGAACAGTCCGACCTGGGTGTATCGATCAGCACGGATGCCGAGGAGATCAGCGACCTCCTGTTCACGCCACAGGTGCGCCGTCGTCCACGCCGAGCCGAGGCCTCGGTCTCGTAGGGCGAGCATGAAGCTCCAGACCGACGGAAGGATGGATCCCCACTGGGTGGCTTGCAGGAAGTTCGGGGCCGCTTCGGTCCGGCCGGCAAAGAGAGGAAGAAGGAGCGCTGGAACCCGATGGAGGTTCGCCCGCAAGTGGTCGGTCGACGATTCGATCCGATCCGCACCTTCGACGTTGGCTCCGGGGTATCCGGCTTCACCGAACGATGCCTCGAAGTCGAGGGCGGCTGCTCGATACACGTCGGCAACCTTGCCGATGAGTTCGGGATCATCGATCACGATCCAACGCCAGTTGTTCATGTTGCCGCCGTTCGGCGCTTGGAACGCGATCTCGAGACACTCCGTGATCAACGAGCGTTCGACACCACGGTCGAAGTCCAGCCGCTTGCGCACGGTGCGTGTTGTTGTCAACAGATCGTCCGCACTGAGGTCGAGCCGCGTGTACCCGTCTGGTACGTCGTGAGTCATGAGGTCCCCTTCACTCCGGCCGACATTACAAACCGCACAACAAATGTCAAGACGTCAGGGCGCATATGTGGCGTTCGAGGCCTGACTTGTGGCACGCTTTCCGCCGTGGCCGAGCACACAGAGAGCGAACGACGACAGCAGATCCTCGCTGCCGCGCTTGACGTGTTCACGTCGTATGGCTTCGCTCGAGCCTCGGTGACCGACATCGCCGAAGCTGCCCACATCTCCCGACCCGGCCTCTATCTGCATTTCGAGAACAAGGAAGCGATCTACCGGGCGATGCTCGAGACGATTCTCACCGATGCTCGCACGGCGGCCGCCAACGCATTGGCCGAGGACGGCACCGTCGAGTCACAACTCGACGGCTACCTCCAACGAGGTTTCGGAGATCCGGCTGTGTGGGCGCTCTCCACCCGACACGGAGCTGACCTCATCGAAGCGAAGGCCGGTCACGCCAAGCCAATCGCAGCTGACAACGCCAAGAAGGTACGGCGAGGTCTCAACAAGTACCTCCAGTCAGTAAGTCCCGAGGGAACGAGCCGCTCGACCCTGAAGAGCTGGTCCGACCTTCTCATTCTCTCGCCCATCGGCTTCCGGTACGACGATCCAACGATCGCTGTCTACCGCAAACGCCTCAACGGTCTCGCTCAGACCGTGGCGAAGGACATCACGACATGAGGGTTGTTGAAGTACGACGGGACGATCATCGTGAAGCCCGCCTCTCGGATGAACCGACTGGGTCACTGGCCAAAGGTTCGGTTCGCCTCCGCATCGATTACTTCGCCATCACAGCGAACAACGTCAGTTACGCGGTCTATGGCGACCGCATCGGCTATTGGAACTTCTTCCCGACCGCCACCCCCTGGGGTCGAGTCCCCGCCATGGGATGGGCCGAGATCATCGAATCGACACACTCGGACCTGGTGACAGGTTCTCGCTACTTCGGCTGGTACCCAATGGCCGACACCGTCGACATCAAGGTGGAGTCCTCCGCTGACGGCTTCGTCGACATTGGCGAGCACCGAGCAGGTCATGCAGCGATCTACCGGGCATTCGTGGAAACGAGCTCGGACCCGCTCTACGACGCCAGAGAGGGAAGTGAAGAGCGGCAGTCACTCCTCCGAGGCCTCTTCCTGACGTCGTTTCTCGCCGACGAGTTTCTGGCTGACCCGGCGGAAGGCAACGATCCCTACTTCGGGGCCCAAACCGTCCTGGTGCTCTCGGCGTCGGCCAAGACCGCCATCGGCTTCGCGCAGCGGGCGTCGGCACGGGGTCTGCGTGTCATCGGTGCAACCTCGCCGCGCAACCGGGACTTCGTTGCGACGCTCCCCTGGTACGAGACCGTGGTGACCTACGACGACGTCGCCGCCCTGGATTCGGCATCCCCCACCGTCTGTGTGGATGTTGCCGGGAACCCGCAGCTGCTCTCCACGGTGCACGATCACTTCGGAGATCGGTTGCGGCACAGCATGCTCATTGGCATCAGCCACCACGACGCGCAGCCCCTCCCCGCCGACCATCGGTTCCGAGGCCCAGAGCCGACCTTCTTCGCAGCTCCAACCGAGATCGAGCGACGAACTGCGCTGTGGGGACCGGCGGAGTTCGATCAACGGGCCGCTGCGGCGCTGTCCGACTTCGTCGACGGCAGTCGCTCATGGTTGGCCCTCAACCGCGTGGGGTCGATCGAAGCATGCGCCGCCTGGCAAACGGCCCAAGCAGGATTGGCCTCGCCCGCCGTCGGCACCGTCGTCAGCCTGACGGAATCCTGACCGCTGCCGCCCCCGAGGTGGCCCGCCGTCTGCGAACCGTGAGGAGCGCAATTGCGGCGACCGCCGCCGCAGCAGACACCGCGACCGGGCCGTTGATCCCGTAAGACTCGTAGAGCACCCCACTCAGGACCACGCCCGAGCCTCGCGTCACCGTGGACACCGCATTGTTCACGGCGAGCACACGGCCCCGAGCCGAGGGCATTGCTTCGCTCACGACCGAGAAGGACGTGACGATCGAGTACTCGAAGCCGAGGAAGAAGAACAGCAAGCCCAGTGCACCGATGGCAAGCGATGAGCCCGCTTGGGTCATGATGCCGAGACCGACGAGGACGGTGAGCAGGGCCGCCTGCGTGGACGGAATCGGTCCGATGCGATCCGCAACCGCGGCAGAACTCATGGACGCCGTGAGCTCGGCTGCCCCAAAGGCCATGGCGACCAAGCCGACCCCACCCGTGGAAACCCCGAGCGCATCGTCCAGCCACGTTCCGGCAATGACGATTGTCGTGAGGCCAGCTACTGAGATGCCTGCTGCGGCGCCGATCACGATCCATGCATCGGTGTTCAGGCGCTCCCGCGCTCCCGTCGACCCTGCGTCGAGCATGGGCGGTGCGTCCTCCGGTCCGCCAGCCACGAGCAAGCTTGCGCCAGCCGCCAGGATCAACACGGCGAGAAACGGGGCCCGCCATCCGAGCGACGTGATCAACAACGCAACGAGTGGAGCGCCCACCAAGAGCGCCGCGGCCCAGGACGTTTCAAACAAACCAATCGTTCGAGCTCGACGCTCGAAGGGAATTCGTCGACTGAAGTAGGTGTGGCCGCTCACCGTGTAGGCCGAGGCGCCAACGATGAGAAGGACGTAGGAGATCCCGAACAACCAAAGGTTGCCGACGAGGGCGAGCGCCGACGACACCCCAACGAGGGCCAGCGCTCGCAGCATGAATCTTCGTTCTTCCCCCGCATCGAGCTGGCGGCCGATGAACAGGGTGGACAGCCCTGCCATTTCGCCGAAGCCCAGAATCGTCGTGAGGCGGCTCGTGGTGGTGGCGAACGCGCCTGCCAAGGTCGGCAGAAAGAACGGCAGCCAACGCACGGCTGTTGTTGTGACTGCCTTGCCTACCGTGAGGCGGACGAGTGGTGATCGTCCGACGCTCACGGGGCGAGGCTACTGTCGACCGAGCGGGGCGGGGCCTTGGACAGAAAGTGAGCGGGTACATAGGGTGAGCCCACGCTTCGGGGGGCGAAGCGGTGACCAAGGGAATGAATACATGAACGCGTCCGAACCTCGCCTGAGCTGGGTGATTGAGCGACCTGCCACGCAATACGCGGGTGCAGAGGCGACCGTCGATCTGGGGACCGGTGAACGGCGGACCTGGGCCGAGACGCATCTTCGCGTACGGGCAGTCGCTACGGGACTGCGCGACCTCGGCCTCGATGCAGGGGACCGCGTTGGTGTGCTCGCGCTCAACTCCGCTCGACACCTCGAGCTTTGGTTTGCCATTCCCGAGGCCGGCCTGATCATGAACGACCTCAACTACCGACTTGCCATCGACGAGCTGGTGTTCATCGCGACAGACTCCGACGTCAGGGTGCTCTTCGTTGATGACTCGTTCCTCGATGTGGCTCGGGAGATGCAAGCTCGTTGTCCGGAGCTCACAACTCTGGTGCACATCACCGTTGGCGACGAGGCGGCGGAAGGAATGTTGGCGTACGACGCGCTGGCGGCAACACCCGCCCGCGACTTCGACGACATCGGGTCGAGTGGTGATGACGTCGCTGCCATCTTCTACACCGGCGGTACGACGGGACTTCCGAAAGGGGCCATGCTCACGCACCGCAACCTGACGTCGAACGCCTTCCACATCACCGCCTCGCTCGGGCTGAACGACACCGACCGTTACCTGCACTGCGGCCCGCAATTCCACCTGGCCGACGGCGCCTTCGCCTACGCCGTCACTTGGATGGGAGGCGTTCACGTCTTCATTCCAGCGTTCGAGCCGGCAGCAACCCTGTCGGCGTTCGAAGCGGAGCGCATCACCGCGACCCTCATGGTTCCCACGATGGTGAACATGGCGCTGCAGCATCCAGCGTTGGAGACCGCAGACGTGTCATCTCTTCGGAAGGTGATGTACGGCGCGTCGCCGATGCCCAGCTCGGTGCAGAAGCGAGCCATCGAGGCCTTCGGCCCGGTCTTCGTGCAGGCCTACGGCATGACCGAGGCGTCGCCGCTGGTCACAGTCTTGAGTCAGGAAGCCCACCGACGTGGCCTGGCCGGCGAGGCACCGTGGGACGCTCGCCTCGGCTCCGCCGGTTCTCCCGTTGCTGGGGTGCGGGCCGAGGTGCGGCGGGAGGATGGCAGCATCTGTGCGCCCGGTGAGCCGGGCGAGATCTATGTGCAGGGGCCGAACGTGATGGCTGGCTACTGGAACCGAAACGACGAAACGACTCACGCCCTGGTCGACGGTTGGTACCGCTCGGGCGACGTCGCGTACGCCGATGAGGGCGGCTACCTGTTCATCGTGGACCGGGCGAAGGACATGATCATTTCTGGCGGAGAGAACATCTACACCACGGAGGTAGAGAACGCCGTCTACTCACACCCGTCGGTGCTCGAGGCGGCTGCCTTCGGCATCCCCAGCGAGCAATGGGGCGAAACGGTTCACGTCGTTGTCGTGACCAAACCGAACGAAGCCCTTGCCGAGGATGAACTCGTCGAGCACTGCCGCACGCGCATCGCCGGCTACAAGCTCCCCCGGTCGGTCACGATCCAACCGCCCGATCAGCCACTCCCCAAGTCCGGGGCCGGCAAGATCCTCAAGCGTGACTTGCGCGATCCGTTCTGGGCCGACGTCTCCAAGGGCGTCAACTAGGCACGGAGCGGAAGCGGAGGAAGTCCGCGGACTAGGGTCCGGCCGTGCAGTACGACGACGTCATCGCCGCCTTCTTCCAACCATCTGCTGATGGAGCGGAGGCTGGTCCGACTCGGGACGCCTCACCGGCGCGCCGTTTCCGCGACGCGATCGAGCCGATCGCGATGCACTCGGTGTGGTCGCGAACGACCAACGAGGCGCAGGCAGCGTTGGGTTTGGACTTCATGAGCGGCTACGTCATGGGACGAGCGTCGCTGATGGGTCGGCCGGAAGCCGGAGTGGTCGCTGGAGCCTTCGCTGTCTTTGAGCCCGGACTCGTGCAAGGCGTGTACGAGTCCGCCCGTCAGCTCGTTGACCGAGACGAACTCTGGGCCACCCGAACAACAGCAACGGTGGCGAGTCTCAGCGCTGTTCTGGATGGTGCCGAGACTGGTCCCGTCGCTGATGCGCTGCAACGAGCGATCAACGGGGCGTCCCTCGTCGGCCGTCCGCTCTTCGCCGGCCTGATCGGTCAGGACTGGCCGGAGGATCCCGTCGGTCAGATGTGGAGGGCGTGCGAGCTGGCCCGAGAGCACCGAGGTGACAGTCATGTCGCCGTGTGTGTCGCCGAGGGGCTCACGCCGATCGAGATGAACATCCTGACCGAACTCTGGGTTGGCATGCCGCTGGGGAGCTACACGGCAACACGGGGCTGGGCCCCCGAGGACATCGCCGCCACCGCCGCCGATCTGGAGAGCCGAGGATTGATGGTCGGTGAGGCGCTCAGCCCTGACGGACAGGAATTTCGAACGTCACTCGAAGCGAAAACTGATGCACTCGAACAACCGATCGTCGATGCGCTCGGGGACTCGTTCGACGCCGTCGTTTCTGATCTCGAAGCGTGGTCTCAGCGCTGCATCGAGGCGAAGGCCTTTCCGCCCGACGTCTTCAAACGGGCAGCTGGCTGACTCGAGACCACTGATGCTGGGGGTCAGGCACCCACAGCACGCCACGGGATCAGTGATGCTGGGGGTCAGGCACCCACAGCACGGGCACCCACAGCACGCAGAGCTGGAGAGTTGGCATGGAATGAACGCTGGGGATCGGGCGGCGCTTCACTCTGCTCTCGGTGATGCGGTAGACACTGCGCATGGAGTTCCACCACCCCGAATATCTGGTGTCCACCGATTGGCTGGCCGAGCACCTCGATGATCCGTCCGTCCGTGTGCTGGACGTGACGGCCAAGCTCACGAGCAGCCTGGTGAACCGCGCTGGAGACGAGTGCTACCGGGATGCGCACATTCCGGGTTCGCTCTTCTTCGACGTGGCTTCGGGAAAGGGCGTTCTCTCCGACCCTGGCGCCACGTTGCCGTGGATGTGGCCGTCGCCAGAACAGATTGCGGCGTCGCTTGCCGCAGTCGGCGTGGGTGCGCAAACTCGTGTCGTGCTCGTGGCCCGTACGCCGCGTGACGGCATCGATTCAGGCACGATGTGGTGCACTCGGGCGTGGTGGACCTTGCATCACTCGGGAGTCGACGTGGCAATCCTCGCTGGCGGCCTCGAGCAATGGGAGCGAGAGGGGCGGCCGCTCACGGCCGACCCATCTCCGGTTCCCGACGTCGAGGTGCCCTTCGAGCCCACAGCCGCCCCCGATCACGCCCGAGCAACGAAGGATGACGTGCTCGCCCTCTTGGAGAGTGGTGGTGGCGCCTGCCTCGTCGATGCGCTCGGGTCCGACAGCTTCGATGGGACGGGTCCGGCGTTCGGGCCCCGTTCCGGCCATATCACCGGCGCCATCAACGTGCCCTTCCGGACGCTCATTGATGGTGAGACGGCGGCGTTTGTCGACGCCAGCCGGATGCACACCGCGCTCACCGACGCTGGGCTGATGGATGCACCGAAGGTCATCACATACTGCGGCGGGGCAATCGCTGCGACCGTCAACGCCTTCGCCCTTGCCCTGTTCGGGCGCCGCGAGGTCTCGGTCTACGACGGCAGCTTGATGGAGTGGACGGCAGACGCCGACCTTCCGATGACCGACCCAAGCGCGGTGTAGGAGGTCGGGCGCTCGCCCGCTGTGCTGGTCAGGCGCGGGTTCGCTTGGACGCCCAGTGAGCAAGTGCGCCTCTGGCCCGAAAGCGATCGGGGCGGTCGTCCTCGCTCAGGACCTCAGTGGCGAGCCAGAGCCGCTTGAGCCAGCGCACTCGACCCTCGGCCGCGCTATCGGTGTAGGGCTTGCGCCCATGGAGGACGTGATAGTTGTTCACGAACTGCATGTCGCCCGGCTCGAACGTCATCTCCACTCGATGGTCAGGGTCCTCCACCAGCGCGGTGTAAGCCTTCATTGCAGCGCGCTGTTGTTCGGTGAGTCGAGGTGCTGCCTCGTGCCGTTGTGAGGCGAGAACGAATTGTGGGATGTAGCGAACGAACAAGCGGTCGCCCTTCCGGCTGAACGCCGGCACGTGGTAGTACGGCTTGTCGCCTGCGGCCTGCTCCCCTCGATAGTCGTAGGGCAGCCCCGAATACAGGATCGCAGCAAGCTCAGGCTCAGATTCGACGAGCAAGTTGTGACACAGGAGCGCGTTGGAGATCAGACTCGCTCCTCCGGACACGCCCGGGTCCAGGCAGAGCAGACCGACCAGGTCCGACCCATCGGAATGAAAGCCGAGGCCCGCACCGCCGATCTCGTTACCCCGTGCCGTTGGATCGTCGAGCGCCTTGCCTTGATCCTTCACGTCGCCAAGCAGGTGGCCCTTGTGGTTCTGGGGCCAGGGCACGCCGAGGTGAAGTCCGATCCCCCAATAGATCCACGACGCATCCTCTGACCCCAGCCGATCGACGGGCAGTCCGGAGATGCGCTGAAAGCCTCGACCGTTGATCAGCTCGTCGGCCAGGCCGGCAAGCACGTGACTGAGCGTCGGAAGGGGGAAGTGTTCCTTCTCGACATCCAGGAGTTCGTCGGTATGGGTGCGGGCTTCGGCCAGCGCCTCCTCGAGCTCCGCGATCTCTACGACAGAGAGTTGATGCGTCCAGACCGTGGGATCTGCGACGTCGGAGGCTCGCCATTCCGCCTGGCGCTCCAGCGGCGCGACCTCCGTGCTCGTCAACGTGTCGCTCATGTCAGGCTCCTACCGGCGCTGGCTGGCCGCTGCGGACCAGACGACCGGGCAGCTCCCCCGTTGCTTCGCCTTCGGTGTATGTCTCGACGCCCGCTACGAAGGTGTGGGCGTAGCCATCGGCCCGTTGCACGATGCGGCGGCCGCCAGCGGGAAGGTCGTACAGAAGCTCTGGCTGGTGGACTCGAAGCCGGCCGAAGTCGATGACATTGATGTCAGCCCGGTAGCCCGGAGCGAGCACACCGCGATCGTGGAGTCCGAGCAGGCGGGCCGTGTCTCGGCACTGGCGCTGAATCAGGAACTCCACATCGATTCGGTCGTGCGAGCGATCCCGGCCCCAATGCTGGAGCAAGGTCGTGGGGAAGGATCCATCACAAATCGTTCCGACGTGGGCGCCGCCATCGGAGAGTGCCGGCACGGTGTAGTCATGCGTCAAGAGCTCTCTCGTGCCATCGAGGTTGCCCTTTCCGAAGTTGGAGAACGGCACCCAGAGCATGGCGGTGCCATCGTTCTCGAGCATCGCGTCGAGGGCGACTTCGGCGGGTGTCTTGCCAGCCCGAGCGGCGATGGAGGCGATGGAATTCGCCATGTCGGGCTCGTAGTTCGGCGAGGTTCCGAGCGGGAACATCACCTCGTATTTCTCGATGAGCCGCCCGCCCACCGCTTGCATGTCCTTGCCGCCAGCGGCTTCCAGCAGCCGTGCCCGGAACGAGGGGTCTCGTAGCACTGCGGTCCGCTCGGCCTTTCCGAGATGGGCCGCCTCTCGGTACACCGGATTCACCAAGAAGGGGTTCAACGTGCACTCAAAGCCAAGGAGCACGCCGATGGGGCGAACCGCCGTCTGACCCGTGACCTCGAGGCCGTCGGCTCGGGCCGCCTCGATGTGGCCGAGAATCGACCGGTGATACTCGTAGCCCCTCGGCGACTCGACGAGCGTGAAGCTGATCGGCCGGCCCGATGATTCAGTCATCGCTCGGACGATGGCGAATTCGCCGTCGATGTCGGTGAAGTCGCTCACGAGCTGGAGCACGCCCTTGCCTGTCGCTCCGATGGCCTCAGCGATGCCGACCAATTCCTCGCGGGCCGCTGTGAGCGTGGGTGTGGGTTCTCCCAGCGAGGTCTTGTGGTTCTGGGTGCGACTCGTCGTGAAGCCGAGGAAGCCAGCCTCCACGCCCTCGGCAGCCAGGCGCCCCATCTCGGCGATGTCGTCGGGCAGGGCATCCTCGCCCTTGGCGCCGCGCTCCCCCATCACATGCAACCGCAGGGCGGCGTGCGGCACCTGCGCCGCGATGTCCATGTCCTTCGGGCCACCCAGTGCATCCAGGTACTCGGGCAGCGAATTCCAGTTCCAGGACAAGCCCTCGTGGAGGGCCGTGCCGGGGATGTCCTCGACGCCCTCCATGAGCTGGACGAGACGTTCGTGGTCGACATCGTGCACCGGAGCGAAGCCGACGCCGCAGTTGCCGAAGACAACGGTGGTGACCCCGTGCCAGGACGAGGGCTGCATGGTCGCCTCCCACGTCGCCTGCCCGTCGTAGTGGGTGTGCACATCGACGAACCCGGGCGCCACCAACCGGCTGTCGGCATCGAGTTCTCGTCGCCCTGAGCCAGCAACATCGCCGACCTCAGTGACGATCCCATCAGAAACCGCGACGTCGGCCCGTTGACGCGTGCCGCCGTTGCCGTCGATCACCGTTCCGTTGCGAATCACCAGGTCGTGCTCAGCCATGCAGCAGTCTCGCGCACGCGTGTGCCCACGGTCACGCTGGGGCCCGGCCGAGCAAGGTCACGACTCGGCAGCGTTCGGGTGGGTCTTTCGCTACTGGGTGACCTCGGCGGCGTCCTTCATGGCGTCTTCGCCCTTCTTCCAGAGGTTGCCCTGCCACAACTCGTCGAGGCCGGTCTCTCCGGACGCACCGGGTGTCGTGAGGTAGTCGATATACGACGTGGGCTTGTGGCCAGTCAGGTTGTAGAAGTCTGGGCTGCAACGGCAGTAGAAGCCGTTGGACAGGTACTCGAAGAACTCGGCCCGAGTGCTGCCGAAGTCACGCTCGAAATCCTCCATGGTCTGCGGCCGGTACTCGAGGGCCTTACCCATTGCCTGGCCGAGGTCCTCGGCGATTTCGGCCATCGTCTGGGGCTCGGGACCGGTGAGGTCATAGAACTTGTCGCCGTGCTTCTCCGGGCCCTCGCGCAGCACAACAGCGGCCGCCTCCGCGATGTCACGGGTAGCCACGAACGAGTTGCGAGCGTTGCCCAGCGGATTGCTGAACCACCCGTCCTTGGCGATCGATTCACTGTCCGTCTTCAGCAGATGGTTCATGAAGAAGTTGTTGCGGAGAACAGTGACGGTCAGCCCGGCGTCGATCAGCGCCTTCTCGCCCCACCAGTAGTGCTGCAGCATCAACGGAATGCCGGCTCCGACGCGGGAGGAGTGCTTCGTGGCGTCGTACGAAGCAGTGTTTGTGTCTGCTCCCATGCAGCTCACTCGTACGACATGGCTGATCTGATCGGCGCGACGTCCGAGCTCTTCGCAGAACGCCAGGTGTCCTTCCAACATCGGGTCGAGCGAGGCGGAGTACACCGCCGTCACCCCGTCGAGTGCGGCGCTCCAGGTCGTTGCATCGTTCAGATCGAACGGCACCACCTCGTCGGCTCCGAGAGCGATGAGCATGTCGCGGTTGTCCGGGTTGAACGAGCAGGCACGGACGGTCATGCCGTCCTCGCGAGCAAGAAGGGCAACGAGCTCCTTGCCGATGCGGCCAGAGGCGGACGTGATGAGGACAACAGGTGAAGACACAGATGCTCCAGCTCGAGTGAGGGACTCCGGAGCCTAGGAGAAGGCTGGGCTCTGGAAACGGTTCAGGCTGATTGGCTGTGCAGTGCCGATGCGAGGGCCGACAACTCGTCGATGCCGAGTTCGGGATCGCCCGCGGGAAACAGGTTCAGCAACGTAGCGCCAGCATCCACGTAGGGCTGAAAGTGATCGAGCAGATCTTCCCCGTTGCCTGTGGGTACGTAGCGCTCGAAGTGGGCGGGATCCAACCCGTAGAAGCGGCGAATCTGGGCGTCAGCCCTCGCCCGGGCGTCCGGGCCAACGCCGACCCACGCCTGATAGCCAAGCGTTGCCGATGGTGCGAGCGTCCTCACCTGCTCCGCCCCTCGGGCGAAACGGCCCACCGACGAGAACACGCCAAGCCAGCCGTCGGTTCGAGCGGCCCGTTCGTGCGCGGCTTCAACGCCGCCACCGACCAGTACTTCGACGCGCCCGCCCGTGCCCCGCAACAGGCCAGGTCCCTCAGCTGGGTAGTAGCCATCGTGGGCTACAGCACCTGGTGCAGCCAACAGCTCCACCAGAAGCGTGAGGGCCTCGTCCATTCGGCGACCTCGCTCTCGTGTCGACATGCCAACCATCGAGAACTCGGCGGGGTCGTCGCCGCCGACTCCCACACCAGCGACGACACCGGGAGGGTGCACGTCCGCGAGATCCAGCAGCTGGCGGGCCACGGTCGTCGGGTGGCGCAGCGGCAGAAGCAGGACTCCCGTGTGCAGGGCTCGCTCGACCCCGAGGCCGGCGAGATAGTGCAGCGCCGTGAGCCCATCTTGGCCCCGACCGCCGCGGAAGCTCACGTGGTCTGTCACCACGACATGATCGATCGCGCTGTCGTTGATGCGGTCAACAAGCTCGAGCAGCCTCGATCGCTCGAGGCGGAGGATGTCGGGTGAGAGACCGATGCCCACACTCACTGCCGTCATGTTCGCCCTCGCTGTCTAGGTTCGGTCGCTTCGCTGCGCACGGCAGGAAGATACTGCACCTGCACGAGGCCACGATTACTCTGCCGCCATGGCCGTGACAGACGAAGAGCGGGACATCATTCACCAGATCCTGGAGCTGCATGCGGGCGAGACGACGCACATGCTTCCGGAGGTGATGGACAATCCGGTCACGAAGTACACGGACCCTGAGCAGCTTCGGCAGGAGATCGACATCCTGTTCCGAAACTTCCCAATCGTGGTTGCCCACGTTTCCGAGTTGGCCGAGGTCGGAGACTTCCTGACTCACGACGACACCGGAGTTCCCATCCTTGTCACTCGAGCCGACGACGGAGGTGTGAAGGCCTTTCTCAACGTCTGCCGGCACCGTGGCGCCCGGGTCGAGAACGAGCCGTGCGGCACCGCTCGTCGCTTCACCTGTCCTTACCACTCGTGGACGTACGACCTCGAGGGCCAGCTCCGAGGCATGCCGCAACCGGTCGGCTTCGACACGATGGACCGCTCCGAGCACGGGCTCGTGCAGCTGCCAGCGTTCGAGCGATTCGGTTTGATCTGGGTGGTCCCTTCGCCCCAGGAGCAAGCCGTCGATATCGATGCGTGGCTCGCGCCGCTGAAGGATCAGCTCGACGGCCTCGATCTCGGAGGCCACGTCATCTTCGAGAAGTGGGCCCTCCACAAGGACATGAGCTGGCGGCTCGCCCTGGAGGGCTTCCACGAGAGCTACCACTTCTGCTCTGCGCACCGGGAAACGGCGTGCTCGAACTACCTGGACAACCAGAGCCTGTGGCAGAACTACCGACCCCACGTCCGACACTCGGTGCCTCTGCCCAAGATTCTCGAGCTGCGAGACACGCCAGAGGACGACTGGACCTTCCGTCCGAACTTCATGACGCAGAACTACGTCTTCCCGGCCAACTTCGTCCAAGTCATGACCGACCATGTCTATATCCACACGATCATTCCCACCGGTCAAGGCACCTGCGCCTTTCATTGCATGATGCTCGTGCCGGAGACACCGGAGAACGACAAGGCCGCCCGATATTGGCAGGCGAACTACGACGTGGTCCGCGTCGTGTTTGACGAGGACTTCGCCATTGGCGAGGGCATCCAGAAGGGATTCGAGTCGGGCGCGAACGAGCACTTCACCTTCGGCACGTACGAGTGCGGCCTGCACTTCGGACAGAAGGCGATCGACGACGCGCTCGCCGGAGAGATCACGATCTAGCGCTCGTCCCACGGGCTCGTGGTCGTCGCCTCAGCTAGCTTCGCTGCATGACGCGAACCGGACGATGCCTCTGCGGCGATATCAGCTATTCGATCGAGGGTGACGTGATGGCCGTGGCGGTCTGCCACTGCGATCACTGCCAACGCCAGAGCGGCGGAGCGTTCTCAACCAACGTGGTGGTCGGCCCCGACCAGTTGACGGTCGAGGGCGACATCGCCACGTATGAGGACCGTGGCCGTACGGGCGATGACGTGTACGTGCTGCGCAAGTTCTGTCGCAACTGCGGCTCGCCCATCGTTTCAGAGCTCCTCGGCCGGCCAGAGATCGTGGCGGTCAAAGCAGGAACGCTCGATGATCGCAGCGACGTGCAGCCCGTCGTTCAGGTGTGGTGCGACGAGAAACAGCCCTGGGTTGACCTGGGCGAAGTCCACGCCGTCGCCCAGGAGTAGCGCCTCCCAGCCCTGCGGCTACACCCCGGCGTCTTCGCTTCGAAGCGGGCCATATGGGCACAGCGCGTCAAGCAGCGCACCAGGCGGGGCGGACCAATCGAGGGCTTCCACTTCTCGATAGCTCCTGCGCCCAGTGATGGATCGCAGGGCGTCGTAGGGCGTGCAGCGCAGCGAGAGCTCTTGCCTCGCGCTCCCACCGCTCGGCGAGTACGTGTTCCCGTCGCTCAGCTCGATTGTCAGGGCAACACCCGCTGTCTCAGCCAGTGGGTCGACGATGCGCGAGGCGTAGGTGTTGCCGCCGCTCATCGAGCCGGGGCTCGCGCTGTCAATCGAGCGACCCACGCTGTGCTGAAGATCGTGCAGGTGCACCACCAGGTCGGCCGAGAGCCGAAAGCCAAGCACCGGCAGCTCGGCGACGATCGCCTTGAGCCCGTCCCCATGGGCCATCCATTCCGCTGCGATCTCTTCAAGGCTCAGGTGAGCGCGCATGGCAACTTGCCTGCTCGTCGCCTCGTCTGTTCCGAGTCCTTCCCGAGCCCCGCCGACGACCTCAACGTTGAGCCCGCACACGTGAGCCAGCATCTGTGCACCGGTCCACCCTGGCGTGAGAGCCACGGGTGCATGGAGCTCCTCGGTTGAAAGCGACGTCGCGAGTTCAACGAACTCATCTCGCAGGTCTCGGTACAGGATCCACGGGTCGTTGGCGATCACGGCGTGAGCGTAGTTGCCCCTCGTTGCCTGGTGAGCCTCATCGACTCGCGGCAAGGCTCCGTGCCCGTGCGTAGTCCGCTTTGCCGTTGATCTTTCGGGGCACCTCTTCCACAAAGACGACGCGCTTGGGCACCTTGTAACCGGCCAAGCGTCCCTTCATGCTCGCCCGCACCGATGCTTCGGTGACCTCGGAGCTTCCTCCCGCCGCGCACGATGCCAGCGCCGTGACGGCCTGGCCCCAACGCTCATCAGGCGTTCCGAAGACCAGCGCATCCTCGACGCCATCAATCGACTTCAGCTCCTCTTCGACCTCTTCGGGGAAGACCTTTTCACCGCCGGTATTGATGCAGTTGCTGCCGCGTCCGAGAAGCGAGATCGAGCCATCCGCGGCCACCGTGCACCAGTCTCCGGGAATCGAGTAGCGGACGCCATCGATCACAGGGAAGGTCACCGCACTTCGCTCGGGGTCCTTGTAGTAACCGAGAGGGATCGTGCCGGACTTGGCGATCATGCCGGGCACACCGCTGCCCGGTTCGACCTCGACGTGGTCGGCAGTGAAGACCTTGCAGCCGGCACCAATCGAGAAGGCACCGGTCTCGACGTTCTCGCCTCGACTGCTCATCACACTGCGCCCGAGGCCCGATCCCTCCGATGAACCGAAGGTGTCGATCAGCGACACGTGGGGCAGGCAGTCGAGCATCTCGAGCTTGACGTCACGGCTCCACATCACGCCGGCCGAGATGACGGTGCCCAACTTCGTGAGGCTTGAGGCACGCTCGGGCGTCAGCTCGGTCAACAGCGGCCGAGCGAACGCATCGCCGACGATGCTGATACCTGTGGCCCCGTGTTGGATCGCCTGATCCCACAAGCGGCCGGCGTCAAACGTGCCGGGCATCGTGATCACGCAACCTCCCGAGATGAGTGCCCGCAGCGCAGTCGAGAGCCCGGTCGAATGCATCAAGGGCGGACCGGGGATGAAGATCTGCGGGCGAGCGGCCAGCATGCGATCGACAAACGCTGACGGCGTCTCCGTCG
>CALKTH010000041.1 GCA_937997485.1 uncultured Acidimicrobiales bacterium | reverse complement strand
GATCGTCAGTTCGCATGACACACATCGACACCTCCGAAAGCCTGTCCGCCCCGACCAACGCCTCGCCTCGCTCAAAGCAGCTCGATTCGACCATTTCGACACCGGAGCTGCTCTCCACCCTCTGGATCGCTGTGCTCCTGGCCGATGTGCTGCGCGGTATTCACGAGACACTCCGGCCAGGATTCGTCGAGGAGCTGGCGACCGAGGGAACCGTGTACGGCAACGTGGTCACCGACGGGGCGCTTGCCGTCTACGGCGTGGTGCTCGGATATCTCAGCGTGCTCGTCGTGCTCGCCCGAGTACTGCCTCGTCGAGCGAGTCGGTGGGCGAACGCCATCGGCTCGGTGATGATGATCTCTGGCGTTTTGGTGAGTTGGCCAAAGGATCCCGATGACCTCATCTTCGGGACGGTGCAGCTCGCTGGCGCCGTAGCCGTCATGGCGATCTGCGTTCGGTGGACCACCGGCGGGCAAACTCGCGCCGGTTCTGACGAGCGGCTCCACTGAACCTCCACCGGGCCGGCAGTGTCGCAACACCGGCCGTGGCAATCGTTGAACGCATGACACTTCACACCGTTCACCACCAGCACGCCCACCCCCTGGGACCTTCCTCCACAACCGATCTGCGGCGACCGATGCAACAGCTCTCGGCACTCGACACGTTCAAGGTCTGGGCTGCAGCGAGCCTTCCGATGGCGCTCGCTTCATGGATCATCGCGCCACAACTCGCCGACTCGCTGGGCGAGCTCGGTCTCATCAAGGCGCTTGTCCTCACGCTGACCATCGGGCTCATCTGGCAGTTCATGATGGTGGCGGGCCTCATCTTCCGCGAACAGGGAACGCTTCGCTGGTCGGTCATGCGGGACGCACTTTGGCTCCGGGCCCCAGAGAGCCCGACGACCGGCCGAGTGGGCGGGCGGCTCTGGTGGGTCCTGCTGCCGATGACGGTGCTGTTTGCGCTGCAAGAAGCGATCCCGATTCCTTCGCCTTCTCAACGCGACTTTGGTTCGGTCCTCGAGTCACCCAGCGGCGAGGCGTGGCTGAGCGGATCGTGGGGTTGGTTCGCCGTTCTCCTCGCGCTCGTCGTCTTCAACACCGTTCTGGGAGAGGAGCTGCTGTTCCGCGGTTACCTGCTGCCTCGTCTCGAGGGTCGATTCGGCAAGAGGGCCTGGTTCGTCAACGGAGTGGCGTTCGCCGCTTACCACCTCCACACACCGTGGGTCATTCCGACCGCACTGCTCGACAGCCTCGCTCTCTCCTACCCCAGCCAGCGCTATCGCAGCGCGTGGCTCGGCATCATCGTCCACAGCGTGCAGTCCGGAATCATCATGATCGGGGTCCTCCTTCTCGTCCTTGGCTGACGTCGCCGCGAGCGTTGGCAGGCGACCCAACCCTCGAGCGATTGCCCCACGACCGGATTCTCAGGCGTTTCACGTCGGTGGGATGAGCTGGTGTGAGCCTTCTGGGAGATCCGAAACAAGAAAGAGGCCCACACCGAAGTGCGAGCCTCTGACCAGGACATTTGGTGGCGGGGGTAGGATTTGAACCTACGACCTTCGGGTTATGAGCATTCTGAGACTCATTCGGCCGTCGGGTCGGCGACGTGTGTCGGGCTGGGAGGGGCGCCCGGATGCGCAACGGTGGAACCACCGCATCGGTCGTACAACGAATCGACGAACACTGTGAGAGACACTGGCCGGGTGAGCGTCGAGCAGGGCTCTACGACTTTCGAGTAGCGGAGCGTCCGCGATGTATCGAACGTCTTCACCTCGCCGGTGTTCGTGCAGCGGCGACAGTTGGCGTGCGCCTCGCACCGATCGAGATGTCGGCGCAGTCCCTTACGGCGGTTCTCATTCAGCCGATCGACATCGATCTCGCGGTGTTCGGTACCCGATGTGTGTCATCGGCTAGACCTCCATGGAGAGTCCGAGTGCGGTGACGAGGTGGCGCTCCCACCATTGCAGAGTCGACTCGGGCTCCGTCGGACTCGACGAGCTGATCCCTGCGCTCGCACGAAACGCGTCGCCGTAGATGGGGTCGAGTGCGATGGCTGCATGGAGTGCTGCGACGGCGTGCCGAGTGTCTTCGAGTTCGGCCGTGGGATCGGCTCGACGGCGATGGAGCGCCACGACGATGGGCTCGAGGATGCCGGCTCCGTCGTCGCGCCATCCCGCAGCGTGCAGAGAGACGGCCAACTCCGCGTATCCGCTCGAGTACACCTGCGACAGAGCGTCGATCAGCTGGCGCAGGTTCAGCGGTCCGTCGCCTGTTGCCCGAATCGACTCCGTGACCGCATTGCGGAGCTTTCGACCTCCATGGCGCAGGAGGGCGTCCAGGAGCCCTTCCCGATTGCCGAAGTGATGGTTGACACCGGCATCGGTCATGCCGACGAGGCCGGCGACCGCTCTCACCTGAACCGCTGCCACCCCTCCTGCGGACAGCAACTCTGATGCCGCGGCGAGGATTTCGGAGCGAGCGGTCTCAGCATTTCGGCGGCGTCGGGTCGGCATCCTCCAACTATACCTTGACATATCAAGGCAAGAACACTACCTTGAGTACTCAATGCAACGTACCGAATCGCACCCGCCCGGAGAACGTCCCGACGATTGCCCGTCTGACGTCAACGGTCCTCACGTCGTCGAGCAGATCGAATTGGCTCGCGGCGACGTCCGCTTGCGTGGTGACGTGATCGGTGAAGGTCCGCCCATCTTGCTGCTTCATGCGGGAGGTGAGCGGCGCTCGGTGTGGACACCGGTCTCTGCGCTTCTCGCGTCCGCCGGCTATCGGTGCGTGACCTTCGACCTTCGCGGCCACGGAGAGAGCCAAGGCTCTCGCCACGAATTCTGGCCAATGGCCGATGACGCCGGTTCGATGATCACCTCCATCGAGCGGCCCTGTGTCGTCGTCGGGTCGTCGCTCGGCGCAATGGCAGCAATCGGTGCCTTGTCGATGGACTCCGTTCCGTCGAGGGTTCGCGGAATGGTGCTCGTCGACGTCGTTCCAGACCCGTCGCCGTCGTTCGCTCGGCGATTCTTGGAACGTCAAGGAGTCCTCGCCCGCGGCTCTGAACTGGTCGACGACGTGCTCTCCCACGGGGCGGAACTCGCACGCATCCTCGGCCGGTTCCACCGACCGCTCTTGCTCGTCCGGGCAAGCGACTCGGCCGTCACCGACAGCGACGTAAACCGACTCCGCCGACGGCTTCCCCAGACCGAGGTCGTCGACGTCGATTCGGGCCATCTCGTCGCACGAGAAGCGCCCTCGGAGTTGGCCCGGAACCTCATCAGAGCTCTCGGCACATGGCACCACGCCTGTCCGACAGCACGCCTCGACGATGAGGTCTGAACGGCGATGTCGAACACGAAACTGATCCACGTCGTCGCCGACTTTCCGCGACCTCATCCCGACCAGATCGCCGCGCTGCGAGGCGTCCCGACAAGTCACGTCTGCGACGCCCTCGCAGATCCGGTCGCAACACGCACCATTGCCCTTCGACCACTCGATGTCGTCCGCCGACCGTCGATCAGCGTCGTCGGCACAGCGCTCGTCGCCCGCAACGCTCCTGGCGACGTGCTCGCCACGTTGGCCGCCACCCACTTTGTGCAGCCGGGCGACGTCGTCGTCGCCGCATCCGGCGAAACCGACAGTTGCGCGACCGGTGGCGAAGTCATCGCCACCGTGATCCGCAATGCCGGCGGTGTGGCGTTCATCACCGACGGACCGATGCGCGACCGACAAGGTGTGATGAACACCAAGCTTCCAGTCTGGTGCCGTGGTTTCGATCCCAATCCACCGACATCGAATGGCCCTGCCCGCATCGGAGGATCGGCCGTCCTCCTCGGGCAGACGGTGCGATCAGGCGACCTCATCGTTGCCGACGACGACGGCGTCGTCGCCATCCCGCTGAACCGCCTCGACCACCTGATCACGCAACTCGACGCGGTTTACGAAGCAGAGCGCTCGATGGGGAAGTCAGTTCACCGTGGCCCCGCAGGTCTCCTGGACCTCGGCCGCATGGTCCATGCCGGTAGGGCCCACATCGAGCATCGAGAACAAGATCGATCGTTGCCAACGCGTCCTTCGACCGATCCTTGATCCGGTCAAGGGCCTTCAGACCCGTCGCACATCCAGCACGTTGCGCACGCTGACCCGAGCGACAACGCTCGCCCAGGCACGAGCGCTCGGAAACGTGCGTCGGCGGCACCGTTTCGACCCGATCTACATCCGGCAGACCTGAGCAGTCACGACGATCGGCCAGACCGCCGAGCCGGGTCTCGACCCGCTCGACATTGGCGGGCGCATCGGACGGGACGCCAGACCATGCAGGTATTCAGGCCGATCGAGCTGATCTCGTCTCCAGGAGGTTCGATCGCAGTCGGACCGTTCGAGCTGAAGGCTCGACCTCGAAGCCATCGTCGGACAACTCAGCGAGCAGAGAACTCAGTTCGTTGAATGCCGCATCGACGTCGGTTGGATTGTCGGCGGCCGCTTCAATACGCATCCGAGCCCGATAGAGGGCTCGTTCGCCGGCAACGCCTTGAGCGCGTTGGTCACTCGGGCAGTGTCGATTGCGCCGGCATCGAGCGCGAGATCGACGAGCCGGATTGCCGCGCTCTCGATGAGCTCGCAGGCTCGCTGGTGGTGCTGGAGCCGGTGCGCCCAATCGAAGCCGGGAGCGTCGAACGGTGGCCCCTGCCCGAGATCAAGCGCTTCGGCGAGGAGTCCGATCGCCTCGTTGCACGACCCGTCGTCCGCTTACTCCACCAAGGCGGTGAAGTAGTCAAGATCGGTTCCCACCGACGACGAAAGCGCGATCCAGTCATTGTCGGCGCTCCTGCCGGCAGCAGCGCACCAAGCACGGAGCGGACCTTCGAAATGCGATTCCAGACCGTTCCCTCCGCCACCAGCCGCCCGTTCCACACAGCGTCGACCAGTTGGTCGTCGGTGGCTCTCCCGCCGCTGGCTGCAAGGAAGCGGCGAGGCTGGTGTCTATCCGACCGAGCTTCGGAAACGCTGCGACGGTTGGCTTGCCCAACACCGTGACCATGACGTCGGGCTCCAGTGGTGGCCCGTCGGTGGGATCGCTCTCGGACAACGGCGAAAGATTCTCGACGATCACGGAGCGTGGCGAAACAGCGGACAGTCGACCTGCTGCACCTTCAGCACTTCGATCTGTTGGTACATATTTGGTACGTGGTCGACGACTTCCCACGGCTGGCGAGAAAGACGAAGGCCCGGAACCTCAATGGTTCCGGGCCTTCCAATTGGTGGCGGGGGTAGGATTTGAACCTACGACCTTCGGGTTATGAGTTCGCGCAAGGGTGTTTCATCTGGTGCCCGCTGTTCCCCGATAGTGCCCCTGAGCTGGGGTTTTGTCGTTTCGGCGTGATCACTGGTTCTCGCTGATTCTGCGCAATATCGGACCGTCCGTTAGAAGATCCGTTAGAAGCCTTGACTGTTCGACCGCTCGCACACATCGAGCGAGCGGCCGATCCGGCCCGAATTCCGTCATTGGCCATAGGCAGCATAAAAGAAACAATCGTTCCTTTTTCGCTTGTTATGCTCTAGTTTGGCGTGATGGACTTCGTACACCCCGTTCAGGCGGTGATCCCCGGGACACAAGGACGAGTGCTGGCCGTCCTCGCTGAAACCACTGCAGAGCTCAATCTCCGCACCGTCGCCCGGCTCGCCGACGTCAGCCCAGCCCAAGCGTCGCGAGTCCTGCCCGGTCTCGTCGAGTTGGGACTCGTCGATCGCCGGGAGGTTCCACCCTCATCGCTGTTCCAACTCAACCGGACGAACCTGACTGCGAGCCTTGTCGTCGAGCTCTCCCGATCACGTGATCTCGCCCTTGAGGCCATGGGAGCAGCGGCCGCCGAGCTGTCGGTTCCGCCGGCAAGCGTGATCATCTTCGGCTCCTTCGCTCGACGGGAAGCCGACAGACACAGCGACATCGACGCGGTGATGGTTCGGCCGGACGGCATCGACGCCGACGACGACACCTGGACCGCCGGTGTAGAGCAATGGCGCGAGACCGTCCGAGCGATCACGGGCAACGCCGTCGAGGTCATCGAAACAGACCGGGCCGAGACAGTCGGAAAGCTAGCGAGGAAGCAGCAGTTGTGGCGAGATGTCGCCCGAGACGGTGTCGTGGTCCATGGAGCAACACTCGATCGGCTCGGGACAACGGTCAATGCCTAAACGGACGCGGACGAGGCCAGTATCGGC
>CALKTH010000040.1 GCA_937997485.1 uncultured Acidimicrobiales bacterium | reverse complement strand
GTCTTCTCGGCAGCGGCCATGAGCCGGGCAGCATCGGCACGGACGACGTCGAGGTCGCCGGTACCGATGATGAACTGGTAGTCGCCATAGGTGGCGCAAAACTCCATGCCGCGGTCGGATTGGCCGGCGCACACGAGCGGCACCTTGTTGTCCTTCGGCGGCGGGCTCATCCGGCAGTCGTCCATCTGGAAGTACTCGCCCTTCCGGTCGCTCACTCCCGTGGACCAGAGGTCCTGCATGATCTGCACGTACTCGGTTGCGTAGTCGTAGCGCTTCTCGTAGTACCAGTCGCCGGGCCACACACCCATCTGGCTGTATTCGATCTGGTTCCAGCCGCTCACGATGTTGATGCCGAAACGGCCATCGGAGATGTCATCGATGGTGGAGGCCATGCGGGCCACCATTGCGGGCTCCATGGTGGGGAGGGCAACGGACGCGAAGAGCCCGATCTTCTCGGTGGCGGCGGCGAGGCCAGCCATGAGGGTGAAGGACTCCATGTTGTGGTCCCAGAACTCGGTGTCGCCGCCGAAGCCGCGGAGTTTGACCATGGAGAGAAGGAAGTCGAATCCCTGTGCTTCGGCTTCCTGCGCGGTCTTGTTGTTGAGCGCAAAGCTCGGCATGTACTGCGGTGCGTTCTTCGACATCATCCATCCGTTGTTGCCAATGGGGATGAAAATTCCGACGTCCATCAAGTGCTCCTGGTGTTGTTCGGGCCGCATGTCGAGGCCCGCGCTTGCTCGGGCCACCCGTCCAGAAGTGCTAGCACCGCGCGGTCGGACGGTGCCCGCCAACCGGCGAATTGTCCACCAGAGGGAGACGGCCCCGTCACTCAGAGGCGGCGAGCGCCCGATCGATGCGCACGAAGAGTTGATTGCCCCACAGCAGGATCGAGCCCACCGTGGCGCCCGTGAGCACAAAGACCAGGCTCGGGCTGAACGCCTCCGCAACGAGACCGCCGGCGAGGGCTCCGAGCGGCTGCATGCCCCACGCAATCACGAGGTAGGCACTCATCATCCTGCCGAAGATCTCGTCGGGCACCAAGCGTTGACGGACGGTTGAGGACACCACGTTCCAGGTGGGATTCGAGATACCGCCCAGCACGGCCGAGACAATCACCACAGAGGTGACGGACGTGAGACCGAGCGCGATCGTGCCAGCCGCAAAGCACAGAACGCTCGTCCGCATGCTCCAGCCGTGGCTTGTCCGGCGGACGTAGCGAGCGACACCGAACGAGATGAGGATGGCGACGGCGGCATCAACCGTGAGGATCAGTCCGTATTCGATTTCGCTCAGTCCGAACTCCTCCGTGAGCAGGATCACGTGAACGGCCTTGCCCGCCTCGCCAGCAAAGGAGAAGACGCCAACGGTGAGCGCGAGCGGGCGGAGCACGTCATGGCTCCACACATACGACAGACCGCGGGTGATGCGATGCAGGAGCGATCCATCATCACGAGCTGGATCCGGGGGTGGCCTGAACGGACCTTGCAGCTGAGTGAGCAGAAGGACGCCGGCGACGAACAACACCGCTCCGCCGATGAAGGGAAGTGCGGGATCGATCGTGAACAGCACGGCGCCGAGCGGAGGGCCGATGAAGCGGTTCGTCGTTGTCACGCTGGCGGCGATGCGAGAGTTGGCAACCTCGAGCTGGTCGGGACGGACGACAGCTCGAACGATGGCAGGGAGACCGCTGTCGATGAACACCTCACCCGTGCCGGTGATGAACGCCACGACAGCAAGAAGAGCGATCGATTCGAACCCTGCAAGAAGCGCGATTGACAGCCCCACGATCGCAACGGAGCGAGCGGACTGGGCGACCATCGCCAGCTTGCGCCGGTCGAAGCGATCGATGATGACACCAGCAGGAAGGCCGATCAACGGGAATGGTGCCATCCGGGCCGCCGCCACGAGTGCGACAAGACGGGCATCGTCGGTGAGTCCGACCGCGAGCAGCGGAAAGCCAACGAGCGTGAGCCCGTCGCCGAGGTTTGCCGTGGCCAGGGTGGTCCACAGGAGCCAGAAGCGTCGTCCCAGCCCGGAATCGGTCACGGCGCGAGCGTAGAAGCTGGCGCTTGTGACTTCGAAGAGATTTCGGAAGCTGGGTGGCGCGAATCGCCTTCTTCACTCAGGAAAGGGTTTGATGACCCCGTCCGAGCTCCACACGTTCTCGGCCACGCGTCTCAGGCGACTCGGTCAGCGAGCCTGAAGCTCCATGAGTACTGCTTCGAGCGGCTCGACGTCGGCGTACTTGTTGTCGAGGTCGAACAGGTTGGCGTCGTTGATGGCTTGGTCGCGATCGCCGCACGCTTCGCGAACGACGATGGGCACGAAGCCGGACTGGCAGGCGTCAAGCGCGGTGGCCCGCACGCATCCGCTGGTGGAGACGCCACCGATGACCGTGGTGTCCACACCAAGGGTGTTGAGCGTGGCGGCCAGGCTCGTACCGAAGAAGCCAGAGGCGTATTGCTTGGTGATCACCGTCTCGTCGGGCGCCGGTTCGAGGTCTTCCAACCAGTCGCCGAGCCCGTCGGGGTGGCCGCGCTCGAACACTTCGATCACGGCGGCCTTGCGCCGGAACACTCCGCCGTCGGCACCGCCCGGCTGGAGCTCGACCCGGGTCCAGAGCACCGGCACGTTGGCCCCACGGGCCGCCGCCACGAGGGTGCGGCAGGCGTCCGCAACTTCTGGCCGATCAAGAAACAGCGGTGACCCTTCGGTGAAATAGGCGCGGCACATGTCCACCATCACCACCGCAGGCCGCTCCCCCATCCCGAGCCGGTGGTTGAAGCCGGCAGCGCGATAGCTGGCATCCAACGGCGGAGGAGTGCTGTCGGCCACCGCTCAGTCCTCGTCGGTCTTGGACAGCGGGGCGAAGAGATCGACGGGGTTGCCCGATGGATCCATCACGGTCGCGTAGCGCTGACCCCAGAACGCATCGAATGGCTCGACGTGACTTTCGTGGCCCGCTGCGATCAGGCGAGCGTACGTTTCGTCGACTTCGGCCGCGGTGTCGCAAAGAAACGCAAGACCGATTCGATGGCCCCCTGATGGTGGCGTGTACTCCGAGAACGACTGGATGACCTCGATGCGGTCGATCATCAAGCGGCTGCCACCCGGGAGCTCCGCTTCGATGTGTCCTTCGCCCTCGATCTCGCCGAACTCGAGCCCGAGTAGCCGATAGAAGTCGACCGTTGCCTCGAAGTCGGTGGCGATCAATCCGAATGCGTCAAAGCGGGGTGCCATGAGTTCCTCCTTGTTGTCTGCCGACGCTAGTGGTTCCGACTCCCTCAAGGCTCGCCTGCTTTTCTTGGGCGCAAAGCGCACTCCCGGGTGTGCGCTTTCCGCCCAAGAAACCCGAGAGGTGTGAGGGCCTGCGTCGCTCCGAGCTGCTGAACACCACTACGTTCGATGCATGGCTGATCTGCTTCGCACCCATCCCAGCGAGCCCACTCGATTGCGCTCATTGATTCAGACCGCTCACAACGATCGTCAGCCTCTCGTGCTCCCCGGCTGCTACGACGCGCTCGGCGCCCGCCTCATCGAGCAGGCGGGATTCGAGGCCTCGTACATGACCGGCTTCGGTACGACGGCATCGCTGCTGGGTCGGCCTGACGTCGGTCTTCTGGGGTTGAGCGAGATGGTCGACAACGCTCGCCGCATCGTGGCCGCCACGGACCTCCCTGTCCTGGCCGATGCCGACACCGGGTATGGCAACCAGATCAATGTGATCCGCACCGTGCAGGAGTACGAGCGAGCTGGCGTTGCGGGCATCCACCTGGAAGATCAGGTGATGCCGAAGAAGTGCGGGCATATGGAGAACAAGCAGGTCGTCGAAGGCTCCGAGTTCCTTGGCAAGATCCGCGCCGCGGCGGCCGCTCGCCAGGATCCCGACTTCGTCCTGATCGCTCGCACCGATGCTCGCGCCCCGCACGGTCTGGACGAGGCGATTCGCAGAGCGCACGGAGCCGTCGAAGCGGGAGCCGACGTTCTGTTCGTCGAGGCGCTCCAGGGTGAGGACGAGATTGCGCGGGTGTCTGCCGAGTTCGCTGGCGTGCCGCTGCTCTTCAATTGGGCCGAGGGGGGCAAGACACCGCCCCTGACGCGGACCGAGATCGCCGACCTCGGCTTCGCCATGATCATCATGCCGATCGGCACCCTGCTGGCAGCAACAGCGGCAATGCAGTCGTTCTTGGCTCGCTTAAAGGAGGACGGCACCCCAGCGAACTTCGTCAGCGAGCTAATGAGCTTCGGTGGGTTCACCGACACGATCGGCCTACCCGAGATCACCGACTTGGAACAGCGATTCAGCTGACGAAACGAGTGGTCTGGAGTTGACATCACCAAAGCCAATTCCCACTCTCTGTGACATTTTTCGCCACTCTCCGTTGTCGATGCCGGCCGAAGCTTGAACACTTCGTGGATGATTCAATCTTTGGCGCGAAAGATCTCCCAAAGAGCGCGGGCGAAACGCGGAGAGACGTTTCGAGCGCTGCTCGATCCCCAACCAACCGACAAGATCTTGGACCTCGGGGGAGGAAACGGCGCACACTTCGCCGCGATCTCCCCATTCCGAGACAATGTCACGGTCGCTGACTTTTCCGAGCGAAACCTGGCAAAGGCAGCCGAGTACGGCTTCCAGACCAAGCGGGTCGACGGATCGGACCGGCTTCCATTCAAGGACGGCGAGTTCGACATCGTCTTCTGCTCCAGCGTGATCGAACATGTCACCGGACCCCGCGAGCAGATGATCGGCATGACGGATGACGCAGAGTTCCGCCGGCTCGCCGAGTATCACCAAACGCAGTTCGCAAAGGAGATCCGCCGAATCTCGAAGGGCTACTTCGTCCAAACGCCGAACCGCACGTATCCCGTCGAGAGCCACTCGCTTCTCCCCGGTTTCATCGCCGTCGCTCCCCGCAAGATCCAGGTACCCGTACTCGACTTCTTCGCCACGTCATTCGTGAGCAAGGTGTGGCCCGCGAAGTCAGAGAGTGAGTGGCGCCTACTCAACGGCGAGGAGTTCGCCGCGATGTTCCCAGACGGTCAGCTGGTGCGCGAACGGACCGCAGGACTCACGAAGTCATTGATGGCTGTTCGGCGACCTCTGCGAATGCAGCCGCCAGTTGAGATCCCGGGGCGACAAGCTCGCTTTCGACCGGCCGCGAACGCAAGGACGCCCACCTCATCCTGAGGACGGGCGGACGACTGGCCACCGCAGGCAATGATGACCGGTCGTCCGCTCGGTGTGTCTCGTACTCACGGCGGATGCGTCCCCAGACGCCCTGTGGGGAAGCACGAGCTTTCAACGCACCGGACGGCATCCTCTCCTGCTGCTTGTCCCGGATTTGTCCCACATCTCGATCCAGCGCGGTCGTAGTATTTGAGACTGCATGGACAGCCAACGGCATGTCTCAATTCGAATGCTTGGCGGCTTCTCCGTTTCGATTGACGGTGATCGATTCAGCGCTAATCGTTTCGACCGACCAAGCGGTGCACATCTCGTGCAGTACCTCGCACTCGCGCCGGGCCGGTCTCGCCATCGTGAGCACGTCATGAACGACCTCTGGCCCGAGGCGGATCCTGAGCTCGCGACTCGCCGGCTCTACAAGGCGCTGACGCATCAGGAGATCGCGACGAATCCGGACGTCGAGGCTGGAACGATTCGGGCCGGAGCACTCGTCACGGGGCTGAATCAAGCGCGAAGCAGTGGTGTGGACGATGCTCCGCTGCTCGCCGAGCTGCGGCGGCTTGCCCGCTCCGGAGCATGTACCTCGGAGGCCAATCTGCACATGGCGTTGGGGCTGCACCATCGCGAGTCGGATCCAGTGGCGAGCCAACGCGGATTCGAACGTGCCGTCGAGATCGCCGATCAGCACCGGCTGATCTTCACCGCGATCGCCGCCCGCTGCGGACTGGCCTCCGTTCTCTTGGATCGCGGGATCAACGAGGGCTCACTTCGGTCGCTACGCGAGGCGCTCGAGTGGGTCCAAGGTCAGGGTTCTGGATTGGTGCATCCACGCCGCTGACCCTGACGTCACATGTCTTGGAGCAGCACGGCAATCCCGCACTTGCGATCTCACTCTTCGCCGCGGCTGGCTCCGAGAACTTCCGGAATGTGCCGATCGGAGCCAGGGAGGCTCGAATCGCGCAGCTTGACGAGAAGTACCCAGACATCGCTGCGGGAGCCTGGGCCGACGGCGACCACATGACCACGCGTGACGCCGTCGCCACCGCGCTGGCCGAGATCACCACGTTGTCCGAGATCGTCGCCAACAGCGAAGCCTGACATTGAGTTCCGGGCGAACGGGCCGCTCAGTTCTTCGACGCTTGCCCGGCGCGGTACGAGGTGAAGGCGAGGCCGCCAAGCACGCCAACACCAATGAGGGCGAAGAGCGGCCGGTTGCCTCGACCGCCTGATGAGCGTTCGGGCGGCGTGGTCGCAGCCACTTCGTTCGTCGCTGGATCTCGTGGCTCGATCGCGTCGGTCACCGCAGGCTCGCCGAACAGACCGGCTTCGGAAGGCTGCTCCCGCTCGCAGTCATACAGGCCGGTGAGGTTGCTGGCGTCGCGCACGTTGGAGACGTCTTGCCGACCTGTCTCCACGGCGAACACGGGGTCGACGGTCATCTCGTCGGGCGAGATGTAGGTGGTGAGGCGAGTGAGGTAGGGATGGTCGATCGCCGCGTCACGCAGGTACTGGTTGATCTCGATATCGAGGGAGGTTGCCGGGCCAGCGAACTCGGTGATGAAGGCGCGCCCACCGAGAGCATCTGCCCGCTGCTGCACGAGTGGCACATAGTTGTTCCCACCGAAACTGTTGAACGTGATCTCCTCGGTGGCGATCTCCATGTGTTCAAAGTTGGTGGGCACGACTTGGTCCTCAGCAAAGATCCAGGCAAAGACGGGCATGTCGTCGAGCGCAGCCACCGCCGTCAGCCGGAGCGGGATCATGGCTCGGGTCCCCGGGTACGTGATCTCGATGGGTGTGATGGAGTCGGTGTCCTGGCCATCGAGCAGACGCATGGCGATGAAGGCGAACTGATCCTCAACGTAGACGTTGATGAGCGGCTCCATCGAAGGGTCCACGCGGTAGTCGTTGTCGCGCAGCCACGTGGTGAGAGCGTCGGGGTCGGTGGAGCCGATGACGTCGAAACCGAACGGCCCAACCTCACCGCTCGCAAAGACTTCCACCTCTGCCGACTCCGCGGAGTCCTCCATCGCCATCGATCGCACGACCGTCTGGGCGCACTCCGGCAACGGTGGGTTGATGAACTGGACGTCGGTCAGGTTGTGCAGATCAGTGAAGATCTGATCCCCCTCTTCCGTCACCTTCAGATCGTCGGCCGTGATTGCCTCGGGGATCGGCAGGATCCACGAGAAGTCATCCGCCTCACCCTGGTACTGAATCTGGATGAGCGACGTGATCGTGTCGTCATCGTTCACCTGGAAGACGATGCGCTCCCCCACCTGGTTGACCGGTGTGTTCTGGCAGAAGAACCCACCGCAGGCGAGCGCTTGGCCGGCAGAGCCGAGCGCAATCAGCAGCATCAGCGGTATGGAGACGAGTAGGCGACGTGTCTTCATGTGTTCCCCATCGGCGCAAGGACCTTGGTCTGGAGCGTGTGGCCGAGCGTGACCTGCAACTGAAGTAGACGACGGCGAGCCCGCCCTGGTTCCCGCCGCCGCTTTGCGGGGGCGTTCGTAGACTGCGCAGATGTCGCTCCACCTGGACCCACATCCCTCCTTCACCGGTCGCCCTGGCCCGCTCCTCGTCGTTGTTGCTGACGGGGTCGGCATCGCACCCGAAGGTCCGAGCAACGCCGTGACCGAGGCTGCGACCCCCACGCTCGACGCCCTTGGCGCCTCGATCCTGAGCGGCGAACTCCTCGCCCACGGCCCAGCGGTGGGGCTGCCCTCCGACGATGACATGGGCAACTCCGAAGTCGGTCATAACGCACTCGGCGCTGGCCGCATCTTCGCTCAGGGCGCGAAGCTCGTGAACAAGTCGCTGGCCAGCGGCGCCATCTTCACCACCTCGGCGTGGCGCGAAGCCATCGAGCGGGGTCGGACCGGAACCCTCCACCTGCTTGGCCTCCACTCCGACGGTGGCGTGCACTCCTCCACCGAGCACCTCTACCAACTGCTCCGCCAGGCCGCCTCCGAGGGCGTTGCCAGCTGTGCGGTGCACATCCTGCACGACGGGCGAGACGTGGCAGCCCGGTCTGCGCTCACCTACATCGAAGCCACCGAGGCCGTACTCACCGAGATCAACCAGGCGGGAGAGGGTCGGAACTACCGCATCGCCTCCGGCGGCGGTCGTATGTACCTCACGATGGATCGGTACGAGGCGGACTGGGCGATGGTTGAGCGCGGCTATCAGGCCCACACTCACGGTGTTGGCCGCTCGTTCGCTTCCGCTGCTGAGGCCGTGGAAACCCTTTATGCCGAGGCCGATGCGTCGGGCAAGAACACCGGCGATCAATACCTGACCGAGTTCATCGTGGTTGGTGCCGACGGCGAGCCCGTCGGCCTCATGAACGACGGCGACGCTGTTGTCTTCTTCAACTTCCGAGGTGACCGGGCGATCGAAATCTCCCGCGCCTATGAGGAGGCCGACTTCTCCGTCTTCGATCGCAGCGCTCATCGGCCTCACCCGCAGGTGAGCTACGCCGGGATGCTGCAGTACGACGGCGATGCGTTCATCCCGAAGACGTACCTCGTTGAGCCCCCGACCATCGACCGCACCATGGGCGAGTTCCTCTGCGCCGAGGGCGTGAAGAGCTTCGCCATCTCCGAGACGCAGAAGTTCGGACACGTCACGTACTTCTGGAACGGCAACCGGAGCGGCTACATCGATGAGTCGCTCGAGACCTACATCGAGATTCCCTCCGACAACGTGGAGTTCAACACCACGCCCGGAATGAAGCTCAAGGAGATCACGGACGAGACCATCGCCATGCTTCGCTCGGGCGAGTACCGCTTTGGGCGGCTGAACTTCCCGAACGGCGACATGGTCGGCCACACCGGCGATCTCGGGGCAACGATCGAAGCGATGCAGATCCTCGACGACTGCATGGGGCGGCTCATCGAGGTGATCGACGAGCTTGACGGCGTGCTCGTCTACACCGCCGATCACGGCAACGCCGACGTGATGTACACGGAGAAGGACGGCGTCCGCTCGCCGAAGACTTCCCACACGCTGAGCCCCGTGCCGTTCTCGATTCACGACCCGAACTACGACGGTGAATACTCGATGGCGACCGGTGCCGACGCCGGCCTCAGCAACGTGGCCGCCACCGTGCTCAACCTGCTCGGCTTCGTCGCTCCCGACGACTACCGCTCGAGCCTCATCAGCTTCCCCTGAGTGATCAGGCGGCGGCGACCGGCATCATCGCACCAGCCAGCAGATCGATGGAGCGCAAGCGTTCGGCGATCGTGGGTGATGGATGCACCGTCATCAGCTCGTCGACGCCCGCCTCGTCAGCGAAGTCGCGCAGATAGCGAGCGACAGCATCGGGGGTACCCGCCGCCGTGTAGTGCATCATCTGCGCGATCTGCTGACCCTGCGGCGAGGCGAGAAGCGAGTCTGCTTCCTCATCGGTGAGATCACCGGGTGGGGTCACGAAACGGCCGATCCGACGCCGGCTGACGGCCAATCGTTGACGCTCCGCATCCTCCGCGGTCTCGGCTGCGATCACGTTCACTCCGGCCATCACCCAAGGCTCGGCGAGCTGGTCTGAGGGTTGGAACTCGGCTCGATAGGTGGCGACTGCGTCGAGCAGGTGAACCGGGGCGAAGTGTGAGGCAAATGCGTAGGGCAGCCCGAACGCGGCAGCGAGTTGGGCGCCGAAGAGCGAACTGCCCAAGATGTAGAGCGGCACGTGCGTGCCGGCTCCTGGCACTGCGACGACGCCCGGAACTGCCGAGGTGTCGCCGAGAAAAGCTTGGAGCTCACGCACATCTTGAGGGAACTGATCGGAGGCACGAACGTCTCGGCGCATGGCTCTCGCCGTGGTTTGATCGCTGCCCGGTGCCCGCCCGAGCCCGAGGTCGATGCGGCCCGGGTGCAGTGTTGCCAGCGTTCCGAACTGTTCAGCGATCGTCAGCGGTGAGTGGTTGGGCAGCATGACACCGCCCGCACCGAGGCGGATCGTGGAGGTGTGTGCAGCGACGTGAGCGATGAGCACGCTGGTTGCCGACGAGGCGATCGAGGCCATGTTGTGGTGCTCGGCGTACCAGATGCGCTCGTAGCCACAGGCTTCAGCCGTTCGTGCGATGGCGACACTGGCGGCGAACGCGTCGGCCGCGGTTTCGTTGGCACCAATAATCGCCAGATCGAGAATCGAAAGCGGGAGCTGGTGAGAAGTCGGCACGTCCCCAGCATGCCGGAGGTGCTCGCCGATCCGCCACACAACAACAGCAACGACGAACAGACCCGGGCCGTCCAGAACCTCCTGGCGCTTTCGACGCCTGCATGTTGAGATGCAAGCCATGGGTTTGCACTTCTTGGCTGAGGCCGCATTCCAAGATCTGTTGATCGCATGGAAAGCGGCAGACGACATCCCACAAGGACCGAGCATGTCGCTTCGGGAGAAAGACACGCGCCGGCGAGCCTTGTTCGCTGCGAGGCGTCGGATGCGAAAGCTCCGCCTCGCCCTCCACCCCGAGCCAAGCGAGCAGTCCAACGCTCGCATCTCATTGCTCTGCGAGACCCTGGATGAAGTCGTTCACTTCGCCGACGATCACATCGATCTCGACCGTCCCGGCTGCTACCGCTGTGCCTGCGGCGAGCTGGTACCGATCAGCTCGATCGACGCCAGTTGAAGCACCAGGTTGAGCACCTCGATGCGCTCTCCGGAACGACCTTTGCCAAGATGGTCGGATGTCAGCGGTTCGCTTCGAACATATCTCGAAGAGCTTCGAGACGGAAGACGGTGTCGTCGAGGCATTGATGGGCCTCACGCTCGACATCGAGTCTGGCGAGTTTCTGGCCCTCGTTGGTGAGTCCGGTTGCGGCAAGTCCACGGCCCTCCGGATAGCGGCAGGCTTCGAGAAGCAGGATCACGGAAACGTGATCCTGGATGGCATCAACGTGAATCGACTCGAAACCCACGAGCGGAACCTCGGCATGGTGACCCAGCTCAACGCCCTCGTCCGCCATCGATCGGTGAAACGGAACATTTCACTGCCGTTGGAGTTCGCTGCCGAGAACCCGGCAGACGTGGAGGCGCGAGTGCAGGCCGAGGCCGACCAATTCACGATTGGCCACTTGCTTCGTCGGTCGAAAGGCCAGCTCTCTGGCGGCGAGACGCAGGCGGTGCAGTTGGCTCGAGCGTTGATCGCCCGACCAAAGCTGCTGTTACTGGACGAACCATTGGCCCGGATCGATCGCGATCTGCGCAACAAGCTTCGCGGGGACCTTTCCCGCGTCCAGCGCGAGTACGGCCTGACCACGCTGCTCGTCACCGCCGATCAGGCCGATGCCATGACCCTGGCTGACCGGGTGGCCGTGCTCGAGCGAGGCCGCCTCCAGCAGGTCGGGCCGCCGATGGATCTCTATGAGCGACCCATCAACGCGACGGTGGCTCGCTTCCTTGGCGAACCTGCGATGAATCTTCTCCGCGGGCCGGTGCGAGACGAGGGCGCGATCCGAACGTTCGGCCTTGGAGGCACTTCATTTCCGCTCCACGCCCCGGTGACCCAACGATTCGTCGGCAACGACGTGGTGGTCGGCCTCCGACCAGAAGACATTCCGATGGCCTCGGCCGGAGCCGTCGACGACCGCCATGTCCGTGGCACCGTCGCCTCGTTCGAACCTCGGGGCTCGAGCAACGTCGTAACCGTGGCGCTCGACCGCCCGACGGGCCCGACGACTGAGATTGTCGTCGTGACCTCGGGCTTCCCACCCAAGCTCCGGGATGCGGTCGGTCTTCGTATCGACCCGGCACGGTTCCACCTCTTCGACCCCTACACCGAGGCTGCCCTCCACCATCCGGTGTAGTGCTCGAAAGGCCGGTGCTCATCTCGACAGAGCGAATGCCATGACGGCGCCCATGAAACCGGCGAAGACCACCGCAGGCAGCAAAACGAAGAAGCCGATCGTCCCGATCAAGCTTGGCACTGGCTCTGGTTGGTCATCATCGAGGGGAACACGGTCGGCCTGCGGGGGCCGAATCCCCTGGTCCATGAGGGAGGCATCGAAGTGATCAACATCGATGTGTTCGACAAGGTGACGGTGCGCCTGGTCCAGGACAATGGCCATCTCGTGCGTACCGCCCAGGTCTGGATGATGCGTCGCCATCTTCTGTCGCCATGCGAGGTCGATCTCAACATCGTTGGCGTCGATAGCGACGCCAAGCACCTCGGCCGCTTCAACACAGTCGGCGCACTGCCGTTTGCTGCTCACTGAGGACACCGAAGGAACGCTACGCCCGACGCTCGCCCATGGTGAAGGTTGGTGGGAAGATGCCCGCATGCAGAACGAGGATGCGGTGGACCGGGCGTGGATCGAGATCGTGCCCGATGAGGAATGGACGGCCGACCCCGAGCAGCCGCTGGCCGAAATGTACGACCAAGTCGTCGACGGGACCTACGGCAAGGTCGACCACATCATGGCGATCCATTCGCTGAACCCTCGTGGTCTTGCCGCTCACAATGGCCTCTACGGCTCAGCGATGGCGGGCACGGCGACCTTGCGCAAGGTAGAGCGGGAGCTCATCGCCCTCGTCGTCAGCCTCGAGAACGACTGCCACTATTGAGTGGTGCATCACCGGCGCGGTCTGCGTCGACTCCTCAAGAACGATGAGCTGCTCGCACAGGTCGAAGCAGACTGGCGCACTGCTCCCCTCTCACCGGCCCGAGTCGCGATGCTCACCTACTGCGTGAAGCTGACCTTCACGCCGGGCGAGATGGTGCGTGGGGACGTCGAAGCCTTGCGGGATGTGGGCTTTTCGGATCGGGACATCTTGGACATCGTTGAGGTCACCTCGTACTACGCCTATGTGAATCGAATCGCCGATGGCCTCGGCGTGCCCGACGAATCCTGGATCACCGACGACTGAGCTGAGCGAGGCACCCGTTCTGTGCGCGAAATCGGGGCCCCAGCCACGTTGAACGCGCACAGAACGAGGTGTAGCCACTCGATCGGTGAGGTCAACGCCAATAGAGTCGCTCGCTATGAGCACCCCTCTCGCCGTCATCACCGGAGCCTCCCGAGGAATCGGCGCCGGCATCGCCGCCGCGGCCGCTGCTGACGGTGCCACCGTTGCCGCCTGTAATCGGTCGTCGTCCGACGCCGAGCACCAGTTGACTGCCGACCTGAGCGAGCCGGCCGTCTGGCCGCAGTTCGCCGAGTGGCTCGACGGACTCGTCGACACGCTGGCGCCATCGAGCCTGACTGTTGTGCACAACGCAGCCACCCTCACCCCTATCGGGTTTGCGGGCGAGGTGGATCCTTCTGGCTATGCAACGAACGTGCTGCTGAACAGCGCCGCACCTCAGGTCATCGGCGACGCCGTCATTCGCACAGCGCACCGAGCAAACCTGCCGACGGTGCTCGTGCAGCTCTCTTCGGGCGCAGGCAAGAAGCCGTACCCCGGATGGACGAGCTATTGCGCCTCCAAGGCGGCAGTCGACATGTGGGTGCGAGCGGTGGCGGCCGAGCAGGAGTCGCGAGACGACCTGGTCCGTGCCCTGGCCATCAGCCCCGGCGTCGTCGCCACCGAGATGCAGGCCGAGATTCGGGCCAGCGATGCGATGGGCTTCCCCAACGTTGAACGCTTTCGTGACCTGCATGACGAGGGCCACCTCGCCGATCCAGCCGAGGTTGGGGCCGAGATCTGGACGGTCTCGCAATCAACGTCGTGGGCCAACGGCACGGTCGGAGACGTCAGCGACCTTCGCTAAGGCTGTCTGCTGCGCAGGCCGCGGGCGGCGTCTCTCGTCATCGAGCGGGTGGCGGTACCGTCTGCACGTGTGAGTACAACTGACGAGAACCTGTGGCTGGAAGATGTGTTGGGCGACGAGGCCTTGGCCTGGATCCGTGAGCGAAACGCCGCCACGGAGGCATCGCTCTTCGGCCGCGACGACTTCGAGAAGGTGCGGGCTGACACCCTCTCGCTTCTCAACGCCGACGATCGGATCGCTTTCCCCTCTCGCCACGGCGACCTCGTGCATAACTTCTGGACCGATGCCAGCAACCCCCGGGGTCTGCTCCGCCGCACCACCTGGGAGGCGTATCGGACCGGCGAAGAAGTGTGGGAAACGATCCTCGACGTCGATGCACTGGGCGAAGCCGAGGGTGAGTCGTGGGTGTTCGCTGGCTCTTCCACGCGTCGTTCTGACCGACGACGAGCCCTGATCTCCCTCTCGCCTGGAGGCTCCGACGCCACCGTGACGAGAGAGTTCGACCTCGTCGACAAGCGTTTCATTCCCGAAGAAGAAGAGGGCTTCGTTCGACCGCTGGCCAAGGGTGGCTTGACCTGGATCGACGATGACACCGTCTTCGTCACCAACGACTTCGGCGAGGGCAGCCTCACCATGTCGGGCTACCCGCGAACCGTTCGGAGGTGGCAGCGCGGCACACCCATCACTGACGCCGAGATCGTCTTCGAGGGTGACGAAGGAGACGTCCTGGCTGGCGTGTCGGTGTCGACGGTGCCGGGCTACGAGCACCACATGTTCCAGCGAGCGCCCGACTTCTTCACCAGCCGCAACTGGATCGTGCCGAATGGCGAGGCCGGCGTTGAGCCCGTTGAGATCGATGTGCCACTCGATGCCGAGGTGTGGACACACGAGCGTTGGTTGTTCATCACTCCTCGCTCGGACTTCGAGCGAGATGGTGTGGTGCACTCCTCGGGCTCACTGCTTGTGGCCGATCTGCTGGCGTTCCTCCACGGAACCGCCTCGATCTCGTCGCTCTTCGAGCCAACGGCAACCCGGGCGCTGGCCGGCGTTTCCTCCACGCGCAACCATCTCGTGTTGAACATCATGGATGACGTGCGCAACCAGCTGTTTGTGGCCACGCCACCAAAGAATGGGGCGGGCGATTGGTCTGTTGACCCGCTGGCCGGGGCCCCGGAGGCGTGGACGTTGTCCGCCAGCGCCGTTGATGGATCTGACCACGACGAGGTGTGGGTGACCGGCACTGACTTCGTGACGCCCGAGAGTCTCTCGCTACTTGATCTGGCCAGCGACGCTCCGGCCGAACTCTTGCGCAGCGCTCCCGCTCGCTTCGATGCCAGCGACGTGCGCATCGAACAGCACTTCGCCGCGAGCGCGGACGGCACTCGCATTCCGTACTTCGTGGTGGGAACCACCGAGGGGCTTGCTGCCACCGACGGTTCCCGGCCCACGTTGCTCACGGCCTATGGAGGGTTCGAGGTTCCGCGCGTGGCGGGCTACTCCGGCGTGATTGGTCAGGCGTGGCTGGCCGAGGGCGGCGTGTACGTGCTGGCAAACATTCGAGGCGGCGGCGAGTACGGACCTGCATGGCATCGGGCCGGCCTTCGTGAGAAGCGTCCTCGTGTGTACGAGGATCTCGAGGCGGTGGCTCAGGCACTCATCGATCGAGGCCTCACCTCGCCCGCTCATCTTGGAGTGTCGGGTGGAAGCAACGGCGGGCTGCTCGTGGGGAACATGTACGTCCGCAGCCCTGAGCTCTTCGGCGCCGTTGTGTGCCAGGTGCCGCTGCTCGACATGCAGCGCTACCACCTGCTGCTGGCCGGCGCCTCGTGGATGGCGGAGTACGGGGACCCGGACAATGCCGAGGACTGGGCCTATCTCGAGGGCTACTCGCCTTACCACCAGGTGACGGCAGATCGCCTCGATGAGTCGGCTGACTATCCGCCGATTCTGCTCACGACCTCGACCCGGGATGATCGAGTGCACCCCGGTCACGCCCGCAAGATGGCCGCCCGTCTCGAGGCTGCTGGCAAGGACGTGACCTACTGGGAGAACGTTGAAGGTGGGCATGGCGGCGCCGCCGACGCTGGCCAGCAAGCGACCATGCAGGCACTCATTTTCACCTTCCTCCGTGATCGCCTGATGCACCCCAGCTGACCGACGGCTGGCCCCCTGGCCGAAATTTCGTGCCCAGCCCACCGTTCCGGTGGGCTAGCGCTGCGAGAAGTGGCCGAAGGGCGTCCGACGCTGCAGTATCAGACGGCAGCCACGCTCTGAACTGATCGTCCACAGGAAACGCACGGCGTCGTCGCAGACTTGGCATGCAGCGGTCCACCTGGCTGACGCCAACGTCGTCAGTTGAACCGGAAGGTAAGCATCGGGCTCACGACCGAAGCCGACCGACCAGGAACTGTCCTGCTCATCAGCCGGACCTTCACGCCTGATGGCATCTCTCGCCCCGGTCTCCGTTCCGCAGACGCTCGGCGATTCTGCAGCGCAGGACAACCTTGGGCCAGTTCTTGCAGCGTCAGCCCACCGGAACGGTGGGCTGGGCACGAAATTTCGGCGGAGAGCGGGAGGGCGAGGGGCGGGCTAGGCCTGGCCGAGGTAGGCGGCGCGGAGGTCTTGGTTTTGGAGGAGCGCGTCGGCGGTGTCGTCGAGGACAACCTTGCCAGTCTGGAGCACCCAACCGCGGTCGGCGATCGAGAGCGCCATGTTGGCGTTCTGCTCCACCATGAAGATGGCCACACCCTCTTTATGGATCTGCTGGATCAACTCGAAGTTGGTCTCCACCAGCGCCGGGGCGAGACCCATGGAAGGCTCGTCCATCAGCAGCACTCGCGGACGAGACATGAGCGCACGACCCATCGCCACCATCTGCTGCTCACCACCGGAAAGGGTGCCGGCCCGCTGCGAGAGGCGTTCTTTCACTCGGGGGAACATGCCGTAGATCCGCTCGAGATCTTCGGCAATGCCGTCCTTGTCGTTGCGAAGGTAGGCCCCCAGCTCGAGGTTCTCCTTCACACTGAGGCGCTTGAAGAGTCGACGGTTCTCAGGAACCATCGTGATACCCCGCTCCACCCGGTAGCTGGTGGGTTTGTCGTTCACGACTTCACCGTCGAGCACGACCTCACCCGTCGTGGGCGTCACCATGCCGAGCAGGGTCTTGAGCGTGGTGCTCTTGCCACTGGCGTTGCCGCCGAGCAGGCAGACGAGCTCGCCCGGGTAGATCGCCAGGTCCACATCTTTGAGAATGTGGACGGCGCCGTAGTGCGTGTTGATGTTGCGGAACTCGAGCAACGGTTTGGGGTCGAGCACGGTCATCAGTGAGCTCCTTCGCCCGAGTGCGCAGCAGAGTCGAGTGACCCGCCACCTTCGCTCTCTGCTGCCGCCTTGCCGAGGTACGCCTCGATCACGGTCGGATTGGTCGAGACCTCTTCATACGAGCCCTGAGCGATGGTGACGCCGTGGTCGAGCACGACCACGCGGTCGCTCACGTCTCGCACCACGCCCATGTCGTGCTCGATCATCACGATCGAGAATCCCCACTCGGAGCGGAGGCGACCGATCAGGTGGGTCAACTCCTCGCTCTCCTTTGGGTTCATGCCGGCCACCGGCTCATCGAGCAGGAGCAGCTTGGGCTGAGTGGCCATGGCTCGAGCGATCTCGAGACGGCGACGGTTAGCGTACGACAGCACGAAGGCCGGCTGTTCGAGGCGATAGCCCACGAGGCGGTGCCCGAAGAAGCCGAGGACCTTCTCGGCTCGCTCACGGATCTCGGCTTCTTCCTTCTTCCAGGCGGCGGTGCGGAAGAGCGGCCCGATGACCCGCTGATTTGTGCGGCAGTGCTGAGCCACCATGACGTTCTCGAGGATCGTCATCTGGGGGAAGAGACGCACGTTCTGGAACGTGCGGGCCAGACCCCGAGCGGTGATCTCGTTTGGATCAAGCCCGATGAGGGATTGACCCTCGAACTTGATGTCGCCGATCTGGGGTGTGACCAGACCGGTGATGGTGTTGAAGAACGTTGTCTTACCGGCACCGTTCGGCCCGATGACGGACACGATCTCGCCCTCGTCGACGTGAAAGTTCAGATCGTCGATGGCCTTGAGGCCGCCGAAGGTGATCGAGACGTTTTCGATTTCGAGAAGGCGGGTCATGACGTTGCTCCTCCGAGACCCAGCGAGCCGTCGATGTCGGCCGCCGATGGGGCGGGCCCAGCGTCGTCGACCTCGTCCTTGGTCGTGCCGGGCTTGTCACCCTTGAGCCACGCATCCTGAAGCGCCTCTTCCTGATGCAGCTCACGGTTCCGAGCAGCGTTGGGAATGAGGCCTTCTGGCTTCTTCAGCATCATGAACACAAGAAGTGCTCCGTAGATGAGGAGCTTGAACTCGGAGAACTCTTGCAAGAGTCCGGGCTGGCTGGGCCCACCGAGAACGCCGATGAGCACAACGGCGCCCATCATCACGCCCGGAATGTTTCCCATGCCGCCCACGATCACCACCACGAGGATGATGATCGAGACGAGCAACTCGAAGCTGTTCGGGAAGACCGAGCCGACCTTGGCGGCGAAGATCGCACCACTGAAGGAAGCAAGGATGGCGCCAACCACGAACGCGAAGAGCTTGGTGGTCACGGTGTTGATGCCCATGGCCTCGGCCACGGACTCATCTTCACGAATCGCCATCCATGCTCGACCCAAGCGAGAGGTCTCGAGCTGTGAACTCACATAGATGGCGATGGCCACGAAGATGGCAACGAGATAGAAGACCGCCCGAGGATCGGTGCCGTTGATCTCGGCGAAGCCGAGGTTCACACCCGGGATCGAGCGAATGCCCTGCGCTCCGCCGAAGGTAGGTGCGAGCCAGTCGGACAAGAACAAGAGGCGGATGATCTCGCCGAAGCCCAGCGTCACGATGGCGAGGTAGTCGCCCCGCATTCGGATCACGGGCGTACCAATCAACACACCGACGATCGCCGCGGTGAGCACCACGATGGGGAGCGCCACGAACCAGTTGAGCACCGGCAACCAGCCGAAGACGGCGGAGAGAATGCCGTCGCTCTCACGCCATGGGGCGAGCGGCGAGGTCAGAAACGCCATCATGTAAGAGCCGACAGCGAAGAACGCCACGTAGCCGATGTCGAGAATGCCGGCTCGGCCGATCACGACGTTGAGGCCGAGCGCCAGCAGGATGAACAGGCCGACGTTGGAGAGAAGCTCGTTCACGATCTTGCCGAGGAAGATCGGCAGGACGATGCCGAGCACCACCATGATGATCAGTCCCTGCTTGGAGACCTGGTTCTTTCGCTCGGGCTCGAGTTCCATGTACTGCGTCTTGAGTTCTGCACCCTTGCCTTCGAAGCGGTGAGCGACGAAAGCGGCGATGGCTCCGATGATCAACCCGGGGATGATGAGCAGTCCACCACGCCGGGCGTAGATGACGTCGGCGACGGCCTGGAGACCGAAGCCACCGAGCAGGTCGTCGATCACCGCTTCGAGCACGGCGAAGGAGATGACCCACTGCACGGCGATGGAGAGCAGGCGCCGAGGCTTGGCCGGGATCACGTGAACGGCACCACCGATGGCGCCGAGCACGAGGCCGACAACAAGCACAAGCACGATGCCAACGCCCACGCCCTGACCGAACGTGTACATGTCGAGCAGCGCGTCACTCCAGTTGGGAAGTAGTTCCTGCAGGTCCCAAGCGTTGAGCATGACGAGGAACATGGCCACAACGGCACCACCAACCAGGCCGGCAACGGCACCGGCGACGATGTCGCGGGCGCCCTTGATTGGGGCGGTCATGCCTTCGAGCGTGATCTCCCGTGCGGCGATCCAGCCGCCAATGAGGGGGATGGCAAGCACGAACAGATACCCGAGGCTGAGCACGGGGTCGATCAGCATCCGCTTGTCGAGGCCAACGGCCATGCCCACGAGCCCAATGAAGACGGCGGTGATACCGAGAATGCCGCCGATGTTGGCCGAACGACGCCAGTCAACATCGGTGGCGGAGCGAACTCCGGGTGCGGATGCCATGGCGTCCGAGGTGTTTGCAGCTGTGGCGGTCATGCCCGGTCCTCCGCAGAGAGTCGCTCGCCGAAGAGGCCAGAGGGTTTGAACAGCAGCACCAACACGAGGACGCTGAAGGCGACCACGTCCTTGAGCTGGGAGACGCCCGGAATACCGAGTGGCTCCAGAATGAGCAGCGGGCCGACGCTCTCGGCCACGCCGAGAATCAGGCCGCCGGCCATGGATCCGCCCAGGTTGCCGACGCCGCCGATGACCGCAGCCGTGAAGGCCTTGATACCGGGGAGGAAGCCCGTGAGGAAGCTGACGCCACGGAAGAGCAGGCCCCAGAGCACACCGGCCACGCCAGCCATGGCGCCGCCGACAGCGAAGGTCGTGATGATGATGCGGTCGACGTTGATGCCCATGAGGGCGGCAATTTCTTTGTCTTCAGCGACGGCCCGCATTGCCTTACCGGTCTTGGTTCTTTCAACGAAGAACCACAGACCCGCCATGGAGACGAAGGCCACGAAGAGGACGAGCAGCTTTGTGCCTTCGAGTTCGATGCCGAGGAAGCCACGCTTCTTCGACAGCCACTCGGGCAACGCAGGGAAGTTCTTGGAGGAAGGGCCGATGAGGCCGAGCACGGCGTTCTGCATGAAGAACGAGACGCCAATGGAGGTGATGAGCGGAATGAGCCGGGGCGACTCTCGCAGCGGTCGGTAGGCGATGCGCTCCATGAGGATCGTCGCCGCAGTGGAAACGAAGACGGAGACCGTCAGCACGATGAGGAGTGAGACGATGAAGTTGCTCTCCCACAAGCCGTTCTTGAAGAGCGTGTCCGACACGATCCAACCGGCAATGGCCCCACTCATGAAGACCTCGCCGTGGGCGAAGTTGATGAAGCCCAGGACGCCGTAGACCATCGAATAGCCCAGGGCAATGAGGCCGTACATCGCACCCTGAGCGATGCCGGCCACGATCAGGTTGCGAAGCGCCTCAGAAGAAAGTCCTTCACCGGTGGCCTGCTGGATCACGAAGAGCGTGAAGCCCAAACCGATGATGCCAATGGCGACGAGACGAACAACGGTGAGGAAGATGTCCACCCAGTTGTTGGTCTGAAAGACCGACTTCTTCTTGTTCTTGACCGGCGTCGGGCCCGTGGGCTTCGCCGAGGTTGTTGCAGCCATGCGGTGCAGGTTCTCCCCAGATACGTGCGTGTTGTCAGAGAACGGGCCGGGCACCCATGTGAGGATGCCCGGCCCGATCGAGAACGTTCAGATTGAACGTTGCTTCAGATTTCCGAGTGCTGAATCAGCGGTTCGGCGAGAAGGAGAAGACCGTGTTGGCCTTGCCGCCTTCGATGTCACCGGAGTCCGTGTGGAGCACAACCGAGATGGCCTGTGCACCGCAGTCACCGAACTCATCGCAGGTGAGCGAGCCGGTGAGGCCGCTCACGCCGCTGACCTTGTTCAGTTCTGCACGAACCTGCTCGCGGTCGATGTAGAGGTTGCCGCCGGACTCGGTCGACGCCGCTTCGATGGCGGTGAGGAGGAGGACGGTGGAGTCGTAGGAGTGACCCCAGAAGGCAGCCGAAGGTGCTTCGCCGTACTCAGCTTCGTAGGCAGCGAGGAAGTCAGCGGCGCTCTTGCCCGTGGCGGAGGTGTTGCCGTCGAAGGCGAGGTCCGGACCGGAGAAGTAGAGACCCTCGGACTCGGGGAGCTCCATGAAGTTGTCGGTCAGGAGACCGTCAGCAGCCATGAGCTGGGTGTTCTCGAGACCAGAGACCGAAGCGACCTGCTGGGCAATGAAGCCACCCTCGGGCATGAAGATCGGGAAGAACAGGAGCTCAGGTGAGTCAGCAGCAACCTCGGTGAGAACCGGCGTCATGTCCGAGTCACCCTTGTTCACAGCGGTGAAGGTGGTGATGGTGCCACCGAGAGCCTCGAACGCGTCGGCGAATGCCTGGGCGAGACCATTGGTGTAGGGATCGCCGTCGTGGATGGCAGCTGCGGTGGTGAAGCCGAGCTCGTTGAACGCGAACTCTGCAGCAGCCTGACCCTGGAAGAGGTCGTTGTGGGCCACGCGGTAGTAGCCGGGCTGGTAGTCGGTACCGGCCGTGCCGGCGAGGTCCGAGGTGAGAGCCGGCGAGGTGTTCGAGCCGGAGAGCATCACGAGGCCAGCGTCAGAGATGAGCGGCATCGCAGCAACGGCAGCGCCGGAGCAGGAGGTACCGATCACGCCGACGACGCTCTCGTCAGCAACGATGGTCTGAGCGGCAGCCTGGCCACCGTCTGCGGAGCAGAGGTCGTCGAGGCCGGTGCCGATGCTGACGTTGAAGCCCTTGATGGGTCCGTAGTCGGCGATGGCGAGCTCAACGCCGCGCTGGTTCGGAATGCCGAGGAAGGCAACGTCACCGGTGATGGCGTTCAGTGAGCGGATCTGGATGTCTTCGCCTTCCACAACCTCGACCTGGCCGAGTGCGCCAGCGACGGGTGCTTCCGCATCGCTACCGCAAGCTGCGGCGACGAGCGTGAGTGCGACCAACAATCCGAAAAGAGTTTTGAGGCTCTTGGTCATGGATATCTCCCCAATAGTTTGGCGACCGCAACTCTGCTGCCGCGCTTCCTCTTCCTGAGGTCAGGTCGAGGCGGCAAAAACTGTACCGGATGTCACATGCAAGATGCTCGTGAGTTGCACTTGGCAAGAAAATGGCATGTTCCTGTCAGTGCGGCGTTTTGTCCGGCTGTCAGGCGAAACAGCATGCGAAAGCGGGCTGATCGCTGCTTCACGCCTACGGTCTTCGCATGACCGAGCCCACTGCTGCCGCCGCCAGTTCTGGCGGGAGAAACGCATTGGTTCTCGCTCTCGGGCTTTTCGTGGTCGCCTACGGCACGAACGTGTCGACGCCGTTTCTCGTGCTCTACCGAGACCGCCTGGACCTTTCACCCTCACAGACGATGGCGATTTTCGTGGTCTACGTCGCTGGCATTCTCGGCACGCTTCTCTTGGCCGGCCCGCTCTCAGATCGGTTCGGGCGGCGGCCGGTCGTCGTTCCCATGGTCGTGATCACAGGCCTCGGCTCACTCGTCATGATCGCTGGGCGCGACAACTACGGCTTGCTCCTCCTCGGCCGGCTCTTGCTGGGTGTTGCCAGTGGTGGGGCGCTCGGCGTGGGAACAGCCTGGCTGCTCGAACTCCTGGGGAAAGGAAGCGAGCAACGGGCAGCTGTCATGGCCACCGTCGTCACGTTCGGCGGCTTTGGCATCGGCCCGCCGATCTCCGCCCTCTTCGAATGGCTCCTGCCTGCGCCCCTCGTCCTTCCCTTCCTCTTGCACGCAGCGCTCGCCGCGTTGGCCGCCGCCACCATGCTGCGTGTGCCCGAGACCCGGCCACCGAACCCTGGGGCCCCGGTGCGCATCGCCTTGGGTGTACCCGAGGTTGCCCGCCGTCGCTTCGCCCTCGTGGTCGTGCCCGCCGCTATCTGGGTCTTCTGCTTTCCCTCCACGTCCTTCGCGTTGTTCCCGGTTCTGCTCAGCGAGGCGGTCGGCGGCGGTCAAGTTGCAGTGGCCGCTGGCTCGGGAGCGCTCACGGCATGGGCCGGACTCTTGGCCCGACCTGTCCTCAACCGCGTGGGGCCCAGGGTGCTCCTCCCGGCTGGTGTCGGCCTCGGCGTGCTCGGGTACGTGAGCGGCACCATCGCCTTCGCCGCTGATGCTTGGCCCATGGTCCTGATCGCCGCTCCCTTGCTGGGCGGCGCGTCCGGGGCGATCACGGCATCCAGCCTCACGCTGCTGGGCGAAATGGCAGATGACGCACGGCGTGGTGCGCTCACGTCCACCTTCTACCTCCTCGCCTATCCCGGAATGGCCATGCCGCTGCTCATCACGTCGTTGGCATCCGTCACCACCATGTCGACCGCACTGGTGATCATCACGACGCTCGCCGCGGCCTTCTTCATCGTCGTGCTGATCGCCTCACGTACCCCCGCCCTCCACCTCGAGCGCGTTCATGCTCCCCTCGCCCGACAACGCTGAGCACACCCGCGTCGACCACGTCGTCCAGAAGCGCTCGGCGCTGCCTTTCCTCGGGCTTGCGGCGGCGGTCTTGGCGGCCGGGTGGTTCGTACTGAGCTCCGCCTCTTCCCCCGAGAGCGCCAGCCCGGCGACATCATCCACGGTGCCGAGCGAGCCGACGCCGAGCATCGTCGTCACCACGCAACCCACGCCCACTCCTCCGCCAGTCCTCGAGGGTCGTCTCTTGGACGGCCGGCCGTTCGCCGTGCGAGAGCGCACGGTCGGCGCGCTCTGCGCCCAGATCGGCAACGAGCCGGCGGACGCCGTCGACGGAGCGAACTCGATCGAGATCTGCCACGCCGAACTCCCGACGGCGTCTGGCGCCCGCCTGCACAACGACGTTCTGATCTTTGGCTATCTCGTGCCGGGCTCGACAGACGTGGCGTTGCGCTACCGGCAGAACGGAACGAGTAGCGAGGGAGCGCTCGCCGATCCAGACACCCGCTTCTTCGCCATCCCCATCCGTCAACCAGACCTGTATCGCTTGCAATACAGGAGTGAGCTCCGCGGGGTCATCGCGGAGCGGTCGATGGTGCCACTCACTGGCGAGCCCTCACAGACACCGGAAGCCGCAGCACGCGACGGTGTCGCCGCCGACGTGGCAGCACTTCCGTACAACCGGCGCGTGGACGTCGAGATCGAAAACACTCAGCCGGACGAAGGGCCTTGGGTGGTGTCGACGGCGCTGCGCCTTCGCGAGGACCAGGGCTGCTTGGGCGACGCTGACGCTGATGGAACGCTGGGTCCCCAGCCGTGCCGCCAGCGCGAGTCTGAGATCTTGCTGTTGAACAACACCGGAAGCGCTGTCGAACGGGCTTATCCCTTGCCTGGGCTCACACCGCTCGACCTCTGGGTCTACGACGAGGCCATCTACGTCGTCGGTCGGATCGGCGTGGCCGACGGATTGTCGGAGAACGACTCGTTCATTGCTCGAGTCGACCGCGCCGATTTCACGTTCCGAATCGAGAGCTTCCCCGGGATTCGAATCGACGATCTGGGCGAGACACCTGACGGCATCCTTCGCTTGAATTTCGACGGCGGCGTGGGCCTCGACCCCGTCACCCTCCAACGGGTGAGCTGAGCGCAGTATCGGGGTGGAGTCTTGATCAGTCCTGCTGAGCTTCGAGCCAACGCTCGGCATCAAGCGCAGCCTGGCAACCGGAACCAGCGGCCGTGATGGCCTGTCGGTAGTAGTCGTCCTGCACATCGCCGCTGGCGAACACACCCGGCACGTTCGTAATGGTCGTACCCGGCTCGGCGACGAGGTAGCCATTGGGCTTCATGTCGAGCTGGCCTTCGAAGAGCGCCGTGTTCGGCTTGTGGCCGATGGCGACGAACATGCCGCTGACCTTGAGCTCACGCTCTTCCTTCGTGATGTTGTCAACGACGGTGAGGTGGCTGACGGTCTGTTCACCGTGCACCTCGAGGGGGCTGGTGTTCCAGACGATCTCGATCTTCGGATTGGCCATGGCCCGGTCCTGCATGATCTGCGAGGCCCGGAGTTCATCACGACGAACCAGGAGATGGACCTTGCTGGCGAACTTGGTGAGGAAGTTCGCCTCTTCGAGGGCCGAGTCGCCACCGCCGACAACAGCGATCTCCTGATCACGGAAGAAGAAGCCGTCGCAGGTGGCGCACGTGCTCACGCCATACCCCATCAGACGGGACTCGCCAGGAATGTCGAGCATCAGCGACTGGGCGCCGGTGGAGACGATGACGGTCTCGGCCAAGTAGGTGGGTTCTTCGTCTCGGCCAACCCAGATCTTGAAGGGGCGCTCAGAGAAGTCGACCTTCGAGACCTTGGCGGTGACGATGTCGGTGCCGAAGCGAGCGGCCTGGGCTCGCATGTTCTGCATGAGCTCGGGACCCATGATGCCTTCGGGGAACCCGGGGAAGTTCTCGACCTCGGTGGTGAGCATGAGCTGGCCACCGGGCTGATCGCTGGTGGAAGACGGCTCGCCTTCGATGATCACGGGGTTCAGGCTGGCGCGAGCGGTGTAGATCGCCGCGGTGAGACCGGCGGGACCGGATCCGATGATGACGACTTCTTTGGTCTCGGACATGGGGACTCCTTGAAGGGTGCTCGAACTGAGCGCAGATGATGATCAGAACCAGGGTGTTCAGAACAGGCGCCGACGGTTGCGGCTGAATGTACCGAAACCCGCTGTCCCCCGGCGATGTTCCGGTGGCAGGCAGGAAAAGTGGAGCAACAGCGCAGCGGCCAGATGCTCGCTAGCGTCCGACAGATGGAATCCATCGACGAGGTCCTCGCTCACATCGAGCGTGTGATCGACACCATCGTCGCCATTGTCGGCGGCCTGCGGATCACGGCGCTGGTCTTCGCCTTCGGCGCGCTGGTTGGGGGCGTGCTTTTCTGGATTGCTCTGGCCATGACCGTGGGCCCGTGGTGGCTCGGCCTCATTCCAGCGCTGGCCACCCTGATCCCGGCAACCGGCCTCTGGAAGCTGCGGGGCGCACTCGAGCCCACGATGGCGCTGGCCGACAACATCGGCGAGATCAGCCTCAGCCGCGAGAGCCTCACCGCAGCGTTCACCGGCGAGGTGAACGAGATGCTGGGAACGCTTGGTAGCGCCAAGGAGCTGCCGAAGACACCCATGGCCTTCTTCCGGTCTGCCCGATCGGTCAAAGGAGCGATGGACACGCTGCAATCCTCCGCCATTGGTCAGATCACGCAGGGCACGATGGGACTGTCCCCGGTTGTCCTGATCCCCGGCGGCTTCGCCTGCCTGTGGGCCGGTGCCGCGTTCGTCTTCGGCGCCACCTTCTTCATCCTCGCCGTTTTCCTTTAGGACCGCATTCACAAGGATTCAAACGTCGCTACGTGACCAATAGCAGCGTGACGAACGTCTCTCGGATCCAGCCCATGAGCGCTACCCTCCCGGCCCTTGCCTCGCGATCCTGACCCTCCAGTGGCCGAAGCGCCGACCTCGCCGCCTCTCGGGAGTCCAAACCCGCTCGTCGAGATCGTCGCTGGCCTCGCGGCCGCAATCTCGGCCGCAGGTTTGTCGATCTCGATCGCGGCACTCATCTTCGTGGGGCCGCTCGAATCCGCACTACCGCGAGCCTCGGGCACGTTCATGCTGGCTACTGCCGTGGCCATGATCTACCTCGGCCTCCGCAGTGCGGTCGTGCCCGTCGTCACCATCACCCAGGACGGACCAGCCGTCGTCATGGTCGCCGTGGCGGCCAGCGTCATCACTCGCGGCGGTGGCGCCGAAGAAGTCTTCATTGCGATCGCGCTGTGCACGACCCTCACCGGACTGCTCTTCCTGTTGATTCGACAGTTCCAACTCGGCGACCTCGTCCGATACGTCCCCACCACGGTCGTCGGCGCCTTCGTCGCTGGTACCGGCCTCTTGCTTGCTCGTGGCGGCGTCAACGTGATGGTCGGGAGCGATGTTGGTTTGAGCGGCATCGGCTCGCTCTTCGGTTCGGACCTCATCCGGTTCTGGCTTCCCGGTGTCGGCGCCGGGTTCGTCATCTGGGCCATCGGCCGGTCAGGACGCTTTCCGCCCGCCGTGATGAGTCTGTCCTTCATCGCGCTGATTGCTGCGTTCTATGCCATCGCACTCAGCCTCTCAACGCTCGACGACATCCAAGATGCCGGCTGGCTGATTGGTCCCTTCCGAGAGGGCGGCCGACCGAGCCCCATCACGCCAGCAGCCATCGTCGACGCCGACTGGTCACTACTCGTTGGAAGCCTTCCCGGATTCACCAGTGTTGTTGGCATCGCCATCATCGCCCTGCTGTTGAACCTGACGGGCCTGAACTTCCTTCGCCGCGGCGACGAGCTGGACGTCAACGCCGAACTCCGAGAAGCCGGACTCGTCAACCTCGTCATCGGGCCCTTCGCCGCCATGCCCTGCTTCCACGGTCTCGGCCACACCGCACTCATGGCTCGCATGGGGGCACGCACGCGCTGGGTTGCCGTCGGCGCTGGTGTCCTCATCGGACTCTTGGGGGTGGTGGGTATCACGGCCGTTGGCTATGTCCCTCGCATCGTGATTGGTGCCCTCCTCGTCACTGTTGGCGTCGACCTCCTGGCCGACTGGGCGCGCACGCTCATGCGTTCGGTCAGCCGGTTCGAGTCGACGCTCAGCGTCGTCATTCTTCTTGTCATCGGCTTCATCGGCATTCTCGAAGGCATCGGCTTTGGCGTGCTGGCGGCGTGCGCCGTCTTCATCGTGCGCTACAGCCGCATCGATCCGCTCCGCCGACGGGTCACCGGTCGCAGTGTTCGCAGTCGCGTCGACCGTTCGCCGAGCGAGCTTGCTGTGCTTGCCGAAGCCGGAGACACCATTCAGATCTTCGAACTGCAGGGCTACCTGTTCTTTGGTTCCTTGGCTGCGCTGAAAGAACAGCTCGGAGGACACGGCTCTGAACAGAGGGCGCTGGTGCTGGACTTCCGACACGTCGTCGGCATCGACTCCTCCGCATACGCGGTGTTCGGCGAGATCCTGCAGTCCGGAACCGAGCGCGCATCCGCCCTCATCGTCTCGCACATGGATCCCTCGCTCCGAGACGTTCTGCTGGCGTCGGAGCCTGACGCTTTCGCCAGCGTCCACTGGGCCGACACGCTCGACGACGCACTGGCCATCGCCGAGGCCGAGCTGCTTGCGCCGCTCGAGGCGGGACATGACCCAGCGGGTGTTCCCACCTCTGCCTTGGCGTCACTCCGGGTGGAGATCTCACCGGCACTGCAGGCCAACATCAGCCAGTCGCAGTTCTCTGCCGGAACCGTGGTGATCGAGCAGGGCGCCGAGAGTGACGTCATGTTTGTCATCCAGAGCGGTGAGCTCACCACCCATCTGGTCGGTGAGGGTGGAGACCGACAACGGCTGCGGCGTTTCGGCGCCGGCGCCCTTGTGGGTGAGATTGGCCTGATCACGGGCGCGCGCCGCACGGCTGAGGTCGTCGCCGACACCGACGTGGTGGCCTGGGCGATCACGTCGGACGACTACAACCGATTGCGTTCAGAACAACCCGAGCTCGTTTTCGAGCTCCATGAGCTCGTGATGAGCCGGCAGACGGTGCTGGTCGCATCCCTCAGTGCGGCCTTGGCGGATCTGCTCAAGTAGCACGACCGCACGCTCAAGCAGGGGCAAGTCGGACCCGTAGGCTGCGGCGTGCCCGCTGTCCTTGCACTTCTCGCCGCCGCGTCCTTCGGGGTAGCCGACTTCCTCGGAGGATTCGCCTCCCGTCGAGCGCCAGCCGTTCCGGTGACGGTGGTTAGCAACCTGAGCGGGGGCGCCGTCGCGGTCGCCCTTTGGCTGCTGTTCGGCGGAACGTGGTCCGCTCAGGCCGTCATCTTGGGACTCGTCGGCGGCCTTGCGGGGCTGGTCGGACTGGTGCTGCTCTACGACGCGCTGGCCTCGGGGCGCTTCCAGATCGTCAGCCCAGTGTCGGCCGTGACGGGCGCCGCCGTTCCCGTCATCGCAGGGATCGTCTTTGGCGACCGGCCCGAGCTTCTTGCCGTTCTCGGCCTGCTCCTCACACCACCGGCGATCTGGTTACTCGCCTCCGGCGGCGAAGAAGACGAGCACGGAAATGCGGGCGGAATTTCGGCCCGGCTGGTCGCCCAGTCGTTCCTTGCTGGCGCTGGGTTCGGTGTCTTCTTCGTCTTTCTCGATCAGACACCCGATGGCGCAGGAGCAGTGCCGCTGATCGCTGCTCGGGTCGCGTCGCTCGCCGCTCTTGTCGTGATCTCTGCGTTGCGGCGCACGGGGTTGCCAGCCCGCCCAGCCATCGGCTTCGCAGCCGGAGCCGGAGCGGTGGACATGACAGCCAACGGCTTCTTCCTCTGGGCCACGCGAGAGGGTGACCTCTCGGTGATCGGCGCGCTCACATCGCTCTATCCGGCGGGCACCGTGATCCTGGCGTGGCTCGTGCTGGGGGAACGCCTCTCGCGGCCTCAGCGCGCGGGTGTTGCCGCCGCACTGGCTGCAGCCGTCATGCTCTCCGTCTAGCGCATGTGCCCGCCGCTCCGGCATGGTGCCGGAGCGGGCGTGCCTGCATTTCTACGAGCGCTTGTTCTTGGGCCGGGGCTTGCCCGATCGCTTGGGTCCGCTCTTCGGTCCACCCTTGCCCGCCTTGGCGCCAGGCTTTCCGCCGGAACGGTGCGCTCGCTTTGGCTGAGCGGTGCCGTCATTGCGAAGGCGCTTGGGCATGCCGGCCTTGCGGGAACCCGTTCCGCTGCTTTCGCTGTCTGCGGCCGTGCGCTCCGGACGTTCGGCACGATCGCCACGGTCGGCTCGCGGTGTGGCGTCACGATCACGATGGCGCGGCTTCTTCGGTCCCGACTTCTTGGGGCGCGTGTTCGTCACGCTCCATTCGCGATCCTCGGCTTTCGCCACGTCGGGAGCTCGACGTCCGCCCATGCTGTCTTCGCTCTTTGCGTTCTTCGCACTCTCGGAGCGAGCGGCACGATCCGAGCGAGGGTTCTCTTGGCGAGGTGTGCGTTTCGCATCGCGACTGTCGGTGCGGCCACCACGCTTGTCGCCGTCGGCGCGGGTCTCACTGGTCGATGAGTCGCCGCGGGTACGCCAGTCTTGGCTGGCCCGCTCGGGGGCCGCGCTCCGGTTGCCGCGCTCGGGTCGCTTCTCGCCTCGTCCACCCTTACCGGCAGCTCCCTTGCCCTTCTGGTTCTTCTCGTTTTGGGCTCGCCGGCTTCGAAGCTCGATCTGAATGTGTGCGGCCCGCTCCGACGTGTCCGGGGCGGCGTGGATCTCCGTCTGCGGGAGGCCAACGTCTCGCATCATCTTCTTGGCGCTCTTCACTTGGTCGGAGTTGATGAACGACACCACGACACCGTCGTTGCCTGCACGAGCCGTGCGGCCCGAACGGTGGACGTATTCCTTGTACTCCGCTGGCGGATCGAAGTGGATCACGCACCGGACCCCGTCAACGTGAATGCCACGAGCGGCCACGTCGGTAGCGACGAGCGCCTGAACCTTGCCTGACGTGAAGGCCTGCAACGCAGCATCACGCTGGCTTTGGCTTCGACCGCCGTGGATCCAGCCGCTCTTGATGCCAGCGGACTTGAGTTGGCGAGCGACGCGGTCCACACCGTGGCGGGTGCGGCAGAAGATCACGGTCGGTCCGGCGTTGTCAATGGTGTCGGCGGCGAGCGCCAGCTTCTCTTCGGCCTTGGTCTTGTAGAAGGTGTGGGTGACGAGGCTGAGGTCAGGCTCGACCTCGCCAACCTGATGGGTCACCGGATCGGATTGGTACCGATCAATGAGAACCTGAACTTCCTTGTCGAGCGTGGCGGAGAACAGCACGGTTTGACGTTCCTGCGCTGTGAGATCCAGGAGCTTCTTGACGGCGGGCAGGAAGCCCATGTCCGCCATGCGGTCGGCCTCGTCGACAACGACGTACTCAACCTGGTCGAGGCTCAGCTCGTTCTGTTCGATGAGATCGATGAGGCGGCCGGGGCAGGCGACGATGAGATCGGCGCCGTTCTTGAGGCCGGTGCGCTGGGCACCGAAGCCGACGCCGCCGTAGATGGAGAGCACGGAACGCTTGCGGACTCGGGCCAAGGGTTCGAGCGCTCGGCGGATCTGCTCAGCCAGTTCACGGGTGGGTGAGAGGACGAGCGCCTTCGGACGGCGCGGCTTGGCCTTGGCCAACTGAGCAACAAGCGGGATGCCAAAGGCAAGGGTCTTGCCCGATCCGGTGGGGGCACGGCCGAGGACGTCGCGCCCGGCGATGGCGTCGGGGATGGAGGCAACCTGGACCTCGAACGGCGCGGCAATGCCTTCTCGTTCGAGCGCTTGGACCAGGTCAGCGGGCACGCCAAGATCGGCGAAGCTGGTGGACATGTGGTGTTCCTTTGTTCGGCCCAGGCCCCCGAAATGGGCACGAGCAAGTGATCCACGCTAGTCGCCGCTTGCCGAAGACCCGCGCCGTGTGAGCCGAACGCCACACCAGTCGGTGTGCTTCAGGGGCGGCCGTGAATGCGCAACGGTGGCACCGAGGTGGGCGGTTGCTTGCGAGGCGGGAGAGCCTCGAGCACCCGCGCCGTCACCTTGGCGACGTCTCGGACCGCCTTCTCAAACGCCTTCTCTGTGGCAGCGGTGGGGTGGCGAATGCCGGTGACCTTGCGCACGTACTGGCGGGCGGACGCTTCGATCTCTTCCGCTGTAGCCGCTGGCTCGAGCCCGCGGAGGATGGTGATGTTGCGACACATGCGTTCCAGCTTCCCACGCCACCTGCATCCGTGCCCTCCGCTCGAGAGCTCAGGCGTGGTCGAGCCACTCCCACGCCAGGTCGCCACCCATGACGAGCCGGTTGCGAGCACCAGGTGTGTCGACCTCGCCGGTCTCGTAGGCCGCATCACCGGCCCAGCAGATCGTGAAGGGCTTTCGGCTGAGCGGAACCGTGTGAAACTTGCGGGGCTCGGTAGCGGCCGCCCACTCCATGGCGGTGTCGACCGTGCCGAATCGCTCGAGCTGTTTGAGCGTGACCCATGTCGGCGGCGCCAGCTCGATCTCTTTGGCTTGGAAGCGCTCGAAGGCCGCGGCGGGCGTGAGCCACGCATGTTCGGTGATTTCGCCGTCGTCGATCTCCACCTCGCCCGTGGGGGCGACGGTGGCGAAGAACCAGGTGGCGAAGCGCCGAATCGGGCCCGAGCGATTCATGTCCGGTGCGGGAGGCGGCTGCCAATGGGACCACGTGTGCATGCCCTCAAGCGAGACGACCAGCCCGGCCTCTTCTTCGGACTCTCGCACGGCCGCAGCGCGAGCCGCATCGACGGCGTCGAGCGGCGTTCCGTCGGCGGAGAGTCGATCATCCGGATCGACCCGACCCCCAGGAAACACCCACATACCGCCAAAGGCGATCTTGGAGTTGCGGCGCAGCATCAACACTTCGACGCCCTCCGTGCCTTCGCGCAGCAGCAGCACGGTGGCCGCTTCCACGAGTGGGATGTCCTCGGTCACCTGATCAGTCACGGCCGGAACCTAGGCGCGCCGGCCATGCTCGGCCAGATCGGCTCCGCCATCTACCGTCTGTGGGGTGCACCGCCGCGCCCTCGAATTCACTCTTGCGTTGACCCTCGGCGTTCTGTTGACTGCGGGCGTTCTGTGGTGGACGAGTCGGAGCGAGTCCGAGCCAGTGCCGGTCACGACGACGTTGCGGACCGAGATCGGCAGCCAGACGGGTCCGGCCGATCCAAGCGCCCTGGTCGAAGGGTTGATTGCCGATCGGACGGGCGACGTTGCGCTCACTGCCGAGCTGACGAGAGGCAGCGGCGAGGGCGCGGTGACTGTCAGCATCCGCCGGGCCCGCTCGGGAGACCGGGCGCTGGATCAGGTCGGGGCGACGGCGGCGGTCTTCGCTGACGGCATGGTCCGACAATGCCAGATCTCGGTGACACGCACGGTGTCGTGCGCTGGAGCCCAACCCACGATCTCTCGAGCGGACGAAGCCGATGTGATCCGAGCGCTGTTCGAGGGACCCGACCGAGACTATGACGTGTTCGCAACGAACGATCCGCTTTGCTGGTTGCTCGTTGCGCCGAACCTGGCGACCTCGCTCCCCTACGGCCGCACGAGCGAACTGTGCTTCGATGAGTCCGAACGAGTGGTGGCAACACGCGAGACCAACGGGCGCGAAGGAAGCGAGAGTTATCGCGTGGTCACGTTCTCGTTCGACGTGACCGAGGCCGATCTCGAACCCGGCTGACGAGCGGCTCGCCGCACCGGGCAAGCCAGCGGGTGGCGGCGTGGAGGGAAGGGATCGAGCGAGGGCTGCGTTGCTCCAGCACCCGAGGGTGCTGGTGGCGATGCGTGTGGAGGGAGTGCAACCCCCGCTCTTACCCAATTACCGGTGTGGGCGATGACCACCGGCATGGCTCTACCATCGGCCCTGTCGAGACAGGACTTGAGCAACGATTTGCGAGATTGTTGCAAAGATGTCGCGGCGCCGACCACGCCTCAGGAACTGACTTCCAATGAATCCTCTCGGTGACGATCTTCTTCCTTTCCTCACGTTGGCGCTTGGCGCGGCGCTGGCGTTGGGCACCGCACTTGCGTTGGTCAAGCCGCCCGAACAGGCGCGCAAGGAAGGCGACCTCGCGAAGGCTCCGCTCGGCCGCTCGCTCGTGCAGATCGCGATTGGCACCATGGCCGCCGTGTGGGCCATCGCCACGCTTCTTGCTTGACCAACGACGTGCGATCAGTCGAAGGGAAAGGCCGCCCCTCAAGTGATCCCAGGGACGGGCCGATGTTCTTCTTGCGAGACGAACGTCGGAGAGGTCCCGAGCATGTCGGCCACACTCGACCAGGAGAACCGGGTTGCCGCCCGGTCACGGTCTACAGAAGCACGATCCACACAAACGCAGCTGCCTCCGTCCACCCGACGGCGGATCATTGCTGAGGAGCGAAGCGCTCGTCGCCAACGCTTGACGCGGCTGGTGGCAGAGGCGACGCCGACGGCCACGCCCATCGTGATCGATCACGATGCGTCGAACCGTATGGGTCGAGTCTTCAACTTCTTGCTGTGCGCGGCAGCAGCCATGACGATGCTCGGCGTGATCGTGCAGGCGACGAGCGAGCAGACCATCGGGTCGACGCTGCAGGGAACGGGTGTCGATAGCCCAGCGCCCACGCTCTTCGTTCAGACGGACTGAACGCTTCGCTAGAAGTCCTGGCCCTGTGGGGCAGGGCGCCGGCTCATGTTTTCGAACCTCGTGAAGTGGCCGAGGAAGGCAAGCTTGATGGTGTCGGTTGGCCCGCTTCGGTTCTTGGCGATGATGACCTCGGCGACACCCTTCTGCTCTGACTCCGGGTTGTAGATCTCGTCCCGGTACAGGAACATCACGCAGTCGGCGTCCTGCTCGAGTGCGCCGGACTCGCGGAGATCAGACAGCATCGGCCGCTTGTCTTGCCGCTGCTCCAGTCCACGGTTGAGCTGGGCGAGGGCCACGACGGGGCACTCGAGTTCACGGGCCAGGATCTTCAGGTTTCGAGAGATCTCGGCCACTTCAACCTGGCGAGACTCGGCATTGGAGCGGCCCGTCATGAGCTGGATGTAGTCGACCACAATCATGCCGAGGTCGCCGGTCTTGCTCTTGAGGCGTCGGGCCTTGGCTCGGATCTCCATCACTGTGGTCTGGGGATTGTCATCGATGAAGATTGGCGCCTCGGCAAGACGGCCAACCGAGTGACTGAGCCGGTTCCAGTCGTTCTCGTCGAGCTTGCCGGTCTTCATGCGGGAGGCATCCACGCGTGCGTCGGAGGACAGGATTCTCTGCGACAGTTCGAGCTGGCTCATCTCCAAGCAGAACAGCACAACCGGGCGACCCTGCTTCAGGGCAGCGTTGGCCAGCATGCCGAGCGAGAACGCGGTCTTGCCCATGGCGGGACGAGCGCCGATCACGTACAGCGCGTTGGGCTGAAGCCCGGCAAGGAGCTGATCGAGATCGTTGTAGCCCGTGAGCGTGCCGGTGATCGTGTCGCCCTGCTCGTAGAGCATCTCCAGACGGTCGAGGTTGGCGGACAGCAGGTCTTTGATTTCGGCGGTGGAGTTCTTCACCCGGCGCTGGGCGACGTCGAACATACGGGCCTCGGCGTCGTCGACCGCCTTCACGACGTCGTCGGGTACGCCGTAGGCCATCTCAGCGATCTCGTTGCTGACCGAGATCATTCGTCGGAGGAGCGCCCGTTCTTCAACGATCTTCGCGTAGTGCGCAGCGTTGCCGATGGCCGGCGTGGTCGCCTGGAGGTCGATCAGCCGACCGGCACCACCAACGGCGTCGAGCATGCCGGCTCGAACGAGCTCCTCCGACACTGTCACGGCGTCGACAGGTTCACCGGCGCCATAGAGGCTGAGGATCGCTTCGAAGACGTGGCCGTGCGCTGGGCGGTAGAAGTGATCGACCTCGACGACCTCGATGGCATCGGCGATCGCCTCTCGGCTGAGGAGCATGGCACCGAGCACTGCCTCTTCAGCCTGCAAGTTGTGCGGGGGTACGCGGTCGATCCCGCTGGGCGACGAGCTCGACGGACCGCTGAACCGCCGGGAGCCCTCATCTCGACCGCGATCGTCTCGGCCGCGATCCTCGCGGGAGCGGCCGCCGAAAGCCTGTTGCGGTTCGCTGAATGCCGCTGGAGGACCCTCGTACGGAGGGGGTTCGGGTGTGAACGCCGTGGGTTCGAGGTCGGGGGCTGGCGCCTCAGCATCGATGGGAGCAGATTCCTCGACCGGAGGAGGCTCCGAGACCGGAGGGGCGTCTTCGATCCCGTCAGCGGGAAGCGAACCGTTGTCGCCGGGCGGCACGTTCTCGGGCATGTTCACATCCTCCTTCAGAAGGCTTGTGGGGCGATAGACGGCAAACGTTGTGAATTGCGGGCGTCATCCTGTGGATGAGGCTGTGGAGCTTGTGGAAGGAGTGGGGACAACGGAGCGGGTCTGTGGGGTCATTCTCGAGCGGTCGCTCCAGAAGGCTCCGAGCCGAGGGGTTACGCCCTGTGGAGAAGTCGGTGGAAAGTGGGGAAATCTCACCCAGACGCGTTGAAGCAGCACCCTCGGTGAACTCGCCCCTCGCTGTTCGTGGGGGTCACCCGAGACGGGCGCTCAATCCGTTCGTTTCGTGACGAAGGGGATCGGCGCGGCCTCGGGTGACCCAACCGCGAATCAGGCGGATGCCACCTCAACGGTGATCGGGAACTGCACGTCCTCGTGAGGCTGCGCAGTGACGGTGTGGGTACCAAGGGCCTTGATGCCCTCGCCCAAATCGAGCATCTTCCGGTCGAGTTCAACACCGGTCTGCTCGGAAACAGCAGTAGCCACGTCTGCGGCAGAAACGGAACCGAAGAGCTTGCCTTCACCACTGGCGCGAGCCGTGATGGTGATGGGCTTCGACACCAGCTGGGTGGCGAGCGCTTCGGCAGCTTCACGCTGCTTGGCATTCTTGGCGCTCCAGGTCTTGCGCATGACTGCGGCCTGGGCTTCGATCCCGGCCGAAGCCTTCTGGGCAATGCCCTGGGGGATCAGGTAGTTGCGGGCGTGACCATCAGCAACGTCGACGATGTCGCCGCGATTGCCGAGCTGGTTGACCTGCTTGAGAAGAACGACCTTCATCTACTCCTCGCCTCCTGTGGTTGCCTCGACCGTCACACCTTCGGTGTTTTCGACGGCTTCAGTGAGGGTCTCTTCTGCTTCACCGGTGGGCTGCTCTTCATCGCGAGGGCCCTTGTCGTCACGACGAGGACCGCGATCGCCACGGTCACCGCGATCACCGCGGTCGTTGCGACCACGACGCTGCGTGGTCACCTTGCTGGCGTACGGGAGAAGACCCATCTCGCGAGCGTTCTTGATCGCACGTGCGACCACACGCTGCTGCTGGGAGTCGTTCCCGGAGACCCGACGACTGCGGATCTTGGCCCGATCGGACATGAATCGGCGAAGCAGCTCCACGTCCTTGTAGTCCACGTAATCGACCTTGTCGGTCGAGATTGGACTGATCTTCTTCTTTGAGCGGCGGTTGGCATCCTTGGGCTTGCCGCGCCGTGTGCTTCGTGTCTTTGCCATTAGAAGGGCTCCTCGTCAGGTTGGTAAGCGGGCGGTTGCTGTTGCTGCCCGCCTCCGGACGAGCCGAAGGACCGGCCGCCCTGTTGTCCGCCTTGATTGCCGCCTTCGAAACCGCCGCCCTGGCCGCCTTGCTGGCCGCCGGGATTGCGTGGTTCGTTGCGTTGCACCTGAGCGGTTGCCCACTTCAGGCTGATGGAGACGTCGTCGGCGACGATCTCCACCTTGGATCGCTTGTCGCCGTTCTCGGCTTCCCAGCTGCGCTGGTCAAGACGTCCGGTGACAGTCACGCGGGTGCCGCGGCCGACGGACTCGGCCACATTCTCCGCAAGAGTGTTCCAGCAGGTGACGTCAATCCAGGAGGTGGCTTCTTCCCACTCATTGGTTTGACGGTTCTGCCAGCGCCGACTGACCGCGACGCCGAAGTTGGCAACGGCCTGGCCTGAGGGCGTGAAGCGAAGCTCCGGCTCTCGACCGGCATTGCCGGAGATCGTGACGGTGTTGTCGATTGCCATGGTGTTTCCCCTGTGTCTTACACAGTTGCCGCAGCAAGCCCACGAAGGTGAGCTTCCTTGATGGGCAACCGGATGAACTTGTGGCGGATGACGTTGTCCGCGAGACGCAAGGTGCGGTCGATCTCGTCCAGGGCGTTCTCTGCCAGGAACTCGAGAACGACGTAGAAGCCTTCGTTCTTCTTCTGGATCTCGAAAGCGAAGCGACGAACGCCCCACTTGTCGACCTTCTCCAGCGAACCGCCGACGCTCTTCGCGAGCTCCTCGAGTCGGTTCACTTGCTGTTGCACGTCTGACTCTTCAGTGTCAGCCGTGAAAATGATCATCAATTCATACGCACGCATGTTGTGCGGGGTTCCTCCCTATGGACCCGGCATACCGGGGCCCCCGACGGTCAGGGGCAGGGTCTGTTCCCGATGCCAATCGGTGAAGACAGGCGTCGAGTATGACCCCGAGATGCTAGCGGCGGCCGTGATTCGTTCCCCGCGGGGTTCGAGCGGCCGTGGGAATGACCTTACGCAGGGGGTGTGACAGCCACCCCTGGGCAACCCTTACGACGGCTGCGGGCGCGAGCGTGGGTGCTTCTACGACCGGCCGTCTTCTACGACCCAAAACCGGCTGACGGGCGCCCGTTCTGTGTGCGTCGGGAAGTCGTCAGTCCTTCAGCGAGGACTTCGAGACCCAGGAGGCCTCGGCCGCTTCGGCGTCCACGAAGTAGATGTCGGCAACCTCGTCGATTGCAGTGCGATCCATGACTGCGCTTGATCGTCGGTAGTGCGCCATGCCGCGAAGCATGTCGCAGAAGTCAACCGCGATGTACGGACGAAGCTCGCCAACCCACTTCATGGCCACGTCTCGCAGGTACTGCGGCGCATCCGTCGTGACTTGCACGTCCATGTCCCGAGCGGCGGTGAGCAGAATGTTGTCGAAGGACTCAGGCGAGCAGGGTCCCACGAAGACTTTGTTGCGGAGGCGGCGGAGAAAGGCGTCGTCGCCGAGACGGTGCGGATCGAAGTTGCTCGAGATTACGAGCTTCACGGCGAAGGGCACAGTGAACTTGGCACCGTTGTTCAGCTTCAGATAGTCGATGTCACGAGAGAGCGGGACGATCCAACGGTTCAGGATTTCTTCCGGCGTGATCGTCTGACGGCCGAAGTCGTCGATCACGAGGATGCCGTTGTTCGCAAGCAGCTGCATGGGTGGGCTGTACACACCGGCGACGCTCTCATGGGTGAGATCGAGCATGCTCATGCCGAGCTCACCACCCACGATCACGAGCGGACGCTCGCACAGCACCCAGCGAGGATCGAGCATCTCCGGCTGGTTCGGCACGGCTTTGTGCACGACCGGATCGAAGACCATCACGATCTGCCCGTCGGCCTCGATGCAGTGCGGCACCAGGACGTAGCTGTCGAACACGCGGTTCATTCGCTCGGCGATGCTCGTCTTGCCGGTGCCCGGCGGGCCATAAAGGAACATGGCGCCGTCGTTGAGCAGGGCGAAGCCGATCTTGTCGATCAAGCGCTCCGGCATCACGAGATCCGAGAAGACCTCTTGCACCGCAAGGTGATCGAGATCGAGCCGAGCTCGCTGGGCTTCAACGACCCGGTGATATTCACCAACGGAGACGGGCGCATGGCTCGCGTACAGCGAGATCTTCATGCGATCGATCGTCGCTACCTGGCCGGCATCGGTCAGGGCGAACCGATACTCGCGGCCCTCGATGCCGAGGTACTCGATGTAGTTCTTGTCGCGAAGCTCGTCGGTGACCTGCTGGACGACGGAAGCACTGAGGGCAAGCGCTCGAGCGACTTCGCCGGTGGTGGAGCGTTTGACGCTGAGGACACGTCGCATGACCAGGTCTTCGACGAGGCCTTCAGGGATGCCCAGCTCACTCAGCGAATGGGGAGGGCGAGGAAGATCGATGGTCGGAATCGCTGATTGCGGCTCGGGCCGCTCGAGCGGCGAGGGCATCGGGGCCGGCTGCGGCTCATGATCAAAGACGCTGACCGGAGGCGTCGGCACGGGCGGACGTTGATCGGTCCGGCGGCGCTGCGCCATGGGGGGACTCGCGGCCCCCGTCGGGTCGGCACCCGCGGCGAGGTCGGAACGCCGCATACGGCGGAAGCTTGGAGGTTCAGTGGAGCCGGCGGCAGAACTCGGAGACACACTTGTGCTTCGGCAGGTTCTGGCCGCGCCTCAAGAAGAAGTCCGGTTCAACCGAGCTCAATCGCTTTAGCGTGAGCCGGTGCCCATCCTCTTTGGCATCGCTGCCAGCCTCCTCATCGGCGTATCGGACACGTCGGGTCGAGCCAGCGCGCGCCGGGCAGATTCGATCAGTCACGTCACAATGCAGATGCTCATCGGTGCGATCGTGGCCACGCCAGTTGCCCTGCTGCTCGGCAACGCCTTCATCGGGCGAGACCTGCTCTCCGGCGCCGCCTCTGGTCTCGCGATCTCGCTGGGTTTGGCCATCGTCTACCACGCGATGGCCACCTCATCGGCCGCCGTCGCAGCTCCCGTCGCTGCCGTTCTGGCTGCCGTGGTGCCGTTGGGCTGGGATCTGGTTGGCGGCGCATCGCTCTCCTCGCTCGCTCTCCTCGGTTGCGCAGTTGCCGTGGTGTCTCTCGGTCTCACCACCTTCGATCCCGATCTCGGAGACAGCCTCCGAGTCGGCTTCCTTCTTGCGATTCTCGGTGGTTTCCTGTTCGGCGTCTCGATCGTCTTGTCGGCCGACACGTCCGAAGCGAGCGGCGCGTGGCCCGCAGCGAGTCAGCGGCTGACGGGCTTCTTCGCCATGCTGGTACTGGCTCGCATTCGTGACATCCCTCCTTTGCTTCCACCCGGCGTTCGCAAGTTCGGTGTGATCGGTGGGCTCAGCGGTGCCCTCGGCATGGTGGCCTGGATTCTCGGCAGCCAGAAGGGTGACCTCGGCACCGTGTCGGTCGTCGCATCCACCTATCCCGCCGTGGTCGTGGTCCTGGCCAACATCTTCGACGGTGATCGCATTCGCTGGTGGCAGGCCCTCGGCATCGGCGGTGCCATCGGCGGCACCGCCCTCATCGCCCTCGGCGGCTGAGGAGCGCGCCGGTACCAGCGAGCGGATCTTGGAGAAGGACGGCGAGAGCTATCTCGTCTCACCGTTGGCTGCGGGCCGCCTTCACGGGATTCTCAACGGCGCCACTCCGAACCCCTGAGCGTCAGCTCTCGTCGCTCACAGCCGCCGCTCGGGCAGCGTCCATCTTTGCTGTGGTGAGGCGGGGCGCCGCAAACAGGTAGAGCACGAGATGGCCCGCTGCGGCGACCAACCACGGCATGCGAAGAGCGAGGTCGCGATCGGCGAACTGTTCGGTGGCCACGACGATGAGACCACCCAGCAGCGCGCCGATCGGCATCATTCCCCAGGCAAAGAACCGATAGACGCTGTTGACCCGACCCAAGAGGTGGTCCGGGATGATGGTCTGTCGAAGGCTCACGGTGATCACGTTCCAGAGCACCGCCGTGAACATGAACATCGAGAACATCACCCACACCAGGATCCACTCGGAGGCGAGGCCAATCACGAGGTGAATGACCGCGCCTCCCACGAGCGTGATGCCGAGCGAGGGGCCAGAGCCGATCTTCCGGGACACCCACGACGCCGTCCAGCCACCGACGATGCCGCCGATGGCACCACCCGTTCCAAGAATCGCGAACTCAGTTGGGCTCGTGAGCAGAACCTCCTGTGCGAAGAGCACGAGAATCGCGCCCGACATCGTTCCAAGGCCGTTGAGCAGCCCCAGGATGATGGCCATTGGACGGAGCAGATCGTGCCCCCACAACCAGCGCACGCCTTCAACGAGCTCGGTGCGCCACGTCGTGGGCTCGGCTGTTTCGGAGGTATCGACGACAGGCTTCTCGCGCGCCGGCGCAGCGCCCTTGGGGATGAGCGTGATGAGCACCGCAGCCACCGCAAAGCTGATGGCGTCAACGACGAACGGGAACGAGAAGGCAACCAGCAGAAGGAACGCACCAAGTGGTGGGCCAACAAAGGTGTTGGCGATCTGTTCGGTGCTCCAAAGCCGGCCGTTGGCTCGCTCCAGGTTCGGTGGTGCGACGATGGCCGGCATGAACGTTTGCGCCGAGTTGTCGTAGAGAACCTCGGCCGTGCCCAGCAAGACCGTGGCAGCCAACACCGTGAGGTAGAGGACAAGATCACTCTCAACGACCGCTCCGGCGGCGGAGATCTCGTCCGGTCCCAGCAGATCGCCCTGCCGTAGGAGCACCACGACGGCCACAGCAAGTGTCAGCGCAGCGCGAAGCCAGCTGCTGATCACCATGAGCGTGCGCCGATCGTTCCGGTCGGTGATGACGCCCGCGGGGAGACTGAATAGGAGCCACGGCAGCCGTTGCATCACCGCAACGAGTGCGATGAGCACGGGGCTTCGGGTCACCGCTGAGGCGAGCCACGGATAGGCGATCGTGCCAATGCCATCGCCGAGGTTCGAGATGGTGCTGGCCGAGAACAGCTTGAAGTAGTTCGAGCCCAACGGCGGCAGCGATTCGCCCTTGCCGTCGGCCTCGTTCTGCTGCTCCGGGGTGGAAGTGGTCATGGTGCGGCCTCTGCTTCCGGCTCGGTCGGGGCCTCTCCGTCGGCGGGTGGTAGTGAGGGGTGGTCGGTGGGATACACGGCAGCGACGAAGCCCATCATGGTGTCGCCGCTGCGAGGTAGGCGAGTGAATTCGGTGGCCAGCTCACTCACCCGTCGGAAGAACTCATTCGCATGCTCCTCGGCGATCCGGGCATGGCGAAGCGTGGCGAGATACTCGCCATCGAAGGGCGCCTCGGCGTGGGCTTCGGCCAGGAAGCCCTTTCGTCGCATGGGCGTGCCACTCCCCTTCCCGTCGCCGAACACGATCGTGCGTCCGGTTCGGCCGTAAAACCGCTCCTCGATGGCACGGACTTTGCGGGTGCGCACCACCTGGAGCATCCCCACCTCGCACAGCAGGTTCACGTGATAGGCCACCGAACTCTTCGGTCGGTCGAGGGCGTCAGCCAACTCCGTGACCGTGGCCGCTCGCTCCATCACCAGATCGAGAATGCGGCTACGAGTGGCATCGGTGACGGCCTTCAGTTGCTCTGGCGTGTCGGCCATCACCTCATCAGCGAGGTCGTAGTCGGGGACCATGGGCGGCTCATTGATCGACATTGTTCGAATGATCCATTCTTTTCGATCATTCGTCAAGAACGGGCTCTCCGATTCCACGATCTCGGTTGGACGACCACAACGCTCCTCGCGTTCCTCATGGCTACCTGGTCGTGCCCGCGATCTAAGCCGCGACCGTTTTGGTACGCGCCAGACAACGTCCACCGGCGCTCGAGCGAGCGCTCGCCCGCACCCTCAGACGGGCTGGATGCCGGGCATGAGCACGAAGCCATCGAGGCGCCGCACTCGATCAGTCCACCGGCGTAAGGCGGGATAATCGAGCCGGGAGATCCCTCCCTCTTCCGAGAGGATCACGTCGGGGAAGATCGCGAGGTCGGCGATGGTCGGATGGCTCGCCGAACACACCCACTCCTGACCCTCTTGTTCTCGGAACCAGAGATGCTCGTCGAGCACACGGAACAGCCGGTGAGCGCCGGCCCGAACCTCGTCGATGTTGAAGTCGTAGCCAAGGTTGTCGTGAAGCCTGGCGGCCGAAGCCGTATTCGTCGTCCCCTCAGCAAAGAGCATCCACTGACTCACCTCACCCAGCAATCGGGCGTTGGTCGTGGGATACCACTGACCACTCTCGTCGTACTGCGCCGCGAGGTACACGAGGATGGCGTGCGCATCTCGGAGCACGAAGTCGTCTCCGTCGCCATCGTCGGGGCGATCGATCAACACCGGAATGTGTCCGAGCGGGTTGATCGCCTTGAACGCTTCACCTTTGTGTTCGAGGCCGGGGAAGAAGTCGACCAGCACCGTCTCGTAGTCGAGGCCGAGGATCGACATCAGCAGGCGCTGCTTGTAGCAGTTCACCGAGAGGTCGTAGCTGTAGAGCGTGAGGGCCATCAGATGTCCAGCACCAGTCGCTCGCCCGCCGCGGCGCGAGACACGCAGGTGATGATCCGGTCCCCCGCGGCGCGCTCGCTGGGCTTGAGATGCACGTCTTGGTGTTGCGGCTCGCCGTCGAGCAGTTCGACAACGCACGTGCCGCACGCGCCCTGCTGACAAGAGGCATCGAGCGGCACACCGTTGCTGCGAAGGACGTCGAGAATCGTCTCGCCAGGACCAACGGAAAGCGTGAGCGATGAGCGGGCCAAGCTGATCTCGAACGACGAGCTGCGATCGACCTCGTTCGTGTTGGCGAAGTACTCGAAGTGCACTGCGTCTTCGGGCCAGTCGCTATCGGCGGCGATCTGCTGCGCAGCATCGAGCATCGGAGCAGGCCCACAGAGATAGACGTGAGCAGCAGGCTCATGGCGGCCGAGTGCCTGCTCGATTGCCCGCGCTGTCTGGCTCGGATCGAGCCCAAGGTGTGTGGTGACCGACGCTCCCATCGCTTCGAGACGCGAGGCAAAGGGCAGATGCGCCTGCGAACGAGCGAAGCAGTGAAACTCGAACGGCTGCCCAGCAGCGTGCAGGGTTTCCGCCATGGCGAGGAGCGGCGTGAGGCCGATCCCGCCTGCGATGAGAATGGTGCGAGTCGCACTGCGACGAAGGGGAAAGTTGTTGCGGGGAGCAGAGATGGCCAACACGTCGCCCTCCCGCACGGTCTCATGCAGGCACGTCGATCCGCCAGTGGATTCCGGCTCGAGTTTCACTCCGATGACGTAGCGCTCCTGGTCACCGGAACGGTTCGTGAGGGAGTACTGCCTGATGAGTCCATTGGGCAGCTGCACATCGATGTGGGCGCCAGGCTGAGCGGTGGGGAGCACCGCGGGTTCGCCCGGCGTGGCAATGGGCGCGAACTCGAAGGACATGACGCCATCGGCAACAGGTGTCTTCGTTGTCACGACGACTCGGAGCTCTGTTCGAGATTGGCTGGGTGCGAACGAAACGGACGTCTCACTTGCCGCTCGGCCAAGCACCGGAAGGATGTCTCGCTCGATCACTGGGGTGGAGGGACGCGAGGCCGCCTCTTGCTCCACGACTTCTCGGAATCGGTTGAGGATCAGCGCTTCGCTGCGAAGCACCTCGAGGCGTCGGGAATCGGGTGGGGCATCCACCAAGACCGGCCGGATGACGCAATGCGCCTCATCTACCGGTTGAACGAACGCCACCACTCCGCCGCCGTCGCCGTCCGCGACCTGGAACTGGAAAGAGTGTGAACCGGTCGCTTCGGCGGCGGTGTGGGCGGGATAGGCCTCGAGCATCTCCAGCACGAGGCTCGCTGGCGCGTTGAGGGGCAAGGCCCGCAAGGCAAGCGAAGCATCTTCGGATGTGCTGCTCCCGAAGGCCGCGTGGCGGGGCAGCTCTCCCGTGCCTGCCTCCGTCACCCAGATCAAGCCGTGGCGTTCCTCGCACCGGTAGGTCTGGTTGCAGATGGTTTGTGCTGGCGCGTCGGCGGGGTGAGCCGGGATGTAGGTGCAGCCTCCGCTGCGGCTGCTGTAGCGCCAGCCGTGGTACGTGCAGCGCAATTCAGTGCCCTCGTTCTGTCCGATCGAGAGCCGTACACCCCGGTGCAGGCAGCGGTTCTCCCAGGCGTTCACGTAGCCATCGTCAGCACGCCAGATCGCGTACTCGCGACCGAGCAGCTTGGCCTGAGCGACGTGACGAAACGGCGCGTCGGAACTGGCGGCCACCGGGAACCAACGCTGCGCCACGTCTTCTCCGCCGAACGATCCAGACTCGGTCATGCCGGGATCACTGCGTAGGTAAGTCCGAGTTCGGTGAGCCAGCGTCGGTAGACGATGGCGCTCTGGTCGGCTCGGATCGGGGTTTCCACACGGGGATCAAGCGGAAGTTTGGTCGGGCGCTGGTTCTCGAGGATCGGCTTGTCCTGAGAGAAAATCACTTGCTGGAAGCGCCGCAGACCGTTGTCACTCGTGGTCTCATCCACCATGGAATAGAAGTTGTGAACTCTGACCGTTTCCTCGGTCATGGCCTGCACGAAGATGGCGATGACGTCTCGACGAGACGGATCGGTCGGCACGTTCTTGTAGAGCATGACGCAAAACGGGTGCGGCACTCGATACGTGTACTCGCTGATTTGGCCGCCAGTGGCGCTGGCGGCTGCCACGGGTTGGAAGAAGAGACAATCCGTGGCCCAGATCTCGCCGTCATGAATGTCGACCTGGTAGTCGGCGACCTCGGTATGTGGCTCCACGCCGAGTAGGTCGGTGTGGACATACGGGAAGTGGCCCATGTCCAGGAAGTTCTCGATGGCTCGTGGGGCCGACGTGGCCACTTGGAAACTGCCGGCGTTCATGTTGCGGCGGTCGGGCTCGTGCGCCTCCGGGATCTCAAAGGGGATGCCGAGCGAGTCTCCTCCTTCGGGACTGCCGAGGCTCGTCCAGAGGTAGCCGTAGCGCTCGATGACCGGAAGCTCTTGGCCGTCCGCTGAGGCCCAAAGGTCGCCAACGGACGTAATGCCATAGGTGAGGTGCGCGCCCAGCAAGCGGCTGCGGTGCTCGCCGCCCGGCTCCAGCTCGAGCACCGCCGCGATCGGATGCCAGAGGTTGAGCACGACCGGGTCGGTACAGCGCTGATCAGTGACCGTCACGTTGGCGGAGTGTACGACGCTCGCCACTCCCCCATCGAGCCCGAGACCTCGGCCACCGCTCGCAGCCTTCGCCGTGTACGTGGCTGGCGTTTCTTGGGTGGAAAATTCACATCCGGGTGTGCGTTTTCCACCCAGGACGTCCTGGATGTCGGGCTCAGAGATCGGGTGTCAGAGCGCAAGGGTGCGAGCAATGCTGCGAGGTCGGAACCCGAGCCCCTCGTAGAGCGCACCGGCGCCTGCGTTCGCCTCGTAGTGATCCACGTGCGCTTCAGCACACCCGCGCTCCCGGGCCCACGTCAGGAACACATCGATCAGCGACTGAGCCAACCCTCCTCGCCGAACATCTGGGGAGACATAGAGCGACCGAAGCACGGCGTACTGAATCGGCTGGCGAGTGGACGAGGAGTGAGCTGCGTAGCCAACGAGGAAACCAACCGCCTTTCCCGCCATCGTCGCAACGAGCAGCACCGAGTCGGGCGAGGCCACAAGGTCCTCAAAGTCCTTCCTGCCCTCCCGCTCAGGCCAGGTGATGTCTGCGTGAGGATCGTGTTGCCCGGCGTCTTCGGCAAAGAGCGCCGACTCCAGCTCGATCAAGTCCTCGATGTCGGAGGTGGCGGCGAGGCGAACGTCAATCATGCTCCACCGTAAGGCGTCGTAGACGGGCATGACCCGGAGATCCTTGAGCACACACATCGTGGGCAAGAAATTCACACCCGAGTGTGAATTTTCCACCCAGGAAAGCCAGGCCCCCGTTCACCACACGCCTCAGCGTTCGGTGGAGTGGCAGAACTGACCGCGCCATGGCGAAGAGCTACGGTCGCTGCGTGACCTGTGAGAGCTGCGGAAGCGACGATGGCAAGACCACCGAGGTGCGGCGCGTGTACGTCACGCCCGAAGCGTGGGACTCCGAGGGCAGCGTCACTCCAGTCGCTGAGACCGAGCAGTGGTGCGACGCCTGCGTGCTCCACTACCCGCACCAAAGCGTGGAGGAGGCCGAAGGCCAGTCAGCCGACGCCTGAGTCAGCGAGGCGAAGAGGCAAGCGCTGCTCGCCGGACTCGTCAAAGTTCAACGGGTCGAGCCACCGATCAAACGCGGCCTTCTGGGCGGGCCACTCGGAGTCCAGGATCGAGAACCAGGCCGTGTCTCGGTTGCGCCCCTTGTACATCGTCGCCTGACGGAAGATTCCTTCGAAAGAGAACCCGAGTCGAGAAGCGGCCGCTCGTGACGGTCCATTGAGCGCGTCGCACTTCCACTCATAGCGCCGATAGCCGAGGTCGAACACGTGGCCCATCATCAAGGCCATGGCCTCGGTTGCGGCCGGTGTGCGCTGCAGCGCTGGACTGAAGTGGATGTGGCCGACCTCGATCGACGCCGCCCACGGTGTGACCCTCAAGTAGCTAGCAACACCGACCGCCCGGCCTTGGACCAAAACGACGAAGAACATGGGATCGTCGAGACCCACCATCCCCCCGAGCCACTCCCGAAACACCGCCTCATCTGTGAATGGGCCGTAGGGCAGATACGTCCACGCCTCCGCCGAGGCAGCGGAATAGGTGGCAAAGAGGTCGGCACCGTGGCGATCCAGATCCAATGGTTCCAGGCGCGCCCACTGTCCTTCCATGACGGATCGAGCAGGCCGCGCCACCGGGAGCTCGAGCTCGACGTCGTGCCCGACGGGTTGTCCGAGTTCGTTCACGACACGCAGCAGGTCTGACATGTCATGCAGCAAAGCAGATCCACCGTCTCGCGGTGCGAAATATCGTCCGCACCACCACTTTGTCCGCGCTCATGTACCTCTCAGGTACGTGAGATCTGCAATTCGGTGACGGAGAACGGGCGGGCGCGAGTCACGTGGGGTCAGCCACAAGCCGTCAGCCTCCGGCGCCATCTCCGTCTTCGCCGTTGCCGTTGCCAGGCTGAGCGGTGGTGGCTGGTGCTTCAGTGGTGGAGGCCGCCGTGGTGGGCGTGGTCGTGCTGGCCGGTTGGGAGTCGCCCTCTTCGTCGATCAGCACCGTGGCTGCCGGGTCGGCGTTCGGATCGGGAGCCACCGTGGTCGGGACGGGTGTGAGCTCACCAGGTTCAGGCTGCCGACAAGGCGCGCCGGTGGCAGGATCGAGGAAGACCGACAGGCCGGTCTCAGGATCGATGCTGGTTGGCAGAACGGTGGTCGGAGGCGGCGCGGTTGTTGTGGGCGCTGCTTCATCACCCTCGGCGCCCTGCTCGCCTTCAGCGGCCGGTGCTGCGGCCGGCGCGGTCGGCGGCGGCTGTGGACAGAGAGCGAGGGTTGTGGTGGTCGACAACTCCGGGTTCAGCTGGATACCAGGGAATTCGGCGGGCTGAGGCAACTGGTTGCACTCGCCGAGCACGCCGGGGAGGGCAGCCGCTCGAGCCATGAACGCCGACCACATCTCAGCCGGGAAGTCTCCACCGTGGACCTCGTCAAGTCCGCGATAGTTCTGCATGGTCTGCACCGGCTCGCCCGGCGCACCAACGAAGCCCATCCACACTGCAGCCGTGAGATCGCATGTGTAGCCAACGAACCAGGCGTCTCGAGCGTCCTGCGTCGTGCCAGTCTTGCCTGCCGCCGGCCGGCCGAACTGAGCGGCACCACCGGTACCGGCGTTGACCACGCCCTCCATGGCGAAGGTGACTTGGTTGGCGATCGACGCGTCGATCGCGATCGCGCCCTGACGACCTTCAGCGTCCGCGCACTCGCCATTGACGGGATACCAACAGATGACCTGACCATCGAGTTCGATGCGCTCGATCAGAATCGGGTCGTACCGAACGCCCTGGTTCATGAGCGTGGAGTAGCTCGCCGCCATGTCGAGCACGGACACCTCGCCGGACCCGAGCACGAGGGCGTTGACGGGCTGGAGTGGCGTTTGCACGCCAAGCTTTTCGGCCATGCCCACCACCGACTGCGGCTTCAGGTCCACCATCAGCTGGGCGTACACAACGTTCGAAGAAATCCGGAGGGCGTCGACGAGATCGCGGTAGCCCTCGTTGCTGCCGCCGCCGCTGACGTTCCAGTCCGATCCGTCGTTGGCTTCGGGAATCGTGATGCTGAACGGCGCGGAGTAGAGCGAACGCGCGGAGATGCCTTGCTCGATCGCTTCGGCCAGCGCGAACGGTTTGAACGATGAGCCCGGTTGACGGCCGGAACCGCCGCCGTCTCGCCCGAGCGCGAGGTTGACCTGTGAGGTGCTGAAGTCCGTGCCGCCGACCATTGCGCGCACGAACCCTCGCTCATCGACCGCCACGATCGAGGCCGCAGCCTCGGAGCCACCGGTGAAGTCCCGTTCCGAGACGGTCTGGAAGGCGGCGATCTGCAGCTGCGGATCGAGTGTGGTGTAGATCCGCAGGCCCGAGGTGTAGGTGGCGTCATCGGGCAGGCCAGGCAAGTCGAGCGCCGTGACCTGCTGCCGCACTGCTTCCACGAAGTACTCCGAGCCAAACGCCGCATTCTTCACTGCACCAAGGCCCTGACGATTGCGGCTCTCGATGAGCGTGGACCAATCGCGGTTCGCCGCTTCCTGTGCTTCGTCGATCGTGATCATGCCCTCATCCACCATGCGGGTGAGGGTGACGAGCCGGCGCCGAGTGGCCTCTTCGGGAGCGTTGGCCGGATCCGCAGTGGAGGGAGCCCGAATGAGGCCAGCGAGGAGCGCGGCGTCAGCGAGGTCGAGTTCATCCACGTTCTTGTCGAAATAGTTCTGCGCGGCCGACTGCAGGCCGTAGGCGCCGCGACCGAAGTAGATGATGTTCAAGTAGCGAGTGAGGATCTCTTCCTTGCTCAGCTCTCGCTCGAGCTTGATGGCAAGCGTGGCCTCTTCGAGCTTGTTCACGAGATTGCGGTCCGGCGTGCCGAGCTCGATCTTGACCAGCTGCTGTGTGATCGTCGAACCACCCTGGGCTAGCTCACGGGCCTGGATGTCTCGCACCAGCGCTCGGCCGATGCCATACGGATCCACACCCTTGTGATCGAAGAAGTCTGCGTCCTCGGTGGCGATGATTGCCTCGATCACCACATCGGGGATCTGCTCGAACTCCACGAGCACCCGGTCCTCGCCCGCGGTGAATTGGGCAGTGGCGTTGTCGGGACCACAGCCGGTGGGCACCTCAGCGGTGCACAAATAGCTCGTCTGGGCGAAGGCATCGAGCTCGCGAAGCTCTGGCAGCTCTTCCTGGGAGAGGATGGCAACAGCGCCGATCATCACGCCGATGCCGAAGAGCGAGAGGAGGAAGAGCGCGCGCCGAAAACGCCACAGAGGGTTGCGGCGCCGATTGCGGGTTTTTCCGGGTCCTGAGAGAAGCCCCCGGCGGCGGGAGGGAGAAGCCATGAGTATCGATGGGTAACGAAGCGGGTCAGCCTAGAAGGACAGTTGAGTGAGATGCCCGCGGGGTGGATTGCAGGTGAGCTGCGACTCGTTGCGTCGGTGTTTCCGGAGCGCCGTCAGCCCGCAACGGCTTCAGTGCCGCTGACCTCGAACGATTCCCGCATGTGGTTCCACCAGCACTGGCGACACACTTCGACCATGTAGACCGTGGCTCGCTTTCCTCGCCGACGCAGACCTTGCAGTTCGCGCTCATCGGCAACACAGCGGCCCGCCTTGGGAAGCCCCTGGCCGAACGCAAAGGTGACGGCCACGAGGTCTTCGCCCTCACACATGGGGCACGGCTCGTTGATCTTGGCCGAATGGTGATGGGCCACACGCCGGAGTTCCGGCTGGGCATCGCAGACCTCGTGCGGCATCCGTTGTCCGCTCTCAACCGCGTCGATGACCCGTTGCTTGGCCAGCCGATAGCTGACAACGGCACCGTCTCCGGTCGGACCCCAACGAGGCATGACGCAGAGGGTAGCCAATCGACCACCATCGGGCCCTCTCGGGCTACTGGTCGGCGAGCCAGGCTTCCACGGCCGCCAACGACTCCTCGACCGACATCGGGCCACGCTCAATGCGCTGTTGGGTGAGGAAGGACGTGGCCCGGCCGAGGATCGGGCCCGGTTCGAGCCCGAGCGCCTCGATCATCTCCTTGCCGCCAATCACCGGGGCGAGCTGGCCGAGGTCTTCCGAGGAGCGAACCGAGGCCAACAGCTCGCTTGCCGCCCCCAGCGGCACGGCAACGCCATCGACCATCGAGGCGAGCGCAGCCGCTTCGTCGAGTCCTTCATCACCAACCAAGGCGGCGGCGGACCGCACCGTGCGAGGCGTCAACGGCCCGGCCAGGAAACTCGTCACCGCCTGGCGGAGCCGGCGGGTCGCTTTGGAGTCATCGGTGGAGTACTTCCACGCACGCAGCCACCCGGCGTCGTCCGCCACGAACCAGAGCAGCGCAGCTCGCCGAGCCACCGGCGTTGCCAGCTCCGACGCCCAGTGAAGCACTGACGCCCTGCGCTCCCGCACGGCGTCATCATCCCTCTCGTCAACGCTGAGCCCCGGTACGAATTCATCGAGCAAGCCGGTGCGTCCGAGAAACTCCAGTCCCGCTCGCGGCTCTGGCAACGAGAGCAGTCGCTCCAGCTCGTCGTGCACCCGCTCCCGAGAAACGATGGGCAGGCGATAGCGATGCTCCACAACGGCGTCATCAACCTCGGCGGCCACAGAAAGATCGAAGCGGGGAATGAAGCGGGCGGCTCGCATCATCCGAAGCGGGTCGTCGGTGAAGGAGATCGACGGGTCGAGAGGCGTTCGCAGCGTCCGAGTCTCCAAGTCGGCGCGACCGCCGAACGGATCATGCAGCGCACCATCCGGCACAGAAATCGCCATGGCGTTGATGGAGAAGTCCCGTCGGGAGAGATCCGTCTCGAGATCGTCGCCGAAGGTGACCGTGGGCTTGCGTGAGTCCGGGTCGTACTCCTCGGCCCGGTACGTCGTGATTTCCAATGGCGTGGACTCGACCTCGGCCCCGATGGTCCCGAACCGCTCACCCTGCGTCCAAAGTGCGGTGGCGAACGGTTTGACAGCGTCTTTGATGGCCGGAGGTCGGGCCGAGGTGGTGAGATCGATGTCGTTGACGGGCACGCCAAGCAACAGATCGCGGACGACACCGCCGACCAGATAGAGGCTGTGCCCGTCCACAGCCAGGCGTTCGGCGACCGGAGCCACCACGGCGAGAATCGCTGAGAGCTCAGCCGATTCGACAACGGTGGAGCTCACGACCTTTCGAACGTCCCCACGCTCGCCGCCCGGTGCACTGGGCAGACCCGCGCCAGAGCGTCAGTAGTCACCGATGCCGCCGTCCATGTGGAGCTGGCGAGCCACGGCAACCTGGTCGGCGCCGGGCCCACCGGAGGAGGTGGCTTCGGGCCGGTGGTGGTGATCAAGGGCTTTCGCGACGGTGGCCCCTCCGCAATCGGCCAGCGCTTGCAGGTCGTAGCCACCCTCGAGAAACAGCAAACGGCGACCGGCCGGAACGATGGGCAGCATCTCTGCGATCATGTCGGCGTAGTCAGCCGAGGTCAGCGAGAGTTCGGTGAGCGGATCGCGCTCATGCCCGTCGAATCCGGCAGAGATCAGCAGCCAGGTCGGTCGGTGCCACTCGAGCTTGGGCAGCACGATCTTCTCCATCGCTGCCCGGTACACGTCGCCGGTGGCTCCCGCTGGCATTGGAATGTTGACGTTGCGACCTCGTCCCGCACCCTCGCCCACTTCCTCCAGCGCCCCGGTGTACGGATACCACGGGTACTGGTGAAGGCTGATGAACAGCACGTCCGGGTCGTCGTAGAAGATCGCCTGTGTGCCGTTGCCGTGGTGAGCATCCACGTCGACAATGGCGACTCGCTCGCCACGGTCAACCAGGAACTGCGCGGCCACGGCGATGTTGTTGATGAGGCAGAAACCCATCTGCTTGGTGCTCAGCGCATGGTGTCCCGGCGGCCGAACCATGGACCAGCCCATGTCAGCCTCACCCCGGTCGAGCGCCGAGATGAGATCGAGCCCGGCGCCAGCGGCGCGCAGAGCAGCGCGGCCCGAGTCAGCCGAGACGTGGGTGTCCGGGTCGATCGCCATCGGCCCCTGCTCGCATCGAAGCATGAGGTCGTCCAGCAGGGTGCCGGGGTGCACGCGTTCCAGCGCCGCTCGCGGCGCCTCAGAGGCCTCGATCCACTGGATCGCCTCATCAGCACCGGACTGTTGCAGCCCGTGCCGAACCGCGGTGAGACGTTCACTCCGCTCCGGGTGGCCCACACCCGGATCATGGAGCCAACACAGATCATGGGTGGCGACGAGCACGCTCATAGCGCGCCACGGTAGTGCCCACCGACAACCTGCACGATGCGAGACGTGACCCACGCGGCGACAGGGTTCAGTGCTCGACTGCGCTGGGGCGCGTAGTCTCTCCTCCCGGTGGACCACCTTTCTCTCACGACCTCCGGACCAGGGCTTCGTCGCGCTCGTTCGAATCAGTCAGGGGTCCATCGCGTTCGGGTGGTGCCCTGGCAGGGAAATCGGCACGTCGCACTCGTGGCCCCAGCCCGCAGCATGCGGCCGCCAACCAGCCAGGACCTGCTCCAGGCGTTGGCTCGGTTGGATGAGAAGGGCGTTGAACGGTGCGTCACACCGGCCCTGTCTCGCTACGACAGTCAACCGTTCCTCGATGCTGGCTTTGTGCTGTTGGAGCGGCTGCATCTCCTGTCTCGTTCACTGCTGATCACACCGCCACCCATCGGGCGACGCCTGCATCCGGGCAGACCGTGGCATCGTCGCGTGGTGCTCGATATCGACCGACGCGCCTTCGACCCCTTCTGGCGGTTCGACAGCACCTCGCTCCATGAGGCGCGCACGGCGACACCTTCGAGCCGCTTCTCCGTCGCTCTTGATGGCCGAAAGCCCATCGGCTACGCCGTGACCGGACGCGCCGGGGATCGCGGCTATCTGCAGCGCCTCGCCGTCGAACCAACACGAAACGGCGAGGGCATCGGCTCCGCGCTCGTTCGGGACTCGTTTCATTGGCTGCACAGCAAGGGCGCCAACCTGGTGATGGTGAACACCCAGGAACGAAACCAGCGAGCGCTCGGCCTCTACGAACACCTGGGCTTCACCCCGGAACCCGAGGGTCTCGTGGTTCTCGAACGTCGGCGGCCGTCGTGATTCCCCGCCTCGTCGCGGCCGCGTTGACGGTCGCCGGTTTTCTTGCTGCGCTGCTGTCCCCCATCGCTGCGCACGCGCAGAGCGCGGGCACGCTGACCTTCCGAGCCCAGACGCCGTACGTGTCTTCCAACGGAACGTTCACACTGCTGTTCGACTGGACCGGGCCCACAAGTGAAGACATCACCGTGTCGGGCACCGTCTTCGCCCCGATCAGCGAAGAACGAGCGGTGCTCGATCCACCAACCCAACCGTTTCACGCCATTCGTCCGCAACCCGTGAGTTCGCTACGCCGAGAGGGCGAGCTTTTCGCCTTCGACCTGGACATTCGCAGCGTGACTGACGGTGACGAGACTCGCTTGCTGATCCTCGAGAGTGGCGTCTTGCCCTTGCAACTAGAGGTTCGCGACGCGGAGGGGCTCACGTTGGGGGCACTGCGAACGAACCTGATTCGGTTGCCCACTGATGTGGCGGAAACCCCATCACTTCCCGTCGGCTTTGTGATCGAGGTCGCGGCCGCCGAAGGTTTGACCATCTCCGGAGCCAGTCGGCTGCTCGAACGACACCCCAAGCTGCCCATCGCCGTATCAATCGGTGATGGCGTGGTGCGCCAGCTCGAGGGGAGCATCGACGACGCCATCCGTTTCCGCACCGCACTTGCGGGCCGACCGGTGATCGCTCCCGCCGCACTGAACCTCGATCCGTCAGCTCTGGCATCGATCGACCGCGGTGATCTCTACGCAACCGTCCAATCCCAGACCTCCGAGCGCCTCGAGAGCCTGGGGCTCACGGTGAGTGCGGAGACAGTGGCCGTCGACACGAACCTGACCCAGGCCGGCGTCGATCTCCTCCTGTCACTCGGCTATCGCACGGTGCTCGAAAGCGGAGAGCGCAGTCGCCCGACAGGCGTGATTCGGGGTTCGGAAGATTCGATCCAAGTGCTGCAGGTAGACGAGGTGCTCACCAGCAAGCTGCAGGGACGTTCTCGCTCAACCGCGAGAGTGCACGAGTTGCTGGCCGAGCTGGCTGTCCGGTGGAACACCGATCGCTCGCCCATTCTGCTGGGTGGTGATTCGCTTCGGTCTGTCGAAGCCTCTGCGCTCGACACACTGCTCGTCGCCCTCGAGTCACCCGGCCTTCTCACACCCGTTGATCTCCGCACCGTGGTGGAAGAGTCCGCACTGTTGTTGATCCGGCCGGACGAACAACCAAGCCAAGACCTTTCGTTCGTCCGCCAGGACATCGAAGAGTTCACCACCGAACTCCTCACCTACGAACAGTTCCACATCAACGGTGACCCGAGTCCAGAGAGCTTCTCTACGAACCTTCTCTCCGCGCTCACGAGAGACCTGAATCCGGCAGACCGTTCTCGGGCCATGACTCGCCTGCGGGACAACCTTCGGTCAGCGTTGGGTGGCGTGATCCTGCCGGACGGTCAGTCCGTCACTCTGGCCACCCTGAACGCCAACATCCCGATCACCGTCGAAAACCGCAGCAGTGGAACGCGCTCGGTGCTTCTCGAGTTCGAGAGCGACAAGATCGAGGTCGACCAAGACGGCGAGCTCATTGCGCTCCCACCGGGTTCTTCGACCATCGACATCGACTTGGAGGCCCGGTCGCTCGGCCTCTCCCCGTTGACGGTGCGCATCTTCACACCCGATCGCTCCGAAGAGTTGGCTTCGACCCGCTTCGCCGTTCGCTCGACTGCCATCCCGGGGCTGGGCCTGCTGCTTTCTGCAGCGGCATTCGTGTTCCTGATTGCGTGGTGGCTCGTGTCCTTCTCCCGGGCCAAGACGGCGAAGGCACGAGAAGAGGACGCGACCAGCGAGACCCCGGCATCGTCCTCCCCTGGTGAGGAAAAGGCCAAACAAGCGGAGACTCCGCCCGCGGAGAGCATCGATGCGTAGCACTGCGCCCGTCAGCGCTCAGGGCCGAGGTGGCCGTGCCAGCTGGTTCGTGGTCGAGCCGTGAGCAACTTCGATCCCGCGCCCATGCCCCGAATTGGTGACCGGCTCTCGGGGCGCTACGAACTCGTTGAGCCGATCGCCAATGGCGGCATGGCCCAGGTGTGGCGTGCGACCGACACGGTGCTCGGCCGGCCCGTGGCCGTGAAACTGCTCCATCCCCATCTCGCTGGCGACCGTGGCTTCGTGATCCGCTTCCGGCGGGAAGCTGTCGCCGCCGCCCGCCTTTCCCATCGCTCGATCGTGGCGATCTACGACACCGTGAACGCCGACGGCGTCGAAGCCATCGTGATGGAGTTGCTCGAGGGTCGCACGCTGCGCGCCGTGCTCGACGATGTCCACCACCTCTCCCCGGCCGACGTTGTCGATCTCGGCATGCAGATCAGCGACGCGCTCGACGAAGCGCATAGCGGCGGTGTGATTCACCGAGACATCAAGCCGTCGAACATCATGCTGTGCGCCGATCGCCGCATCATGGTCACGGACTTCGGTATCGCCAAGGCCGGCGAGGACACCGACCTGACGGTCACCGGCACGCTCCTCGGCACAGCAAAATACCTGGCACCGGAGCAGGTGGCGGGAGACCCCATCGACCCCCGGGCCGATCTCTACTCGCTCGGCGTTGTCCTGTTCGAGTCAGCAACGGGCCGGCCTCCATTCAAGGCAGACACCGACGCGGCCACGGCGCTCGCCCGCCTCCATGTCGAGCCGCCGCGCATCCGGCATCTCGACCCAGAACTCCCGCAAGCGCTCGACGACGTCATCTTCAAGTTGATGTCGCGCGACCCAGCCGATCGACACGCGCGGGCGGTGGATGCTCGGGCTGCACTGTCGGGTGTTCACGTAGATCCCACCGTCGCCGACGGCACGCTGCTCGTAGCGGAACCGCTGATGTCTGCCCCCGTGGCCGTCGCTGATGCCACCCATGGCGGACTGTCCAACGATGATCTCGTCGACGAAGCCTTCGATGAGTCGGACGAGGACGACAGCGATTTCGGCGAGTTCATCCGTTCGGAACGATCGTGGATCGGAGCCGCCATGGTCGTATTGCTCGTCGGTGGCGCACTCGTGCTCGCAGGGCTCCTGTTCAACCAGTCGCCCATCGGCAGCAGCTTCTTCGATCAGCTCGGCGGCGAATCGAACGATGACGTGGCCGGCAGCAACGACGGGGACAGCGACGGCGAAGGCGGTGTTGATACCGAGACCACGGGCACAACGCCGCTCACCGATTTCGACGAAGTGGTGGAGACCGCCATCGTTGGTGCCCGCTCGATCGATCCGCAAGGGGACGGAGTCGAGCGACCAGATGATGTCGCTCTCGCGTACGACGGCGACACGGCCACGAGTTGGCGAACCGAGAGTTACCGCTTCCCGAACTATGGCAACGGACTCAAAGACGGCGTGGGCTACGAGGTGGATCTCGGCGGCACTGCCGTGGTGCGGGAGATCGTCATGACGACACCAACCGAGGGATGGAGCGTGGAGATCTTCGTTGGCGATGACTTCTCAGCCCCTCCTGGCCAGTGGGGCGAACCCGCGGCCTCCGGGACGAATCTCGACGGCAATCAAGCCTTCGAGCTCGATGACGTTCGCGGACGGCGGGTGATGCTCTGGTTCACCGACCACGGTCTGTCCCCCGATCGCGGGGACGAAGGCGACGAGCCAGATCATCGGTTCGAACTCGCCGAGCTGACCGTCTCCTAGAAGCGTCCGCGAATCGTGAACTGCACAGCTCCCTTGCCGCGTAGAGATCCCGGCCAGCAGGCGTTGCGCAGCGCGGTTCCGCTCGGCCCCTAAGCTCTCCCTATCGAACGGACCGATGCTGAACTCGTTGTCCTGGCCCAGGGTGGGGACCGGGGCGCCATGGACGCCCTGCTTTCGCGTCACTACGACCGTCTCTACGCCGTGTGCCGCCGCTTGGCCGGCAACGATGCCGATGCCGCAGACGCCTGCCAGGAAGCACTGATGGCGATCGTTCGAGGTCTCCCCCGCTTCGAGGGTGGCTCAACATTCAAGACCTGGAGCCATCGCGTCGCCACCAACGCCTGCCTGGACGAGCTCCGCCGCCGCCAACGACGGCCGCTTGCCGTCGTTGACGATCAGCCCGAACGCATGAGCGATGGGCCCGAGATCGACCAGCAGGTGGCGGATCGGGTCACCATCGACGACGTGATGCCGCAGCTTCCCGAGGAATTCCGAGCTCCCGTGGTGCTCAGGGACGTTCTGGGCATGGACTACGCCGAGATTGCCGAGACGCTCGACCTCCCCCCAGGCACCGTCCGCAGTCGCATCTCGCGTGGCAGACGTCACCTTGCGCAACTTCTCGGGAACCAGACGGGTTCCTTCGAACGTCAAAGCTCCAACGAACCGAACTCGACCGACAGACGACCATGAGCGACACGCCCTTCTCCCACCTCCCAGAGGACACCGACGCCGATCTCTTGGCATCGCTGTATGTGGATGGCGAAGCGACGCCGACCGAACGTGCTCGTGTCGAGGCTGACCCGGACATCATGGCTCGCGTCGAACAGATGCGAGCCGTTGCGGAAACGTTGGCTGCACC
>CALKTH010000039.1 GCA_937997485.1 uncultured Acidimicrobiales bacterium | reverse complement strand
GGTTCACCATCTCGTCGGTCTCGCCGAAGACTTCACGGCGCTCGGAGTGGCCGACGATCACGTAGCTCACGTTGAGCTTGGCCAGCATGCTCGGTGCGACTTCGCCAGTGAAGGCGCCCTTCTCTTCGAAGTGGCAGTGCTGCGCTCCCAGGTGGAACGGCATGCGATCGCTCTCGAGCACCGTTTGCACCGTCCGGATGTCGGTGAACGGAGGATGCACGGAGATGTCGACGACCTCGATGTCGTCCTCGGTCACCTGGTAGCTGAGCTCCTGCACGAGCTTCAAGGCCTCGAAGTGGTTGAGGTGCATCTTCCAGTTGCCACTGATGAGTGGGGTGCGTGAGGTGTCGTTGGACATCGTGGTCAGCTCCTGAGTGCTTGCAAGCCCGGCAGGTCACCCTGTTCGAGCAGTTCGAGGGACGCTCCACCACCGGTGGAGACATGACTGACGTCGCCGTCGACGCCAAATTGCTTGGCCGCGGCAGCAGAATCGCCACCGCCGACCACCGTGAACGCACGGGTCTCGGCCATGGCGTCGGCCACGACCTTGGTGCCGGCTTCGAAGCGGGGATCCTCGAACACACCCATCGGGCCGTTCCACAGGACCGTGCCCGCATCGAGGATCAAATCGGAGAACAACGCAGCTGAGTAGGGGCCGATATCGACACCCATCCAGCCTGGCGCCAGATTGACGCCCGCTTGGCGCACCTCTCCCCCGGCGTCGGGATCGAACAACTTGCCACCGCCCCCAAGGGCAGTGATGTCTTCGGGCAGATGAATCTTGCCGCTCTCGAGCATCCGTCCGCAGGCCTCGACCATCTCCTCTTCGAGGAGGGAGTCGCCAATCTCGTGGCCCTGTGCCTTGAGGAAGGTGAACGCCATGCCCCCGCCCACGATGATGTGGTCGACGATGCCGAGCAGTGCTTCGATCACCCCGAGTTTGTCGGAGACCTTGGCCCCACCCATCACCGCGACCAGCGGACGCCGTGGGTTCTCCCGCACACCGAGCAGCACATCAACTTCTTTGGCCAGCAGACGGCCGGCAGCCGAAGGCAGATGCTGGGGAGGTCCCACGATCGACGCGTGCTCGCGGTGCGAGGCGCCGAAGGCATCGTTGACGTAGGCGTCATGGCCCTGAATCAGTTGCTGGACGAACGCCGGGTCGTTCTTCGTCTCGCCGGCATTGAACCGGAGGTTCTCCAGCAGTTTCACCCCGGGAGCGATGGAGGCCAGGTGCTTGCGCACCGGGTCCATCGAGAACTCGGGGTTGGGTTCGCCCTTCGGGCGTCCCCGGTGAGAACAGGCCGTGACCGTTGCACCCTGCTCTTGCAGCCAGGTGAGGGTGGGCAGGGCCGCCCGCATGCGGAGATCGTCAGTGATCTCCCCATCGGACATTGGCACGTTGAAATCGACTCGGACGAGGACGGACGTGCCGTCCAAGCCTCCGTCGATCGAGCCGGCCAGATCCTCGAGTTCGGGGACGCCGAAGGTCGTCATTCGTTGTCGCCTAGGCCTGGTTGGCGGCGCCGACGATCATGGCCATGTCGACGAGACGGTTGGAGTAGCCCCACTCGTTGTCGTACCAGCCAGCGACCTTGACGAGCGTGCCCATCGACGTGGTGAGCCCAGCATCGATCGTGCAGGACGCAGGCGAGGTGACGATGTCAGAGCTGACGATGGGATCCTCGGTGTAGTCGAGCACACCAGCGAGGGGACCCTCGGCCGCAGCTGCCTTGTACGCGGCGTTGATCTCGTCAGCCGTGGCTTCCTTCTCGAGCACACAGGTGAAGTCGGTGATCGAGCCGGTGGGGACTGGAACGCGCATGGCGATGCCGTCGAGCTTGCCCTGCATGCTCTGCATGACGAGGCCGGTCGCCCGAGCGGCGCCAGTGCTGGTCGGGATGATGTTGATGGCAGCAGCGCGGGCACGACGGAGATCGCCGTGGGGAGCGTCGACCGTGGTCTGGTCGCCGGTGTAGGCGTGGATGGTGGTCATGAGACCGTTGACGAGGCCGAAGTTGTCGTCGAGGACCTTCACCATCGGCACGAAGCAGTTGGTGGTGCACGAAGCGTTGGAGACAACCTTGTCGGTTTCCGGGTCGAACGTGTCCTCGTTGGCCCCAACCACGAAGGTCTTGTCAGCGCCGGAGCACGGAGCGGAAACGATCACGTACGGAGCGCCACCCTCGAGGTGAAGCGCAGCGGAGTCACGCTTGGTGAACACGCCGGTGGACTCGATCACGACGTCGACGCCGAGATCGCCCCACGGCAACTCGTTCGGGTTGCGTACGCTCAGGACCTTGAGGACGTCGCCGTCGACCGAGATACCGCCGTCGACGGCAGCAATCTCCTGCGGGAGGGTGCCGAGCACGGAGTCGTACTTGAGCAGGTGAGCCATGGTGGCGGTGTCGCCGAGGTCGTTGACCGCCACGAAGTCGATGTCTGCGCCGGACTGCTTTGCTGCCCGGAAGAAGTTGCGGCCGATACGACCGAATCCATTGATGCCGACTCGAATGGACATGTGTGTCCGCGCTTTCCCAGGCTGC
>CALKTH010000038.1 GCA_937997485.1 uncultured Acidimicrobiales bacterium | reverse complement strand
GGCAATCGGTTCTTTTGCCCTACGGCGTCAACAACAGGTGGCTCGTGCCGATTGACGCGTGCCGCCAGAACTCGGATTGCCGTCCGGGACGTGCGGCGTGGGCGATTCCCAAGGACCTTTTGTGCAGCACTTCCTCTCCATCCTGAACCCTCAACGTCGGCGCTCTCTGGTGCTGGCGTTCGCCGCGTTCATGGTGCTGACGGCAACGATGACGAGTGGCGCCGCGCTGCCCGCCGGCGCCGTCGAGCTCCCACCCGCTGGGGAGAACGAGCTGTTCATTCAGACCAGCGGCCCCAACGCCGGCATCGGCATCGGCGACTGGTACACCTCACCGACGGCTGACGGTGGTGGCGGTCAGGACCAGCTGTTCGAGATCTCGGTGCCGGCAACCTGGCCTACCGGCCTCTCGGTCACGGTGGCGCTGTACGACCCCGAGTCGACGAACCCGAATCCGACCGGCCTCCTCGCCCCGGATGAGACTCGCAACGATGACGACGACACGACCTACTCACTCTTCGACCCGAGTGGGGCCCTCATCACAACCCAGACCTACACGCCCACAGGCGGCACCAACGGCGCGTGGACAGAACTGGCCACCTTCATCCCCACCGGGCCCGGCGTCTATGAGTTGACTGCGAGCACGTCCGATGACGACGACAACTCGTGGCGCCTCGGCGTGGCCCACGATCCTGACTGTCCGGCCGGAGGCTGTTCGACCAGCGATCTCTACGACGGCGACGAGTACGACGATCCCGACGGCATCCCGGGTACCGCCGATGAACTCGAAGTCAAGATCATTCGCTCGACCTTCCAGCACGGTGGCTCGGGCAGCGTCTGCAATGACTACTACTTCTACGTCGACGGTTCGCAGCCGACCACCACGTTGCACAACTTCGACATGGACAACAACGGCTCCGTGATCTACTCGCTGCCCGACGGCAGTACTGAGGTCGGCACGGTGTCGGGCAGCACGACGTGGAACGGCAGCTCGAACACCACTCGAGTTGGCGACACGTACGCGATCGATGCCTCGCTCATTGGCTGGTGGTCGGCGGAGGTCTGCCTGACCCCGAACAACCAGTACATCTTTGAGGCCGAGAACGGCGTGTTCCTGGAAGAGCCGCCTCCCGTTCCTGATCTGACGCTGACCAAGGACGACGGCCGGAACAACGTGCAGGTCGGCGACACGCTGTCCTACGTCATCCAGTACGACAACGTTTCCGATGAGTCCGCCAGCCCGGCGCCGGCGTACAACGTGGTGATCACCGACCCGCTCCCCACGGGGACGACATTTGTCGGCTGTTCGTTCCTCACTGGATCCACCGGTACATGTTCTGAATCCGGCGGGACCGTCACCTACACGCTCGACAATCCCGTCAGTGCGGGCGACACGGGATCGGTCCAGCTCGATGTCACCGTCAACGGATCCGCTGGCGCCAACATCGCCAACACCGCAGAGGTGAACTGGCTCGACGCCTACGGCAATGCGTACGCACCGGCGTTCGGTTCTGACATCGACAACCTCGTCACGACCGATCTCGACGTCGACAAGACCAGCGACGCCACCCCCAGTCTCCAGCCGGGCGACACCATCACCTACACGATCACCGTCCAGAACACGGGCGCAAACACTGAGACGAACGTTCTCGTCGACGACGCCCTCCCTGTCGGTACGGCATACGTCGCCGAGTCGACAACGGCCACGCTCACCACCTTGGGCGCCTCGATCAACATCTCGCACGACTTCGAAGACCAGCTCGCCAATGGCGGCACAGGTTGGGCGGGCTCATGGACCGAGATCGGCGAGAGCGACGGATTCGGCTCCGGCGATATTCGGTTCATCGAAGATCTCGGCGATCAGAGCCTCCGAGTTCGAGACAGCGACAACGGATTCCGGGAAGGTGCCCAGCGCTCCTTCAGCCTGGCCGGGGCCACGGCGGCGACGGTGGCCTTCGATGCCAGTGGTTTCAACCTCGACATCGCCACCGACTTTGTCGATGTCGAGATCTCCGATGACAACGGGGCGACGTGGGAACTGCTCGAGCGATTCGACGGCCCCCGCGACGAGGCGGACTACAGCTCCTACTCCTACACCCTGCCCACCGCCTCGACGGCACTGACGAATCAGATGGTGATCCGCTTCCTCGGCTCCACCGATCTCGGAAACACCGACACCGTCGTCTTCGACAATCTTGTCATCACGGGTTCAGCCACCGGCTCGGCCGGAACGTTCACCAATGTCACGGGCGCCACCAATGCGCTCGACGATGGCGATCCGCCTGCCCTTGTGACCGCGGCCGACAACGCCGTGATCCTCCCTGGCGAGACCATGACCATCACCTACCAGGTGGTGGTGGACTCGCCAGCCTCCGTCGACCGGATCACCAACACCGTTGAGGTCTCCTCGACGCAGACTCCAGCCATCGATGCCACCGTGACGGATCCACTGGTGACGGCCACGATCAGCGACCGGGTCTGGGACGACGCCAACGGCAATGGCATCCAGGACCTGGGTGAGTCTGGCTTGGCTGGCGTGACTGTCGAGTTGCTCGACGATCTCGGCAATCTCATCGCCACCGACACCACGAACGTCCTCGGCATCTACGACTTCGACGGGCTCCGGGGCGACGACTACGAGGTCCGCTTCACCGCCCCGGCTGGCTTTACCTTCTCGACCCAGAACGCAGGAGCAGACTCCGCCCTCGACTCAAATGCTGACGCTGCCGGCGAGACCGGTGTCTTCACGCTCGCTCCTGGGGCCGTCGACGACACGATCGACGCCGGCCTCTTCCAGGGCGGCAGTGTTGGCGACTTCGTGTGGGAGGACTCGAACGGGACGGGCGAACTGGACGGTCTCGAGACTGGTCTCGCTGGCGTCACCGTCGAGCTGCTCGACGATGCGGGCAACGTGGTCGCGACCACCACCACTGCCGATGGCACTGGCGTTGACCCGCTGGGCTTCTACCGCTTCGACGGCGTGGTGCCCGGTGACTATCGGGTTCGCTTCGTGGCTCCGACAGGATTCGCCTTCTCGCCGAAGGACGCCGGTACCGGCGATGCCTTCGACTCCGATGCCGATGAGACCACAGGTGAGACAGACCTCTTCGCCGTGACGTCCGGCTCGCTGAACGTGACCATCGACGCCGGCGTCTACGAGCCGATCGTCATCGGCGACTTCGTATGGCTCGATCTGGACAGCGACGGCGTGCAGGACTCGAACGAGCCTGGTGCCAACGGAGTCACGGTCAACCTGCTCGATGACAGCGGAAACGTGCTCGACACCACGCTCACGGGTGCCGATGGTTCCTACCTCTTCAACATCGCAACGCCGGACGACTATCAGATCCAGGTGGTGGCCCCCGGCTACTCCTTCGCAACCCAGAACGCCGGAACGGATGACGCCCTCGATTCTGATGTCGACGGCTCAGGGTTCACGTCGATCTTCACGGTCTCGTCCGGCGGCGACGACGACTCGATCGATGCCGGCATCATGCCGTCATCCATCGGCGATGTGGTGTGGGAAGACCTCAACGCTGACGGCCAGCTCGGTGGATCCGAGACGGGCGTGAACGGCGTGACCGTCAACCTCCTCGATGCCACGACCGGAACGGTCATCGGCACGACAACGACGGCGAACGTCGGCGGCGTGGACGGCACCTATCAGTTCGATGTGGGCCCCGGTGACGTCATCGTCGAGTTCGTGCTGCCCGCGGGCGGCTCATTCTCAGCCCAAGATCAAGGCAGCGACCTGTCCGATTCCGATGCGACCCCAACGGGCGCGACGATCGGCCAGACGGCCACCATCACCCCGACCGGCACCGACGATTTCACCATCGATGCCGGGCTCTGGTTTGGCGCCACGATCGGCGATTTGGTGTGGATCGATGCCGACGGCGACGGCCAGAAGGATGCGGCTGAGGTGGGCCTCGATGGCGTGACGGTCAACCTGCTCGACAGCGGAGGCAACGTTCTCGCCACGACGACGACTGCCGACGGCTCGGGCTCCGATCCGCTTGGTTTCTATGAGTTCACCGATCTGGAGCCAGATCTCTACGAGATCGAGTTCGAGCTCCCGGCCACGTACGCCTTCACGCTCGCCAATCAGGGCAGCGATGCATCGGACTCCGATGCCGCCGTCTCCGGTCCCAACATTGGGCGGACCGGCGCAACCTCGCTCGCCAGTGGCGAGACCGAAGCCTCCTTCGACGCGGGCCTCTTCGTGGCCGCTTCGGTTGGCGACCGAGTCTTCGTTGATCTCGATCAGAACGGTCAGCAGAACGCGGGCGAGCCCGGGCTCAACGGGGTGACGGTGAACCTCATCGACAGCTCGAACAACACGGTCGCTACAACCACCACGGCAACCGTTCTCGGCGTCGACGGCAGCTATACCTTCCCGAACGTTGCCCCCGGCACCTACACCGTTGAGTTCGTAGCCGCCGGATCGACCTTCACCACGCAGAACTCTGGAAGTGACGCCACTGACTCCGACGCCGATGCGTCCGGAACAACAGATCCCTTCGTGGTCGCCAGCGGCGCCTCGATCGACACCATCGATGCAGGTGTGAATCCCTTCCTCATCGGCGACTTCGTTTGGAACGATGAAGACGCCGACGGTCAGCAGGACGCCGGTGAGCCCGGACTTGCTGGCGTGACCGTGCGACTGCTCGACACCGTCGGGAACGAACTTGCGACCACCGTGACCGCTGACGGTACTGGAGCCGATCCCCTCGGCTTCTACGAGTTCGCAGTTGCCCCCGGCGACTACGTGATCGACTTCGAGCCGATCACGGATTTCCAACTCACAGTCGCCGATAGCGGTGCAGATCTCACTGACTCGGACGCCAACACCACGACCGGTGAGACCGGCACGATCACGGTCAGCGGATCCGGCTCGCTCGCCACGATCGATGCTGGCATGTTCTCTCAGGGCGCGATCGGCGACTTCGTCTGGAACGACCTGAACGCGAACGGCCAGCAGGACAGTGGCGAACCCGGCCTGGCCGGAGTCACGGTCGAGTTGCTCAATGATCTCGGCAGCGTCGTGCAGACGACCATCACCGCCGATGGCTCGGGCCCCGACCCACTTGGCTTCTACTCCTTCGACGTCATCCCTGATACGTATGCCGTGCGGGTCATCTACCCGTCTGGCTTCGTTGGCACGGTGGCCAACGCTGGCGCCGATGCCACCGATTCCGATGCTGTCGTGGGAGCGACGACCGGCACCACGGGCAACGTCACCGTTGCCTCCGAGCAGACCATCGACACGCTCGACGTGGGTGCCTACTTCCCCGGCGTGATCGGCGACTTTGTCTTCGACGATCTCGACGGTGACGGTCAGCAGGACGCTGGCGAACCTGGCCTCGCCGGTGTCACCGTTGAGCTTCTCGACGATCTCGGCACCGTGGTCGACACGACCACGACCGCTGACGGATCCGGTTCAGATCCGCTCGGCTTCTACGAGTTCACGGCCATCGTGCCAAATGACTACACGGTCCGCTTCACGGCGCAGAGCGGCACGATCTTTGCCCCAGCCAACAGCGGCCCGGATGCCACCGACTCTGATGCTGTGCCGACGGTCTTGGACGCCACGCTGGGCGTCACGGGCACGATCACCGTGCAGTCCGGAACGAACAACGACTCAGTGGATGCCGGCCTCATCACGCCGAGCTCGATCGGTGACTTCCTCTTCGTCGATCTCGATGCTGACGGCATCCAAGATGCTGGCGAGCCGGGCCTCGACGGTGTCACGGTCGACCTTCTTGATGTCGCCAACAACGTGGTCGATTCCACGACCACGGTTGGCGGCGGCTTCTACGGCTTCGACGATGTCGCTCCCGGTACCTATCGAGTTCGTTTCGACAACACCGACCTCGACTTCACGCTGCTCAGCGCCGGAAGTGACGACGCGATCGACAGCGACGTGAACGCGGGCGGTCAGACCGCACTCTTCACCGTCGTCAGCGGCGACACCATTGACGATCTCGATGCGGGCGTCCTGCCCGTCACCATCGGTGATCGTGTCTGGGACGACGCCAACGCGAATGGCCAGCTCGATGGGGCCGAAGTTGGCATCAACGGCGTCACGGTCAACCTGCGGGATACCGGTGGCAACCTCGTCGCTACGACCACCACCGCAACAGTCGGTGGCGATGACGGTGTCTACTCCTTCATCACGGTGCCCGGCTCCTACGTCGTCGAGTTCGTTGCCCCCAGCGGCACCGTCTTCACCACTGCCAACAGCGGTTCCGATCTCTCGGACTCCGACGCTGTGCCAACCGTGCTCGATCCGACGATCGGCCAGACCGGCACGCTGACGCTGACCTCGGGCACGAGCCTGACGACCGTTGATGCTGGCGTTTTCACTCCCGCCTCGCTCGGCGACTTCATCTGGGACGATCTCGACGGTGACGGCCAGCAGGATGCTGGAGAACCCGGTCTCGCCGGCGTCCCCGTTGAACTCATCCAGGGTGGCTCCGTCGTCGCGGTGACCACGACGGCGGACGGCACTGGTTCGGACCCCATCGGTTTCTACGATTTCACTGGCCTCACTCCGGGTACCTATTCGATTCGCGTCACCGCACCCTCCGGTTCGGTGTTCTCACCGGCCAATACCGGTGCCGAAGCCACGGACTCCGATGTTGTGCCCGTTGGTGTGACCACCACGGCCGTGAGCGCCGACGTCACGCTCGCTTCCGGTGATGCCGCCGATCTCGATGGCGGCCTCATCGAGCTGGCCAGCATTGGCGACTTCGTCTGGGTCGATCTCGACCAGGACGGCCAGCAGGACGCTGGCGAGCCCGGAACTGGTGGCGTCACCGTGCGCTTGCTCGACGGTGCCGGCGCCGAACTCGACACCACGACCACGGCCGCTGACGGCTCGTGGTCCTTCGATGATCTCCTCCCCGGCACCTACGAGGTGGACTTCGTCCTCCCCGCCGGCGCTTCGTTCACGACGGCAGGTGCGGGACCCGAAGCCACAGACTCCGACGCCGATGCAACGACCGGTGAGACCGGCACGTTCGTTGTTGAGTCGGGGGACACGATCAATGTGGACGCTGGCCTCGAGCCCGCCATCATCGGTGACCTCGTGTTCGAAGACCTTGATGGTGACGGCGTGCAGGACGGCGGCGAGTCGGGCGTCAACGGCGTAACCGTGAACCTGCTCTCCTCCACCGGAACGCTCATCACCTCCACCACAACGGCCACCATCGGCGGTGTCGATGGCTCCTACGAGTTCGCTGTTGCGCCGACGAACGCCACCACGGATGCGAATTACATCGTCGAGTTCGTGCTCCCCGGCGGCTCGGCCTTCTCACCGCAGAACGTCGGCGCTGAGGCGACCGACTCCGACGCCACGCCGACCGGAGCGACGATCGGCCAGACCGCCGTGATCAGCGCTGGCTTCGGCGACGACATCGAAACGGTGGACGCAGGCATCTACACGCCGATCACCATCGGTGACTTCGTCTTCGAAGACCTTGATGGTGACGGTCAGCAGGACGCCGGTGAACCCGGCCTCGCCAGCGTCACGGTCGAGCTGATCCAGGGCGGCAGTGTCGTGGCCACAACCACGACGGCTGATGGCTCGGGCAGTGACCCGCTTGGTTTCTACGAGTTCACCGACCTCGACCCCGGCACGTACTCCGTTCGCGTCATGTACCCCACCGGCTTCGTCGGTACGACGCAGGACCAGGGCGCGGACGCAACTGACTCCGACGCCAACCCCGCCGACGGTGAGACTGCACCGGTCACCGTTGTCAGCGGCGATGCCATCGCAACGATCGACGTCGGGGCCTACGCCCCGATCGTGATCGGCAACTTCGTCTGGGATGACCAGAACGCCAACGGCCAACAAGATGTCGGCGAGCCCGGCATCAACGGCGTGACGGTCCGACTGTTGGACGGTGGGGGAGCGATCGTCGCTTCGACCACGACCAGCACCATCGGCGGCATCTCCGGGACCTACGCGTTCACGGCTGCCCCCGGGACGTACACGGTTGAGTTCGTCACCCCTGGTGGCTTCACCCCAACCTCGCAAGACACCGGTGCTGAGGTCACCGACTCTGACGCCAGCGTGACCACTGGACAGGTGGCGCTTGGAACGCTCGCTTCTGGCGACACTGCCGATGTCGACGCTGGCTTCTACGAACCGCTCGCCATCGGCGACTTCGTGTGGGTTGACTTCGACGAAGACGGCCAGCAGGACGCCAGTGAGCCCGGACTCGAGGGCGTCACCGTTGAGCTGATCCGCGGAGGATCGGTTATCGACACCACAATCACGGGGGCCGATGGTTCCTACGGGTTCACGAATATCGATCCCGGCACCGGCTACTCCGTTCAGTTCTCCGGCCCCAGCTTGGTGTTCACCACGCAGGATGCGGGCGCGGATGCGACCGACTCCGACGCCAACGCTTCCGGTCTCACCGGGTCCTTCACCATGGGTGGCGGCGCCGACAACAACACCATTGATGCCGGTGTCCTCCCAGGATCCATCGGTGACCGTGTCTTCATCGACCTCGACAGTGATGGCCAGCAAGACGCCGGTGAGCCCGGTCGCAACGGCATCACCGTGAACTTGCTCGACGCCGGTGGCAATGTTCTCGCCACCACCGTCACTACGACGCTTTCTGGCGTGGACGGCTCGTACCTCTTCGAGGACCTGGTTCCCGGCGACTACGTCGTCGAGTTCGTCACCCCAGCGGGGGCCACGTTCACGGCCCAGGACTCGGGTGCTGACGCAACGGATTCCGACGCAGCAGTGGCCGGCCCGAACATCGGCCAGACCGGCACGATCGCTGTCGCTTCCGACCAGGACATCACCTCGGTTGATGCCGGACTTCTTCCAGCCACGATTGGTGACCGAGTGTTCACCGACTCCAATGGCGACGGCGTACAGGATGCGGGCGAGCCTGGACTGAATGGTGTGACCGTCAACCTGCTCGACACGTTGGGCAACGTGGTCGACACGGCCACGACCGCAACGGTCGGTGGGACCGCCGGCTCCTACGAGTTCGCCGTTGACCCCGGCGACTACGTCGTCGAGTTCGTGCTTCCCACCGATCACGTCTTCAGCCCGCAGGATCAGGGGGCAGACAACGCCGACTCCGATGCCAGTCCCACCGGCGTCACCATTGGCCAGACCGCCACGATCACCGCTGGGTTCGGCGACTCGATCGACACCGTTGACGCTGGCATGTTTGTGCCGGTCACGATTGGCGACTTCGTCTTCGAAGACCTCGATGGCGATGGCAACCAGGACGCAGGCGAGCTTGGCATCGATGGCGTGACCGTCAACCTGCTCGATGATCTCGGCAACGTGATCGACACCACGACGACGGCCACCCTCGGCGGCGTCGCCGGCAGCTATGAGTTCACCGCCGTTCCCGGCACGTACGCCATTCAGGTTGTGGCCCCCGCAGGTGCCACCTTCTCGCCTGCTGACGCCGTTGCTGACGCTGCGGACTCCGACGTCGTCGACGGTGATGACGATGGAACGGCCGAGTCTGGAACCGTCACGTTGACCTCCGGCCAGAGCACCAGCGACCTCGACGCCGGCATTCTCACGCCGGTCACCATCGGTGACTTCGTGTGGATTGACGCCAACGGCAATGGCCAGCAGGACGCCTCCGAGTTGGGTCTTGGTGGCGTCACGGTCGAGCTGATCGAAGGTGGTGCTGTTGTCGCAACGACGACCACCGCAGACGGCACGGGCCCCGACCCGCTGGGCTTCTACGAGTTCACCGACCTTGCTCCCGGTACCTACTCGATTCGAGTGGCGGCGCCGTCCGGCTACGTCTTCACCACGCAAGATGCCGGCGCGAACGGCACAGACTCTGACGTGGACAGCTCCGGCGACTCCGCCTCCGTCACGCTGGCTTCCGGCGGCTCGGCCGACCTTGATGCTGGCCTCTACATCCCCGGCGTGGTCGGCGACTTCGTCTGGCTCGACACCGATGGTGACGGTCAGCAGGGTGCTGGCGAACCCGGAGTTGGCAACGTCACGGTCCGTCTCCTGGATGGTGTAGGCACGGAGCTGGCAACCACCACGACCGCGGCCGACGGTTCCTATGACTTCTCAGGTCTGGCCCCCGGCACCTACGAGGTGGACTTCGTTCTCCCCACCGGTGCCTCCTTCACCACGCAAGACAGTGGTGCCGACGCCACCGACTCAGATGCGAACGAGACGACCGGCGAGACCGGCACGTTCATCGTGGCCTCCGGTTCCGTCATCGATCGCGATGCGGGCTTGACCGCTCCCACCATTGGTGACCGCGTGTTCGTTGATGCCAATGGCAACGGTCAGCAGGATGCGGCCGAGGCCGGCGTGAACGGCGTCACCGTCAACCTGCTGTCCAGTACCGGAACGCTTCTCGCAACAACCACGACAGCAACGGTCGGCGGCACGGATGGCATCTACGAGTTCTCCGTCGCTCCCGCCGACTACATCATCGAGTTCGTCCTCCCATCCGGCCAGGTGTTCACGACGCAGAACGCCGGTGCCGATGCGACCGACTCCGACGCCAATCCGACTGGCCCGACGGTCGGTCAGACCGCTCTCACCACCGTTGCCTTCGGCGACACGATCACAAATGTCGATGCTGGCCTCTTCGCTCCGGTCACCGTTGGTGACTTCGTGTTCGAGGATCTCGACGGCGATGGCATCCAGGACGCCGGCGAGCCCGGTATCGCTGCCGTGACCGTGGAACTCGTGCAGGGTGGAAGCGTTGTGGCCACCACGACCACCGCCGATGGCTCGGGAGCCGACCCGCTCGGCTTCTACGAGTTCACCGATCTCGCTCCCGGCACGTATTCCATCCAGGTCGCGGCGCCTTCGGACACGGTGTTCACCCTGGCCAACGCTGGCTCCGATGATGCACTCGACTCTGACGTGAACGCTTCGGGCGCCAGTGCTCCTGTCACCCTCTCGTCCGGCTCGACAACCGATCAGCTTGATGCCGGCCTGTACACGCCGGTGGTTATCGGCGACCTCGTCTTCGAAGACACCAACGCCAATGGCCAGCTCGACGGCGCTGAGACCGGCATCAACGGTGTGACTGTCAACTTGCTCGACGGCCTCGGCGCCGTGGTGGACACCACAACGACCTCCACCATCGGCGGTATCGATGGCTCATACGAGTTCACTGCTGCTCCCGGCACGTACACCGTGCAGTTCGTCGCTCCGACCGACTTCGTCGGAACCGCACAGGACTCGGGCGCCGAGGCGACCGACTCTGATGCTGATCCGATCACCGGCGAGGTGGCGCTCGGCGCCCTCGAGTCTGGTGACACCGCCGACGTCGATGCTGGCTTCTACGAGCCTCTTGTTGTTGGTGACTTCGTGTGGGTCGATCTCGATGGAGATGGTCAGCAGGATGTCGGCGAACCCGGTCTTGCCGGCGTCACGGTTGAGCTCCTCCAGGGCGGATCCGTCGTTGACACGACCACCACGGCGGCCGACGGCTCGTACTCCTTCACCTCGGTTGCCCCCGGCAGCTACCAGATCCAGGTCAGCGCGGCGTCTGGCGCCCCTACTCTGAACTTCACCACCCAGAACAGTGGCGCTGACGCGACGGACTCTGATGTGGATGGTTCCGGACTCAGCGGTGCCTTCGTCGTGACCAGTGGTGTTGATCTCGACACGCTCGATGCCGGAGTGCTGCCGGGGTCCATTGGCGACCGAGTCTTCGTCGATCTCGACGCGGATGGCCAGCAGGATGCAGGCGAACCGGGGCTTGACGGTGTCACCGTCAACCTGCTGCAGGGCGGGTCGGTGGTTGCCACAACGACCACCGCCACGCTGAGCGGCGTCGCCGGTTCCTACGTGTTCGATCAGCTGGTTCCCGGCGACTACGTCGTCGAGTTCGTGTCGCCGGCGGGTGGCACCTTCACCACGCAGGACAACGGAGCGGACGCAACAGATTCCGACGCGGATGTCACGACCGGAGTCACGGGCACGATCACGGTTGCCTCCGGCGCCGACGTGGACAGCGTCGACGCCGGCTTCCTGCCCTCCATCATCGGTGATCGGGTCTGGAACGACCTCGACGGGGACGGGCAGCAGGATGCTGGTGAACCCGGCATCAACGGCGTCACGGTCAACCTGCTCTCCTCGACCGGCACGCTCCTCGACAGCACGACCACCGCCACCATCGGCGGAGCGGATGGCTCGTACGAGTTCGCCGTTGCTCCGGCCACGGCGACGACCGACGCGAACTACATCATCGAGTTCGTCCTGCCCACAGGACAGACCTTCACCTCCCAGAACACGGGCGCAGACGCGAGCGACTCCGACGCCAACCCGACCGGGGCGACGATCGGCCAGACCGGCCTGATCACAGTGGGCCTTGGTGAGACCATCTCGACCGTCGATGCGGGTCTTGTTGCTCCCAGCACCGTTGGCGACTTCGTGTGGGAGGACGAGAACGGAAATGGTCAGCAGGACGCCGGTGAACCCGGCATCGCCGGCGTGACCGTTCAGCTTCTGCAGGGCGGAAGCGTGGTCGCCACGACCACGACCGCTGATGGCACGGGTAGCGATCCGCTGGGCTTCTACGAGTTCACCGGTGTCGCCCCCGGCACCTACACGGTTCAGTTCACTGCTCCGACTGGCACCGTCTTCACCACCCCGAACATCGGCGCCGACGCCACCGACTCGGATGCGAACGCCAGCGGCGTCGCTCCTTCCTTCGTCGTCACCTCTGGATCCGCCATCGACAACGTCGATGCCGGCCTGTTCACGCCGATCACCATTGGCGACAACGTCTTCGTCGACAGCAACAACGATGGTCTCGCCACCGGCGAGGACGGCTTGGGCGGAATCACCGTCGAGCTGTACGAAGGCACAACGCTCATCGCCACAGCGGTCACCGCTGACGGCACGGGTAGCGACCCGGTCGGTTTCTATGAATTCACCGGCGTTGCGCCCGGCACCTACACCGTGCAGGTGGCCACTCCCGGCCTCACGTTCGCAACACAGGATGCGGGAAGCAACGACGCGATCGATTCCGACGTCAACGCCTCCGGTGTGTCCGATCCGTTCACCGTGGCAAGCGGGGACGCCGTCGACGACCTCGACATCGGTGTGCTGGGCGGCTCCATCGGTGATCGAGTGTTCGACGATCTCGACGGTGACGGCCAGCAAGACGCTGGAGAGCCGGGCGTCAATGGTGTGACCGTGACGCTCGAGGACACTGCGGGCAACGTCTTGGCCACGACGACGACGGCGACACCTGCCGCTGGCGCGAACGCCGGCGTGGCCGGGAGCTACGAGTTCACCGGCCTCACCCCCGGTCAGTACGTCGTTCGCTTCGATGCGCCGAGCGGCACGATCTTCGCTCCCGCCAACGCGGGAGCCGACACCACCGACTCAGACGCTGTGCCCACCGGCGCCGATGCTTCCATCGGCCGGACCGGCACCATCACCGTGTCCAGCAATACCAGCATCGACACCGTCGATGCTGGGCTGGTCACGCCCATCACCATCGGCGACACCGTGTGGGTCGACCTCGATGAAGACGGCCAGCAGGACGCTGGGGAGCCCGGCATCGACGGCGTGGTCGTCCGTCTGCTCGACGGTGCGGGCAACGAGTTGGCCACGACCACTACCTCGGGTGGCGGTACCTACGAGTTCGCCGATCTCGCTCCCGGCACCTACGAAGTGGACTTCGTGCTGCCCGCCGGCGCTGCCTTCACCGCCGCCGGTTCTGGCGCCGAGGCAACCGACTCTGACGCCAACGTCGTGTCCGGCCAGACCGGCACGTTCGTGGTCGAGTCCGGAGACACCATCGATCTCGACGCCGGTCTTCTTCCGATCACCATCGGCGACTTCGTCTTTGCCGACGCCGATGCCGATGGACAGCAAGATGCCGGTGAGCTCGGCGTTGCTGGCGTGACCGTCAACCTGCTCGACGACCTCGGCAACGTGATCGACAGCACCGTGACCGCTGACGGCACGGGAACTGACCCGCTCGGCTTCTACGAGTTCGCCGTCGCACCGACCGATGCCACCACGCCTGCGGACTACGTCGTCGAGTTCGTTGCCCCTGCCGGCACGCTCTTCTCGCCCCAGGACGCAGCCGCGGACACGGTGGACTCCGATGCCGCCCCCACAGGTGTCAACATCGGTCAGACCGGCACGATCAGCGTCGGCTTCGGCGACAGCACCACTGCGGTGGACGCTGGTCTGTACGAGACCGCCACGCTCGGCGACCTCGTCTTCGAAGACATCAACGGGGATGCCCTCCCCGCTGGC
>CALKTH010000037.1 GCA_937997485.1 uncultured Acidimicrobiales bacterium | reverse complement strand
GGCTGCACCACCGATCGGTCCGTTGTAGAGGTGTGGCGCAATCTGAGCGTGGTGGACTTCGGCCAGCGACGCGATCTTTTTTCCCTCGAGAAGGCCACCGCAGCGAGCCACGTTCGGTTGCAGGATCGTGGCGGCACCGGCCCGCAAGACGGCAGCGAACTCGTACTTCGTGACGAGGCGCTCGCCGGTTGAGATGGGGATGGAGGTGGCCGCCGCGACTCGGGCCATTTCCTCCGGCGCCTCCGGTGGGGTCGGCTCCTCGAACCAGAGTGGATCGAAGGGCTCGAGCAGCCGTGCCAAGCGCTTGGCGCCCGACACAGAGAACTGGCCGTGGGTCCCGAAGAGAATGTCCGCTCGGGTGCCGACCGCCTCGCGAATCTGACGGCACATCTCCACTGCGAGCTCCAAGCGCTCGAGCGAGGGCTGTCGCGGGTCGAACGTGGAGTAGCCGCCCATCGGATCGAGCTTGATCGCAGTGAAACCCTCGTCGGCGCACGCAACGGCAGCCGCTGCGGAGGCAGCGGGATCGGCGTAGAAGCCCTCGTTGGTGTAGATGTCCTCGTTGACGTCGGGCGGATACAGGTAGGTGTAGGAACGGAGTCCTTCCTGCACTCGTCCGCCAAGCAGTTCGTAGACGGGCTTGCCTGCTCGCTTGCCCACGATGTCCCAGCACGCCATCTCAATCCCACTCAACACGGAGACGAGGGAGAGATCCGGACGCTGCGTGTAGCCCCGGCCATACACGTTGCGCCACAGCGTCTCGATGCGATGCGGATCCTGACCGACAACATGCCGCTCACACACATCGGCCACCATGGCCTCGATGACCTTCGGGGAGAACGTGGCGGCGTACACCTCGCCCCAACCCACGACCCCATCACCGGTCACGAGCTTCACAAAGATGAAGTAGCGACCGCCGTGCCGGGGCGGGGGATTGCCGACCACGAAGGTCTCGAAGGAGCTGATGGTGTCAGCGGGAGAAGTCACGGCGGGAAGTCTGGCACGGCACCGCTAACCTTGCGGGCTGCTGTTCGCGCCGTCCGACTTCGGAACGGGTGCGAGTGGCCGGGCCACAGGTCCCGCCCTGGTTTGTCTCACCACCGAGCTGCCAGGTTCGATCCAGAGAAAGCGCATCATCATGAGCCAGAAAGTTCCCGCCAACCTTCCTCCGAAGGCTGACACCATTGCCAAGTACGCCAAGAGCGACAACGACACCGGCTCGACCGAGGTGCAGATCGCGCTGCTCACCGACCGGATCAACCACCTCACCGAGCACCTGAAGATGCACAAGAAGGACCACCACAGCCGTCGTGGTCTTCTCATGCTCGTCGGCCGTCGCCGTCGATTCCTCGACTACCTCGCCAGCATCGACATCGAGCGCTACCGCACGATCATCGCCGAGCTCGGACTCCGTCGCTAAGCACGCCGTCGCTAAGCACGTCGTTCCCAGCGCACGTTCACAGAACGCAGAAGGCCCGCTCCTCGGAGCGGGCCTTCGTCGTTTTCAGATCTCCGTGGGGAGTTTCAGGCGAGGGTGAGTTCGCCTTCGCCGAAGCCGACGCCGAAGCGCTCACACCAGATCTCCACGGTGCTGAAGACGGAGAGGTCGACCTCGGGCGGGATTTCATAGTTCTGGTCGCCGATGTTGCCCTTCAGGTTGCCGAGGCTGACGAAGTCACCGTTCTCGGCTCGCAAGTACACCTTGAGGTCGGGCCCGTTGTCGGACTCGAAGTTCTCGAAGCGGAGGAAGCGCTGCTCACTGCCATCGTTCAGGACGCTCAGGTCGCCGGTGATGTCGTAGCGAGAGTTGCCACTGAAGTTGCCGCTGGCAACCGTCACAATCTCGGGCTCAGCCTCCGACGCTGCGGTGTCCTCGCCCTCGGGCATGTCCGGCATGTCCTCGTCGATCTCGGTGCGGTTCTCTTCCGCGTCTTCCATGGCTTCTTGGAACTCGTCTGTGGCGGCGACCTCGTCCTGTTCTGCAGCCGAAGCGGCGAAGACGGGACCGGATTCGTTCACCTCGTTGTCGATGAACGCGGCCTGAATCCCGAAGAATCCGAAGGCCAACCAGGCGACGAAGGCGAGGCCGACGACGCCCACGCCGGCGATGAGGGGCTTGTTGCGAAGGATGTTGCTCATGGTGAAGGAAACGGTAGGTGCCCGTCGATCCTTCCGCTGGGTCGGAGAAACAACTTATGAACGAGTGCTGGATCTTCGATGACACAGCTCCAGCCAGTCACGAAAGCTTGTGGAACGAGATCACTCACCCATACGCCGGTTCGGCCGATGGGCTGGTTACGATGCGACATCCGTGTGAAAGGTTCACACGATGTCGGCAGCCCAGCTGCCAGTTTCCGATTACTCACTGCGAGTGCCCTCTGACAATGGTCAGGTCCGCAGAAGTGACCGAGGCTCTCGCAACAGCCTCCGAGCAGTGAGTGGTTGAAATCTGGGATCTGTGCTGCCTGTTGCTGGCGAAGGTCGCCGGCACACAACCGAAAACAGGAGATCCCAATGGCTGAAGCCATTCAGGTCCAAGGAACTGTCACCTCCGGTGATGGTCCCGACATGATCCTCGAGACCGGAAAGTTGGCCGGTCTGGCCAGCGGTTCGGTCACTGCCCAGATGGGCGACACCATGGTCCTCGTGGCCGCCACCGGTGCCAAGCACGTTCGTGACGGCATCGACTTCTTCCCGCTGACCGTCGACGTTGAAGAGCGGTCCTACGCCGCCGGCAAGATTCCCGGCTCGTTCTTCCGTCGTGAAGGCCGTGCGTCTGACGCCGCCACCCTTACCTGCCGTCTGATTGACCGGCCGCTGCGCCCGTCCTTCCCCGGCGACTACCGCAACGAGACCCACGTCGTGGTCACCGTCCTGTCGGCCGATCAGAAGAACCCGCACGACGTGCTCGCCATCAACGCTGCCTCCGCCGCGCTCATGGTTTCCGACGTCCCCTTCGACGGCCCCATCGGCGCCGTCCGCCTGAGCTACACCACCGATGGTGAGTGGCTCCCGCACCCCACCTACCAAGAGGGTGACGAGGGTGTGTTCGAGGTCGTCGTTGCCGGTCGTCAGCTCGATGACGGCACCGTCGCCGTGATGATGGTCGAAGCCGGTGGCACCGAAGGCTCGTGGGACAAGTACGAGAATGGCGCCCCCAAGGTCGACGAGGAAGCACTCGCTCAGGGCCTCACCGAGGCCGAGCAGTACATCAAGGAAGCCATTGCGCTTCAGAACCAGCTCGTTGAGGCCAACGGTGGCCGCAAAGAGTTCATGTCGTACCCCACCATGGCGGACTACACCGACGAGCACATGGCTGCGGTCGTTGCCGCCGGTGAAGCCAAGATGAACGACGTCATGTCGATCGCCGACAAGGCCGAGCGTGGCGACGCCGAGAGCGCGCTGCGTGATGAAGTCATCGCCGCCGTGTCCGCTGAACTCGGTGACACCGTCACCGAGAAGCAGCTCAAGGCTGCCTTCCGCTCCATGAGTAAGGCCGTTGTCCGCCGCCGCATCGTCGAAGACGGCATCCGCATCGACGGTCGTGGCCCGGCCGATCTGCGTGCCCTCAGCTCCGAGGTTGGCGTGGTCCCGAAGGTCCACGGCTCCGGTCTCTTCCAACGTGGTGAGACCCAGGTCCTCAACATCACCACCCTCGGCATGAAGCGCATGGATCAGATGATCGATGGCATCGATCCCACCGATCGCAAGCGCTACATGCACCACTACAACTTCCCGCCCTTCTCCACGGGCGAGACCGGCTTCATGCGTGGCCCGAAGCGCCGCGAGATCGGCCACGGCCTCCTCGCCGAGCGAGCCCTCGTTCCCGTCGTACCCAGCATCGAAGAGTGGCCCTACACCCTCCGTTGCGTCTCGGAGGTGCTGAGCTCCAACGGCTCCACCTCGATGGCCTCGGTCTGCGGATCGACCCTCTCGCTGATGGACGCCGGTGTGCCGATCAAGGCGCCCGTCGCCGGTATCGCCATGGGCCTCATCTTCGCTGAGGGCAAGTACCTGCCCCTCACCGACATCCTCGGCGCCGAAGATGCCTTCGGCGACATGGACTTCAAGGTGGCCGGAACCTCCGAGTTCGTCACCGCCCTCCAGCTCGACACCAAGATCGACGGCATCCCGTCCGACGTGCTGGCCAAGGCCCTCAACCAGGCCAAGGACGCCCGCCTCGCCATCCTCGACGTCATGACCGGCGCCATCTCGGCTCCTCGTGACGACGTGCGTGACGGCGCCCCGAAGATCGTGGCCTTCGAGATTCCCGTCGACAAGATCGGCGAGGTCATCGGACCGAAGGGCAAGGTCATCAACTCCATCCAGGCCGAGACCGGCGCCGACATCAGCGTCGACGACGACGGTGTGGTTGGCATCGTCAGCATCTCCTCCTCCGACAGCACCATCGTCGAAGAGGCCGAGCGTCAGATCCGTCTGATCCTCGATCCGCCCACCGCCGAAGTTGGCGCCGTGTACCCGGGCAAGGTCGTGAACATCACCAAGTTCGGTGCGTTCGTGAACATCCTTCCCGGCCGTGACGGCCTCCTGCACATCTCGAAGATCGGTGGCGGCAAGCGCATCGACAAGGTCGAAGACGTGCTCGAACTCGGACAAGCCATCGACGTTGTTGTCGAAGACATCGACCCCAACGGCAAGGTGTCCCTCGGTCTCGGCGGCGACGCACCTGAGGTCAAGGAAGGCGCCGGTTCCGGCTCCTCCGACAGCGGCGACCGCGGTGGTCGTGGCGGACGTGATGGTGGCGGCCGCGGCGGCCGTGATCGTGCCCCTCGCGAAGACGCCGAGCCCAAAGGCGAAACGATGTCCTTCGACGAGGACGTGGCTGACGGCTTCGGAGACCTCGGTCCCGAAGGCGCCCCGCTGAGCAGCGACGAAGACCGTGGTGGTCGTGGTCGCCGTGGTGGCGGCGGCGGTGGCCGCGGTCGTGGACGCAGCGGCGGAGGCCGTCGCTAAATCATCAGCGCTGATTCGTCACCTCTGACCACAACGTGAAGCGAGCCCCGGCCAATCGGTCGGGGCTCGCTGCGTTTTCGGCGAGGTCAGATGCGAGTTCCAGGAGGGAACACGCGCTCGGTCACATTGTCTTTGTCTTCGAACCGGTAGCGGACCGTCCCGTCGGGATCAACGCTGATCTGCCCGAAGTTCTGTGCGCCGAAGAGAACCGCAATACGAGCGAGTTCCCCGGTTGTCAGGTCGTAGCGCGCCAGCGAGTCGGTGTTGTCCGGCGCCTCATTCACGAGGTAGGGGTCGTCGCCGATGGCGAAGTACAGCGCGTTGTCTGGGCCCAAGACGAGAAGACGCTCCGCCTGACCGCCGTCGAGGTCGCTGAGAACGGTCGACCGGGCGGTCTCGCGGTCGATGGCGATCAGCCCGTCGGTCCCGAGTGCAAACACGTTGTCGCGATTTGAGACCGCTAGCGCGGCAGACAGACTTGCCGTCAACGCTCGAGGCGCACCGGCACTCGCGGTGTCAATGGCGAAGAGAACGTTGAAGACGTTCCCTCTCACGATCACCATCCCTGAAGGCACGGTGGAAATGACGCTCAGCTGACCCGTCGGCCCACACAATTCCGGCGAGGATCCAGCTCGCCTGACAAGGAGACGATCGTCCTCGGCGTTGGGTCCGAAGCGAAGCACTTCGACGCTGGAGATGGAATTCACCGTCATTGTCTCGAGGGAGGTCGCTTCCGCGAGGGTCGCGTCGGAGACAGCGGCGCACGACAAGTCTGTGACTCCACCGGAGCACGGTGCGGCGACGTAGGGAACACCATCGCGCCGTTGGATGACTTGATACTGGGCGACTGCCGTCGGCGATCGACCATCGCTCCAGCGATCACCGGACCGAACGACACGACGCCAGCTGGTGGACGTCTGACCGGGGTCGATGGCGCGCCGCACAACATGATCGATCTCGATGCCTCGAGGGAAGACGGTGCTGAACCTTCCCTCGTAGCCGCCCACCGTCGCAGTGACCCGGCAGGCGAACAGGAGGTCTGGGGTCAAGAGTTCGCAACCGATCGTGTCGATCACCGATCCGTCAGTTCGTTTGATCAAGGCTCGATAGTCGATGCGGCTCGAGGTGGCCGGGAGTGCGCCGTCGACGAACACGATGTCGCCAGCTGCGGTCGGTGAGGCCTCGCGCCACCAGTAGCGCGAGAAGACTCGTCTCTCGATGACGATCCGGTCGCCGATGCTCCCCTGGACGTTGTCGACGAACACGGTCGGTGTCCCGCGTTCCAAAACAACCGAGCACGAAACTGCCGACTCGGCCAGCGCAGCGTCGGCGGGAAGCGGAACGGAGGCCGCGAGGGCGACGAAAAGCAGCAAAGAAAGAAGTCGAACGAACACGAGGCAACCTTGTTCGGGACTTCCAAGGGTCACCGTTGGCGACGTCAAAGTCAACATGCCAAGGCAAGGGATAGTGTCACGTGCGTGACTGCGATCAAGGTCGGTGTGTTCGGTGTTGGAGGACGAATGGGGCGGGCTGTCGCCCACGCAGTGTGTGCCGATCCCGCGCTCGAACTCGTGGCCGCGCTGGATCCGCACTTCGAGGGCATCGATATCGGCGAAGTCACAGGCGTGGCCGGTTGTGCGTTCCCCGTCTCCTCCGAACTCGCGGAACTGAGCCGTGCCAACGTCGATGTCGCGATCGACTTCACCCACGTTGAGGCCGCTCGCTCGAACCTCGACTACTGCGCGGCCAACGGTATTCACGCCGTGGTCGGAACTTCGGGCTTCACCGAGGCGGACTTCCCCGCCATCGAGGCAATGTTCACCACCTCGAATTGCCTCATCGCTCCGAATTTCGCCATTGGTGCAGTGATCATGATGCGCTTCGCCGAGATCGCCGCTCCCTACTTCGAAACCGCTGAGATCATGGAGCTGCATCACGACGGCAAGGTCGACGCACCGAGCGGCACGGCCATGAGCACGCTCGAGCGCATGGCGAAAGCCAAAGGCGACTGGCCAGAGGACCCGACCCAGAAGGAAACGATTCCGGGGGCTCGGGGTGCTCGCGGCCCGGGAGGCATTCCCGTTCACTCCATCCGCATGCGGGGCATGGTCGCCCACCAAGAAGTGCTGCTGGGCGCCGCGGGGCAGACCCTGTCCATCCGTCACGATTCCTACGATCGTGAATCCTTCATGCCCGGCGTCACCCTGGCGGCGCGAGAGATCGCCAACGTTCCTGGTCTCACCATCGGACTCGACGGCGTGATGGGGATCTGAGAGGCCGGCGCCATGAGTGACGAAGGTGAGGCGTTCGCACACGCCAGCCCGGCCGAGGCGGCCACGGAACCCGCACGTGCTGCACCGCCCCAAACGGTCCCCGTTGTGCTGGACACCGAGGCGACCGAGATGGTGCTGCGCCGGGCCTTCGAGCTCGAGCAGCGCATGCCCGGTAGCGATGCGCTCTTGCGCTCGACCGCTGGTCTCACCAAAGACTCGCTGGCCGAGATTGCCGAGGCCGTCGACCTCTCACCGGCTGCCATTGCCGCAGCGCTCGCGGAGATGCATCTGGAGGGAGACACGCAACGATCCCTGGCCGACCGAATCCTGGGACCGGACCGCATCGTGGTCCAGCGTCCGTCAACGGCCCTCGACGATGAGATGCACGAGCGAGCCGCCGAGCTGCTCGAGAAGGGACATGGTCTCCGTCCCCGGCGTCGTCACGACGGAGTCCTTGTCGCCAGCCGTCGCAAAGACATGGTTGGCAAGCTGGCGCGATCGGTTCGTGGTGCGCAGGGGGAGGGCCGGCTCGGCAAGCTCCGTCGCGTCGAGTTCGTGGCCGTCGACGTGGGGGAGACCCCGGGAGCGGCGGGCATGGCCGCGGATGTGGGCGATCGCCGGTTGAACGCAGCGCTGGGAGGGGCCGCCGTCACCGTGGGTAGCTCCGCCATCATCGGGGTCGGAGCCATCATCGCCGGTCCGGTCTTACTCGTCGGGCTCCCAGTCGCCGTGGGAGTCGGGGCCATGACGGGCCGGCTCGTTCACCGATCGACCGTGCGCGACGTTACTGAGGACTTGGAAGAGGCGCTCGACGCAGTGGCGTCGGGCGAAGCGCCCTCTGGGCTGATCAGCCGGGCGACGGACCGTCTGGCTCGCGAGGCGAAGGCCCGTTTGGAGCGGACGACGAGCCGTCGCGAGAAGCGCCGCTCGAAGGATCGGCCGTAGCTCCCTCCGCCTCGGTCTCGAGATCGATCAAGCCCTTGATCTCCGCGTTGTCGCCCCGGAACTCACCGAAGACAGTCCACGCCACAAGCGCGGCCGAGATCACGAAGATCGGCAGACGGTTGTTGCCGACGAAGCCGACCACGCTCGTGATCTCGCTTTCGAACACGGATGCGAATTGTCGAACGAGAAAGAGTCGAACGACGGTGCCCGAGAGGTTCAGCATCATGAACGTGCGAACCTTGATGCCGAACGCGCCGGAGAGCAGGCAGACGATGTTGTTCGGTGCGGCGAAGATGAGCGGGTAGGCCAGTTTGTTGAACCAGCCGCCCGCCTCGTCGATGTACTCGCCGTACGTGCGGCTCCGCCGCTTGGTCCAGGCCAGTGCCCGGTCCCCGTACCAGAAGCCGATGAGGAAATAGAGCGGATCCGACGCCACCAGACGGAGGAATCCCACGATGTAGTACTGCGTCGCCGTGATCGGGTTGATGTCGGCCCCGATCGCATTGGCCGCCACCGCAAGGTTGCGCAGCCGCGGCGTGAGGGCGATCAGTAGCAGCGGTTCACGATCGATGACCGCCGCCAAGAAGAGGTCGCCGAGCCACGCTGCGCTGAGCGAGAGGATGACCAATCCAATGACGATTCGGCTGACCCACCGCGCCGGAGGTTGACCTTGAACGAGTGGCACCCGTTGAGTCTGGCAGGGGATCCCGCCATTCGGGCGCAGCGCCTCCAGGATCAGGCGTTGTTGCGGGTCTGCTCGGCATCGAAGGTGAACGTGGTGTCCACCGACTGCCCCTGCGACGCATTGGTGGCCGTGAGCGGCAGCGTCACGTTGAAGCACAGCGTCTCGTTGGCCGACACCGCCAGTGTGCGGTCGCCGGAGTCAGCACCCTGGGCCGAGCTGCCGAACGCTCCCGCATTGAGCGCACCGGTGTAGATGACCGAGCCCGTGCTGGCGAAGTTGGCATCGTCGCACGTGGCCACACCGCTCTTCACGGTCAGCACGAGCTGGGCCGCAAGCGCAGCGTCGCCGGTTGTGGTCGACGTCATCGAGTATCGGAGGTCGAGCGTGCCGGCGTTGCCGACGGCGAGGGGAGCGGTTGACATGTCGCCCGGAACCATTGCGGTACCGGTGAGCAGCGCGCTCGCCGTGCCGACGGTGAGGTCGAGACTGCCGGTGGAGAACGCATTGGTGGTCACGGTTTCTTGATCCGTGAAGACGGCCAAGGAGGTGATGGTCAATGCACTCGCAGCGGCGAGAAGAACGGCAAGAGATGCGGCGATCTTCTTTGCCGGGAGACGGCGAGATGAGGGCGTGGGAGAGGGCGAAGCCATGAGAATTCCTCGGTCGATACTGGCGGCTACCAGTTCCGTCGGCGGCACAGATCCCCACATGAGATTGCCCGCCGCGGTCGGGCCGAATGGACTACTCGGGCCATGATGAGGCGATGGCCCAGCAGTCTCGACTCCAGGCATTGCACGAGGAGATCGTGACCGCCCTGCGCCCACTCAGTCCCTCTGACCCCAGCCTCGGTGAACGTGTCCGGCTCGATCGCGGCTCGGCGATGACCCACCTTGGAATCCGAACACCGGAGCGCCGCCGGCTCGTGAAGAAGGGATTCTCCTTCACCGATGCCGATCCGGCGTCGGTCCTGGGCGACTGGGACGCACTCTGGTGGCACACGTCGATCGCCGACATTCTCTTCATGCCCTTGGATGCCTACCGGGATCCCCGCACGCACGACGCCTTCGAATCGGAGGACCCGACCAGCACCCACCTTCTGTGGAAAACGGCGCGCCGCTGGATCGACCGGATCGACAATTGGGCCCACGCTGACGACCTCGCCCGCGTGTACTCATGGGCGCTCCACGCCGATCCCGAACTCGTGCATCCCCAGTTGTTGGAGTGGAACGCCTCACCCGATGAATGGAAGCGGCGGATCTCTCTTGTCAGCCTCATTCACTACGCAGGAGCCAATTCGTTCTTCCTCCCGCTCGATGCAGTGCTGCCCATCGTGGAGCGGTCACTCGACGACGATCGAGCCACGGTGCAGAAGGCCGTCGGCTGGGTTCTGAGGGAAGCGAGCGACGCGCATCCAACCGAGACCGCCCAGTTCCTGGAGGCTCACCTGCCTCGCCTTCACATCAGTGCCTTGCGACGAGCCACCGAACACTGGGCTGCCGACGCTCGGGCCGAGCTGATCGCGCGACGGAAGGCCCGCTAGTTTCTGCCCCACTCGACCACCTGCCAAGCGAAGGTGGCACTACCGAGCTGAGAATTCCGTTCGATCACGAGTTGGGTGGGCGTGTTGATCGTGAACGTCGCGGAGGCCTCGCCGACGAGGTTGGTCGCGGTGTAGTCCGTCGAGCCACCGGACGCCGAGCCTGGCAAGTTGACGGTGGAGAATGCCGTGGCGATCGTCTGGTCGACGGCGGCGAGTGCGGCCGGTTCCCGGGTGTCCCCCGCGGGCAGCGTCACCACGCCCCGTTGCACCGCAGAGCCATCGTTCAGTTGCACCACCTGGACTCCCACGCCAAGCACTCCGGTTCCCGCACCCCGGCTGATCTGCACGGTGGTCGGCGACGTCAGCTCTGCGTGGAGATGCCGCTCGCCGATGTTGGCCCCCGTCTGGCTGGAGTTCGCACCACCGATGAGGAGCGTCGTTCCCAAGTCCACTGGTGTCGCAAGCGTGAGCGTGTTCGTTGTCTCCCCATCCAAGAAGCTGGTCGTCAAGTTTTGTACCGAGGCCGCACCGCTCCCAGTGAAGGTCACGACCTGCCAGGCATAGGTCATGAACGGATCGACGAAGTCCGCCGTGAGCCGCAGTGTCGAGTTGTTCAGCACTTCGCTGCGCACGATCTCGTTGAAGTCGTAGTTGCCGTACGCAGCACCGGGAGCCGCTGAGACCAACGAAAAGGATTGGCTGGCTGGCACGGGAGCGATGGGTACATCGAGGAACGCGCCGTTGTTGCCCACGGTGCTTCCCCGTTGCACGGCTACTCCGCAGGCGTATTCGATGACGGCCCACTCGATGTCGATTGTTGGTGGAAAGAATGCATCGGTGTTGCGAGTGAACGTCACGGTCGTGGCCGAGGTCAGCTCGCCCCTCACCATCGAGTCGGCAGCGTCATCGGTGCCACTGCGAATCGAAAACTGGAGGAACGCCTTCGACGGATCGACGGCGTTGATCGCAAGGTTGATGGTCTCGTCGGCCGTGCTCTGTGCCGTACCCCGTTGGAGGGTGACACCGTCGGCCATGAAGCAGTTGAGCGACTCGAACGTATTGTCGGTGATCTGCTCGGCACTCGTGTAGGCAGCAAGCGACACGTCCGTCGTGAAGGCAGCAAGCATGATGACCACGACCCCCGCCTTCGCCACGATTGAGTTGCCCGTCCGGAGAGCCTGCGGTGGGTCATTGGCGCCCGTTTCGACCTCCTCCGGATCTTCCCAAATCAGGCGCAGCGCCGTTGAAGCCAGCGTGGCCAATGAACCGAGAACGGCGAGCATGAGGACCGAGCGGAGATCGAGAGCGGCCAAGCCGCGCCCGACGTACGGCAGTGCGAAGCTGCCAACCAATTCCTGATCGGCCAGCCGATACGCATCAGCATCTCGCTGATCGTTGGCGTCGCCCTGCGTGAGAACCTCCAGCTGCCCGCGAACTCGGCGCCGTTCGATCACTCGGTGGGTGATGGTGGAACGTTCGGCGTGCTGCATCACGATCACGTCTCCCACCACAATGTCCTCGGCCGGGACCGGGCGGGCGACAACGAGCGAGCCCGTCGGAGCCCAAGGCGCCATTGACCCCGTCGTGATCGCGATCGGCCGATAGCCCGCGACGAGGCCAACCGTGATGCCAATCGCCATCACAGAGACGAGCACGATCGCGGCCCACGACCCGATGTCGACCACGCGTCGGACGGACGTCCGATGTCTCGTCATGGGTTCAGCTCGACCTCGCGCTGAGCGACGAGGTCATGTTCGGCGTAGGCGACGATGGTGTGGGCCGCAGTCAGGCCTTGCAGCCCATTTCCCGCATCGAGCGGGAGAACGATCGTGTAGCAGAGCGTCTCTTGATCTCTCGGGTCCAGCGTGCGATCACCGGAATCATGTCCCGGCCGGCGATTGCCGAAGACTTCTTCGGCTTCACTCAGAGGAGCAGCACGGAAGAGTGTCGCGCGAGCACTGGGGGGACGCTCCTCACATGTGCGGGCAGTCCAGACCGTCAGCTCTAGGGCTTGAGCCAGCGTGCTGTCGTCTCCTTCAGATGTGAGCGAATAGCGCAGCGGGAGGTCCCCGTCGTTCACGATGTCGAGGCGCCCCCGAGTGACGTCGCCAGGAGCCATGGCGGCAATGACGAACTCCTGGGTTTGCGCACCGGGAGCGATGGACAGCGTTGCCGCTGCCAAGCGGTTCGGGCCGATCGCCTCGGACGCGCCGAAGCGAGCGCTCGAGGTGCTCCCTGCACTGGAGAGCAGCACCGGGATGGCAATCACCAACAGGAGGAGCGCCACGGTTCCGACAACGCGACGCATCATGCGGGAAGTGCCTCCCAGACGATGGATGAGCTCGCGGCGGCACCAATCGCACCGGCCTCGTCAGCCAAGTCGAACACAAAGCGGAAGGTAAGTTGGGTGCCATCGTTGAGCACGCGAGCGCCCGTCAGCTCAGCATTCGCCAGCTGCGAGAGCGAGCCTTCGAACACGATCTCGTCAGCTTCGAACCCGGAACAGTCATCGAACGAGCCACCTGTGCCACGTTCCACACGGGTGATCAGGAAGTTGGTCAGCGGCCCCTGAGCGGTGACGTTCATGTTCACGTCAACCGGCAGGATCGAACCCTCATACCCAACCGTGATGCACTGTTCGCTCGGATTGCCGGGCGACATGTTCGACAGGTCGAAGAGAGACCGGCCGTTGTCATCGTCGGAGAGGGCGATCGTGCCCGCCTCGAAGGTCGTGGCGTTGCCGGTGCCGTCGTTGAGGAGCGCCGCATCTGATCGGGCGACCACGAGCGTGGAGACCAAGAGTGCGGCGGCGGCAGCGGCAAACGCGCGAGCCGTACTGCGAGCAACCTGTCGATCGTGGGTGACCAGTTCAGGTGTCGTCCGCTGGCGATCAAGTGGGCGCGCCATCAGTTGGCCCCCATCTCTCGGAGCAGTTCCTCGTCGACGAGTTCAACTTCACCGCTGAAGAACTGCGCCCGCAAGTCCTCGGCTGGCACGGGTCGGCCGACCAGGTAGCCCTGGATCAGATCAACGCCAGCGTCGGCGACGACACCGAATTGCTCTTCGGTCTCCACACCCTCGGCAACGACCCGCAGGCTCAGGTCGTGAGCCAGGCTCACCATCGAGTTCAAGATGACGAGGTCTTCTCGACGTTCCGCAGCCTGGACGACCAGCTGTCGATCGAGCTTGATGCCGATCAACGGGAGCTGGCGGAGGTGGGCCAACGACGTCTGGGCCTGGCCGAAGTCATCGAGCACAACACGAACACCGAGCGAGGAAAGCTGCTCGAGTGAGCGTGCCATGTTCACGTCGGGCTCAGTCGCGACTCGTTCGCTGATCTCGACGATCAACGCCGTTGGGTCGAGGCCCGAGAGCAGAAGCGCACGGCTCACGTTCGACGCCAGCTGGCGGGACTGGAGTTCCTTGGGTGATGCGTTCACCGTGAGGAACAGGTCGGGGATCTCGAACAGGCGCTGCCAGTCGGCAACGGTGGCTGCCGCCCGTTCCAGAATCCAGAGATTCAATTGATCGTGCAAACCGTTGGTCTCAGCCACGTTCACCAACTCGTCGGGACGAACGGCACCAAACTCGGCGGACGTCCAGCGCAGAAGTGCTTCGACACCGGCGATCTTGCGAGTGCGGGCACTCACCAACGGCTGGAAGTGGAGGGTCAGATCGTCGTTCTCGATCGCGGCAGCCAGATAGGGAGCCAGCTCGGCCGCCCGGCGAGCGGCGATATCCATCGACTCTTCGTACCGCTTCCAATGGACGGTCGGATCATTCTTGGCCCGGTACATGGCCACGTCGGCCCGACGAATGAACTCCTCAGAGTGCTCGCAGTCATGGAGCTGGGCGACGCCGAGCGATGTCGAAATCGACACGGTTGCGTCCGAGAGAGCGAACGAGTCGCCGATGGTTTCGACCACATCGTCGATGATGTGCTCGACGGCATGTTCGTGCTCGTGGGGGAGCAGGATCGTGAACTCGTCGCCGCCGATGCGGGCCACCATGCCTCGATCGCCAACGACGTTGAGCAGTCGACGGGCTACTGCAACCAGCAGTTCGTCACCGGCTTCGTGTCCGAAGCGATCGTTGACCGGCTTGAAGCCGTTCAGGTCGAGGAACAGGAGGGACGTCTTCGCACACTCATCGGCGAACTCGGCCTCGTTGTCTGCACGCCGTGCAGTGATTTCGTCGACCCTTTCAAGGAGTAAGCGCCGGTTCGGCAGACCCGTGAGCGCGTCCTCGGTGGCTTGAATTCGAACCCGGTCGTGCAACTGACGGAGCTCGTCGACCAAGTTGTTGTTCTCCATACCCACCATGCCCTGGGCGAGCAGGAGCTGGAGTGCGTCGACGATCTCTGGGTCGATCTTCGCTGCGGCCGTTGTGCCGGCCCGAACAGCAATCGTGGTGCCCTTGGGTCCATCCACCGACAGGCGAATCATCGAGCTGAAGGGCGAGGTCCGCATTGCGTGGCGATCGGCCTCATCGGGATCGTCTCGATCGACTTCGACCGCAGCAAGTTCCATGTCGTCAGGCCGCAGACCGCTGCCGGGTTGACCTGGAACGGGAAGCGCTGCGGTGACTCCTCGGCCGATTGCATCGGAGCGATAGGACCGGCTCAAAACCGTCCAGCCGCCGTCGGGTGTGGACGTGACCACGTCAGCGGTGTCGATCCCAAGCGTGGTGATGCCCTTCGTCAGCGTGTCGAACAAATCCCGTTCGATGTGGGAGACCTCTTTGCCCAGCGTGGCCACCCGCTCCAAGATCTGGCCTCGGTACTCCGCCGCACTCGTGGCGTGGCGCTGGCGCAGCACATCCGTGACGAGCTGCTCGGCCAGGTAGGCACCGGGAATCACGACGAGGAGCAGCACGCTGAGCTGATCGACCAACCGATCGAGATCGTCCATCAGCGTGACCGAGCTCTCCTTGCCGCGAGCGCCGATCGTGACTCGAATCGCGATCGTGGTGCCGGTCAGGATCATCCAGTGCGTGAGTGCTCCCGCAAGCCGGAATCGAGCAGCAGCCTCGATGATGGGGAGAGCGAACAGCACCCAACCGATGCCGGTGGTGCCCGTCGTGGTCGTCACGCCGATCACCAGCATGGTGTCGATCGCCAGCTCTGCTGCCGACCATCGCTCGTTCCACTGTGTGTCGCCCTGGCTCGCCACCTTGCTCGACAGCGTGTTGGTCGCGGCGAGAAGCCCAAGACTCACGCCGAGAACGACGTACGGAGGAATGGGCGCGAAGCCGACCTCGAAGCGCGAGGAGTCAATCAGGAACTGGCTGAGGATCATCACGGCGACGAGCATGCGAACCTGCCGCACCGCCTTCTGCGTGATCTCTGAACCCGGGCGGCGGGCGTTGCGCTGGAAGGAACGCCAGCCTGTGGTCCGGGCGAAACCGACGAAGGCGGTGCCGAAGGTGAGAATCAGCCACGCCCCAATGGCGAGGTGTTCACCTCGTTGCCACCATGCGATCGGGAGGCCAACCAAAGGCACGACCAAGCGGCCGATTCCGTCCACCCGGTCGATCGACACGGGCTGCACATCGGGGTCGACGTTCGCATCGCCCTTCGTCACATACCCCGCATCGGTCACGGCGAACACGCGGTGGAGAATCTGCTCTCCCTCGTCATCGGTGAAGAGCACAATGGTGCGCTGGGCGACCAGGTCCTCTTCTGCTTCGGCAACGAAGACAACGTCGCCGGTTCGAATGGTCGGTGCCATCGACCCGCTCGTCACAGTCGTGGGCTGCCATCCCGTTGCTCCCCACGCAACCAGCACCCAGACGCCGAGCACAGCGACGAGGTAGAGGTACAACCAGAGGAAGAGCCACAACGTGGGCGAGATCAGTGCTTTGAGACGGGGAATCACGGCGTGCCCCCGGATGCTTGTCGTGCTTCGACGGTGGCCAGGAACTGCCCGGCAACTCCCTGCGCATCGTTGGTGTCTTGCAGACGTCCGGAGGCTCGCACGGTCACCGTTGCGCCATCGCTGATGGACGCTGCGAGGATCAACCCCGTCGGGTACGAGGCGTGCCGAGCCTCGAGATCGGCGAGGGTTCCGGAGAAGAGCGAGCCGCGAGTCCGGAAGTCTGAGCAGTCCGTCAACGATCCAGTGCCGATCTCGAGATCCAGGTCGAAGAATCGGTCCAACGTTCCCGCCGTGCGGGTAGCACTCAGGCGGACGTCGATGTCATCGAGCGAACCTCGATAGGTCACGACGATGCAGTTCTCCAGCTCCAAACCGGGGTATAGACCGGTGCCGTCGAGGAACAGTTGGCGACCGGAGTCCACCGTCAGCTCCATTGTGGCGGCCTGAAACAGATTGCTCTGGTTGTCGGTCTGGGCGGAGAAGCGCGCCGAAGACGTCGAGGCCGTGGCAAGGACCACAACCACGGCGCAGGAGAGGAGCAGGGCAATCCCTACACCTCGCCATTTGCTCAGCAACGATGACGGCACCCTCTCAACGTCGGCCCGGGCCGATTGTCAGAAAGGGGCCGTACGGCCCATCAGCCAGGCACCCAATTTCCGTGGAACCCGATCGGTACCCGCTGTGGGAGCTCGATCGTGGCCACCGCAGGAGCGCCGAATTCCTGGGCATCAAGGATCTGGAGTTCGGCCGTTTCGTTGGGTTGATCGTGCACCAGCACCATGATCCATCCGTCGTCCTCGGCCGTGCTGTGCTCCCTCGGAATGAACACGGGCTCGGCGCCACCCTTCGTTCCGCCAAAGGAATGTTCTTCGGCTTCCCCGGTCACGAAGTTCGTCTTGAAGATCGAGCCGTGAACGGTTGGGATGTCGTAGTCGAGCGAAGCGGTGTAGCCGTACTGATGCCTCTGGAGACCAACCCGCGGATCGTGACGAGGGAACTCGTGCGCCCGATCATCGACTCGTTCCTCATGAACCTTGGCTCCCGGCGTGGCCGGGTTGATCGTCCATCGATCGAGGGTGGGAGGCGCATCGAGATTGAAGGGCCCGACCAGGTCTCGATCGAACAATCGCTCGTACCGACAAAGGTCGATGACAACTCGGCCTTCGTCGTCTTCGTAGGCGTTCAGCGGATGGAAGACCATGCACGGATCGACCTCGGCCCACACGATCTCCTCGGCGGTGCCGTTGCGGGGCAGGAGCCCGACCCGAGTGGCGTGCTCGTCGTTCCAGCCGATCGGGAACGGGTACTCACCCATCATGTCGAAACGCACGGTGACGCCGAGGTCGTAGATCACCGCCCAGTTGGGTGTGAGTGACATGTCGTGGACCATTGGCATGCCCTCCATGGGAATGTCCACGGTCTTACTCACCCGTCCGTCGTCCCCGACGATCACGTACTGCAGCTTGTCCAGCATGTCTGGATACGAGTACGTCATCGCATGGAGTTCGCGAGTGGCAGGATCGAACTTCGGATGGGCCGAGAAGGCGCCCTGCAGCGTGTCTTCGAATCCGTTCCAGGCCAGGCTCTCCAGCTCGTAGCTCAGCTCGACCGGTGTGCCACCGGCCTCGACCATGGCCCATGTCTTGCCGGCCCAGCCGCCCACGTTCGTGTTCGGGCCGGTCATCGTCCGGCCACCGAACGCCTTGCCCGGAAGGCGGGGCTGGCCCAGCGCATCGGCCACCCGGTCGCCCCGGACCCAGCGGTTCCGGTACCACTCGGCCTTGCCGCCACTCAGGCGGACACCGTGCACCATGCCATCACCCATAAACCAGTGATGACGCATGGGGTTCTCCACTTCGCCGATCGGGTTCGGACCATTGCGCAGCCAACGCCCTTCGAACTCCTCAGGCAGAGTGCCGGAGACAGGCAGATCGAAGGCCGTGACCTCGTCGGCGACCGGAGCCATGGCACCGGAGAGATACCGGTTGCTGGTCGGCTGAGCATCAACGTCGGTCATGAGAATCCTTCGAAGTTCGTGGAGCAGAGCAGCGGCAATCTTTGCACAGTCAAGACTGGCCGTCTCGGCCGCAATGAAGTTGCTTCACCGCTCGCCGCTCCGTGCCCGGCTCGGGCATGATGACCCGGTGACTGCATCGTTCTTTGCCGAAGTACCCGAGCCCGTGGCGCCCGCCGGCGCCCCCGTTCCCGAAGGTGGCCTCGGTTACCAGGTGTACGACCCCGATCGGATGGTGGCTGGCAAGCGCATGGAAGATCATCTCCGGATGGCCGTCTGCTACTGGCACAGCTTTGCTTGGCCCGGCAGTGACGTCTTCGGCGCCGGAACCTTCGACCGGCCGTGGAACGAGGTGGGCCTTGATCCCATCGAGGCCGCGTTCGCCAAGCAAGATGCTGCCTTCGAGTTCTTTGCCAAGCTCGGCGTTCCCTACTACTGCTTCCACGACGTTGACATGGCTCCGGAGGGCGACACGCTGGCCGAGAGCCACGCCAACCTGGACCGACTCGTCGAGCGGGCAGCGGGCAAGATGGAAGAATCGGGCGTGAAACTCCTGTGGGGCACGGCGAACCTGTTCGGGCACCCGCGCTATGCGGCAGGCGCGGCGACCAACCCGAACCCCGAGGTCTTCCAGCACGCCGCTGCTCAAGTTCGCAAGATGCTCGATGTGACGAACCAACTCGGCGGCGAGAACTACGTGCTCTGGGGCGGCCGTGAAGGCTACGAGACGCTGCTCAACACCCGCATGAAGCAGGAAGCCGATCAGTTCGCCCGGTTCCTCCATCTCGTCGCCGACTACAAACGGTCCATTGGATTCAAGGGCCTGCTCCTCCTCGAGCCAAAGCCCCAGGAGCCCACCAAGCACCAATACGACTACGACTCATCCACCGTCCACGGCTTCCTCGACCGGTACGACCTGCTCGGTGAGTACTTCGTCAACATCGAGGCGAATCACGCCACGCTCTCCGGACACTCGTTCCACCACGAGGTTGCCTACGCCATGGACAATGGCATTTTCGGCAGCATCGACGCGAACCGAGGCGACCCCCAGAACGGGTGGGACACCGATCAGTTCCCGAACTCTGTCGATGAGCTCACTCCGGTGATGTACGAGATCCTCCGCGGCGGTGGCTTCACGAGCGGCGGGTTCAACTTCGACACCAAGCTCCGACGCCAAAGCATGGACCGCATCGATCTCTTCCACGGCCACGTCGGCGCCGTGGACACGCTGGCCCAATCACTGCTCGCCGCTGCCGCCCTGCTCGAAGACGGTGTCGTCGAAGACGTTCGCGATGCCCGCTACGCCGGATGGTCAAGTGAACTCGGCCAGGAGATTCTCGGAGGCTCGGTCGACCTGGCCAGCCTTGCCGACCGCGCCGTCGCGGACGGCTTGGACCCGGCGCCAGAGTCGGGCCGCCAGGAATGGCTCGAGAACGAAATCAATCGTGTCGTGTGGAACAGCATGGGAGCCAACTGATGTCCGAAACCAACAACCTCGATCTCGCCTCACTCTTCGATGTGGCCGGCAAAGTCGCCATCGTCACCGGAGGATCTCGGGGCATCGGTGAGATGATCGCCGAGGGCCTCGTCACCAATGGTGTGCGGACCTACATCACCGCCCGGAAGGGCGCAGCGTGCGACGCCACGGCGGCCCGCCTCTCTGAGATCGGCGAGTGCGTCTCGATCCCGGCCGACATGTCGACCGCCGATGGCATCGCGGCCTTCGTCTCCGCGTTCCGTGAGCGTGAAGACGGTCTCGACATTCTCGTGAACAACGCCGGTGCGGCGTGGGGAGCGCCGATCGGCGAGTTCCCCGAAGAGGGCTTCGACAAGGTCATGAACATCAACGTCAAAGCGCCGTTCATGCTCACACAGGAACTGCTCCCCGAGCTGAAGGCTCGAGCCACCCACGAAGACCCCGCCCGTGTCGTGATGATCGGCTCGATCGACGGCATCAAGGTGCCCTTCGGCGACAACCTCAGCTACTCGGCCTCGAAGGCTGGCGTGCAGATGCTCGCTCGTCACATGGCGCACCGCCTGGTGAAGGAACACATCACGGTGAACTCGATTGCGCCCGGGCCGTTCGAATCCAAGATGATGAGCTACATGTTGGACGACCCCGACACCCGCACCATGGTCGAGAACTCCGTGCCTCGCCGCCGCATCGGATCCCCCGAAGACGTGGCAGGCACGGTGGTGTTCCTCTCGAGCCGAGCCGGAGCGTTCCTCACCGGAGCGATCATCCCCGTTGATGGAGGTATTGCTTCTCTTGCCTGAGCCGACTCCCTCCTCGGCATTCGATTGGGGGCGAGTGACCACGGCGAAGTGGTGGTTGTCCCACCTCTTTGCGCTCAGCCTGATCGCAGGATTTCTCTGGGCCGGGTTCTGGCAGGTCGACCGGCTGCAGGAGCGGATCGAAACGAACGAGCTCGTCGAGTCCCGCGCCCTGGCCGAGCCGATCGACCTCGACTCCGCCCTCGCCGGCGATGCCGGTGCTCAAGATCCCGCAGCGCTGGACTTTGTCGCTGTTGCAGCCACGGGCCGCTTTGTGCAGGACGAGGTGGTGAGAGTGGCCAACCGGTCCTTCGACGGAGCTGCCGGCGATTGGCTCGTCGGGCTCTTCGAGACTCGAGCGGGTGAGCGCATCCTCGTCAATCGCGGGTTCATCACCCGGGTGGCCACGCCGGCGGACGCTCCCACGGGTGAGGTCGTGCTGGAAGGATGGCTCCGGGAATCCCGAGAGAAGGGTTTCATTGGTGCCGCTGATACGGGCTCGGGGGAGCGGGTACCCCGCCTGAACGTGGACGACATCGGCGCCCGGCTCGGCGAGTCCGTCGCACCCGTGTGGCTTCAACAGTCGAACGATTTCGTACCGGAGCTGTTCCCCTCACCGCTACCGCTCGACTCCCTCGATCGCGGGAATCACCTCAGCTACGCAGTCCAATGGTTCATCTTCGCTGCACTCAGCATCGTGATTTACGGGCTGCTCGTGCGTCGCGTAGCTTCTGGACAGCATCTGCGCCGGGAGACGGTCGAGATTCTTGACGACACCCTCGACGACACCCCTGACCGGGCCTGAATTCAGCGGCAGACCGGACCCCGAAGCTCGGGGTATCGGCTGCTAGCCTGCGGGTCCATGGCCCACGCATCTTCGCCAGATCTGCTCGCCCTCCACGGCCTTCGTTTGAAGGGCTTTGCGGAGGCTCCGGTGGTGGGCGAACTCGTGGGCCTCGATGCTGACACCGTCACGACGGAACTGACCAAGGCCGCCGAGAAGGAATTCGCTGTGTTCCGGGAAGGTCGCCGAACCGGTTGGGCGTTGATGCCCGCCGGTCGGGTCGAGAACGAACGTCTCTTGGCTGCCGAAATCGATGCCCACGCCGACCGTGCGGTTGTGCAGTCGGCCTACGACGACTTCCTGGCGCTGAACGGTGAAATGCTGGCCGTCTGCACCCGCTGGCAAGTCAAGGACGCCGAAGGTCAGGTGCTGAACGACCACAGCGATCCGGCGTACGACAACGCCGTGATCGACGAATTGGCCGGCCTCGACGCCGCCGTACAACCGATTTGTGCTCGACTCGTTGGTCAGCTCGATCGATTCGGCGTGTACGCCCCACGCTTCACCTCATCACTCGAGAAGGTGCGGGGCGGCGACATTGATTGGTTCACCAAGCCCATCATGGAGAGCTACCACACCGTGTGGTTCGAGCTGCACGAAGATCTCCTCGCCTCGCTCGGCATTGACCGGGCGAGCGAGAAAGCCCACTGACGCCGAGCGCCCTGTCGCCCGTCTGCTACGAAGAACAAAGAAGATCTGATGCCCCGTTTCGGTTCCACCCTCACTGCCATGGTCACGCCCTTCGGGCCTGATGGCTCCCTCGATCTCGACGCCGCCCAACGGCTGGCCAAGTACCTCGTCGCCAACGGCAACGACGGTGTGGTCGTGGCTGGGACCACCGGTGAATCCGCCACGCTCACCCATGATGAGCAGGCGGAACTGCTGATCGCGGTGCGAGAAGCCCTTCCCGATCACGCGGTCGTGGCGGGCGCTGGATCCAACGACACCCGAGCCGCCATCGATCTGACCGAGCGGGCAACAGCGGCCAAGGTCGACGGCATTCTCTCCGTCACGCCCTATTACAACCGCCCGTCGCAAGCCGGCATCGAGGCCCACTTCCGCGCCGTTGCCGGCGCCACGGACCTGCCCGTCATCCTGTACGACATTCCGGGCCGGACGGGTCGCAAGATCGACTCCGACACGCTGCTTCGCCTGTTCGAGGTTTCGAACATCGTGGCCGTCAAGGATGCCGCCGGTTCACCAGCCGCGACCTCATCGGTCATCGCCGCCGCTGCCCCCGAGATCGAGTTCTACTCCGGTGACGACAAGCTCACCCTCCCGTTCCTTTCCGTTGGCGCTGTCGGCGTGATCGGTGTGGCCACCCACTGGTGCGGCATCGAGATGGCAGAGATGATCGCTTCCTACAGCAAGGGCCTCGTGCACGAAGCCCGGGCGCTCAACGCCCGGATGCTTCCCTCATTCGACTTCGAGGGCACCGACGATGCCCCGAACCCTGTTCCGACCAAGACCCTGATGCCGCTTCTCGGCGTTGACACCGGTGCGTGCCGCCCACCGATGGGATTCCCGCCCGACGATCTCGAAGATCGGGCGAGAGCAATCCTCACGGGGCTTGGACGCACCTTCTCATGACCAACACCACCGATAGCTCCAAGAAGACCTCCAAGAAGAAGAAATCCAACAGCCCGGTACGAGTCGTCTTTCTCGGCGGCCTGGGCGAAATCGGCCGCAACTGCGCGGCGATCGAAGTCGAGGAGCGCATCATGCTCATCGATTGCGGCCTCATGTTCCCCGACGACGACATGGCTGGCGTCGACCTCGTGCTCCCCGACTTCACGTGGCTGCGTGAGAACGCCCACCGGGTTGAAGGTGTCGTTGCCACCCACGGCCACGAAGATCACATCGGTGCGCTTAGCCACCTGCTGTCGGAGATGCCGCTGAAGATCATCGGTTCGCCGCTCACGATCGGGTTGGCCAAGAACCGAATCCAAGAGCGCGGCGTCACCAAGCAGGCCGAGTTCATCGAGGTCAACGACAACGACCGCATCCAGGTCGGCCCGTTCGACCTCGAGTTCTTCCCCGTCACCCACTCGGTTCCCAACGGCTTCGCCACTGCCTTCCATACGCCGCAGGGCGTCATTCTGCACAGCGGCGACTTCAAGCTCGACATGACCCCCGTCGACGGCCGACTGACCGACCTCGCTGCCATCGGCCACCTGGCCAAGGACGACGGCGTTCGCCTCTTCCTGTGCGATTCGACCAATGCCGACTCCGAGGGCTTCTCCGACTCGGAGACCTCCATCGGTCAGTCGATCCACGACCTCTTCATGCAGCGGGCTGACAAGCGCATCATCGTGGCCTCGTTCGCCAGCCACATTCACCGGGTGCAACAGGTCGCAGACGCCGCCATCAAGTGCGGTCGCAAGATCGCCACGCTCGGCCGGTCCATGAACAACAACGTGGCCCTCGCCCGGCAGATGGGTCTGCTCCACATCCCCGATGCCAGCCTGATCGACATCGAGAAGATCGACGGCGTCCCGGACAACGAACTCTGCATCATCTCCACCGGCTCCCAGGGCGAACCCATGGCTGCGCTTGCCCGCATGGCCGCAGGCGAGAACCGGTTCCTCTCCATTCGTGAGGGGGACTGCGTGATTCTCTCGTCTCACCCGATTCCAGGCAATGAGACCGGCGTCTCCCGAGTGATCGACGGTCTCCTCCGTCGTGGTTCCGAGGTCATCCACTCCGGCACTCACCGGGTGCACGCCACAGGCCATGCCAAGGCCGAAGAGCTTCGCGTTCTGCACTCCATCGTGCAGCCCGAGTGGTTCGTGCCCGTTCACGGTGAGTACAGCCACATGACCTCGCACGCTCGCATCGCGACCCGCATGGGAACCAAGCCCGAGCGCATCCTGATCTGCCAGGACGGACAGTCCGTCATCCTCGACGACGAGGGTCTCCACCGGGGCGACGACGTTCCCGCGGAGTACATCTATGTCGACGGCACGGTGGGTGATCTCGACGAAAGCGTGCTGGTCGAGCGCCGCACGCTCGGTACCGACGGATTCGTCTCTGCCGTCGTCTCGATTCAGGTCAACGGACCGAACGCGTCGATGACCCGCTCGCCCGAGATCATCAGCCGAGGCTGGGTCGACGGCGACGAGGGCGATCAGCTCCGCAAGGACGCCGCTCACCTCGTGAACGATGCCGTTCAGGACGCCTTGAACAACGGCAAGTTCACCCGCCAGGAGCTCGAGCGCATCGTCCGACGCACGCTCGGGCGTTTCGTTTCGAACAAGACCCGATTGCGCTCCATGATCGTCCCCGTCGTCCTCGGCGCCCACGAAGGCAAAGACGACAAGTAACCACTGCACCCAATGTGGACGGTGCTTCTCAGGAGGGGGTGAGGTCGGCGACGGCGGCGACGAAGGCGTCGATCTCGTCTTCGGTGTTGTAGTAGTGAACCGAAGCCCGGATCAGGGTGGGGAGGTTGCGGGCACCGAGATCGAAGTGAGCCCGGGCTGCGCCCGAAGACGTGGTATTGATCGACCGATCACTCAGCGCTTGCTTGAGCGCGTCGGAGTCGAAGCCCGAGACGTCGAACGTGACGATGCCGCCCCGGCCTCCGCTGCCACCGGCACCGCTTGGTGCTCCCTTGTCGTGCACTCGCAGACCGGGCACGGTCTGCAACTGCTCCCGGAGGAGCTCGCCGAGTCGGACCGTGCGAGCCGATGCCGCATCCATATCGAGCGCCAGTGCGTAGTCGACCGCAGCGCCCAGGCCGAGCTTGCCTGCGAAGTTGGTCTCCCAGTTCTCGAATCGCTTGGCATCGGCCCGGATCTCGTACGTCCGCTCGGTCACCCAGTCCGCCGCATGCAGATCGAGGAACGGTGGCTCGATTCGTTCGAGCGCACGATCGCTCGTGTACAGCCACCCGGTGCCGCGCGGCCCGCGCAGATACTTGCGGCCCGTGGTCGACAGGACATCGCACCCGATCTCCCCGACATCGATCGGCACCTGACCGACCGACTGGCAGGCATCGAGGACGTAGAACGTGTCGTAGGCCGCGCAGAGGGCGCCGACCTCGGTCGCCGGATTGATGAGCCCGCCGCTGGTCGGCACGTGTGTCAGCGAGACCATCGTCGCTCCCGCTGCGAGCTCTCGCTCCAGCATTGTCAGGTCAATCTGGCCGTGTTCGTCATCGTCGATCAGCACGATCTCGATCCCGTGTCGCTGCTGCAGTTGGAGGAGGGCCAGCATGTTGCTCACGTACTCGGCTCGAGCGGTGAGCACTCGATCGCCGACTTTGAACGGATAGCCGTACACGGCCATGTCCCACGCCCTCGTCGCGTTCTCGATCACGGCCACCTGATCAGGCCGGCCGCCGATGAAGGCAGCGATCGAGTCGTACACCGAATCGAGGCGGGCCCCCGCCTCGTTGGCTGCCTCGTAGCCGCCAATTTCCGCCTCTCGTTGGAGGTGCCCGATTGTGGTGTCGACCACGATCTGCGGCGGCAGCGAACTCCCCGCATTGTTGAAGTGAATGACGTTCTCGACCCCTGGGGTGTCTCGGCGGAGCGACTCGATCGGAAAGGCAGGATCCGGGTTCGGCATTGGGCCAACGTAGTTCGCCTGGGCGCCGTGAAACCTCTTGCCGAGCGAGAGGCAAAGTGGATCTAAGATCCGCGCTCATGTCGCTTTCTCCGGAGCACGTCGGGCACTACGAGACCGAGGGCTGGATCGCCCCGATCGACGTCATGTCCGCCCCCGATGCCGCACTGCTTGCCGCCGAGCTGGAACGCATGGAAGCGAGGTTTCCAGAGCACCTTCACGCCGAGCACCGGAACAACGCGCACCTCGCGTTCCCATTTCTCGCCGACCTCGCCTGCCACCCCACGATTGTTGAGGCGGCCTCTTCCCTCGTCGGTCCCGATCTGTCGCTGTGGAGCACTGTGCTCTTCATCAAGGAACCGGACTCGGCCGCGTTCGTCAGCTGGCATCAGGATGCGTTCTACATGGGACTCGAATCCGGTGAAGCGCCACGCGCAAACTGGGTGACGGCATGGCTTGCCCTGACACCTTCGACGCTCGAGAGCGGCTGCGTCTCGGTGATCCCTGGCACCCATCGCCGACAGGCCGAGCACGAGGACACCTTTGGCCAAGACAACATCTTGACGAGGGGCCAGCAGGTCACCGATGTTGATCCAGCACAAGCGGTTCACCTCGAGCTCCAACCGGGCCAGATGAGCTTGCATCACCCGTGGCTGGTGCATGGTTCCCAACCCAATCGCTCGGGTGCCCGCCGTGTCGGGCTGGCAATGCAAAGTTACCTGGGCAGTGACGTCCGGCCCGTGCGGGGAGAACACCACGTCATGCACGTGTCCGGCGCACCTGTGTCGCCCGCCTTCGTCGAGTCCCCGCGACCGACGGCGACGGCAACACCCGAGGGCGCAGCCGTGCGCGCAGCGGCAAACCAGGCCCTCGCCGATGTGTTGTACGACGGCGCCAACGAACGGAGATCGCTATGACCACCGCCGAGACAACGTCCACGGCCATCCCGGAGCGAGGCTTCACCGACGACGAGTTCGAGGCCCGCACCAGACGATCCCAAACGATGATGGCCGACGCAGGAATGGCCGCCCTGCTCGTTTGCACCGAGCCGGAGGTCCGCTACTTCACCGGCTTCCACACGCCGTTCTGGCAGAGCCCGACCCGTCCGTGGTTCGTGGTTGTCCCTGCTGCTGGCAAGCCCATCGCGGTGATTCCGAGTATCGGCGCCGCCTCGATGTCGGCCACCTGGATCGACGATGTTCGCACCTGGTCCTCACCTCAGCCGCACGACGACGGTGTCACCCTGCTTCTCGATTGCCTGAGAGAGGTCGCTGGCAGCGGTCGCGTTGGCCTCCCGATGGGTCCGGAAACCCACGTTCGCATGCCGCTGGCGGACGTGGATCGGGTGCGAAGCGAGCGAACTGACGTTGTCGATGCCACCGACATCATCCGCTCACTCCGGATGGTGAAGTCCGAGGCCGAGATCGCCAAACACCGCCACATTTGTGGCCTCGTTTCCAACGCGTTCGATGAGCTGCCGAGTCTCCTGTCCACGGGGATGACCGAGCGTCAAGCCTTCGCGGCGTTCCGGGGTGAGATCTTGCGACAGGGTGCCGACGATGTTCCCTACCTCGTTGGAGCGACGGGCCCGGGCGGGATCGACGACATCATCCGGCAGCCGTCGGATCGGCCGATCGCCGACGGCGACCTGCTGATCTTCGACACCGGCTCCACATTCGATGGCTACTTCAGCGATTTCGATCGCAACTTCGCCTTCACTCACGCCGAGCAGGACGCCAAGGATGCCTATCGGGCCGTGTGGGAGGCCACGGAGGCCGGGCTGGAGGCCTGCAGACCCGGGGCCACGACAACGCAGGTATTCGGAGCCATGAACGAGGTGCTGAAGGCCAACGGCTCGCTTGGCAATGACGTTGGCCGGATGGGACACGGTCTCGGCATGCAAGTCACCGAGTGGCCGTCCCATACCGACAGCGATGACACCGTCATTCAAGAGAACATGGTGCTGACCCTCGAACCCGGCCTGCTGTGGGCTCCGGGCAAGGCGATGGTCCACGAAGAGAACCTCGTGGTGCGGGCCGACGGTCCCGAGCTGCTCAGCCGCCGGGCCACTCCCGAACTCCCCATCATCTGAGAGGTGAAGATGTCGCTTTCCCAAGACCAGATCGATCGGTTCTGGGCCGATGGAGCCCTCCTCGTCGAGGATGCTCTCACCCCGAGTCAGCTCGCGGCCCTCATCGCCGACTTCGAGGCCTGGAAGGAGGAGAGTCGGGACCACGTCGAGCCCTATGGCGAAACGATGGATGGCCGACCCCGCTTCGATCTCGAGCCCGGCCACTCCGCGGAGCGGCCGGCACTCCGTCGCGTGTCCTCACCGGTAGAGATCAGTGACGCCTACCTCGATGTGATGCGGGACAACGCTGCGCTCGACGCAGTTGCCCAGTTGATTGGTCCGAACATTGAGTTCAACAACTCGAAGATCAACTCCAAACAGCCCGGCGCCGCCACCGAGGTGAAGTTCCACCAGGACTTCCTCTTCCAGCCCCACACGAACGAAGACCTGATCGCTGTTCTCTTCTTCATCGACGAGGTCACGCTCGAGAATGGCCCGCTCGAAGTCGTTCCCGGAACACATCGGGGCGAGATGTTCGACCACTGGCATAACGGGGTCTTCACTGGCGCGGTCGCTCCCGAAGTGAAGGTGGCACACGTCGACCGTGCCGTGCCGATCACGGGTCCGGCCGGCTCAGCGTGTTTGATGCACACCCGCCTACTGCACGGTTCGACGGCGAATCAGTCGTCCGTACCCCGCACGCTGTTGATCCTCGAGTACCGGGCGGAAGACTCGAAAGCGCTCCAGGTCAATCACATCCCGAGCCGCTACGACGGCGAGGTCGTACGAGGCGAAGCCACCGGCCGGATTCGCTGCAGTCCGTACGAGATGATCATTCCCGAGGTGCCGACGGGCGCATCCTTCTTCAGCCAGCAGGCCAAGGCCAACGCGTGATCCCCGAGCTCCAACCACTTCCGTTCGACACCGACGATGGCTTCGGAGCCCGGGCCCGTATCGGTCTCGTCGTGCTCGAGACGGATCAAACGATCGAAGCGGAGGCCCGTCAGCTCAACCTGGAGGGCGTTGACTTCTATCACGCCCGGATTCCGATGGAGCCCGTGGTCACGCCGCAGACGCTGACCGACATGCACGAGCGAATCCCGGTCGCCGCCGGGCTCCTTCCTCGAGCATTCGACTTCGATGCCATCGGCTACGCCTGCACGTCAGCGGCCACGCTCATCGGTGATGACGGTGTCGCGGCCGCCATCCAACAGGCCCACCCTGGCATGGCGTGCAGCAACCCCATTGCCGCCGCTGTCGCCGCCTTTCACGCACTCGACGCCAAACGCATCGCCGTGGTCACTCCGTACACCGCCGACGTGACCCGACCAATCGCCGAGCACTTCGACGCGGCGGGCTTGACCGTGTGTGCACTCGGGTCCTTCTGCGAGGCCAGCGACCTTGTGGTCGCCCGAATCAGCGAACAGTCGGTCGCGAACGGCGTGCGTCAGATCGTGGCGCAGGCTGATGGGGATGGCGGATGCGATGCCGTCTTCGTGTCCTGCACCAGCCTCCGCGCGTTCGGAGTGATTGATGCGTTGGAACGCGAGCTCGGTCGACCGGTCGTGTCCAGCAACCTTGCGCTGCTGTGGCATCTCCTCCGCATGACCGGCGTCGAGGATGCCGTGCCCGGACTCGGCTCGCTCTTCCGGGTGGTACTCGCCGGCTGAGGTGCCTGATCAGTCGAGCGTGGCTTGCATGGCGATTGCGTCGCCCATCTTGACCAGGCCCGGGTGGTGTCGCATGGCAAGGATGCCGTCGATCGTTGCCGTGTAGTCCACGCTTGGTTTGCCGAGACGCCGGTGATCGTGCACTCGGGCGATCGGTTGTCCGGCCGCGATCTCGTCACCGAGCGGAACGAGCCACTCGATGACCCCGTCGGTTTCGCTGGTGATGTATGCGCCGTGCTCGGGAACGGTGATTCGCTGCGAAGGGTCGGACATCGACGAGCCCGTCGGCGGCGCGGCGGGCGTAGGGAGCACACCCCAGTGGCGGAGCACGTTGCGCACGCCCCGATCGGTGATCTCCACGATGTGGGGGCGCGTTGAGCCGGTGCCGCCGAGCTCGGTCGTGATGAAGGGGCGCCCGCTCTCACCGGCTTGGATGTCCCACATGCCGAGCGTGTCGATCTCCACCAGCTTCGTGACGAACGGCGCATTGAAGGCGTCTGCGGCAGCGGCACTGGCCGCGTCCATGGCTGGATCATCCAGCGAAAGCGACGATGCCATCGGCACGAATTCGAGCGTGCGGCCACCGTCGTGGATGTCCATCACGGCGTCGGCCAGCGGCAACAGGTAGCGAGTGAGGTAGTCAGCGATCTTCTCGGTGACCGTGCCGTCCGGTCGTCCGGGGAACGAACGGTTGAGGTTGCCAGCGTCGATAGGGGAGGTGCGGGTGCCAGCGGCGAACGCCGGCTGATTCATGCACGGCACGATGATGACGCGACCGGTGATCTCCTCCGGCTGGAGCGTGTTTGCCAGCTTGATGAGGGAAACCGGTCCCTGGTATTCGTCGCCGTGGTTTCCACCGGTGAGCAACGCCGTGGGTCCTTCGCCGTTGCGAATCACAGCGATCGGAATCATCACTGACCCGTAGGCGGCATCATCCCGGCTGTAGGGCAACTGCAGATGGCCGTGGTGTACCCCGTCGGCATCAAACGGGATCGTCGGCGTGATGGGGGAGGGGGTCAACACAGAGATCTCCTGGAACTCGCTCAACTCGACTGTGTGTTCAGCTTGACAGTGCGTTCAGCTTGATGGCGGCGAGCGTACCGACCGCCACACCGGCAAGCCCGAGACCAACGAGCGTTGTGGTGATCGCAACGGGGAATCGGCCGATCCCGACCATGACACACACGCCGAGAATGGCAAGGCCGACGACCACGACCGAGAGGTTCAGCACCCGAAGCCAGCGGGCCCCACGGCCCGTCGTGAGCGTCTGTTCGACGCGAGCGTTCGCCAGCTCTTGCTTCTGCTCGAGATAGACGCTGAAGAGACGAAACCCGTTTGGCACGAACGAGAGCGTAGATGCCACCACTGAGGGAGCGTGACCCGCTACGGTACGTCGCACTGTGGCTACAACGAATCGAACTTCGCGTTCGGGTCGAGGGGCAGCTACGGGTGGACGATCCAGCAGCCGGCCGAAGAAGCCGACTGCTAAGCAGCGCGCCCAAAACCAGCGAGAGGTCGAGGCCATTGCCTTGATCGCGCTGGGACTCATCCTCGGCCTGGCTCTTTACACGGGGGCCACTGGCCCCATCGGCAGGGGATTGGCGACGCTGCTCAGCATGCTCGTCGGTCTCGGACGCTTCCTTGTCCCACCCTTGGTGGTGGCGGCTGGCTGGCGGCGCCTCCGAACCAAGCCGAAGAAGAAGACGGCGTACACGAACCGCATGGAGCTCTTCGCTCTCGGCATGCTCGTGTTCGCAGCGTTCTCTGTGCTCGACATGATCGGTGGCCGTCCGGGTTGGGGATCGTCTTCCAGCTTCCTCGGTCGCGCCGGGGGCTGGGCTGGTGTCGCCACCGGCGGCACACTCGAGCGCTACTTCGGCTCGTGGGGCGAGGTCGTCCTCACCGTGGCCATGGTCCTCATGTCGCTCGTTCTCCTCACGAGCATGTCGGCCGGCGTTGTCGCCGACCGCCTGGCCGACATCGGCTGGCGCATCCGGGAATCGTTCGGCGACTTGCAACTGACGCTGCCCTTCGGCCGCGACACCGACGCAGCGCCCAAGTCCAAGGCCAAGTCAGAAGACACCCACGCTCTGCCCAAGCCGGGCGAACTGCTCGACCTCGAGGGCAACACCTTCTCGTTCGAGCCTCGAGACGATCTCACAGCGGCCATCGACGCCATCGTGCCTCCCGTGGACAGCGACGTCTTCGATCAAGAGGAATACATCGATCTTCGCCCTGGCGACGCACCGCCCGACCCTGAGCCCGCGCTCGCCGACAACGGTGGCGCTGTGGACGGATCTGACGCCGTGTCATGGTCCGATGAGGGTCCGGCTCCGGTCATCGACATTCCTCAGGTGGTCTCGGTTGACAACCTGGACGCCCTTCGGCCGAAGGCTCCCAAGGGTGATTGGGTACTGCCCACGATGGACATCCTCGATCGCTCCGAGGGCCAAGACATCGATCGTGCCGTCGTCGAGAAGACGGGCCGTCAACTCGAGCACGCACTGGCCGAACATGGCGTCGAAACCCGTTTGATCGGCGTCGTCGTTGGCCCCACCGTCAGCCGGTTCGAGCTCGAACTCGGCCCCGGTGTGAAGGTCAACCGAGTCACGAGCCTCCACAAGGACATCGCCTATGCGATGGCCACACCGGACGTGCGAATCCTTGCGCCGATTCCCGGCAAGCAGGCCATTGGTGTCGAAGTCCCGAACGTTCGCCGCCAGATGATCACGGTGGGCGATCTGCTCTTCTCCGAAGAAGCGGCAAACGCCACGCACCCCCTCGAGGTCTCCCTCGGGCGTGACATCACGGGCAAGACGATCATGGCCAACCTGGCCAAGATGCCCCACTTGCTCGTCGCAGGCCAGACCGGTTCCGGCAAGTCCAGCTGCATCAACTCGATGCTCACTTCGATCCTCATGCGATCCACGCCGGACGAGGTGCGCCTCATTCTCGTTGACCCCAAGCGAGTGGAGCTCACGCAGTACGAGAAGCTCCCGCATCTGCTCACCGAGGTCGTCACTGATCCGAAGAAGGCGGCGAATGCGCTGGCCTGGGGCGTTCGCGAGATGGAGCGTCGGTACGACCTGCTCTCTGATGTGGGTGTTCGCGACCTCGACGGCTTCAACGCAGGCGTGGAGTCCGGCCGCTTCGATCCCGTGATGGGCCCCGATGGCGAGATGCATGAGCGAGAGAAGCTCAGCTACATCGTCATCATTCTCGACGAGCTCGCCGACCTCATGATGGTGGCCGCCCGTGACGTCGAAGAGTCCATCTGTCGTATCGCTCAGAAAGCTCGAGCGGTCGGCATTCACCTGGTGATCGCCACGCAGCGTCCGTCCACGAACGTGATCACGGGCCTCATCAAGGCCAACGTGCCCGCACGTCTGGCATTCGCCGTTTCGAGCCTCACCGACTCCCGTGTGGTGCTCGACCAGCAGGGTGCAGAGCGTCTTGTCGGTCGGGGCGACGGTCTCTTGCTCGATGGTTCGACGTCAACCCCTGCCCGCTTCCAGGGTGCGTGGGTCACCGAAGAGGAAGTCGAAACGATCGTTCAGCACTGGATCGACCAGGCGCCCGAGGTCGTGTTCGACAGCCGCGTGCAGGGCGAAGAAGTCTCTGAGACTGCCGCTCAAATTCCTGGCGGAACCACCGGCGATGAGGATGACGACGATCTGGTCCTCCAGGCCATGGAGCTCATCGTTCGCAGTCAGTTGGGCTCGACCTCCATGCTCCAGCGGAAGCTGCGGGTCGGATTCGCTCGTGCCGGGCGCTTGATGGACATTCTCGAGGAACGTGGTGTGGTCGGGCCATCGATCGGCTCCAAGGCACGCGACGTCAAGATGTCCCCCGAGGACCTGGATGCCGGACGCTGGCCCGCAGCAATGCGGAGTGGTGGCGCCCCCGCCCCCGCACCAGCAACCCCAACTCCGGCGCCTGCTCCCGTGCGGTCCGTCTCGGCCCCTCCGGCCGAGCTCCCGGAACCGGCACTGACGCTTGCGACCGAGGATCACACCTCGATCTTGGACCTCGAACCGGTGCCCAACGACGAGTCGACGCCTGTTCCCAACAGCTTCGACAACAATGCTGATGAGGACGAGTTTGCCGGTGATGACTTCGATCCGGCCCTTGCCCCGCCACCTGGATACAAATTTCCTGACTAGTCGCACAACGATCCTGCCGCTTCGCGAAGCGGAGCGGCAGGAACAGCCTCTGAACACCCCAGAGGACATCAGCCGAGACGGTGATTGACGGCTCTAACCTCGCCGGATGCTTCTGATCGTGTTGGCCCTCTTGGCGGGTCTGGTGCTCCTGTCGAGGGCGGCTGATGAGTTCGTGACGGGAGCGGCGAGAATCGCCGTCAACCTCAAGATTTCGCCGATCGTCGTGGGTGCACTGCTCGTGGGCTTCGGGACCAGCGCTCCTGAGATGCTCGTGAGCGGCATCGCCGCAGTCGAGGGCGACGACGACCTCGGCATCGGCAACATCATTGGCTCCAATTTGTCGAATCTCTCGTTGATTCTTGGCTCCGCTGCGCTCCTGATCCCGCTGTCCATCGACTCCCGGATCTTGCGACGAGAGGCGCCGATGGCCACGGGTGCCGTCATCATCTTCGCCGTTCTGGTGCAGGGCGGTATCTCACAGACTGAAGGCTTCATCCTGCTCGCCGGCATGATCGGGGCCATGGCCATCCTGCTCATGGGAAGCGGCGAGGGCTCCGAGTCGATCGCAGGCGAGGTGGGCGAGATCGCCGAAGAGTCCGCCGGCCTCGGGGCCGAGGCGTTGCGCACGATTCTCGGCCTCGTGGGAACCGTCGGCGGTGCCTGGCTCCTGGTCTACGGAGCCACAGGCCTGGCCGACGAACTGGGGATCAATGAGGGGTTCGTCGGCGTCACGCTCGTTGCCATCGGCACATCGCTCCCTGAACTCGTTACTTCCGTCGCTGCCGCTCGCCAGAAGCAGACCGATCTGATCGTCGGCAACTTGCTTGGCTCGAACATCTTCAACTCCTTCGCCGTTGGCGCTGTGGTAGGCCTACTGGGCGATGGCAGCATCGACGATCCCTCGCTGACCGGACTCGACCTTTGGTACATGCTCGCGATCTGCATCCTGGCCGCCATCGCGATGTACACCAAGGGCGTCTTCGAGAAGTTCGAAGGTGGCATTCTTCTCGGCCTGTTCGTTGGCTTCCTGATCGCAACCTGGTGGAACGAGACGAATTCAGATGCCCCCGTCGGCATGGTCATGAACAGCCCAGCAATGGATGTCGTTCGGACGTTGTTCGCTACGTTGCCTGGATGACCTCGTCTGTCGACCACCTCGTCGTTTCCGGTACCGACCTCTTGGCCCTCGTGGCCTGGTGGCGGGAACGGGCGGGGACATTCGCGGTCACCGGCGGATCTCACGATGGGCTTGGTACTCGGAACGCCCTCGTCGGGCTCGGGGGAACGAGCTATCTGGAGCTCATCGGCCCGGACCCCGAGCAAGGCGAACCGGCACAACCTCGCCCGTTCGGAATCGATGACCTTCCGGAGTACTCGATCGCGCTGAGCACCTTCGCACTGGCCGTCGAGGATCTCGACGCCGCGAACGCTGCCGTTCGAGCGGCCGGTATCGACCCGGGCCCCATCCGGCCAATGGCTCGGACCCGGCCCGACGGGGTCCACCTCTCGTGGCGCCTTGCCGTGCCACCGGCGAAGTCGCTCGGCGGCGCGATGCCGTTTCTGATCGAGTGGGGGCCCGAAACCCCGCACCCCACGAGCTCGCTCGAGCACGAATGCAAGCTCAACGGAATCTCGGTCACGCACCCCGAACCTGGCCCGATCCAGGCGGCGCTCGCCACCCTCGACCTCGCTGGCTCTGTTGAGGTGACGGTGGCCGAAGGGCGGCGCCCCGGTCTGGCAGCTGTGGTGGCAACGCCGAACGGCTCGATTTCACTGCCCTGAGAGACGTTCCAAGCGATCAACTCCCCGCTCCGTAGCGCGATTGTCACGATCGGTGGCGGCGGGAAACGGCTTCGATGATCGATGATGGTCGTATGAGCGGCGTACGAGTTCTTCTTGGAGTCATGGCTTCCTTCACCGTGCTGGTGTCGATCAGCCCTGCCGTACTGGCGCAGCAGGTCGTGTCGGAGGTAACACTCCAAGACAACGATCAGCAGGTCTTCGTGTCCGAGGATCTGTCCACTGCAGTCGTGGAGCGAATCGACACGCAGAAGCCGGTCGTCATCGACCTCCGCACCGGTGAGCGATCCGTGGCCAACGTGCCGACAACGGGCTTCAGCTCCATCGATGCCATCAACCGCGACGGCACGAAGATCGCCATCAATGCCAGCTGGACCGCTGGTGGGGCCCAAGAAGATGGTGGGCTCATTGATGGCTACCTCTACGACGTTGCGTCTCGCTCGATCACGCCCCTGACGGACGACTTCGACGAGGCCACCGCCACGGTGATCGCGCTGTCAGACAACGCGCAGCGAGCGATTCTGTCTGTCTCTCCGATCTTCGGCAGCACGGATTTCGAGTTCTACCTGTGGGAGGACGGATCGACCACACCGTTGAACGTGCCCGCTGGCGTTCAGCACGCAGCGCTGAGTGGCGATGGCAAGGTCCTCTTCTACCGGCGAGTGGTCGGCCGTCAGGAGCTTCTCTTCGCCCACACGATCGCCACTGACGATGTGGTCTTCATTGCTGCACCGCGATCCCACGGTCCGCCCCAGATCTCGACCGACGGCTCCGTCGTGGCCTGGACCGAACACACCGGCCTGCGCTCCACTGCCCGGCGCTGGAAAACGTCCGGGCAGGTCGTGGCCAACTTTGAGATTCCGACCGACGATCACTTCGGTGGATCAGAGGTGATCACCGCCGATGGTTCGAGGCTGCTGGGGACAATGATGGTCTACGACGATGAGACCGGCACCCTCCAGACAACCATCTGGAGCCTGGACCTCTCAACAGGAGAACGCCTCGAGGACGTCATTCGCCAGAACCGACACGATGACTTCGTTCAGCTGCTAGCGATCTCGGCCGACGGCCGAGAGGTCATCATCCTCGGTCGAGGCAGCGCAACCACTGGTCGTTGGGAAGAGGACTACGGCTTCTACCACGACCCGCCCCGGTCTCTCGCTCGCCTCGACTTGGATGGCACTCCTGCGCAGGCTCCGTCGCCACTGATGCACCAGTCGTTGCCGGACCAGATCACTCGCCTGTATTCCGCCTTCTTCCTACGAGCACCCGATGCGGGCGGTCTGGACTTTTGGATGGCGCAGCGAGTGCAAGGTTCGTCGCTGCAGCGTGTGGCCGATTCGTTCGAGGACTCCGACGAGTTCACCACCCGATACGGCTCGCTCGACGACGCCGCGTTTGTCGATCTCGTGTACCGCAACGTTTTGGACCGAGCACCAGATGCAGGCGGTCGTGTCTTCTGGACGGCGCGCCTCGCCGACGGGATGACGCGTGGCCAGATGATGATCGGCTTCAGCGAGTCGCCCGAGTACGTCGAGCAAACGGGGACGACGCCGTCCTTCGATGCGGCCGAAGCTCACGCGTTCCGCCTCTTCGTCACTGCCTTTCTCCGGAGCCCCGACGCGTCCGGGTTGTCGTACTGGAGCAACCTGATCCGCACGGGCTCGTCCGCCGAGGAAGTGGCCCAAGCAATGATGGCGACCGAGGAGTGGGCCGAGACGTATGGCCGCTTCGACGCTGGCATCGTCGTCGAAGCCATGACGCAGAACCTCTTTGGCACCTGGCCGACCGAACAGGACTATGCCGCGTTCTACGGGCCCGAGTTCTTCGATTCGGAGGGCGTGGACGTGGCTGGACTTGCGCCCTATCTCGTCCACATTGCCAACCTTCCCGAGATGGTGGCGTTGACGGGAACGCCCTCCTTCTGAAGAGCCTGCCTAGCCTGGCGCGATGCCCCTGTCTCGCCGATCTCGACGGCCTTTGGTCTGGATGTCCAGCGTCGCAGTGTTGCTCCTTGCGCTGGCTTCTCCGGCGTGGGCGCACGGTGAGATTGCCGCTGTCTCACCTGGCTTCGGATCCGAAGTCGGCGGCGAAGTGGCCGACCTCGATCTGTACTTCACCACGGGCCTGACCTCGGTCGAGGTCTCGCTCGAGGCACCAGATGGCTCCCTCGTCGACGGGACGATAGAACAACCCGAGCCCTCCGTAGCCCGCTTCGTCTTCGATCCGCTGACGCAGGAAGGCCAGTACTTGGTGCGCTACGAGATGATCGATTCCGACAACGACGTGATCGATGGTGCGTTTGCCTTCACCTACACCGTGACCGCGCCGCCACCGGCCGACATCGCGAGCCCCGCGTCTTCGTTCCTGATCGAGGAGCCACCGGAGGACGGGGCGAGTACGGCGCTGCTGGCCATCGTGGGTGTTCTCACACTTGTGATCGTGGGACTTGCTGTGCCGTTGGCCGAGAAGCTGCGCCGAGCCCGAGAGCTCGAGAGCTAGCCGATCACGCGTTCGGGTTCAGTCTGAGCAAAGCAAAGCCGAGGGCGGTGGCGACGCTGACCCAGAGAACGGTTGGTGCGATGAGGAGTGCGGCGAGACCATGAACGCGGGCCGCCGCCATGACCGCGGCGACCACCAAAACCAGGACGAGAACAAGCCACCACGCAGCCAGCGTCAGCCGACCGGGTCCGAACACCACTGACTGCCACGCGACTGCAGTGACGAAGTGGACGACGAGAAGCGCAATCGCCAACGTTCGGCCCGGCCGTCCGCTCCCGAGTAGCAGCACGAGTGCGATCGCTTGGAGGGTCCAGAGGGTGAACCACGCCGCGGGAAACGCCCAGTCCGGAGGGATCCACCCAGGTTTGACGAGGCTCTCGAAGAACGTCATCCAGGAGGCGGGCGAGGATCGAGGCCTCGGCGTCGCGACAGGCCCTGCCAGGCGACGACCAACCCTGCGAGCAAGAGTGCGAGGGCGATCGGCCCGAGAATCGGAAGAGCAGCAACGGTGTCGGTATCGAAGACCGTATGGATGATCTCGATGGTGTCTGGATCGGCATCGCTCGCCTTGACGATGATCCAGTCAGCGTCGAGCGAGTCTGCCCGATTGCGGGCGAACACGTCACTCTCGGGACTGGTGCCTGTCGCGCCGGAGACCCGGCTGAAACCGTCGGCCCGGAGGCGGTCTTCGACGACCTCGATCACGCCTCTGACCTCGCCCGAACCGGCATCGGCGGTCACCTTCACGTGCGGGCCGTGCGTGAAGTCCCACACAACGAAGTCTCGACGGAGTTCGAGATCGGGGTCGAGCCGCCCATCGGTGCGCAACGTCTGAACGATGCGCAGATTCTGCTCGATGTCGAGAGCCGCTCGGCCGATGGAAACGAGACCGAACGGCACGAGCCACAGCGCTACGGCCACGAGCGCAGCACCGGCGATGAGGCGGCCGAAGCCACCGCCGCCTTGCTCCCACTGGGGATCGGTCTCGACTGGCGAGGCAAGCTGGTCGACCGAAGACATGTGACTCAGTGTCGTCGCGTCGCTCCACCAGCGCAACGCGCTGGTTCCCACGAGGGCTGATCGCTACTCGGGCGGCAGGGCATAGCCTTGATCGCCTCATGGCTCGCACGTACTGGATCGAGACACTCGGGTGTCCGAAGAACCAAGTCGACTCCGACAAGCTCGAAGGGACGATGCTGGCCGACGGCATGACCGTCGCACCGTCTGCCGATGCTGCAGACGTCGTAGTGGTGAATACCTGCGCCTTCATCGGCGAGGCTCGCCAGGAAAGCGTCGACACGATCCTGGCCCTGGAAGACCTCAAGCAGGACGGCGCCGAACTGATCGTCACCGGCTGCATGGCGGAGCGTTACGGCGACGAGTTGGCCGAGGCACTGCCGGAGGTCGACCAGGTGGCCGGCTTTGGAGTGCCCGTCACGCTCGGCAAGACGCGGACGGCGGCAGATCTGAAGGTTCCCAGCCTGGATCTGCTCGAACTGCCCCGCCCGAAGTCGACCTCGCCGTGGGCGTACGTGAAGGTGGCCGAAGGTTGTGACCGCAACTGTGGCTTCTGCGCCATTCCCACCTTCCGAGGCAAGCAACGGAGCCGTTCGATCGAGTCGATCCTGGCCGAGGTCGATCAGCTGGAAGCCAAAGAGATCGTCCTGGTCGCCCAGGACCTCGCAGCGTTCGGCCGGGACCAGGGGCAGGGTGAGCGATCTATCATTCCGCTGGTCCAACAGGTGGCAGAACGTGTGGACCGCACTCGGCTGCTCTACCTCTATCCATCCGATCTCACCGATGCGTTGATCGACACGATCTGCGCCACCGGTATTCCGTACTTCGATCTCTCGCTGCAACATGTCAGCCCGCCCTTGATGCGACGCATGCGTCGGTGGGGCAAGGGCGAGCTCTTCTTGGAGCGGATCGAGGCCATTCGGGCTCGGGAACCGGAGGCGGCATTCCGAAGCAACTTCATCGTGGGCTATCCGGGCGAGACCGAGGATGATCACGATCAGCTGTTGGCCTTCGTGGAAGAGGCTCGTGTCGACTGGTGCGGCTTCTTCGCGTACAGCCCGGAAGAGGGAACCTACGCCTACGACCTCGACGGCGCCGTCCCCCAGTCACTCATGAATGAGCGACTGGCCGAGCTTCGTGAGCTCCAAGATCAGATCACGATGGAGTCGCGAGACTCGCTCATCGGCGAAACCATTGAGGTGCTCGTGGACGAGCCGGGTATCGGTCGCACGCATCGCGAGGCCCCTGAGATCGATGGCGTCGTCCAGCTGCCAGCTCGCCTCGAGGTCGGCGCCTTCCACACGGTGGAAGCCATCAACGCCGAGGGCCCGGACCTCATCGCCGCGCCACCCGGCTGACGTGACAGACTGTGCCGATGTCTGACGCTGCGGGTGTCGTTGAGCGCGACCTGATCGGCAGCTCCCGTTACGCCCTGGCGGCGAATGGGCTGACCGTGGGCCGGTTGATCCTCGCCCCCGTGCTGGCGTGGATGATTCTCGAGATCGGACCGATCACCTCACCCGACCGGGGGAGCGGGTTCCGGTGGCTCACGTTCGCCTTGGCGATGGTTCTCGGCGCCTCCGATTTCTTCGACGGCAAGCTCGCCCGTCACGCGAAACCCACCAAGTTCGGCGCCTTCGTCGACCCGTTGGCAGACAAGGCCGTGGTGCTGTTGGCTGGCTTCGCTCTTGTGAGCGTCGGCCGCTTCCACGTTGTGCCCTGGATCCTCATCACCATTCGCGAAGTGAGCATACAGATCTATCGGTCCTATTGGGCCAAGCGGGGCTTGGCGATTCCGGCCCGTCCCTCGGGCAAGTACAAGGTGTTCGTGCAGGGGCTCGTGATCGCATTTGCGCTGTTGCCGTGGCTTGACGACGCGTTCTGGGTCGCTGATGGCTTCCTCTGGCTCGCCGTCGTGTTCACACTTGTGAGCGGCGCCCAGTACGTTCTCGACGGAAGAGCGGCGCTTCGCACCAGTGGCGCTCGCTGAGACGAGGAGCACACATGCAGGTCGAGGTCGTGGCGATCGGAACCGAGCTGTTGCTCGGGCAAATCGTCGATACCAACTCGTCGTGGATCGGTCAGGAGTTGGCGGCAGCCGGCCTGAACAGTCACTACCAGACGAAGGTTGGCGACAATCCGGATCGCATCCGGGCCGTGCTTCGCCAGGCCATTGAGCGGTCCGATGCCGTGATCTGCTGTGGCGGACTCGGCCCGACACAGGACGACATCACTCGCGAGCTGATCGCCGAACTCATGGGGCCCGATATGTCCGGTGTCGAGATGGAGATGGATGAAACCATTGCCGCTCGGATTCGGGACATGTTCGAGAGTCGAGGCCGCGTGATGCCGGAGAACAACCTGCGCCAGGCCATGATCCCCGTCGGGGGCTCAGCGATTCCGCAGCAACCAGGAACGGCCCCCGGGTTGGTGTGCCCTGTCGGCACCAGTGGCGAGAAGGTCATCTTCGCCGTGCCCGGCGTGCCGTACGAGATGAAGGAGATGGTCATCGGAACGGTCATCCCCCACCTCCGGGAGATGGCGGGCGACACCGGTGTCATCAAGAGCCGGGTCCTCCGAACGTGGGGGCAGAGCGAATCGGGTCTTTCCGAGATGCTGGCTGAGCGCATCGAACAGCTCGACGCGGCAGGCAACCCCACGCTGGCTTTTCTGGCCAGCGGCGTGGAAGGACTCAAGGTTCGCATCACGGCCAAGGCCGAGGATGAAGCAGCTGTGGAGGCGATGCTCGACACCGAGCAGGCGGTGCTCGAGCCCATCATCGGCCATGTCATCTTTGGGCAGGATGACGAGAACATGGAGGCCGTGGTCATCCGGTTGCTGACCGAGCGGGGCCTGACCGTCGCAGTGGCCGAGTCATTGACCGGCGGGTACGTGGCCGGCCGCCTCTGTGCTGTTCCGGGGGCCAGCAAGGCGTTCCAGGGCGGTGTCGTCGCCTACCAGAACGAGGTGAAATACAAGTTGCTCGGCGTGCCCGAGGGGCCGGTGATCAGCGAGCCCGCGGCGGTCGCCATGGCCGAGGGCGTGGCCCAGGCGATGGGAGCCGACATCGGCCTGGCCACCACCGGTGTTGCCGGGCCGGACGAGTCCGAAGGCAAGCCCGTGGGCACCGTCTGCCTGGCCGTCAGTTCCGCCGACGGCGCGGTGGCCACCACCGTTCGCCTCCCGGGTGACCGAGAACGCATCCGGCAGTTCTCCGCGATCACCCTCCTCGACCTCCTCCGCCGCCTTCTGCTCGAGACAGCATGAGGAGGCCGCCTGCTGATCAGAGGTGTGAGTACCAGTCGTAGCCGCGGGTCTCCCAGAAGTCGTCACCCCGTGTGTTGCTGAACTCGATGGTGCCGATGCGCTTGATTTGCTTGATGCCGTACTTGAGCGGGGTGGCCAGACGAACTGGTGCCCCGTGGTCGAAGTTCAGCCGCTCGTTGTTGAGCTCGTAGGCCAACACGGTCTGCGGGTGCATCATTGATGCCCAGTCCAGGCTGACCGGATAGCCCATGTCCGGCGTGTTGAAGTTGACGAAGTCCGTGCTCCCACCGATCTGGTCGGCATAGAGAGCGGCGAAGTTGCTGAAGGCGGTGCCGCCCCAGGTGATGACGTGGCTCCAGCCCTCGACACACTTGTGCTCGACGGTCCATTCGACCTTCGGCAGCGCTTCGATGTCGGTCATGACATGTTCGCCGATTTGGTTGCCGTCTGGACCGATCACTCGGAGGCGCCAGGCGTCGAGGTCGATCTCCTCTTCTTCCATGCCGCGTCGACCGTTGACTCGAATCGGCGTGCTGTCGGGTGCGGCGAAGGTGGGAGCCAGGTGGTTGTCTCGGTGGAGGTTGCCCCACAGCGCCTCGTTGAACTTGTGCGTGTTGCGCAGCACCTGCGGAATGTTGTCGACTTCGGGCTGACCCTGAATCCAGCGCCAGCCTCCGAAGCCGGCGAGGGCAGCGACACCGCCAACAAGGGCGGAGCGCCGTGAGCGGGTCTTGTAGGCCTCAGCGGAGATGATTGGATCGTTGGCGGTTTGGGCGTCGTAGTACGCCTGACGCTCGGCGTCGGTGGGTGTGGTCTTGTCAGCCATTGTTCGAGACCTCCTCGGTCGATGCGTTTGCTTGTTCGGCGAGTTCGGCCTCCATGGCGTCCTCAGCTCGGCTCATGGCAATGCGGGCTTGCCATTCCTTCTTGGATTCGAGTTCGTAGCCGGTGACCATGCTGGCGAAGTTGCCCCAGCCGGCCCGAAGGACCTGCATGATGTGGACAACGAAGAAAAGCAGGAAGCCCATCGTCGTGAAGAAGTGGATGGCTCGTGCGTTCTCGTAGCCGCCGAAGCTCGCGGTCAGGAAGCTCAACTGCGTGGGCTTGTAGATGGCGAGGCCAGTGAGCACAACGAGCGCACCGAGGAAGATGATGAGCGAGTAGCTCACACGCTGGGCGGCGTTGTAGCGGCCCTGAGGCGGAAGCCTGCCAAACTTGCCGAAGGTGGCGTCGTACAGCATCACTTGGGCACTGTCCTTGAGAGACGTGCGCTCGGGAGCGATGTGCTTCCACTCCTTGCTCCGCCAGAGGTGGAGTCCGTAGGCGACGCCGTTGATCGTGAAGAGCCAGCCGAAGGCGAAGTGGAAGGCGAGGCCTCGGGCCAGGCGGCGTTCGAGCCCGAGCTTTTCGTTCACGTAGTCGGGAAGCAGATCGAACCAGTGCCAGGCACCAACGCCGACCCCGAACGGATCCCGAACGTCGGACCAGTAGATGCGGAGTCCGCTCCAAATCATGATGGTGAGCAGCGGGAAGTTGATCCAGTGCATCCAACGGGAAGCTCGGGAGTGCTTGAAGATCGCCACCCGGCCCGACGAGTCGGGACTGGCGGGCCCTTTGGCGGGTTGCTCGGTATTCGGTGGCGGTTCAGCGATAGCAGTCATGGGAGGTTCTCCTGCCCCTGGGACATGGCGTGCGGGTGTGTCGTCAGGTAGGTCTCAACCAGGGTCACACAGTTCACCTTCCCCGAGAGGGTTGGTTCCGAAGTTGTTCAGCTGCGTCTGGTTCCCTGCTCCAACCACGCCTAGTTTCGGGTCATGCGCTTCAGCCATTGGATCGGAAACGGACACGAGTGGGACGAGATCCTGCGGAGCGGCGTGCGCGCCGAGGAGACCGGCTGGGACGGCCTCTGGGTCGCTGATCACTTCATGCCCTTCCAAGGCGACGTCGAGCAGCCGTTCCATGAGGTGTGGGCGCTGTTGGCTGGATTGGCGCAGGCGACCGAGCGGGTGCGGCTCGGTCCGCTCGTGGTCGGAAACACGTATCGCAATCCCGCGGTGCTGATGAATCAGGCCGTCACGACCGATCACATCGCCAAGGGCCGCGTGGTGCTGGGCGTCGGTGCAGGCTGGCAAGAGAACGAGCACACGTTCTACGGCATCGAGTACGGCACGTTTACCGAGCGATTCCAAAAGCTCGAAGAGGCGCTCCAGATCTTCCAGGGCCTTCGGTCCGACGCACGCTTCTCGCTCGACGGGGCGCACTACCAGATGGTCGATGCGCCATTGAGCCCCAAGCCCGTGGGCTCGCTGCCCATTCTGATCGGCGGTGGCGGCGAGAAGAAGACGCTACGCATGGTCGCGCAGTACGCCGACGAATGGAACGTGTGGGCAACTCCCGAGATCATGGCGCAGAAGATCGGAGTGCTCGACGCTCACTGTGAAGCGCTCGGTCGAGATCCCAAGGAGATTCAGCGCTCAGCGGTGGCGCTGCTCTTCCTTTGTGAATCTGAAGAACAGTCGGCGGGCCTACGGGCCCGAGAGATCCCGCGCCCCTCACTGATCGGCACTCCGGAAGAAGTGGCTGTCCAACTCGGCGCCTTCGCTGAGATGGGCGTGGACGAGGTGATCATCCCCGACTTCAACCTCGGAGCGGAGGGCGACCGCAATACCATCCTCGACCGTTTCCTCAGCGAGTCCGCCGCCGCCTTCCGGGAGTGAGCTGTCAGCCCTCTACCGCTGTCAGCCCTCGGCTGTTGTGGTGAACCGGCCGGTCGCGGCTGCGTAAAGCGGATTGCGGTCGCCGCACTCGCTGGTGAACACCACGTCCTGAAAAGCCAACTGGTCGTTGTCCATCTGGCTCCAGAGCTCGCGCAGCACCGCGTCGTCGAGTCCGCACAGGAATCGGGCGGTGGTTTGACGATCTGCGACCTCGGCCTCGGTGAGTTCTCGACCCTCCAACGCAGCGAATCGCTCAGCCGCCGTTGGCTCGTCTTCGCTCGAGCACGAGACGACGAGCGCAAGTGAGAGGACAAGGAGGCAAAGAGACCGCACGAAGAAATCGTACTTCCATTGGACTTTTCTTGTTCGGATGATTGCCCGAACACCTGTTCGCAATTACACTCGTGTTATCCCAGCGTCGCTCCCGTGAGCGGCTCGGCGATTTGAGTGTCACACCCCATCCCTACTGTTCGTGACATCCCCAAATCATCCAAAGCCGCTCGGACCCTCCGGGCTCGCACCTGCACACAGGAGAAATATCGTGGACAAGAACAAGTCGCTGGACATGGCAATGGGCCAGATCGAGAAGCAGTTCGGCAAGGGCTCGGTCATGAAGATGGGCGAGCGCACCAACCTGGACATCCAGACCATTCCCACCGGAGCGTTGGCGCTGGATCTTGCCCTCGGTGTTGGCGGCTTGCCCCGCGGCCGTGTGGTCGAGATCTATGGTCCAGAATCCTCAGGTAAGTCCACGCTGGCCATGCATGTGGTGGCGGAGGCCCAGCGCAACGGCGGCACCTGCGCTTACATCGACGCTGAGCACGCCATGGACCCGGTCTACGCCAACAACATTGGGGTGGATGTCGACGAGCTGCTGATCTCTCAGCCCGATACGGGCGAGCAGGCGCTCGAGATCGCCGACATTCTCGTCCGCTCTGGCTCGATCGATGTGATCGTGATCGACTCCGTCGCAGCGTTGACGCCTCGGGCCGAGATCGAAGGAGACATGGGTGATACTCATGTTGGTCTCCAGGCTCGGCTCATGTCGCAGGCGCTTCGCAAGATCACGGGCAATCTGCACAAGACCGACACGATCTGCATCTTCATCAACCAGTTGCGAGAGAAGATCGGCGTCATGTTCGGTTCGCCCGAGACCACGCCAGGCGGTCGTGCGCTCAAGTTCTACAGCTCCGTCCGTCTCGATATCCGGCGGATTGAGTCGCTGAAGGACGGCACCGAGGTCGTCGGTAACCGCACTCGCGTCAAGGTCGTGAAGAACAAGGTGGCCCCGCCGTTCCGCCAGGCCGAGTTCGACATCATGTACGGCAAGGGCATCAGCCGTGAGGCCTCGCTGCTCGACATTGCTGTCGAAAAGGACATCGTCAAGAAGTCCGGTGCTTGGTACACCTACGACGGCGAGCAGATCGGCCAAGGTCGAGAGAACGTCAAGAAGTATCTGCTCGAGAACCCAGATCTCGTGATGGAGATCCAGGACAAGGTGCTCAAGGAAGTCGGCCTCATCGAGTCCGACGAGGTCGAGATGGACGGCGATGATGCCTCCCTCGATGAGCCCATCACGCTCGACTGATCGATCCACACATCTCCCAGAAGCCCCTCTCCGTACCCCGAGGGTGGGCTCCCTTACGGGCCACGGCTCGGTATCTACGGATACCGAGCCGATGCCCGTAGCCTCTGGCCCGTGATCGAGGCAGCGATATTCGACATGGACGGACTGCTCACCGAATCGGAGAGCCGTTGGCGCCAAGCAGAACACGAGATGTGTGTCGAGCTCGGTCTGTCGTTGACAGACGACGACTTCATGAAGACGCAGGGCCTTCGCATGCGAGAGGTTGCCCAGCTGTGGTTCGAGTGGGAACCGTGGGAGGGCCCGAGCACCGACGAGGTCGCCGAGCGAGTGGTCGCTCGAGTGATCGAACTCTGCGCCAACGTCGTCCCGCTCCCGGGTGTGATCCAGGCGATCGACACGCTTGCTGCGGCTGGCATCCGCCTGGCCGTGTGTTCATCGTCGGACATGAAGATGATCGAGGCCATTCTCGCGAGTCTTGGCATCACCGATCGCTTCGAGCTCCTGCACTCGGCCGAAGTCGACGCGTACGGCAAGCCGCACCCGGAACCCTATTTGGCGACGGCTCGTGCCTTGGGTGTCGGCCCCGGGCAGTGTCTGGTGTTCGAGGACTCGGTCAATGGATGTTTGTCGGGCAAGTCAGCGGGAATGGCCGTGGTGGCGGTGCCGGATCTGATGTTTCGGGGCTCGGCAAGCTTTGGGTTCACCGATGTGGTGCTCGAGTCACTCGAACAGTTCGACATGTCGGTGGTCGCGGCACTGAACGAGGGCCCGCCTCCACCAACGTTGTCGCGGCCCCGCTTCCATCTGGCCTTCCCGGTGGACGATCTCGATGCAGCTCGCGAGTTCTATGGCTCGGTGCTTGGCTGTTCTGAAGGTCGGTCGGCGGACACGTGGGTGGATTTCGACCTGTGGGGGCACCAGATCGTGGCTCATCTCGATCCCGGCGGTGTTGCACTGCCGGCAAGCAACGATGTGGATGGCAAACAGGTGCCGGCGTCCCACTTCGGCTTGCTCTTGCACGTGGGCGCCTGGCGGGCGCTCGTCGCCCGACTCCAGGCGGCAGACGTGCGGTTCCTCATTGAGCCAGGGGTGCGCTTTGAAGGCGAGCCGGGGGAGCAGCACACCTGCTTCGTCCTCGACCCAGCAGGCAATGCACTCGAGTTCAAGGCGTTCGCCGACGACCGACAGGTCTTTGCCGTTACCTGATCAACCCGTCGAGGTAGTGCTCGGCGGCATCGGCGCACGGTGGCAGACCAACGTCGTCAGTGCGCCATCCGGAGAAAGAACCACGCGAGGTTGACGATCCCAACGCCCCAGATGAGCAGCCGGATCTCATGCTGGAGGTGCCAGGTGCGCCAGACGATGAGGGCCCAGAGCGGGACCATGACGGCCCACTGCATGTTGACGGCGGCGTCGGTCTTCGGCAGAAGGAGGTCTAGCAGGAAGTCCGGCACGACTGGGAGAACACCGAACGAGGAATGTCGATTCCCGGCAGACTGTTCGGACTGGCATTGGCTGGCTATCGGGCTGGTCGGGAACACGGGAGCACTCGAATGCAATTGGGCATGATCGGTCTGGGGCGCATGGGCGCCAACCTCGTTCGGCGCTGTCATCGCGCCGGGATCGAATGCGTCGCGTATGACCGCAACGCCGAGGCAGTCACCACGCTGGTTGACGAGGGCGTCGCCATCGGTGCCGACTCGATCGAAGACATGGCGGCCAAGCTCGACGGCCCCCGGGCCATTTGGGTGATGGTGCCGGCCGCCTTTGCTGGCGCCGTGGTCATGGACGTGGCCGAACACCTCGAGGCTGACGACATCGTGATCGATGGCGGCAACAGTCACTACCCGCTCGACATCGAACGAGCCGACGTGCTCGGTCGCCGTGGTATTCACTATCTCGACGTTGGCACCAGCGGGGGAGTCTTCGGCCTCGAGCGTGGCTTCTGCATGATGATCGGTGGCGACACGGATGCAGTGAACCGGCTGGAGCCGGTGTGGAAAGCGCTGGCTCCCGGTGTGGATGCTGCCCCCCGCACTCGCAACAAGGACGAGGAGCCCGAGCAGGCCGAGTACGGCTACCTGCACTGTGGCCCAGCGGGTGCCGGGCACTTCGTGAAGATGGTTCACAACGGCATCGAGTACGCCATCATGCAGGCGTATGCCGAGGGTCTCGGTCTGCTCGACAAGGCGAACGTCGGAGCGACCGATCGAGAGATCGACGCCGAAACCGCACCGCTCGGTGACCCGCGCCTGTTCCAGTACGACATTGATACTGCGGCCGTCACCGAGGTCTGGCGTCGTGGTTCCGTCATCGGCTCATGGTTGCTCGACCTCACCGCTGCCGCGCTCAACGACGATCCCTCACTCGACGCGTTCCAAGGTCGGGTGTCCGATAGTGGCGAGGGTCGGTGGACGGTGCTCGCCGCAGTGGAGGCCGGTGCGCCCGTACCCACCATCGCCGATGCGCTGTTCAGCCGCTTCCAGTCTCGCGGGAACGCCGACTTCGGCAACAAAGTGCTCTCTGCCATGCGGAGCGAGTTCGGCGGCCATCACGAGAAGAAGGACTGAACGTGCCGCTGGCCAAAGAGATCGTGCAGTCCGACTGCCTGGTGATGTTCGGTATCACCGGCGATCTGGCTCGTAAGAAGCTGTTCTCATCGCTCTACCGCCTCGAAGCCGACGGCATGCTGAACTGCCCCGTGATCGGGGTGGCTTCCTCGCAATGGACGCGAGAAGAGCTCATCGGCAATGCGAAAGAGGCGCTGGACAAGACCAGCATGGAGATCGACTCGACAGTGTTCGACTCGCTCGCGGCGCGAATGGACTACGTCTCGGGCGACTACCGGGAACCGGACACCTTCGAGCGAGTGGCGGCCAAGGTCGGCGATGCCAAGATGCCCGTTTGCTATCTGGCCATTCCGCCGTTCCTCTTCTCCACCGTCACGGACGGACTGGGCGCAACGGGTTTGAATCGTGGTCGGGTCGTTCTCGAGAAGCCGTTCGGTCGCGATCTCGAGACGTCGCGGGAGCTGGATGAGGCCGTCAAAGCCCACTATCCGGAGGATCGGATCTTCCGGATCGATCACTTTCTCGGCAAAGAGCCCGTGCTCAACATCTTGGTGTTCCGCTTTGCGAACTCCATCCTCGAACCGCTCTGGAACCGTCACCACATTCAGAGCGTGACCGTCACCATGGCGGAAGACTTCGGAGTGGAAGGTCGGGGCAAGTTCTACGACGAGGTCGGTGCGCTGCGCGACGTTGTCCAGAACCATCTGCTGCAGATTGTGGCCCTGCTGGCCATGGAGCCGCCGGTATCCGATGACGCCGACGCCATGAGCGACGAGGTCGTGAAGGTGCTGCGGTCGATGAAGCCGCTCGATCCAGCCAAGGTGTACCGCGGCCAGTACGAGGGTTATCTCGACGAGGCGGGCGTGAAGCCCGATTCCGACGTGGAGACCTACATCTCGCTCGAGACCGAGATTGATTCCTGGCGTTGGGCCGGGGTGCCCTGGCGCATCCGGGCCGGCAAGGCCATGAACGAGACACTGACGGAGGCGGTGATCGAATTCAGCCAGCCGCCTCGCCCGCTGTTCACCGATGCCGAGTGTGCGCCGCAGCCGAACCGCCTTCGCTTCGTAATGAAGCCGAACGACATCATCGAGTTCGAGATGCAAGCCAAGAAGCCGGGAGATCAGCTGCTGAGCGAGCAGGTTGATCTTCAGGTCGACCATCACGGCATCGAATTCGGTCCGAGCCCGTATCACCGCCTGCTCGGCGATGCCCTTGAGGGAGACCGTCGTTTGTTCGCTCGTGGTGATCAGGTTGATGTGGCGTGGGAGATCGTGCAGCCAGTGTTGGATCTGCCCACGCCCGTTGAGCCGTACCCGTACGGAGCGCGTTGTCCCGTGGTTGGTGTGGATGCGGATGCTCACGCACCAACCGTGGATGTGCGGCCCGATGCGCCGGGTTGTGCATGAGCGAGGCGACGGTAGCCATCGATCTCGGTGGCACGCATGTGCGAGCGGCGTTGGTTGCAGCGGACGGGAGCGTCCTCGAACGAGTGCGCCAGTCCACCCCGAGTGATGCGCCAACTCCGAAGATTCTCGTTGACTTGATGCAGCAGGTGGCAGGCGAGAGTGGCTGCCGTCGGGCCGTGATCGGCCTGCCTGGCGTCGTCGACCATGAGTCGGAAAAGCTGGTCAAAGCTCCGAATCTGCCTCAGCGATGGATCCCGATGCTGACCGATGCGTGGCTGACCGAGCGCAGCGGACTGAGCGTGAGCTTGGCGAACGATGCGGACCTGGCCGCAGTGGGCGAGTCGACGTTTGGCGCTGGTCGCGGCTTCCGAGACGTCGTGTACGTCACGATCTCGACCGGTATCGGCGCCGGTGTCGTGCTGGGCGATCAGCTCATGCGAGGGCGATACTCGGGTGGAGAGATCGGCCACACCGTGCTGAGCCGGACCGCGTTGGCAGCCGGTGAGCCAGCGACGGTCGAAGATCTTGGTTCCGGCACCTCTATTGCTCGCCGTGCCGACGCAGCGGGCATCACTGCTGGTGGTGCCGAGCTGGCCGAACTGGTTCGCTCCGGGGATGCGGCTGCGACCGAGGTGTGGAACAAGGCGATCGAAGCGGCAGCGGTTGGCATTACCAACTTGTGCTGGATCGTGTCGCCCCAGGCGATCGTGATCGGCGGTGGTGTAGGCATGAACGGAGACATCGTGCTTCCCATCATCGACCGCACGATTGAGTCGCATGGCCCAGGAATCGGACCTGTCGCCGTGCTCAATGCTGCCCTAGGTGATGACGCCGCCCTCGTCGGTGCGGCAGCATGGTGGCGAGCTATCGGCCGAGACGACTGACCAGAAAGACTGAGGAGTAGCGGCATGCAGGTGCGGGGCATCCACACGATCGATGTGATCCACGAGGACGAGTGGGTCCAGCGTGCAGCGGATCTCTTCGCCATGGCCGTCACGTCATCGCTGGAAGTGCGGGATCGTATGGTGCTCGCCCTGTCGGGCGGCTCGACGCCGGGGCCCGTGTTTGACGCCTTGGCGGCGAAGGATCTTCCCTGGCGCGATGTGATCGTGACCCAGGCCGACGAGCGGGTGGCGCCCGAGGGCGACAGTGCCCGCAATCTGACTCGCCAGATGCAAGCCTTTGAGGGCACCGAGGTGGAGTTTCTCCCGCTCCCTGTCCAGGGCCTGATCCGGCCCGGTGTGGAGGAGTATCTCCGAGTGCTTCATGCAGTCTGCGACGATCCGCCCCTGCTCGACGTGGTCCACCTGGGCCTTGGCGATGACGGCCACACGGCGTCGTTGTTGCCGGGCGATGATGCGCTCGAGGTCACGGGAAGCGATGTGGCGGTCACAGCGGAGTACCAGGGCCATCGCCGGATCACCCTCACTCGACCGCTCCTCGATCGGGCCCGCCTCATCATCTGGCTGGTGAAGGGCGAGAGCAAGGCCGAGCCCTTGCGGAGGCTGGTGACCGGCGATCCGACGATCCCGGCGGGTCGGCTCAATCCCCAGCGTTCGCTCATCCTGGCTGACGAGGCTGCGGCTTCTCTGCTCTAAACCCTGCGGCGGGAGCGTGCTGCTGTGAGTGAGCGAGCCGGGCCTAGCCTTGGCGGGGTGAGCAAGAGCTACGTGATGCGCACCTACGGGTGCCAGATGAACGAGCACGATTCGGAGCGCATTGCCGGGATGCTCGAAGCCGATGGCTACGAGCAGACCACCGATGAGACGGTGGCGGACGTTGTGGTGCTCAACACCTGCTGCATTCGGGAGAACGCGGACAACAAGCTGTACGGAGCGCTCGGGAACCTGAAGGTGACCAAGGAGCAGCAGAACCCGGACATGCAGATCGTGGTTGCCGGCTGCCTGGCACAGAAAGATCGTGATCTCATCCAGCAGAAGGCTGGCCATGTGGATGTGGTTTTCGGGACTCACAATGTGCACCGGGCAATGGATCTCATGGCGCAAGCTCGGGAGGGCGGACCGGTCACCGAGATTTGGGAAGAGGCTGCGCTCGACGAGGCAGAGGCCTTCCCGTCCGCGCTTCCGGTGAAGCGCGAGACCGACTACTCGGCGTGGCTCACCATCCAAATCGGCTGCGACAACTCCTGTGCCTTCTGCATCGTCCCGAGCGTTCGGGGCAAGGAGATCAGTCGCTCGATCGATGAGATCGTCGCCGAGGCTGAGCTGCTGGCCAAACAGGGCGTGGTCGAGATCACGCTTCTGGGGCAAAACGTGAACTCGTACGGGCGCGATCTTGCTCTCGCTGCTCGCCAGGCTGGCGAGGACGTGCGCATCCGGCCGATGTTCGCCGATCTGCTTCGTCGTGTTGGAGCGATCGACGGCATCCGTCGTGTCCGCTACACGAGCCCGCATCCCAAAGACATGACACCCGACGTCTTCGCCGCGATGGCCGAGACCGAGGCGGTGGTGCCACATCTGCACTTCCCGCTTCAGTCGGGCAGCGACCGAATTCTGTCGGCTATGCATCGTGGCTACACCGGTGAGCGCTACCTCGAGAAGTTGGCCGCGGCCCGGGCCGCCATTCCCGACCTGGCGGTCACGACCGACATCATCGTCGGGTTCCCTGGCGAGACCGACGACGACTTCGAGCGCACCATGGAGGTCGCCGCCGCCGCAGAGTTCGACTCGGCCTACACGTTCGTGTTCTCCCCGCGCCCTGGCACCGAGGCGGCGGAGATGGTCGAAGACTTCTGTGACCCGGAGGCGTTGAAGGATCGGTATGCCCGTCTCCGTACCGTGATCGAGCGCTCAGGTATCGCCAAGCACTCCGAGCGAGTTGGGCGGGTTGAGGAAGTCATCGTCGAGGGCCCGTCGAAGAAGAATCCCGACGTGCTCACCGGGCGCACCCGGCAGAACAAGCTGCTGCACTTCCCTTCCGAACCGTTGAAGATCGGCACGTTCGCCGATGTACGAGTCGTCAGTGCCTCCCACCAATACATGATGGGCGAGCTCGAGCAAGTCACACAGCGGGCCACACACCGCACAAAGATTCCACTGCTCGGCTAGCCGTCCGGCTAGATCAATCGTCTCGTTCTTCAGGGTCGGATGACCCACTCATTCAAATCCGAATCGTGTCGATACATCGGGAGTGCGGAATCCGGTCGAGCGAGCAGATGAGCAGTCCCGTTTATGGGCCTCGTCCTTCGCCGACGCCAGACAGGGCGCACTGCGGAGCTATCTTCGGATCATCCACCCCCTCGGAGCGGCCGCTGCGCTGCTCTTGATGGCGGTCTTCGTTGGTCTCACGCCGATGCTGCTCTTCATCGTGGCCGCGTTGTTGTTTCCGATGATCCCGGTCATGTACTACGTGCCCGAACACCGCCTCGTTGTGGCGCTCGGAACGCTGGACATTGCGCTGGTCACGTTCTTTGGTCTGGCCTTTCCCGAAATGTGGCCGATTCTCGCCGTTGCTGCGTTCAGCATCGTTTCTCTTGGGTGGGCAGAGGGGCCATGGCATTCCGGTTACCTGGGTGTGCTCGCGGTTAGCGCAATCGGTGTGATCACGCTCTTCGCTGGCGTCGACTATTGGCCAGTGGTCACTGCTGGTGCCGCCTTCGAAGTCGCTGCGGTCTCCGTCACCGCGCTTTGGGCCACGAGTGCCCGCACGGTTGGCCTCAAGCAGATGTCGGAGTCTCTCGATTCCATGTCCGTGGTGATGTGGGAGGCAGACGACGACGGTGTGGTCACCGATATCGCTGGGCGCGTGGAAGAGATGTTCGGCATGACGCCGACCGAGGCCATCGGCCGCCATGTCTCCGATGGCTTTGACGATCCAGGCGACCTTGACCGTTGGCGGGCCGCTGCGACCGAACGAGTCGAGGGCGAGTCGATCAGCTTCGTTCATGGTCTGGTGTCAGGAGATGGGCGGGCCGCTCGGACGACGGTGCGAGCGAGTGGCGTTGCCGGTGAGCGTCGCTGGCGCGGCGTGACGACCGATATCTCGGATCAATGGGCCACGGGCGGTCAGCAGCGACGGTTGGCGTCCATCGTCGATCACATGAGCGATGGTTTGCTTCTCATCGACGTGCGGAGCAGCACGCCCTCGATCGTGCGCATTAATGAGAGGGGCCGGCAGCTGTTGGACGCGAGCGCCGATGTGTCGCTGTTTGAACTGACGGCGCGCTTCCCCAATGTCGAGCCGATCGTTCGCGACGCACTCGAAGCTCAGGAGGAGCGGCTGGTCGCCATCGAGACCGGTACAGGTCTCCGCTGGCTCGGCGTGCAGTGCTACGCCGTTGATGGCGACATGATCGCCATTCAGTTCGCGGATGCCACGGATCGCAAGTTCGCCCAGGATCAGGCCGAGCATGAGGCTCGCACGGATCAGCTGACGGGAATCCCGAACCGATCGGAGTTGGAGCGCAAGCTCGCCGACCGGTTGGGGACGGAACGAAACACGACAGTGTTCTTGCTCGACCTCGACCGCTTCAAGCCGGTGAACGATCAGTACGGCCATCGCACCGGCGACGTCGTGCTCCGCACCATCGCCCGACGGGTGGCTGGCACGCTCAAGGACGGCGACATCGTCGGACGCTTGGGCGGCGACGAATTCGGCGGGCTGATCTCCGGCCACTTGACCGCCGAAGAGCAAGTCCGCATCCGACAGCGGCTCGTCAACGCCTGTTCGGACCCCATTGATGTGGAGGGAGCGCTCGTTTCTGTTGGCGCCTCGGTGGGCTTCGCCGAATCGGATGACGGCGCAACGGTTGAGGACCTCCTGGACGCCGCCGACCAGGCGATGTATCTCGAGAAGGCAATGCGGTCCGGGGACCAGCAGCGCTCAGTCGTCGAAACGAGTGAGTGAGATCACACCGTTGAGTTCGGGCGATGTGAACCCGAACCCGGCGTAGAACGCGCGGAGGTCATCGTCGGGATCCGTGAGGAGCACCTTCTGTCGCACGTGAGCGAAGGTCGTGAGGCAGCGTCCTACCAGCACCGAACCGATCCCTCGGCGCTGGTGAGCCGGCGTGACCACGACGTCCTGGATAAAGAGCAGGTGCACCTCATCGGTCTGGCACCGGATCAACCCGACGAGCTCGCCCTCAGCGTTGCGGGCGGTGACGACGTAGTCCGAGCGGTCCACCGCTCGGGCCAGGGCATCGGGATCGTCGCTGTACGCGGTCCACTCGACGGCTTCGTAGAGCGCGGTCAGATCCCTGATCGAGACGATCTCGGCGTCATCGAAGACGATCTCGTCCAGCGGTGATGTGAGGTCGTCCTCTTCCATCCGTCGAGCCTAGGAAATCGAGGCGGGTTTGGCTGGATCTCATGCGATGCTCAGCGAATGCCTGAGGACACCTATACCCACGGCCATCACGAGAGCGTGGTGCGATCACACTCAGCTCGCACCGCGGCGAACTCTGCTCCTCATTTGCTTCCTCTCCTCGCCCCGGGCCAGCGCTTGCTCGATGTGGGTTGCGGTCCGGGCACGATTTCGATGGATCTGGCCGAAATCGTCGCGCCGGGCGAGGTCGTGGCGACAGACCTGGCCGCCCCGGTGATCGTCACTGCGCAGGCGAACCTCGAGAGGGCCCGGAGCGACGGACGCTCGCTCGACAACCTCCGATTCGAGACGGGCGACGTCTACGCGATCGATGCCGCGGATGATTCCTTCGACGTGGTGCACGCTCATCAGGTTCTTCAGCACGTCTCGGATCCGGTTGCCGCCTTGGCCGAGATGCGGCGAGTCTGCCGTCCGGGCGGCATCGTGGCAGTGGCCGACGCCGACTACGGGGCGATGTTCTGGGCCCCGGAGAGTCCTGCCCTCGAGAAGTGGCAGTCTGTCTATCGCGCCGTTGCTCGCAAGAATGATGCCGAACCCGACGCCGCTCGGCATCTGCTCGCGTGGGCGTTGGAGGCCGGGTTCACTCGAGAGCAGGTGTCGGTCGCAGCCAACACGTGGGTGTTCGCCGATGCGGCAACCCGCGGTCGGTGGGGTGCGACATGGGCGGAGCGCACCGTCGCCTCCGCCCTCGGTGAGCAGGCCGTTTCCTACGGCGTTGCCTCTGAGGTGGAGCTGGTCGAGATTGCAGAGGGCTGGCGTGCATGGGCGGCCACTGACGACGGCTTCTTTGCCGTGGTCAACGGGCAGATGATTTGTCGCCCGTGACCGCTGCACTCGCCCCGACCACCGAGGAGCTGGCTGCGGTTCGCCGAAAGGCGGTGGCTGACTCGATTCCCCTCGCCATTCCCGCCCTTCCGTTCGGGTTCGTGCTGGGCTTTGCCATCGTTGAGTCCGTCATGCCGAACATTGCGGGCTTTCTCAGCTCGCCGATCATCATGGCGGGCGCGGCGCAACTCGCGGTGATCACGCTGGCTGGCTCCGTTTCGGTCTGGGCCATCATGGCCACGGCGATGGTCATCAACCTGCGGCACGTGATGTACTCCGCTGCGCTCTCGCCCGCATTCAAAGCGCAGCCCCGCTGGTTCCGACTCTTGGCCCCGATCATGCTGATCGACCAGGTGTTCGCGCTGCTGGCTCAGCGAGTGGACGATCACCCGGACACGTTCCGGCACTACTACGGCGCATCTGCCGCCGTGTTCTTCACGGTCTGGCACATCGCCACCATCCTCGGCCTTGCGTTCGGCTCGGTCATTCCCGAGTCGTGGCAGCTGGGGTATGCCCCGGCCGTGATGTTCACTGGCCTGGTGGTGATGGGACTCGATCGGCGTCCTGCTGTAGTTGCCGCTGTCGTTGGGGCGGGCGTCTGCTTCGTTTCGCTGGGCTTGCCGAACCGTTCTGGCTTGTTGGTGGGCGCCTTGGCCGGTGTGATCGCCGGCCTGGTCGCAGATCGGGCCAACGCATGAGCCTGCTCACCGCAATGCTGTTGATCTCCGTCATCGGTCTTGCCACCTACGGCATGCGCTCGATCCCGATTCTGTTGCTCGCCGATCGTGAGCTGCCGCCGATCGTCGCCGTGGCGCTCCGCAACGTGGCACCTGCGGTGCTGGCGGCGCTGGTGGTCACCCTCATCGCCTCGCCCGATGAATCGAACTTCGGTGTTTCCATCCCTGAGATCGCCGGACTCGTCGTCGGGGGAGCGATTGCGTGGAAGACCCGCAACCTCATCTTCACTCTCGGCACGGGCATGGCGGTCTTCTGGCTACTGCTTTGGTTGGCGTAGCCGCAACGTCTCGCCTTCGGTGTCGCTCACCAGAGGCCGGGCACGAGGTGCCAACGCACGTTCTCTGCGTAGTTCTGGTACTCCTCGCTTTCGAGAAGTAGCCCTTCTTCGTAGCGAATGCGGACGACCTGAAACGTCGTGCCCATCAGAATCACCGCTGCGTTCTTGGTGGAGAAGTTGCTGATGAGATAGCCGGTCTGGCCGACGATGTATGCGAAGTAGAACGGGTGTCGGACAAGCCGGAACATGCCGCCGCTCTTGATGCCTCGATTGGCGGGTACGAGGCCGAACGAGCGGCCGAGGGAGAGCGCAGCACCCACTTGCAACAGGGTTCCGAGGATCTGAAGCAGCTGGCCCGCAAGAAGATCTTCAGCCCCTGCCACGGGACGGAGTAGAAGCGGGGCAAAGCTCCCGATCAGCCCAGCGAGTACGGCGAGAGGGCGAAGGTCAACGGAGCTGAAGTCTCGTCGAGTTGCAATCATCAGGACGAGGAGCCCCTCGAACACAACGATGAGCGCAAGGCTCAGCCGGAACTCTTCCTTCAGAGCGGCGTAGTGAGCGAGCGCAAAGAAGGCTGTCAGCATCATCAGCGTGAAGCGCGAGAGCACGGCTCCGAGTCGGAACGATCCCCGACTGTTGCTCGGCTCGACCTCGGAGATCATCAAGTCAGTCATCGACCAAGGCCTCCTTCACGAAGTCGCCGCCGGGGACCAGGCGGAAGTTCTCGAAGTCCTTTTCGAACTCCAGGTGCAGACCGCTTTCGCCGCGTCGGTTCTTTTCGACGGAGAGGACGATCTTCCTGCGTGCGGCTTCCAGCTGGGTGATGTCGAAGTCGACGTGGCGGGGTGATGTTGCTCTCCACTTTTCGTTCAGAATCATCGCTACATCCGCCTCATGAGCGAGGGCGTCGGAGCCCCGAAGATGTTCCATGCGCAGTCGGTTCTGGCCAATGCCGGAGGCATCGGCGGAGGCCAGGGCCACGACCGTGATGTCTTGGGAGGTCGCGATCTCCTTGAGCCCCTCGGTGGCCATGTACACCCGCTCGGCAAGTGAGGTGGCGCTGTGAACAGGAACCTTCTGCAGGTAGTCGATGAACAAGACCCCGCCGGCATCGAGGTGCTCGGCTGCGATTTGACTGAATGCGCTGATGGAGGAGTGAATCCCGGATGCACGGATCAGGCGGAGTCCGGGCGCTCGTGCGTACAAGGAATTGAGAGCGTCGCGGACAATCGGCGTGGAATCGATCAGCTCGTCGACACCTCGGATGCCGAGTGTGAGCTGGCGTATGGCCTGGCGAGCGTGGACCTGGGCCGAGACGTCGAGGTCGGGTCTGTTCTGCGTGACTTCCTGAGTGAGAAGGCGTCCGAGCAGGGCTCCCTCATCGTGCTCGAAGCAAGCGAAAATCACTGATCGTTCCTCAGCCATGTGGCGGGCCCACTGCAGGGCCGTGAGCGTCTTGCCCACTGCGGGTTGCCCTCCGAGCAAGACCAGCTCGTGAGGCAGGAGTCCACCGCCGAGCAGCTCGTCGAGCGGGTGAAAACCCGTGGCAACAGGGCCGATGCCGAGGCCGGTTCGCTCGCCATGGGCGTATCGCTCGAGGAGGCTCGCAATGCACTCTCCCGATCGTGACACTTGTTGTTGAACACTCATGTCGAACCCCTAGAAATCGAAGACGTCGCGGATCTGGATGGCAGCAGGACCAAGAATCACGATGAACAAGGCGGGGAGAATGCAAAGCCCGAGTGGGAAGATCATCTTGACCGGCAGCTTGTGCGCCTGCTCCTCCGCACGGAATCGACGCTTCTCTCGCATCTCCAGCGCCTGGACTCGAAGGGTCTTTGCCAGCGGAACTCCGAGCTTCTCCGCTTGACGCAGTGCCAACACCACGTTGCGCAGATCGTCGACGCCGACGCGGTCGCCGAGGGCTTCCAGCGCATTGGCCCTCGGGACACCGAGCTGGATGTCCTGCATCATGCGAGCGAGCTCGGTGGAGAGGGGCGTGTTGTCCTTCGCCCCGATCCTTGCGATTGCAGCTTCGAAGCCGAGCCCTGCCTCGACGCTGATCGTCAGTTGATCCAGCACATCGGGGAGGGCTCGTTCGATTGCTTCTTGGCGTCGGCTGCCAATCGAGGAGAGCAGAAGGTCCGGTAGGAAGAAGCCGATGCCGACCGTGAGCAATCCCAGGAGAATGTTCCTCGAGCTGAGCTCTTCAGAAAATCGGAAGATGGCGAAGACGGCGCAGGCTCCGCCGGCGAGCAACTTGGCCCCAATGACCTGATCCGACGACCACCGGCCGAGAAGACCAGACGCGCCGAGCCTGCGCTCTGTTGTTGCCAACCAACCAAGGGGTGTGAATCGTCGCACGCCGAGACCCAGGTTCTTCGCTATGGGGGCAACGAGTCTCTCCAGCGGCGGACGAGTCAGCTCTTCCTTTCGGAGATCTACGTTGCGGGCAGGCCCAAGGTTGTCGGCGGCCCGCTGGGAGAGATGTCGTTCATCGTTCGCGAGTGCCCACCAAAGGACGATCGCGGCGAGGGAGATGCTGGCAGCAGCCAACCAAACAGTAAGTGGCACGGATCCTCCTAGTACTTCACGTCGACGAGATTGCGAATCCACAGACCACCGAGAACCATGGCGACCACGCCGATGACGAGCATCGTGAGTCCCGGCGTGGTGTTGATCAGCAGGCCGGCATAGTCAGGGTTGACTGCTTGCATGTAAAAGAACATCAAGATCGGAAGGGCGAGCAGAATCCAGCCCGAGATCCGACCTTCAGCCGAGAGCGCTCGGACCTGGCGCTGCACTCGCACTCGGTCCCGGATCGTGTCGCCCACGTTGTCGAGCACTTCAACCAGGTCGCCACCGAGTTCTCGGTTGATCGCAATCGCTTGCGTGATCCACCGCATGTCTTCGTTGTCCATACGTTCGGCAACACCCATGAGCGAGTCGATGGGGTCGCGTCCAACGCGGGACTCGACGACGACCCGACGGAACTCGTCGCTGGTGGGCGACGTACCTTCCTGAGCGACGAGTTCGAGCGCTTGCGGTAGGCCTCGCCCCGCACGAAGACTGCCGGTGAGGATCGTGAGCGTCTCGGTGAGTTGGCCAGCAAACCGATCTCGACGCCGGCTGACTCGGAGATTCACGTACGCGATACCGAGGACCGCTGCGAGTGCGACGAGAACGGCGGAGCCGATGCGGCCGCCGATGACGGCTCCGACCAGGCCAGTTCCGACGAGGGCGACACCGAAGATGACCACGAACTCTCCCGGTCGAATACTCAGACCAGCGGCGTCGAGCGTGAGGTTCAGCGTGCTGTCCCTGTCTCGCCGCTCGATGAGATCGTCGACTGCACCGGAGAGGCGTTCGTTCGCTGAGGATGCGCGGGCAACAGGTCCGCCTGTGCCTGGGCCGAGTGCCACGCGGGTTGCTGGCATCACGATCGAGAACATGATGATTCCGAGTGCAACGGCGACCATTGCGACACCGGCCCAGAAGAGCAGTGGCGTACCCATCCAGCCGGCTTCGGCTGCTACGACCCGTCCAAGTTCAGCTGGCACCGCGGCCTGCCGGAGAGCAGCAGGGGCCTGCTCCTGCGTCGCCAGCTCCGGAACCCGGACTGTGGCGCGTGCGGTGGCGACCGCATTGTCAACCGCTACTGAGAGTACGACTGATCGTTCGCCGCCTCCGACGGTTTCGAAGGTCATCACGTATCGGTGCGTCAGGCGATCGGCGATGTCGGCGTAGAGCGCTTGGAGCCGGTCGGTGCTGTCGGTCGTGACGAATTGCCCACCAACACCATTCACGGCTGTTCGTAGCTCGCTCTCATTGGTCTCGCCCGTCTGGAGAACGACGGCGTAGAGCGACGCCTCTTTGTCATTCAGAGCACGAATCGCTTGAGCCTGGACGGCGGTGCTGACCGTGTCACCGCCGTCGGAGAGCACCACCACTGAGGAGCTCGAGTTGTCGGATGGCTCTCGCAGGAGCTCACTCGCACTCACCAGTGCATCCCACAGCGCCGTTTCGCCACGGGCCTGCAGCGCCTCTACCGCAGCGATCGCCTGGCCCTTGTCGTTACTCAACGACCCGGCAACGATCGGTTGGGCGCCGAAACCGACGATGGCAATGCTCGTGTCCTCGGGAGTCCGTTCGATGAATTCAATCGCGGCCGTCTTTGCTGACGCGATGGCATCTCCTGCGTTCATGCTGCCAGAGGTGTCCACGACAAGGACGACGTCGACGGTGCCCGACAATGGAGTGACCCGAACAGGGCGGATCTCACCGTTCTCGGAGACAGCGAAGGAGGAGGGCGACGGGGTGACCTCTCCGATTGCACCGGGAACGGCGATGACCATTTCGACGGTCGGAGCGTTGGTCGAATCGACCGAGACGACTTGAATCTCATCGTCCGCCTGTGCACCGGCGTGAGTGGCGGACATGAGGACGAGGACGAGGATCAGCGCCAGCGGGGCGATGCGCCGCACGTCAGACCCTTCCGAGTGGCGCACTGAAACCCGCTTCGAGGAGCCCGGCGGGCAAGTCGACACCGAGGTATCGGAGTTCATCGGAGAACATGGGCCGCAGCCCCGTTGGCTGGAGCTCGCCCAGGAACCCCTTCTCGTCGTCGAACCCCTTCTCGTAGTCGAACGTGTAGAGGGTCGACAGCGTGATGATGTCGCCTTCCATTCCGGTCACCTCGCTGATCTCGACGACTCGTCGGGTGCCATCTCGAAGCCGGCTGAGGTGGACCACAACGTCGAGAGCGGAGGCAATCTGCTCCCGAATCGCTCGAATGGGAAGATCCATCCCCGACATGAGCACCATTGTCTCGAGTCGAGCGAGGGCATCTCGCGGTGAGTTGGCGTGCAGCGTGGACATCGAGCCTTCGTGGCCGGTGTTCATCGCCTGCATCATGTCCAGTGCCTCGCCGCCGCGGACCTCACCGACGACGATGCGATCCGGTCGCATGCGAAGTGAGTTCCTCACGAGGTCCCGAATGGGCACCATGCCCTTGCCCTCGACATTGGCAGGCCGGGATTCGAGGCGGATGACGTGACGTTGGTGCAAGCGCAGCTCAACGGCGTCTTCGATGGTGACGATTCGCTCGTCGCCGGGGATGAAGGAGGAGACGACGTTGAGGAGCGTTGTCTTTCCGGTGCCCGTGCCACCGGCGATCAGAATGTTTCGCTTTCCTCGGACGCACGCATCGATGAAGTCGACGGCTTGGTCGTTCAACGTGCCGAATCGTACGAGATCGTCGGAGTTGAATGCCGTCTTTGCGAACTTTCGGATGGTCAGCATGGGGCCGTCCACCGAGAGCGGCGGGATCACTGCGTTGACGCGTGATCCATCCGGAAGTCGAGCGTCGACCATCGGCGACGATTCATCGATGCGTCGCCCAACTGCAGCGACGATCCGCTCGATCACCTGTCGAAGGTGATCCACGGACACGAATCGAGCCTCGGTCAGATGCAAGCGACCGGCGCGCTCGACGTAGATCGATTCGTCGCCGTTGACCATGACCTCGGTGATGTCGGGATCCTTCATGAATCCTTCGATCGGACCAAGGCCCAGGATGTCGTCGCTGATTGCGGTCACGAGCTGGTGTCGTTCCTCGGGAGAGAGCTGGGTGAGCTCGCCCCCAAGCACCTCGTCGATCTCTTGGACCACGTACGCCTGAAGTTGTTGCGTGGTCAGGTTCGAGTCGAAGAGTCGATTGCCCAGCCTGGAGAACAGCGCCTCACTGGCTCGCCGTTTGATCGGAATGAAGGGGTCCTCCTGGCGGGGTTCGCCTCCGCCAACAAGCCCGAGCGCGACCTCTGCACTTTCGCTGGTCGCCCCCACGGTCTCTCGAAGTCGTGCACCGATGCCCATGATCAATTCTCCTTCCGGCGGAACCAGCCGCCGGTTCGTTGTTCGGTGGCGGGCGCGATGAGGTCCACCAGTTTCTGAAGCTCTCTGGCACCGCTCTCTCGAGAGTCAGTTGCGAGGAGCGGAATGCCTTGGTTCGTTGACACCGGAAAGGCTCGAGACGTGGGGACCTTGACCGACGCAGACATGCCGACGGTTGCTTCCACGTCGCTGACAGACAGACCCACGCGAGCGTCCGATCGGTTCAGTACGAAGTGGCGCCGATGGCCGACGAGGCCAAGAGAGTCGAGCGCTTCGACTTGTCGTTGGATGGCTCGGATGCTTGGAACGTCGGTCGTGGCAATGAACACCAGGTCCGTTGCGAACTCCATGGCGACCATTGCGAACTCGTCGATTCCCGCCGCCGTGTCGATCACCACGTAGCGAAACTCATCGGTGAGGGACCCAAGAACCCGCTTCAGGCCGTCGGTTTCGAGATCCTCCGCCTCGGCGAAGTTGTCTGGTGGAGGCAGGAGTGCGAGCGAAGACGAGTGCATGGTGAGGAAGACCTTGAGGGCCGTATGACGTAGCGCGCTGCTCGAGATCGCGTGGGAAAGCGAGTACTCAGGGTTCGCTCCGAGAGCGGAGGCGCAGTCACCGAACTGAACGTCGAGATCGATGAGAAGTGTCTGGTTGGGTGCCCGCTTGGCGAGCCCCACGGCGAGGTTGGTGGAGGTGGTCGTCTTGCCGGTGCCACCCTTGGGGCTCAGGATGACGACCACCTTCCGATCCGGATTGCCGCCGTCGTTGGTGAGGTGCGTTCGACGTTGAAGCGCGATCTCGAGCACCCGGCGAACCGTGGATTCGATGGTCTCTTCATCCGATGCGAGATCGACGACGTCCGTGGCTCCCAAACGAAGGAGCTCAACGACATGGTCTCGGTCAGGTGTGCGAAGAATCGCGACGGTGCCGGTGGTTGGGTGCCGGCGGTCCAGCTCGGCGATGAGGAGTCCGGCGTCCTCGTGTTCCATGTCGCTCGCGAACACAACAACGTCAGGGTCGGCGGCACAGATCTCCTGCACCGCGGCGACGGGCGAACCCCAGTCAGCCGAGTAGACGGTGCGAACGATGTGCTTGTTACTGAAACGTCGGACCAAGGACTGTTCAAGGTCCGGATGGGTGCTGACAACGGTGATGCCGCTCATGAGAACCTCAGCGACCAGGAGCGGCGTCGTAGACGTCGGCTCGCGTCCGGATGGGTGAGGCAGACTCAGGAACCTCGCCCCGCTCGGAAGCGAGCCAGACGAAGCCGAATTCCTGGGTGAAGATCAGTCGTTCGGCGTCCGCCGGGTCAACCGCAAGAGTGATGAGCAGCGATCCGGCCGGCGCCGTGTTGAGCTCGTTGACTTCCTCATCGTTGGAGGTAGCGAACGTGTTGGCTCGAGGGTCCTGCTGCACGGCAGTGACGAGCACTTTTCGGAGCAGGATTCCTGTGCTGTTCGGCGTCTTGCCACTCACTTCGGCTGCGACCGCATCGGGCAGGGCGATCTCGTCGCCATCGATCTCCACGATCGTCGCCTCGAGATCGAAGGGTTCGAAGGATGCGAGCACGGCCACGGTCTCGCCGGGGCGGACCAGGCCACCGATCGCCCGTTCAGGGTCGAGGCTGATGGTGACCTCCACCTTGTCGTCGGGGATGACGATGCCCGCTTCTCGGTTGGCGAAGTCGTTCCGTTCGATGAAACGGCTGGTGACCAGCTGTTCGCCAGGAACCAGATCAACCGCAGCGACTCGCCCTGCAAGTCCCTGCAGGCTGTCGACGCTCCCGTCCGCTTGCACCTTGACGGGGACAAGTTCCACCCTGACTCGAGTGGCCAGCTGATCGCCAGGTGTCCCAGCCGCTACCGGTTGGTCCACGACGTAGACCTCGACGAGTTCTTCACCCGCCTGTGCACGTTCTTCAGCATTGCGGACGAAGGCCACGAGGGCCACCGTGCCGATCGCCGCAAGCACAATGGCCACGATGATGCCGGTCAGTCTTTTGTTCATGAGGTACGCCCCTCAGCAGTTGTTGGGATCTGTCGAATCGACCGCGCAGACAGCGATCACTTTCACGCCCGTGTTCGGGCCGGAGTTGTCACAGCACGTGCCTTGAGCGAGGCCGGGCTGGAATCGGAGGGTGAGGAATCGGTTTGCTTGGTTGCCGTTGACTCGGAAGTCGACGAGTTGGACATTGACGAAGTAGACGAAGTGAAACTGTGCGTTGCCGCCGGGCAGCTCGTTCAAGCTGTCGAACACAGGGAGAGTGAAGGTGATCTGGTTGTCTCGCAGGAATGCCAACGGGCCGGCCAGCGGGTTGTTGAATGACCCGGGGTTGCCCTCGTAGCAGGCGAAGGCCTCGGTGTCGCAGGTTGCTCCCAGCGTCCCAGCGTTGACCAGCCCGTCGTAGCCGTCCTGTGTCCAGGTGTTCGTTTCGCCCTGCGGGTTGGAGCCGCCGTTGAAGTCGATGACACCCCAGTTCCCTGGAACGTTGGCGTCTCCGTTGCACGCGTCTGGCTGATCGTCCTTCGAATAGGGGATGGTGATGACCGCTGTACTGGTGGGGTTGCCGAGCCAGGCCTGAAACGCGTTGCTGCCGGTTGCGCAGAGGCCGAACGGCCGGAGGCCGCTCACGGCGATCGGGCCGCCCCACTCAACGGTTGTCGATGAGTCGGCGTCGAAGTTGCCGAGGCCGATCACGGGAGAGAACCACGCCCGGACCTCGGCGTCGACCGAGACCGTCACCGCCCCTGCGTTCGCACTGGATCCGGCAGCTGTTGAACAAGCGAGGAGGTTCGCATCCGGGAAGTTTGCGTTGACGAAGGCAGCCGCTTGGGTGGCACATCCGTTCGCGCCGAGGACGAAGTCTTGGGCGGCAGCGAGCGCCGCCGCGTCCGATGTCGTGACCAACCGGCGCCGCGTTTGGAAGCCGTTGCCGATGTCGACGGCAAGCGCGGCCGCAGCAAGAAGCGCAACCATCGAAACTGCAGTGATCACCATCACTGCACCGCGCTCCGTCGCCCGTAGGGGAGTGGCGTTCACTCGCATCGGAAGACTCCAACGCCCTGCATGTTGACTGGCCGACTCAAGAGCAGCGGGATGTTCACCGTGTACGTCGCGGAGACGGTCACCGTGACGGTCTCGCCGAAACGTCCTGCACAGCCGCCGGGTGAAACGGTTGGTGCCCCTGGTGTCGAATCGAAGTTGACACCGACGAGCGCATTGGTCACGGCGCTATTGACTTCGCCTTGGGTGGAGCCCGGGACGGACGCCACGCGGGCGCCCTCTCGAGCTGCGGCGTGCAATGCCTGCAGTCTGTTGTAGCCAATAGAGGCTTGCACGATGCCGAAGATCAGCACGATGAGGATGGGCAACACGATGACGAACTCGACCATTGCTGCGCCGCGTTCGCTCGCAGGTCGACGCTTGCACTCGATGTTGTTTGACTGGCGTAGCACGGGTTCCCTCCTCGCTGTTCGCTTGACTTTTGGGTGATGAATGTTGCGGTGGTGGCGAGCACTGGTTGCCCGCCACCACCGACTTAGAAGGAATTGACCGCCGCAGTGAGAGCCGCGCCGATTGCCGTGGCAAGGCCCTGGAAACCGGCAATGAGTGCAACGGTGACGAGGAGCATCAGGAGGGCGTACTCCGTCATGCCCGCCCCGCGCTCAACCTCGACGTTGGAGGTCATTTCCTTCGTTCTTTGCGTGTCGTGCTCTGGTCTAGAGCGCATTCACGACAGCAGTGAGGGCGCCACCGATTGCGGTCGCAAGACCCTGGAATCCGCCGATGAGGGCGACGGCCACGAGCGCGAGCAAGAGGGCGTACTCGGCCATGCCGGCGCCTCGCTGAGCGGTCGCCGCAGACGACTGGATGTAGGCAAAGAGCTTGATCATTTCTTGGTTCCTCCTAGTTGCGGACGCCCCACTGTTGGGTTCCGACGCCCTTCAGATTGGGGCCGCCGCCAGTCAGCAGTCATCACCACTTCTGGTGATTCAGCGGCAGGTAGATGAACTCACGCGCCTTTCGTTCATCGTCCCTTGGGGACTAACGTCCCCCTATGCACCGCCTGCGGGCGTGGGCGGATCGGAGGGATCCAAGATGCGGGAAGCGGAGGCAACGATTGCTGTTTTGGCGACCCCGTTCGACGCGCCATCCCAGATTCGCCCCTCCTCGGTCACTCCTCGAGATCGATCGGAGCGCAGTGACGTCGGCGAGCGAGGATCCTTTCTCACGTGCCTGACGCTGCTCGGACTGGCGATCAGCGCGGCCTTGGCGGAGAGCACTCTTGACGGTTCTTTGCTTGATCCCATTCAGGCAGAGAGCCTGAACGTCGTCTTGGCATCGTCGGCCGCAGCGGTGTCCATCACTTCAGGCTCTGTTGCCCTCGTCCAGTTCCGCTCCTCAGTCGATCGAGCAACGCTCGACGTTGGTCTGATGATGTTGCTGCTCGGTGTGGGTTGGGTAGCTCCGGGTCTTGTGCTGCCTGGCTTCTGGGGCGAAGCGGCCCATCTTGGCGACGCCGTCCTGCTCGGGTGCGCTGTCACCCTGCTTCTCGGAGCGCTGTCGGTGGCAGTGGGATCGCCGGTCTCGCCGAAGCTCCGGATTCGTGATCACGTCGTCGTGTCGTTGGCCTGCGCCGCCGGCGTCGCCCTGGCCGCGACGTCAGCCAACGAGTTCTGGGCGTTGTCATCGCCAGCTGCCCACCGCCATTGGCCTGAGGCCGTGTCGGCACCGCTGCTCGGCATCACGGCAGCCACGTTCTTCGTCGTGGGTTGGTTGCGTCAGCGGTGGTTGCTTGGATTCGCAGCGCTCACGCTGCTGGGGATGACGTCCTCGCTCTCACTCTCGCGTCGCTCCGAGGCCGCTCAGGTGGTGTCGGAGGTCGGAGTAGGCCTCATCGCTGTGGTCTCATCCGTGATCGGACTCATCGGAGTCCTGGCAGAGGCCCGACGACGGGCGGGTGTCAACGCTGACCGGATCTTCGACGCTTGGGAGGAAGCCCAGGTCAGCCGAAGGCTGGCCGCCTCGGAGCGCCAGCGCCGGCAAGATCAACTTCACGATCTGCGAAGTGGTTTGCTTGGGGTTGAAGCCGTCGCGAGGTCGCTTGGCCCCGCTAGCACGAGAGCATCGGATGCGCATGGAGTCAGCGCTCTCCTCGCCACAGAGCTCCAGCGACTGCGCGAGATAGCGTCGGACCGAGCCGACGAAGCAGTCATCGACCTGCGGGAGACACTGACGCCGCTCATCGATCTCCGCCTCCAGCGCGCGGAGCCCGTTGTCTTGGAGTGCCCAACCGGCCTCGAACTCTGCCTCGATCGTGTCCTCCTGCTCGACGTCGTGCACAACCTTCTGGAGAACGCGCGACGGCACGCACCAGGATCCCCGGTAACGGTGACAGCTTCCGTCACTGACGGACTGGTGCGAATCCGCGTTCGGGACCGTGGTGCCGGCATCGAGCCCGAGCGTCGAGCGCACATCTTCAACCGAGGCGAGACGAGCCATCCTGATGGCAGCGGCATTGGCCTCGATGTGGCCAGGCGCATGGCGAGAGAGCTGGGTGGCGACCTCATTCTCGATCACTGCACCGGCGTCGGCGCTTCGTTCAGTCTCTTGCTCGCCCAGCCAAGGTCGAGACATGGCCATGAGTAGCGATCAGCGTGAGCGAGTCGTTTTAGTCGACGATCATCCACTCGTTGCCGCCGGATTGAGGGCGGAGCTCGTCCGACATGGGATCACCACTCGTATTGGGCCCATCGAGTCGATCGAGATGCTGCTAGCTGATTTGGTTCGCTGCCCGCCTGAGCTCGTGGTGCTCGACTACGTGATGGGGGTGCTCGGCGACGCCCCGTCGGTCTTGCCGCTGATCGTAGATCTCGAGCTTCCCGTGGTGGTTCTCAGCGGGAGTGCGGACAGGCTCGCGCTGGCGGCGTGCCTGGAATTGGGGGCCGAGGCTGTGATCGCCAAGGACGAGACGATCGACGCAATTGTCGGCCTCGTCGTGGATGCACTCGATGGCAGGTGTCGACTGGACTCCAAGGCACTCGAGATGATGAGCGAGCTTTCTGCTGCGAGGGCCGAGCACGCAAGAGCAGCGGCCGTTTTCACGGAGCTGACAGTGAGGGAAGAAGAGGTGCTGGCGGCGCTGATGCAAGGCATCGCTGCGAGGGAAATCGCCAGGGAATCGTTCGTCAGCATCGAAACCGTGCGTAGCCAGATCAAGTCTGTGCTCCGCAAGTTGGGCGCGAACTCACAGCTCGAAGCGGTGGCGATCGCTTATCGCTTGGGTTGGCGAAGTCGGTCCACGAGCTGATCAGCCAGGGGGTTGGCCAGCGCAGCTGCTCGCCGGGCGGCGACCAGCACACGGGTAAGGAGTGGTTCGGGTCGTACGCGCTCGAGCGGGTTGGGTTGGGTCTCGGCCTGAATGACAGGTAGCACCGCCCAACCCAAGCCGAGCCGAACCATCTCCCGGACGACATCCGGCTGGTGTGACTCGGCCACCACGTTGACCGGCGCGCCGAGACGAACGAGTTCAGCAGTAATCAGCCGACGTGTGTGCGAGTCGGAGGGGAATGCGATCCATGGACCCCACGAATGTGGATCACGAACGGCCGCGCCCTCAGGGGCATACACGGCCAAGGGTTCGCCCATCAGCTCGACCCACGCGATGCCGACCGGTTGAACCGGAGGCGGCACGAGAACCGCCAGGTCGAGTTCATTGCGTTCGAGGAGGCCGAGGAGATGAGCCGAAGGTCCGACGGTCAGGGAGAAATCGACGTCCGGATGGGTGCGCCGAAAGTCCAAGAGGACGGTGGGGTAGTGACCCACTGCTGCAGCATCGATCATGCCGACTCGAACGCTGCCGGTCTCACCAGTTGTACGCCCGGCGACCCAAGCCGTCAGATCGGAGGTCTCAGCGAGGACGCGTCGGGCGTACTCCACAACTGGCGCGGCGGCAGGAGCCACCGCTCGTCGTCGACCGACGCGCTCGAAGACCTCAAATCCCAGGCGCCGCTCGAACTCGGCCACGCCCTGGCTCAGGGCAGAGGGGGAGACGCCAAGTGAGGTCGCAGCGACGGCCCACGTGGGCTCGTCGGCGACGGCGACGAGGTACTCGAGTTGTTGGACAGTGAGATGAGGAAGGCGGGTCCGGCGCATCATTGTTCAGTATTGCTGAACTGTGGAGCGTCAGAGTGTCAACTTCCTTATCTTTTGATCCATGACGAACTCCGCACCCGCCGCACTCGACATCGCCCCGGCTACCGGAAAGCTCGGTGTCCTCACCCCGGGCATGGGCGCCGTGGCCTCTACCTTCATCGCTGGTGTCCTTCAGGCCCGAGCCGAAGGCAAGCCGCCCCTGGGATCGGTCAGCCAGATGGCGCACATCCGGTTGGGCAAGCGGGACGAAGGGCGCAACCCGCTCATTCGAGACTTCGCACCGCTGGCCTCGCTCGACGACATCGTCTTTGGCGGCTGGGATCCCATCTCCGCCAACGTGCTCGAAGCAGCTCGCACCTGCGGTGTGCTCGAAGAGAAGGATCTCGCCCCGATTTCGGCCGAGCTCGAAGGCATTGTGGCCATGCCTGCCGTGTTCGACCAGAAGTGGGTCAGCCGCCTCGACGGCACCCGCGTCAAGGAAGAGACGAACAAATGGGATCAGGCCATGGCGCTCATGGCCGACATCGAGACCTTCCGGACCGAGAACGGCTGCGATCGCCTGGTGATGGTGTGGTGCGGTTCGACCGAGGCCTTCCAAGAGCCCTCCGCTGTGCACGACACGATTGAGGCGTTCGAACAGGGAATGAAGGACAACGACGAGAACATCTCTCCGTCCCAGCTGTACGTCTATGCCGCCCTGCAGTCCGGTGTGCCGTTCGCGAATGGCGCACCGAACCTCTCGACGGATCTGCCCTGCATGATGGAGCTGTCCAAGAAGCTGGGCGTGCCGATCGCGGGCAAGGACTTCAAGACCGGCCAGACCCTCATGAAGACGCTCATCGCTCCGGGCCTCAAGGCTCGAATGCTCGGTCTCCGTGGCTGGTACTCCACCAACATCCTCGGCAACCGAGACGGCGAGGTCCTCGACGCTCCCGAGAACTTCAAGACGAAGGAAGAGTCGAAGCTCGGCGTGCTGCACACCATCCTGCAGCCCGACACCTACCCCGACCTCTACGGGAACATCGATCACGTCGTGCGAATCAACTACTACCCGCCGCGCGGCGACAACAAGGAAGGTTGGGACGCCATCGACATCTTCGGATGGATGGGCTACCCGATGCAGATCAAGATCGACTTCCTGTGTCGTGACTCCATCCTGGCCGCCCCGATCGTGCTCGACTTGGCCCTCTTCATGGACCTCGCCATGCGCGCCGGACAGAGTGGCGTGCAGGAGTGGCTCAGCTTTTACCTCAAGGCCCCCCAGGCCAGCGGTGCGGCCGATCCCGAGCAGGATCTGTTCATTCAGCAGAGCAAGCTGAAGAACACGTTGCGGGAATGGATGGGTGAGGCACCTGTCACCCACTCAGAAGCGGGTTGATGGGTTTGATTGACCCTCAACACGGGTAAAATCGAACTGCCGGCTGTGGATCAGCGATGCGGGTCTCCCCTGGAGGCAAATGGGTTCGACTCCCTCCGACGGCACTCATGCTCACGCTTGACGAACTGGCCGGCACGATCGAGCGCACGCCAGTCGTTCTGACCGAGCTCCTCAGGCCGGTTGATCCGGCCGCTCTTCGAGCCCAGCCTGAGCCGGGCGAATGGTGCGTTCTCGAAGTGGTCGGGCATCTGATCACCGCCGACGGTCCGGCCTTTCGTGACCGCATCACGGCGATTCTCGACGGCACGGGCGAGATTGCTGGGTTCCACCCGGCCGGTCCCATGGAGGGCCGAGACTTCGCGGCGGAACCACTGGATGCATTGCTGGCCGAGCTCGTCGAAGAGCGAGCGGTCTCGGTTCACTTCGTTCGTGATCTGGCTCGTCGTCATGACTCGAGCGCACTCGATCGAACGGGCCGGCACGCGAAGCACGGCGAGTTTGCGGCGAGGGATTTCCTCCTCGAGTGGCCCTTTCACGATCACGATCACGTGATGCAGATTCTTGCCGCGCTGAAGCCTGCGTATCTCGCTGGCATGACCGACCGAATGCGAGCCGCACTTCTGGCCTAAGTGCGCAGGCGTTCCAGCGTTTGGGTCCGGAGGATTTCTGGTCTCGGGCCTGAGGTGACTACGGTCACATCGTCATGGCCGGGTCGGGTAGCGCAACTCCAGAAGATGCCAGCGTTGCATCCGCCGTTGAGCCCCGGTGCTGGGTTTTGCTTCCCAGCTATCTATTGGGTCCCTCGACGTGGCGCGGTGTGGGCGAAGTGCTCACCATGCTGGGCCAAGACGTGATCATCCCTCCTGTTGTTCGGACCACGCCGCGGGATGAGGACCACATCACGCCCTGGGCCGATGCCGTGCTCGACGCCATGCCACACGATCTTGACCGGGACGTCGTGGTCGTCGGCCACTCGGCGGTGTGCCCTCGCCAGCCGCTGATCGTTGATCGAATGCTTGCCCGCGGCATCGACGTGACGCACATGATTCTGGTGAACGGCCGCTTTCCCGAAGACGGCGTGGTTCCCACCGAACGCGACTCGCCGTTCATGGCCACCGTGGATGCACTTGAACGTCCCGATGGCTACCTGCCGCCGTGGCATCGGTGGTGGGGTCCGATGATCACCGACATGCTTCCCGACGACGAGATGCGAGATCGAATCTTCTCCGAAGCCAAGGCGGTGCCTCGCGCCATTTTCGATCAGCCGATCCCGGCACCCAAGCTGCCCGGCGATGTCACACCTGCCTTCCTGGCATTGGGCGAGATGTATCGCCCGGCCTACGACCTCGCTCGTGCGGAGGGTTGGGCGACCGCCCAGGTCAACGGGGAACACCTACACATGGTCGTCGAGCCAACCACGGTGGCTGGCGTGCTGATGTCTCTCGTGTCTCGTCGCCCTTGGCTCGACGGTGTTGCGGACGGTCGTCTCTAGCCTGGCAGCGTGCAATCTTCCCCTGAGGTGCCTGACCACGTCATCGACCTCGTCGGACCCTTGGACATTTGGGAGGAACTTCCAGCCACCAGTCCGGGCTCGAGTCGGGTCTGGCTGACGGACGGTCATGCCATCAAATGGGCGCCGATCGACGAATTGGTGTCGTTGACGAAGGAAGCGACGAACGGGCGCTGGTTGCACGAACGGTTTCCGTGCGCCGGTGTCGTTGATCTACTGCCGGACGGTTGGCTGATCACTGAGCGGCTTGCCGGTGTGCCCGCTCACCGAGTTGACCTGCATGGCAACGCGGAGGCCGCGGCTCACGGGGCGGCCAAGACGCTGGCCGCACTGCACGCGCTTCCCATTGGCGGCGCACCGTTCGCCGGTGGTTGGGATGGGTTGGCCCATCTGCTGACAGGCTCGGTCGAACGGGGTGCCGTGGACGCCACGGATCTGCCCGAGCCCTACTCCCGGTATGCGCCCGAGGAGCTGCTTACGATCTGGCGTCAGGGCCGACCCCTTGATGAGGAACTTGTCATCAGCCACGGTGATCCGAGCTTGCCGAACATCCTGCTCGACCAGGGAGAGCTCACGGGTGTGGTCGACCTTGGCGGGATGCGGGTGGTCGACCGCCACTTCGACCTTGCGATTGCGCAGCGCAGCGTGCAACGCAATCTTGGCGGCGATGCCGTGTTCCTGTTCTTCGAGACCTACGAGGAAGCGACGGACACCCGCACCGACCTCATCCGCCTCGACCACTATCACCTGGGCTCGCTGCTCGTGCCGTAGTTGCTGGCCTGTGGTCGGCGACCACGTTCAGCACATGTTGTCGATTGCCTCTTCGCGAGTCGTTCCGTCGTTGAAGATCGTGAGAAGCCGTGCGCTCCGCGGACATCTTGCGCTGGCGTAGGCGCCGAACCCGCCGACGGCGAGAATGCCAATACGCCGGTCTTTTTCTTCCACGACGAAGGCAATTGCATCAGAGCCGCCGTGGAGGTCGAGAATGAACTCGTCCTGGCTGCTCATCGCACCTGCGGTGGACTGGCGGGATCTCGCGACATCGAGTTCGCCTCCACATCCGGCGCCCCCTCCGCTCGTCGAAACGGTGGCGGTGCAGTCCATGATCCACTCTTCGCCGGGGAAGACGTCTGGATCGTCGTTGAATACTCGAACGGCGAAGTAGTCGATGCTGCCGGTCGGTCCCTCGAGGCGGAAGAGGTGGCGCTCGGCGAGTACTTCTCCGAAGACGAAGTCTTGTGGCAGGGCTCGTCGATCGCCAGGTTCGAGGAGGCGGAGCTCGGTCAGCGGACCGCCGAAGTCGATGTCGTCAGGGTCTGCTGGTGTGAGGTCGAGATCGGCGAAGACCCCGGGGCCGATGTCTTGCGCTCCAACCCTGTCGCGCTCGGCTTCGATGTCCGACCTTGTGCCATCTGCGTTCTCGGTGATGAACGAACACGCGCTCAGGAGCAAGACGATGAACCCAATCGGGAACCAAATCAGCACTCGAGGCCGCATTGGAAGACCCTAGGACACGCTGCTAGAGCAGATGGCTCGCGAAGAACTCGCTTCAGGCCAGACCGAGGGCTTCGGTTCGGGTCTTCCAGCGGTGGCACGGCGCGCACTTCGCATCGCCGTTCGTCGGGACCGTGGGTCCGCCCCTCGAGTGGGGGACGATGTGGTCGGCCTCGCACTTCGATGAGTGCGTATCGCACCCGATGCCCTGGCAGTGTTCGTCGCGGATCATGATCCCGAGGCGTTTGGCCCCTTCGAAGAGCCGGGCCTTGGAACTTGCCTCGAAGTCGAGGCTCGGCAGGTCGAGAGTGAATCGTCGGATGGTGCCGGCGAGCACGCCCATCAGCGCCGTGTCGGGGGAGATGGTGAGGCCTGACTCTGTCCGGCATCGCATGCTCTCGACGTCCTGGTGGATGGGTTGAGATTCCAACACGCCTTCGGCCTGGGCCAGGCGGCGCATCGCTGGCAGCGTGTCGACGAAGCCTGGCTGGTCCTTGATCGGGACATACGGCAGGGGCACCCCGGCGTCGTACGCATCGGACAAGCTGAGATCAAGCATCCAGTCGTCGTACTCGGCTTCGTCGAAGGCGGTCTCGTCCAACAGGCCGTTTTGGTCAGCGTTTCCGTCGGCGTCAGCGGCCGCATTGGCCTCTTCGGCTCTCGCTGCGGCTTGCCGGGCGAGTTCGGCTTGGGCTCGCACACGCTCTTCTTCGCGGCGGGCAATGGCGGCTTCCCGCCGATTGGCAGCGTTCTCGACGGATGCCAGGTCGGCGACGAGATTGACCACGATCTGTGCGCCAGGGTCGTCGGCGCCGAGCGACGCTCGGGAAACGGTCACGAGCGCATCCAGGAATCGCTGGCGGTCAGTTCGCAAAAGGTCAGCCGACGTGATCTCAGCATCTGGGCCGAGTCGATTCTGCGCCTCGGCCCAATCTTCCTTGAACATGCGGTCGACATGTGGTTGGCAGGCCACAATGACCTGTTCCCACATCAACGCGGGGACCATGGCTTCGACCAAGACCGACTCGCCGATTTGGGATGAGACGAGGTAGCGGTCGGCGAAGGCCCGGTCAGCCTCTTCGTGTGGATCAATCGGGTCGTTGGCGATGGCCCACATGGCCATGTTGCGTTCGAAGACCGGCCACTGCTCTTGGGCCCAGTCGAGAAACAGCGCTTGATCGCGAATCGCGGCGCTCCGGAGGCCTCGACGCAGCATGTGTCGCCGGATCAGGCGGGCGTGCTCGGTGGAGATCACGGCGAGTTGCATCGCCTTGAAGACTTCGGGAGCCGATGGATGAGGTCGTCGGCAGTCTTCAGGCGGCTGCCCATTGAGCGCCGACCTTGGCGAGTGGCGTCGGCAAGCCAGTTGGCGTCGTTGCGGACGTTGTTCCGCTGCCCGAGCTTGCGGCGCTTGGCCTCAACGAGGAACGCCATCTGCGCCGCATCGAACCGGGTTTGAGCCTCCTCGAGTTCGACGAGCAACTTGGCCAGAGCCTCGTCCGTCACGGCCGCTGGCTCTTGTTCAACGAGCGCTGTGATCGCTTGAGACAGTTCCGCCATCCCCATGGATCGAGTGTAGTCGAACGAGTGTTCGACTACAACGATATAATCCAGAAAAGAGAGTTGTTTAGCGTTAATCAACAACCATCGACGACGAGCGAAATCGGGTCCTACTTCGAGGCGCCGCCCGAACGCCTCTAGATCGTCGGACCGTTCTGTTGCTGACCGGGGTGCAGCGAGCCGTTGAAGGTCTCCGGGTTCTCGGCCCGGACTCGGCCGCTACCGGAGTGAGCGTGGAACGAGAATTGTCGCCGCTTCGCTTTCTTGGTGCGCCGAGCGGCCAAAGCGTCGATGATTGTTCGGGCGGGATTCATAGGCCATCAACGACGCAACCGCTCTCGAAGTTCCGGGCGCCCGAGTCCTGCGCCGTGCCGATCAAAGGTTGGTGCTGGCATCCTGCACGCATGCGACCCCCGCTTGCGATCGTTGGGCCGACCGCTTCGGGCAAGTCCGGGTTGGCGGTGGCCCTGGCTCAACAAGTCGAAGGAGCTGAGATCATCTCGGCCGACGCCAAGGCGGTGTACCGGCGCATGGATGTGGGGACCGCAAAGCCGAGCGTCGAAGAACGCGCTGGCATCTCGCATCACCTCATCGACGTCGTTGAACCAAGCGAGGAGTACGACATGTCTCGCTTCGTGGCGGAAGTTCGCTCCGCTCTCGTCGACATCGAGGCTCGCGACGGCACGGCGATCATGGTCGGAGGCACGGGACTCTACGTGCAGGCCATCGTTGATGAACTCGAGCTTCCCGGTCAGTTTCCGGAGGTGCGCGCGGAGCTCGAGGCGAAGTACGACCATGACGATCTCGATCGCACGAAACGTCAGAGTGCCGGCCTGGAAGACGCCGTCACCATGCGGCTCTGGCAGGAGCTCAAGGAGCTGGATCCGGTTGGCGCCGGAAAGATGGAGCCCAACAATCGCCGGCGGGTGGTTCGGGCGCTCGAGGTGTGCCTGGGCTCGGGCCGACCCTTTTCGTCGTTTGGCCCGGGGATGGACGCCTACCCGCCGTCGGTCTTTGCCCAAGCGGGGCTTGAGATCGACCGCGGCGTGATGGACGAGCGCATCGCCGCCCGATATCGAGAGCAGCTGGCTGCCGGCTTTGTCGACGAGGTCGCCTCCCTGTTGGCCGAAGTCGAGCCCCTCTCCAAGACCGCTCTGCAGTCGCTCGGCTACCGCGAACTCGCCGATCACCTGCAGGGGGAGAGCACACTCGACGAGGCGATCGAGCTCGCGAATCAGCGCACCAAGCGGTTCGCTCGACGCCAGCAACGCTGGTTCCGGCGAGATCCACGGATCGAGTGGTTCGATGCCTCCGCTCCAGATCTGGTCGACCGAGTGGGAATCTGGTGGGGCGAACAGTCCAGATGATGAGAGACTGTCTGTCTTGACTGCGAAGACCACAGTGCAACTCACCAAACACCACGGCCTCGGCAATGACTTCCTCATCGCTGTCAGCCCACCACGGGCTCTTGACGCCACCGATGCCATTGCTCTTTGCGATCGACGCCGAGGCTTCGGTGCCGACGGACTGATTTCACTCGAGCAACTCGGCGAAGACGTCTGGTCCATGATCCTGTGGAACTCTGATGGAAGCCGTCCCGAAGTCTCCGGCAACGGGCTTCGTTGTGTCGGTCAAGCGCTGTTCCGGCATCTGGATCTCACTGAGGAGCACCGCTTCACCGTTCGGACCGACGGCGGCATGCGCACGCTCGACGTGCAGCCTGATCGCCGAGCGAAGACGGCACAGGTCCGAGTCGACATGGGCCCCGCAGTCGCCGGCCCGCCACCCTCGAACCAATTCGACGACATGGACGTGGCCGTGCAAAGGCAACAAGGCGTATCCATCGGCAATCCCCATCTTGTCGCCCTGGTCGACGATGCCATGGCGTACGACATCCGAACGGTCGGCCCGGTGGTCGAGGCCGATTACCCGGATGGCATCAACGTGCACCTGATCAACGTGACCGATCGACAGAGCCTGCGCCTCTCCGTCTGGGAGCGAGGAGCTGGCTACACCGAGGCCTGCGGGTCGGGCGCCTGTGCTGCCGCGTGGGCAGCACGCCAATGGGACCTCGTCGACCAGAAGGTGAACGTGGCCATGCCCGGCGGTTCAGCAACGGTGGAGCTCGGCGACGCCGAGCTGCCGGACACCGTGTTCCTCACCGGACCGGCCACCTTCGTTGGCACGATCGAGGTTTCGTGACCATCGAAAACGAGCACGCTGACGATCAAGTGATCGGAGACGAAGAGCTCTCCGAGGTCGAAGTTGTCGATGGAATCGGCACCCACCGTGGAGCCCTCGGTGAGTTCGGACGCGACGCGCTCGACGACGAGTCCGGCTTCTTGGATCGCAGCTTCCGCGAGCGCATCGTGCTCGTGGGTGTCACGCACGGCACCCAGACCGAGCTCGAGACCGAAGCCTCGCTCGATGAGCTCGCCCTCCTCGTCGACACGGCGGGCGCCGACGCACTCGACCGATTGACCCAGCGGCGGGATCGACCCGACCCGGCCACGTTCGTGGGCAAGGGCAAGGTTCACGAGATCGGCGATGCGGCACGGGCGATCGACGCCGACACCGTGGTGTTCGACGATGAGCTCTCGCCGGCCCAGCAGTTCAACCTCGAGCGCATGCTCGACCGCACGGCGCTCGACCGCACGGCCGTCATCCTCGACATCTTTGCCCAGCACGCCACCTCGACCGAGGGCAAGACTCAGATCGAGCTGGCCCAGCTCCGGTATCGCCTTCCGCGTCTCCGGGGCAAGAAGAACTACAGCCAGCAGGGTGGCGGCATTGGCACCCGCGGTCCGGGTGAAACCCAGCTCGAAGTGGATCGTCGGCGACTCGTCCGACGAATGCACAAGCTCGAACGGGACCTCGACGGCATCACCTCTCGGCGCGCCAATCAACGCAAGGCCCGTCACCGCTCACCGTTCCGCACGATCTCCATCGTCGGCTACACGAATGCCGGCAAGTCGACGCTCTTGCGAAGGATCACTGGCGCCGACGTGAAGATCGAAGACCGTCTGTTCGCCACCGTGGATCCCACCACCAGGCAGGCGCAGCTTCCTGGTGGCGAGAAGATCCTCATCACCGACACCGTCGGTTTCGTGCGCAAGCTTCCGCACCAACTGGTCGACGCATTCAAGTCCACACTCGAAGCCGCAGCCGAGGTTGATCTTCTCGTGCACGTGGTCGACGGCGCCGGTCCCGATCCGCAGGGCCACATCGACGCCGTGCGAGAAGTCCTTGCCGAAATCGGTGGCGCCGAAGTTCCCGAACTCTTGGTGTTCAATAAAGCAGATCGCACCGATCCCGACGGCCTCGTGGGCGCTTCAGCCCGGCTGGCCCGCCAACATCCCGGATCGGTCGCCGTTTCCGCCCACACGGGTGAAGGCATCGATGAGCTACTCGACGCCATTGCCGATCGGCTTCGCGAACTCTCCTCGGTCTACGAGCTCTTCGTGCCGTGGGCTCGAGGCGACATGCTGGCCGCCATTCACCGTGAGGGCGAAGTGGTCAGCGAGGAGTCGACCGACGAGGGCATGAAGGTCGTTGCCCGGTTGGAGGAGGCATCAGCTCTCCGCCTGGCCGATGTCGTGATAGGAACGGTCGAATGACCGCACCGGCCGAACCCTTCGTCCCGCCGCCGTATCCCTACGATCGCCTCGATCCCATCAAGCAGATCGCCTCTGCCCATCCCGGCGGTCTCATCGATCTGTCGATCGGGACGCCGTGCGATGCGCCGCCCAAGTCGGTGGTCAAGGCACTGGGCGAGTCGGGCTCGGAGCGGAGCTACCCGCCCTCGATCGGCACACCAGCGTTCCGCGGCGCGGCCTCCCGCTGGCTCAACCGCATGGTCGGTACCGAGCTGACCGAGCAGGACGTGCGGGCAACCATCGGCTCGAAAGAGGTCGTCGCCGGGATGCCCCAATGGCTCCGCCTGCGACGCCCGGACCTCGACACGGTTCTCTACCCGGCGATTTCCTACCCGAGCTACGCCATGGGAGCCACGCTCGCTGGCTGCCGAGCGGTGCCCGTCCCTGTCGACGACGACTGGCAAATCGATCTCACCGCCATCGACCCCGCCGACGCCGAACGCGCCCTCTGTCTTTGGGTCAACACGCCCGGCAACCCCGCTGGGGGCATGGACGATCTCGAAGCCGCGGCCGCGTGGGGGCGCGCCAACGACGTGCCCGTGCTGAGCGACGAGTGCTACATCGAGTTCACGTGGGACGAAGAGCCACGCTCGATTCTGCAGCACGGACTCGAAGGCGTCATCGCCGTGCACTCGCTCTCCAAGCGATCCAACCTCGCCGGCGCCCGGGCAGGCTTCTATGCCGGTGACCCCGAGCTCATTCACTACATCAGCGAAATTCGTAAGCATGCGGGATTCATGCCGCCGGGCCCGGTTCAGGCAGCAGCGATTGCCGCCTTCAAGGACCAGAACCACGTTCGGGCCCAACGCAATCGGTATGAACGTCGACTGCAGGCGATGCAAGCGGTGATGAAGGAGTACGGCATCGAGGTAGCGCTACCCAAGGGTGGCTTCTACTTGTGGGTGCCAGCACCCGGTGGTGACGCATGGGCGCTCACCGAACACCTGGCCCGAGACGCCGGGATTCTCGTCAGCCCCGGCGAGTTCTACGGCGACCAGGGATCAGGCCACGTCCGCATCGCGGTCGTCCAGCCAGACGAGATGATGGACGAGGCACTCGCCCGAGTGCAGGCCGCTCTGGGCTGATCTCCTCCCATGTTCGAACGCACCGAACCTGATTCCGTCCTGGTGCGCGCCCTGCTCGCCGAGCAGCACCCCTCCCTCGCCGATCTCGAGCTCCGTCACGTCGGGTCGGGATGGGACAACCACATGTTCCGGCTCGGCGACGACCTCATGGTGCGAGTGCCCTGCCGGCAGACCGGTGCCGAGCTCATCGCCCACGAGATTCGCTGGCTTCCCGAGCTTGCGCTCCGCCTGCCGCTTCCCATTCCGGCTCCCCTTCACATCGGCGTGCCCTCTGGTGCACTCGATTTCCCCTGGGCGTGGACGATCGGCCCCTGGATCGAGGGCACTGATGGCCTCTCTCAACCCATGCACGATGAGGTGAGCGAAGCGACCCGCCTTGGCGACTTCTTGCAGGCGCTGCACACACCGGCTCCCGCTGACGCGCCCAAGAATCCCCACCGGGGTATGCCGCTTGTCGAACGGGACGAGCGCACGCGGGCCGCGATCGCCACGATCAATCCCACGCTCATCGACCGCCAACGATTGACCGAGCGCTGGGAGCAAGCGTGCGCCGCCTCGCCGCACGACGGCCCGCCGGTGTGGCTCCACGGCGATCTGCACCCTGCCAACGTCGTGCTGCACGAGGGTGAACTCGCCGCCATCATCGACTTCGGCGACATCACCTGCGGTGACCCTGCCTGCGATCTCGCCATCGCCCACACCCTGTTCACCGACACCGGTCGAACGGCGCTCCACCACGCACTCGACGTCGACGATGCCTGCTGGCTTCGAGCGGAAGGCTGGGCATTGAGCCTCTGCCTTGCCTACCAAGCCAATCCCGACGGCCACCCCGACCTCGCCCAACGAGGTATCGAGGTGCTCCAACGCCTGAGCGATGTCTCGCGCTCGCCCCAGCCGTGATCCTCAGTTGAGTGTGGGCGTGACCTTGATGACTCGATCAGTCCCCGTGCTGGTCGTGATGTAGAGCGAGCCATCCGCCGCCTGATGCACGGCTCGCAATCGGCCGAACTCGCCATCGAGAATCGTCCGCTGCCCCAGGTACACGCCATCGGGGCTGAAGAAGAGCAGCCGAAGCGTTTGATTCTTGAGCGCAGCGACACCCATCGCATTGTGCCACGCGCCCCAGTTGGGATGATCCGTCCAGTCGCCACCAGCCAGAGCCAGTGTCCGGCTTCCCGTGGCGTACGCCGCGCCGAACACGTTGGCGCCAAGCCTCGTATCCGTCATGGACACTGCCTCGTTGTACCCGGGCACCGGATTCCAGCCAGCGTTGCCGCCAGGCTGAGTCAGCCGGTTGACCTCATCGTTCACGTTCGGTCCGTGCTCGACGGACCACATCTCATTCGTGCCCGGTCGAAGCCCCAAGCCCTGCACATTGCGGTGGCCATACGTGAAAACCAGTCGCTGATTCGCGTTGCTGGCGGCCGCAAACGGATTGCCCTCTGCTGCCAGACCCGTTGCCGGATCAACCCGTAGCACCTTGCCGCCGAGCGATCCGAGATTCTGAGGATGGCTCCCAGTCGCGGCATCTCCCGTCCCGATGTAGAGGTTGCCCTCACGGTCGAACTCCAGCTGGCAACCGCCATGGCGACCCGTCACGATCGGCAATCCACCGACAAGCGGATCGGCGGCACGCGTGGCCGATGTTAAGCCCGCATTCAAGGTCCAGGCAATCACCTGAATCTCGCGAGGTGACGAGTGCCCCTGGCAGGTGTAGATCCGCCGATTGTCAGCGAATGCCGGATCCACCGCCAAGCCCATCACGCCCGTCTCGCCATTGGCGAACAGATCGCCGAAGTCAGCGTTCAACTCCCGCTGCGTCCCGTCGGGCAGCAGCACATGGAGTCCGCCCGGCCGCTCGGTGATGACGAGCGTGCCGTCGGGAAGCGACTCAATGTCCCACGGCACCGTGAGGCCCGAAGCCACCACCTCGGTGGTGATCGTGGGAGCAGTGGGGAACCGTTCCTGATATTCGGGAAGGGCAATGATCGTGTCGGCGAGGGTCACGATGGGAAGGCCATCGGCAATCTCGCCGCTCCAGAACCGAAGGCCCCCGGGCTCGGGAGTGCGTTGCAACAAGCCCAGGTAGGCGAGGGTCGTCACGATGTCGGAGCGCCGAAGCTGGATCGACTCGGGAGACTCGGTCACGGCCACGATGAACTGGGCAAGCGAACGACGCCCGGAGGCAACCTCCGCTCTCCAAAACGCCAGGCCCTGAGCGTCAGGAGTCCGTCCCAAGCTCCGCTCGTAGACCTCGGCGATGATCTCGTCGGTGTCAAGTGAGGCCGTCACTTCCTCAAACTCGGATGCCCCGATGAACGCCTCGGCCAACTGCTCGAGCGTTGCCCCCGACTGTCGGCGCTCAACCCAGAACTGGAGACCGTCGAGGTCCGGCTGCCGGTCAAAGATCGACCGATAGAGCCGCACCACCGGAGCCACCGTTCCATCAAACTCGGGTGAGGTCAGGAGTTGCTCAATGAGTGACCCAGGGGTCAGTCCGCTGCGAAGTCGCGATGACCAAAACGCCAAACCGTCCGCATCCGGGCCGCGATTGAGGAAGTCACGGTACGCCTGGTCGACGAAGGCCTCCTCGGTCGGGAATCGGCCATCGACGGGGCCATCGGCCGAGGAGGCACCCGGGGTCTGAGCGAGAGACGGAGCGTGCAACGTTGCAAGAACGAGCGCGCAAATGAGGAAAGCAGCGGCAATCGGGCGTGGCGGGCGCATGCCCGGAAGGTACCAAACGGTGGTCGCCAGCTACCCTCGCCCCCATGACTGACCTGCTCGCGCTGACCGCCGAACTCGTGGATCACACCTCGGTTTCGTTCGAGGAACAGGCCTTCGTTGAGTGGCTCGAAGCCGATCTGCGAGCACTCCCTCACCTCACCGTTGAACGAGTGGGTGACAACCTCATCGCTCGCACACAGTTGGGTCGCGACCAGCGTCTGATCCTGGCGGGCCACACCGACACCGTGCCCGTGGCCAACGATCCCTCGCTCGTCGGCGGCACCAACCAGCACGCTCGCATCGAAGGCGACACGCTCTGGGGCCTCGGCAGCGCCGACATGAAGGGCGGCCTCGCCTGCTTCCTGCACATCGCCCGCACCGTCACCGAACCCGCCGTCGATCTCACCTTCGTCTTCTATGCCCGGGAGGAGGTCGCGCAGGAGCACAACGGGCTCCGAGAGATCGAGGCCAAGCGGCCCGACCTGCTCGAAGCCGATTGCGCCATCCTCGGCGAACCAACCGACGGCATCATCGAAGCCGGCTGCCAGGGTGCCATGCGCTTCGAAGTCGTCTTCGCTGGGGCACGAGCACACACGGCCCGACCCTGGATGGGCCGCAACGCCATCCACCGCATGGCTGCCGTCCTCACCGAACTCTCCTCCTACGAGGCTCGCATGCCGATCATCGACGGTTGCGAATATCGCGAAGCCATCCAAGCCGTGCACGTTGAGGGTGGCGTGGCCGGCAACGTCGTGCCGGACCGAGCGGCTCTCCGCATTCACCACCGCTTCGCTCCCGACCGCTCGTCGGAAGAAGCTGAGTCCTCCGTCCGCGCCCTTCTCGCTCCGCACCTCGACGATGACGACACCGTGCGTGTGATGGACCAATCACCCGCCTGTCCGCCCTCCCTCACCCACCCGCTCCTCGGCAAGCTCAAGGAATTGTGTGGGAACCAGGTGAAGTCGAAGTTGGGTTGGACCGACGTGGCGGGCTTTGCCGCGCTGGGCATACCGGCCACGAACTTCGGCTCGGGTGCGGCCACGGTCGCCCACACCAAAGACGAGCATTTGCATCGTGCCTCGATCGAGCGGACCTACGCAGCGCTGATCACGCTCGTCACTGACGGCGCCTGACCTGTCACACTCCCGTGGGTGAACACTGACCAGGTTGCTCGCGCCACCGCCGCCGTCACCTCAACGCTTCAAAACCTCGGCCTCGACGCTCACCAGGCAGACCTGCTCCACAACTCGAACAAGGTCGCCCTACGAGTGTTGCCCTGCGACGTTTTCGCTCGCGTCGCGCTCGCTGATCCGAAGCAGACGGAAGCCGCCGCTGGCGAAATCTCTCTCGCTCAGCTGCTGGCCGAGCACGGCGCGCCAGCTGCCCGACTCCATCCCACCGTCGAGCCTCGCGTGCACCTCAACGACGGATTCACTTTCACCTTCTGGACCTTCTACGAGACCCTTACCACCGAAGTCCTGCCAGCGGCTCGCTACGCACAAGCCCTCGAACAACTCCACGACGCCATGCGCGGCATGCCGCAGGGGAGCGCGCACATGCTGGACCGCGTTGCCGAAGCCGAGAAACTCGTTGTCGATCCCTCCCTCTCGCCGGCTCTCGACACGGCCGCACGCTCCCTGCTCCTCAAAACACTTCGCAGCGGCCGAGAACGCCTCGAGCAGGTTCGAGCACCCGAACAGCTGCTCCACGGAGAGCCCCACCCAGGCAACATCCTCAACACGGCACGAGGAGCGCGCTTCATCGATCTCGAAACCTGCTGCGTCGGGCCCGTCGAATTCGATGTCGCCCACCTCCCACGTTCGGTGGCCCAGCACTATCCCAATCTCAACCTCGCCCTGCTCGAGGAATGCCGGCGACTCGTACTGGCGATGGTGGCGGCCTGGCGGTGGGACGTCGACGACGAGTTCCCCGACGGACTGCGCTACGGCACGCTGATCCTCGAACTCCTCGCCGGCCGGCCTCCCTGGCCAACCCTGGACGAACTCGACAGCCTGTCCACATCGCTCAACGATTGACGGGTTCGCAGAACGCTCTGCGATACGCGGTGGGCGTCGTCCCCCGTTTGTCTTGCATCGCACGACGCAGCGTGGGCGTCGAGCCGTAGCCAACCCTCGATGCAATCTCGTCGATCGAGAGTTGTGTCGTTTCAAGCAGACGGCAAGCAGCGATCACCCGCTGCTCGTCGATCCAATCTCGTGGCGAAACGCCCATTCGCTCTCGCATCTGCCGCTCGAGCGATCTCCGGCTGAGTCCGGCGATCGCCACGAGGTCGGCGACTCCCCGCAGGTCACCAATGTTCTCGGCTGCTTCGCACAGCGCGTGAGACAGTGCATCGTCGAACTTCTCGATGGGTGGTGCCGACGCGTACTGAGATTGAGCACCGTTGCGGTGAGGAGCCGTCACCATCGACCGCGCGACCTCTGCTGCTGCCTCCGCCCCGTGGTCGTTGCGGAAGAGATGCAGACAACAGTCGATCGCAGCGGCGCTGCCCGCCGAAGTGACCACGTCGCCATTGTCCACATAGAGAGTGTTCGGCTCGAACCGAACCTCTGGGTGCAACGCCTCGAACCGTTCCCGCTGATGCCAGTGCGTGGTTGCCGACCGATGATCGAGCAGCCCCGTCGCGGCGACGGCAAACGCCCCCAGACACAGCCCAACGAGCCGCGCTCCGGAGGCGTGGGCATGGCACAACATCTCCACAAGCGCCGGGTCCACCGACCGCTCCCCAATCGGCCACGTGGGAATCACAACGAGGTCCGCAGCGTCGATGTGGTCGGAAAGGAGCGCAAGTCCCGACAGGCCGAGGCCGCCCTGGATCGTGAAGTGTGAGCGCTCGATTCCGCAGGTGATGAACTCGATCTCATCCTCGCTGTGCGCACTGCGCGACTGTCCCCACACAGCGGACGGCGTGGCCAGCTCGAACAGGCTTGCCGACTCCGCAACCACACAAAGAACCGTTTGGCGCATTCTGATCGAAGATAGTCGCTTGCGCCTCTCGCCACAGGAGTCGCAAGAGCGGAGGCTGGGAAGATGAATCAGATCCCCACAACGCTTCGCTCGCTTGCTGGCTTGAGTGAACACCCACCTCCTCTCGCCGATTCGACGGTGATCGTCATCGATGCGCAGCAGGCCTACGCCAGCTCCGGCGCCCTACCCCTCGCCGGTCTCGAGGCTGCCACGGAGAACATCCAAGCCCTGCTGCATCGGGCGCGAGAGCTGGGAAGTCCCATCATCCATGTCGCCCATCTCGGTGCTACCGGATCTCCCTTTGACCCCGCTGGCGGTGGGCGCTTCCTTCCTGGACTCGATCCACTCGGCGATGAGACTCTCGTGACGAAGACGCTCCCAAATGCATTCGCGGGCACCGAGCTTGGCGACCACGTCGTGAACGGCGCCGGTCGACCGCTCGTCCTCGTTGGGTTCATGACGCACATGTGTGTGAGTTCCACGGCCAGAGCCGCCCTCGACCTCGGACTCACCACCACGGTGCTCCACGACGCAACTGCAACGCGGAGCCTTCCCAGCCTCCTTCCGGGGGAAGCTCTGGCCGCCGACACCGTTCACCGAGCAGCGCTTGCCGGGCTCGCCGACCGGTTCAGCATCGTGAGTGCCACGGCCGCCATGATGACCTGAACGGGGAATCCACCAGCGCCCTCGGAAGCGCTGCATCAGAATGCGAGCATGTCTGACGCTCCGAAACTGGGAATCGACGAACTGACTGGCCTGCCGATGCCTGCGGTGACCAACTGGCCGATCTTTCCCTTCGAGGGCGACATCTCGGTTCGAACAGTCCTCCCGTTCGCTGATCAGGACTACGTGCGCTCTGGCGATCCTGGCGGTCCGCCCTGTCACTGCTCAGGCGAAGGCAACGACGAGCCGCCACCTGCAATCTGGGGGAACGACCAGTGGTTGGTGCGCCCGATCCGGTTCGACGGTGATCGGGCACCCTTCCCTTCGTACATGCTTGAAACCGTCGAGCACCTCGATTTCGACGAGTTCGATGAACAACGAGCCGCCGGCCTCGGGGTGATGACGCTGCGACTCGAACAGGCGATGCGGGCCGCCGACGACGTCGGCCGAGTCCACATCAATCGCTGGGGCGACGGTGGCTCTCACTTCCATCTTTGGTTTCTGGGACGGCCGCGTGGTGCGGTGCAATTGAGCGGCTTTGCCCTGCCGTGGTGGGGATTCATCCTTCCAGGACGATCTGAGGAGGAGCAGGCGGCCACCGATCGCTCGATCGCCGAATCGCTCACCGCCGCCTGCGCTCGTGACTGACCCTGCTGCTCCGTTCGACCTTGCAGCGTTGAGCCGGGCGATCAACGAACAGCGGACCACTCGGGGCCTCAGCTGGGCCGAACTCTCTCGATCTGTCGGCGTTTCCCCCGGGACCATTCGCCGCTTTGCGACGGCATCCGACGCCGAGGCCGACGGTGTGCTCGCACTCGTTCGCTGGCTCGATCTCCCGCCGGAACACTTCGTGCCTGATTCGACGATCGCTGGCAGCCCGCTCCCCGCCTGCGTCGGAGGCGCCCACAACGTCGTCCGGGTCGACATGATGCGGGTCGCCGAGCTACCCAGCTGGACCCGCTCAGCCCGGCCAGGCGGCCGGACCACCGTGCAAGCCTTGGTATCTGCAGTCCAGGCGTCTGGTGCGACGGTCGCTTCGCTCACTCACCTGAGCCCCTTCTAGTTCCGAGTGGTGCCTCGAGATGCGACACTCTCGTGATGAACGAGGAAGAAGTGCTGCATGGAGGTGTCGCCAACGCGGGCGCCGTCGTGCGATCTGGCGACCACGTGCTGCGCCCATCGAACGCCCACTCTCCGACGATCCACTCGTTCCTTCGAGCCATTCGAGCACGCGGGTTCCTCGGAGCGTCCAGCCCGATCTCCATCGACCCCGACGGCCGTGAGCGGCTCCGCTTCGTTCCCGGCGACGTGCCCTTGCCGCCCTACCCCAGCTGGGCGCGAAGCGACGCGGCTCTGGCCTCGGTCGCCACGCTCCTTCGCGGCCTTCACGATGCCTCCGACGGCTTGAGCATCGAAGGCGCTACGTGGAGCGACGAGATGGCGGATGTGGAGAGAGGCACCGTGATCTGTCACAACGATGTGTGCTTGGAGAACGTCGTGTTTCGCGACGGCGAGGCCGTCGCGCTTTTGGACTTCGACTTCGCTGCGCCCGGTCGTCGCGCTCACGACATCGCGGCCTTCGCTCGGATGTGTGTGCCGATCGACGATGAAGTGAACGCGGTGAAGCTTGGATGGAAGGCAGCTGATCGGCCTCGGAGGCTCAGGCTGGTGTGTGACAGCTACGACTGCAGCGCCGAGGAGCGGGCGGAAGTTCTCAGTTGCCTGAGCGTGTCGATTGAGCGAGGCGGTCAGTTCGTTCGCCGCCGCGTCGAGGCGGGAGAGACCGCGTTCATCGAGATGTGGGAAAACATGGGTGGCCAAGAACGATTCGATCGCCGACGTCGGTGGTGGGCGAACGAGTATCACCTTTTTGATCAGGCTCTTCGGTGAGCTGACCGGCCACGGAGATCAGCCGTTGACCGTCGGATCCTCCGGCCAGGCGTGTTTGGGATACCGGCCCCGGAGGTCAGCTCGAACTGCGGCGTACGAGCCGCGCCAGAAGCCGGGCAGGTCGTTCGTGGTCTGCGCCGGACGATCGGCGGGAGTGAGCAGCTCGATCGTGATCGGTGTGTGATGGGGGCCCGCCGTTGGATGCTCATCAAGCCCGAGCAGATGTTGCAACCGAACGGACCACACCGGCCTGCCAGTCTCGTAGGAAATGCGCTTCGGCCGCCCACCCGGTGGCGTGCGTTCGACCGGTGCCAGCTCATCGAGCAGGTTGCGCTGCTGCCAGTCCAGCCGGTTCCGCAAGGCCTGTCCGGGCCGAATCCGACGAAGGTCTGAGCGAGACGTGCAGCCAGAAAAGTCGAGCCACTGTTCAAGATCGGCCAGCAGCGCCTCATCGTCCACCGGAGCCCACTCTCCCGGCTGTTGCTCGTGCAGCCATGCGAGTCGGGCCCGCAGCTCGTTGTCACTGTCTCGCCACTCCAGCACGTCGAGCCCCTCGACCCGGAGGCCTTCCGCCAGCGCCGCCTGGGCGAGATCCACTGGCAGCTTCTTCAACGGCTCTCGGTGAAACACAATCGAACCGAGCCGACGCTGACGCTCAGCTCGCACGTCTGAGGTGCGTCGATCCCACTCCACCACGTCGTCGTTCGTTACGTGCTCCCCGCACAGATCAAGAACCGTCGCTCGGTCGATGGGAACGGCGAGTCGGACAATGGTTCGGGTGCCGCCGGCGTGGGTCACCACTCCGCCGTCACCAACAACAATGAACTCGTTACTGCTGGCGCCGAGACGCGATGAACGATGCAGCTCGACTTCGCCG
>CALKTH010000036.1 GCA_937997485.1 uncultured Acidimicrobiales bacterium | reverse complement strand
GCCGAGTGACCGGTAGCGCGGTGTTCAAGCACTTGGAACGACGCCACGGCGTTGATTGACCGCCCAATAGCTGTCCGAACATTGGGTGCATTTCGCTCCCGATCCTGACGGTGACATGCACCCGATAGCCGCAGGCAGGAGTGAGGGCGTGCGCTTTGGCGGTGTTCGAGGAAACTGCCGCAAACCGTCAAGTGCTGCATAATGAACGTTATGTCTGATACGGAGAAAGAATCCGGGTCGCTGTACGCCGCCCTGCCGTCTTGATGGTCAGGCCGGCGACGGTGAGGAGAAGTTGAGTCACGGGCGAAACGTACGGTCGTCACGTTTCGGCATGCTCCGAAACGTCTCCGGCGTAGTGTCAGGCCATGGCCAGGACACTGCTTTCCATCGTGGGTTCAATGCTCGCCGACGAGACTCGGTCAGAGATCCTTTGTGCGCTCATGGATGGGCGGGCTCACACGGGTAGCGAGCTCGCCCGGTTCATCGGTGTCTCACCTTCAACCATCAGCGAGCACTTGTCGAAGCTTCAGGATGTTGGAATGGTGGCCGTGGAGCCTCAAGGCCGGCATCGCTACTTCCGGCTCGCAACCCCCGAGGTGGCGGCAATGCTCGAGAGCATCGGTTCGGTGTCTGTGGCGGCCAACATGCCGGGGCCAAAGGCCCCGAGCGCTTTGGTCTATGCCCGCACCTGTTACAACCACCTTGCCGGCGAGCTCGCGGTACGCATCTACGACGAGCTGCTGACCAGCGGCCACATCGAGCCGTTCGAGGACAAGCTCAATCTCACTGCGTCCGGTGAAGCGCTGCTCGTCAGCCTTGGAGTCGATGCTGATGATCTGAGGAAGCCGAGCCAAGCGACCGTTCGAAGCTGCCTTGATTGGACGGAACGGCGACCGCACCTTGCCGGTCGTGCCGCGAACAGCATGCTCGAGGCGCTGATCCAGCGGGGCTGGCTCGCTCGAGACCACGTGGCACGTTCCATTCGGGTCACCGACCTCGGCAAGTCCGAAATGTTCGCCTTCTTTGATCTGTCGGCGAGCGCGTCGCCAGCTCAGGCATCAACCCTCGCCTAGCCAGCTTCCCGGTCGAGTCGATCAACGGTCGCGAGCACCCAGCCGAACTTTGCTTTGGTGTAGGCCTCTCGGTCATCGGCGGTTGTTTCCGACACGCGCTGCTTCAACTGGGCGTATTCGTCTCTGAGCGTCGAATCCGCCCTCAGACCGTTCCGAAACGCGAGGTACACCTGCGCGAATCGAGGCGTCCCGAACGCTTCAGTGATCTCGCGTGCCGCATCCAAAGAACCCGCACTCGGCGAAGAGTCAGCCGATGGGGTTTCCGAGCGCATGGCGATTGATCTTCTTGACGCAGTTCGTCCTGGTGGCGTTGATCGCGGCGATGGTGATGATCGGTCGGGGTGCCGACACTCCCCCGGCAGCCAACTCGTCGGCTTCGCTCTCGCCGATTGTGATCAACAGTGCAACCAGTAGCGAGCCGGTCGTTGTTGAGCTTGTGAGCGAAGGACGTCGGGAGGTCTCAAGACGCGACGCGGTCGCTACGGAAGCAGTCGTGGAGACAACGACCACGACGGCCTTCGTGATCGATCGCGATCAGATCGTGATCCGGCGCGCCCCCTCTCTTCAGGACTGAACCTCCTCGCCGACGGCGACGAAAACACGAACCCTCACCTGTTCATCACATAGCGCTCACATGACATTCCCAGAGTCGAGAACACACCCGACGACAGGAGCAATGCCATGGACGACACGACCAACACTGACGATGCTGCAATCGACGCAGCAACCGACGAGGACGCCGCCCTAGAAGCTGGCGCCTCCAAGGTGTCCAGGCGCAAGGCGCTCGGTGCCATTGGCGTCGGGGCTGTCGTCGCTGGTATTCCTGCCGCCGCTGCTGCCCAACGGCCATCTCGCGGTGACCGCCGACGAGGTTCGGGAGACGGACGCAATCGAGGCGACCGCCCCCAGCGGACGTCAAGTGCTCCCGATGACGGACCCGGCCGTTTCACCCGGATGTTCGACGAGGAGCCTCCCTTCGCCGAGGCGGGCGACGGACTCACCGCAATGCTTGTGGAACTCGGGCGACCAGGCGGCCTGCTCGATGCGAATGACCCGCTCGAAGTCGGGCCGATCCGGCTGATCACCGAACCCGAACTCAGCCCCAACAACCCCGACAATCCGAGTCAGACGGCGGGCTCCACGTTCATGGGCCAGTTCTTGGACCACGACATCACCAACGATGGCGGGTCAACGCTCGGTCAGCAGACGTCCGTGCGGCGAAGTGTCAACCTGCGGACGCCCCGCTTCGACCTGGACAGCGTGTACGGCGGCGGACCCGACGAGTCGCCGCTTTTGTATCGCACGGCCGACCGGTACCAGTTCCGTGTCGAGACCGGGGGTCTCTTCGAAGACGTGCCTCGCAATGCAGACGGCACGGCCATCATCGGCGACCCTCGCAACGACGAGAACCTCATCATCTCCGGCCTCCAGGCTGCGTTCCTGCTGTTCCACAACGCAGTGCTCGACCGTGTTCGTGCCAGCGGTCAGCGAGACGAAGCTGCGTTCGAAACCGCCCAACGCACCGTTCGATGGCACTACCAGTGGCTCATCGTGCACCAGTTCCTCCCCCAGTTCGTGGGTCAGGCGATGGTCGACGACATCCTTCAGAACGGCCGTCAGCACTACACACCGAATCGACCATCGATTCCCGTGGAGTTCCAGACCTCCGCCTATCGCTTCGGCCACTCGCTGATTCGTCCGTCGTATCGAGCGAACCTCGCGGGAGACAACGGCGAGCCCTTCTTCGCCTTCGTGTTCGATCCAGAAACGTTTGGCCAACCCGATCCGGATGATCTGGCCGGAGGCTCTCGAGCCCCTCGACGCTTCATCGGCTGGCAGACGTTCTTCGACTTCGAGGACGGCGAGGTCAAGCCCAACAAGCGGATCGACACCAAGCTGTCCTCTCCCCTGTTCCAGCTGCCGATGGGAGCCATCTCCACGGCCCGGGGCGAGCCAATCGGTCCGCTGTCCCTCGCAACTCGCAATCTGCTGCGACACATCACGTGGAGCATCCCCTCGGGGCAGCGAGTCGCTCGTTCGATGGGCGCGCCCGTCCTCAGTGCTCGCGATCTCGCCGACATCAACGACGTGGTGCCCCCGCTTGCTGGCCGCACGCCGCTGTGGGTGTACATCATGCGTGAGGCCGAGATCATGGCCGACGGCCTGCACCTCGGACCCGTTGGCGGTCGCATCGTGGCTGAAGTGTTCCTTGGGCTCCTCCAGATGGATTCGACCTCGTACATGTCAGCCGAGCCCGACTGGAGCCCCACACTCCCCTCCCGTGGTGGCACGGGCGAGTTCACGATGTCGGATCTGCTGACCGTCGCCGGTGTCGACCCCACCAGTCGAGGCCAGTAGCTGCCACGACTTCGGTCTCCGAGCCTCAGAATTGTGGATCTCATGTACCTGAGAGGTACATGAGGTCTGCAATTCTGGGGCGAGGCGGCGGTCAGTCTCGGTGCATGGCCATGGCGGCGTAGAGCGCGACGCCGTTCGCCAGCTTGGACTCGTTCACCCGCATCAGGTTCGAGTGGTTCGGCGCTGCGGTCGCTGGCGTGAGGTCGTCCGGACACACGCCGAGGAACGCCATCGCCCCTGGCACGTGCTGGAGGACATAGCTGAAGTCCTCTGCTCCGAGAACAGGCTGCGGCATGGCCACGGCATTCTCATCGCCCAGCACGTCGGCAGCCATCTGCAAGGTGAGATCGGCCTGATCATCATGGTTGATGGTGACCGGGTAGCCGGGAACGATTGAGGTGGTGCAGCTGCACCCATGGGCGGCAGCAGTTCCCGTTGCGACTCGTTCGACACCTTCGTGCAGGACGTTGCGGGTGCCCTCGTCGAGGGCTCGAATCGTGCCCTCCATGTACGCCGAGGGAGGGATGACGTTGTTTGTCGTGCCGGCTTCGATGTGCGCGACGGTGACCAACCCGCTGAGGGCTGGGTCCACCGATCGACTGACCATGGTGTGCAGCCCGGTGATCGTCGCCGCAGCAGCCGGGATCGGGTCGACACAGTTGTGCGGAGCGGAAGCGTGGCCGCCAGCACCGTTCACTCGGATCTCGAACCGGTCGGCGCTGGCCATCAGCGACCCTCGACGAGTGGCGATCATGCCGTTGGTCATGTTCGTGAACACGTGGATTGCGAACGCCCGGTCAACACCGTCCAGCACACCCTCATCGATCATGAATCTGGCGCCGTGGAACCCCTCCTCCCCCGGCTGGAACATGAAGCGGATCTTGCCGTCGAACTCGCCTTGGTTTTCGTGCAGCAACTTGGCTGCGCTCACCAGCATCGACACGTGTGAGTCGTGCCCGCAGGCGTGCATCATGCCGTCGTTGGCACTCTGGAAGTCCGTGACAAAGTCTTCCTGTAGCGGAAGCGCATCCATGTCGCCCCGTAGGAGCACCGTCGGTCCAGGGCGGCCGGTGTCGAGATCAGCGACCACAGAGGTGGTGGACTCGCCAAGCGTGATGTCGAGCCCAAGACCTGTCAGCGAATCGAGAATGCGCTGCTGGGTGCGTGGGAGTTGAAGGCCGAGCTCGGGATCCTGATGGATCGCTCGGCGCAGTTCGACGGTGTCGGCATCGAAGGCGGAGGCGGCGGTGAGTAGGTCGGGACCAAACGTCATCGACAGATCGTTGCGGCCTCCCGCCCTCACGTCAATCAGTCAAACTCTGTCGATGACGAGTTACGAAGCGGGGGCATCGAGCGTGACACGAAGTGAGAGTGTCTTGGCGACCTCACCGTCGATGAGCAGCACGAAGCGATAGCTGTCTGGCTTCTGGAAGATCATGCCGTCGAGGTTGAGCGAAATCGGAACAACCTGCTCCTCACCGGGAACTAAACGAGGGGGACGGCCGACACTGAAGCCAGTCTTGAACACCGGAGCCGGGGCTTGGCCTTCGCTGCTCGGTGGGCCCATCTGGACGACGTTGCCGTTGCCGTCCTCGAGTCGAATCTCCAGCTCGTGCGGCTGGTTCGTGGCGGTGTAGGGAACTCGGATCAGTGCGCCGATGCCGATGCGGGGATGCCGCGCTGGCATCGACTTCGTGCGAATGATGTTCCATCCAGCGCCGTGGGCATAGAGCTTGCCGTTGACGGAGTCGACGCTGTCGGCCAGAAACGCATCGACCTGCAGACTGTCGTCCAAGAACTCTTCGAGATCCACCACGCGAGCCTACGGAGTTCGCCCAGTCATTGGCTGTCACGGTCATTGGCTGTCACGGTCATTGGCTGCCACAACCGCAACTGTTGTCTCGAGGGGCAGCGCTACAGACTGTCGAGGAATCGAACCAGGTCGGCTCGTTCTTGCGCCGTGGCCGTGCGGAACGCTTCCATCGCCGCCTGTCCCTCTCCCCCGTGCCACAGAATCGCCTCCTCGAACGAGCGCGCTCGGCCATCGTGGAGGAGTGATTGGCGGCGACCGACTTCGTCGATGCGGCCGATTCCCCAGAGTGGCGGTGTGCGCCATTCGCTACCGGAGGCGAGGAAGTCCGGCCGGTTGTCGGCCAATCCGGGACCCATGTCGTGCAACAGCAGGTCGGTGAACGGGTGAATGGTCTGATTGCTCACTGCCGAAATGGGGTGGTCGCCCGTTTCCAGTGTCTCGACATGGCACGACGCACATCCGAACGAGCGGAACAGCTCCGCGCCTCGCTGAGCGCTCGCGTCGCCCTCACCCCGAGGCTTGGGTACAGCCCGAGTGCTGGTGTGCAGGGTGACCGCAGCAAGGATCTCGTCGCTGATCTCGGGCTCGAACCCCTCGCTGGCTCGTTGGCATGAGCGCTGCTCGTCGCCGCACCTGGCCTCAGGGTGCAACGGCGAAGTGATGCCGATGTCGCCGGCAAACGCTCCCGCAACCTGCGCTTCGACCGTGGCATCGTTGGCCTTCCAACCGAACCGGCCAAGCTCGGTCGCTTCAGTTCGAGGATTCCAGACTTCGTTCGGTCGGCCCGAGATGCCATCGCCATCGGCATCCTCGGGGTCAGCAAGCGCTCGAATCGTCGCTTCCGGCACAGCTTCGAGCAGGCCCATGCCGACGAGTTGCTGGGCCAGCCGCGGCCCCACGAGCGCGTCATCTCCAAGCGGCCCGAAGCCGAGATCGACAAGCTCGTACGTGGGTGCCTGGAGGACGTATCGAGTGCCGTCGCCGTAGGTTCCCTCGACCGGTGAGAACGTCACCTGCAGTCGTCCTTCTGGGGGAACGCCGCTGATCGACCGGTTCTGCAATTGTAGGCCGTACGTGGGGTGCGGAGCGGGTCCGCCGACCTGACTGATGCCCGGAAGCGAGACTCGGGCGAAGAGGCCAACGGCGATGGTGTCCTGCGGTCCGATCGGGCCCTCGCCCCGGCCGTTGTTGAGATGGCAGTTGGCGCACGAGTCGGAGTTGAAGATGGGTCCCAACCCGTCTTGGAGTTCGCTTTGGCTGGGAAACGGCGCCCATCGGGTCTGAAAGAAGATGTCGCCGATGTCTGCGAGCTCGCGTTCTTCGCTGGTGAGGCCGCCAAGCGTGTTGCTGAACGCATTCTGGTCGGGCGGCCCGAGCGGTGTTGTGCTCTCGACCGGATTGGCTGGCACGGGTGTCGGGACGTCGCCCGAACGGGCTTCTTGGGCTGCTGTGCAGGCAGCGGCGACGAGCACGATGGCTGCGATCCACCAACAATCCAGATGTCTCGCCCGGGCCGTCATGAGGCATCATTCTGACGTGCTGGAACACCCAACGAGTCGCTCAACATGGTGAACATGCCAGAAACTGCGATCGATCCGCACCATCCAACGGCCTGGAGCGCATCGATCGAGACGACACCGGAGCTCTGGACGGTTCGCCTGACCGACGAGGAACTTCACGCGCTCGGAGACCCTGCATCCTCGACCCTCGAGAAGCTCGCCGCCGAGATCCGCGATCGGCTGCTGACTGGGCTCGGTTTCGTACTGCTTCGCGGCCTCCCCGTCGACGAATGGGGAGGCAAGGCGACTGCTGACGCATTCCTTCATCTGAGCCGCGCGCTTGGTTCGCTTCGGTCCCAAAACGCCGCCGGAGATCTGCTTGGCCATGTACGAGACACCGGCCTCTCCAGCACGGATCCCAACGTGCGGATCTACCAAACAAACGAGCGTCAGACCTTTCACACCGATTCGGTCGATGCGGTTGGCTTGTGTTGCTTGCGCACGGCCCGATCGGGTGGCGACTCTCTGCTGGTCAGCGCTCGGTCCATCCACCAGCGAATGGCGGCCGAGAGGCCCGATCTCGCTGCCCGCCTGTTCGAGCCGGTCGCCACTGACCGCCGGGGTGAGATACCGGAGGGCGCTGATCCCTTCTTCAGCATCCCGCCGCTTTCCTGGCACGCCGGCTTCCTCTCGGTGCTCTATCAACGGCAGTACATCAACGCAGCGCAACGCCTGCCGGGTGCTCCCCGGCTCGACACGGAGACGACTGCCGCCCTCGATCTGTTCGACGACATCGCGAACGACCCCGGCCTCCATGTTCGGATGCGGCTAGGGGTCGGCGACATCCAGTTCGTGCACAACCACTCCATGCTCCACGATCGGACCGGTTTCGAGGACTGGCCCGATCCGAAACGGCGACGACACTTGCTCCGGTCGTGGGTCTCGCTCCCGGGAGACCGTCCGTTGCCCGCCGTGTATGCGCAACGGTTCGGGTCGCTCGTCGTTGGTGACCGTGGGGGCGTCGTCACCCCATCGACGTCTCAGCGCGTGGACCTGTCCCCCATCAGCATCTGAGTCGCTCGCTCGGGCATCACTCCTTGGAAGACGGTTCCGCTGCGATCACGTCGAGCACCGAGCGTCGGTGGCTCATGTGCAGCGCCAACTGACTCTCGCTCCGGGCCACCGTCGGAATCGCGGTGACGCTCTGCAGTATTCGGTGAAGGTGATCATTCGACCGAGCGATGATCTTGCACAGCAAGTCACCAGCGCCCGTGATCGTGTGCACCTCGAGGACTTCGTCGATGGCGATGAGCCCGGCGACTGTCTCCTCATGTGAGCCTTGCCGGATCTCCAGCGTGGTGAACGCCAGTACGTCGTACCCCGCCGCGCCACCATCGACCGTTGGCGCGTAGTCGGTGATCACGCCCTCTCGTTCGAGGCGGTCAAGGCGGGAATACACGGTGCCCCGTGCGATTTGTGCCACGCGCCCGAGCTCGGCATGCGAGGCGCGGGGATCCTTCTGCAGTGCTTGGAGGAGCGCCAGGTCGATGGAGTCGAGCGGACGTCGCGATGTGTTCATGTTGGAAGGGGTTCCTCGTGAGCGAGCTGAATGGTTCGTCCAAGTATTGGTGTCACGATGAACGAACTGTCGCAGTTCCTTGCATGTGAGTCAACGAAACGTCTGAGATGGCCTCATGTCTCATCTGAAGCGAGTCGACCACATCACCTACGCATGCGAGCAGGGTTCCATCGAAAAGTGGGCGTGGTTCCACATCGAAGTGGAGGGTGGCACCCTCATCAATCGGATCGACGACGTTCGGCCGGGGGATCCGGACTCCAGCATGAAGATCTGGTGCATCGACTACGGCGAGTTCGGCATCGCCCTCATCGAGGGAATCGATCGGGCGGCCAGGAGCCAGGTCACCAAGTTCGTTGACAAGCACGGGGATCACTCGTGCCAACACATCGCTTACGACACCTACGACCTGGACGGGTTCGTTTCTCACCTCAAGCAGCACGGCGGTACGCCTCGGGGTGATGTGCTGGTCCGAAACGACGGATTCGGTGTGCTCAAGCAGATGTTCGCTCGGGGCTACGCCGACGGCGATGCCGCGGAGAACAGCTTCCCTGAGTACTGCCAGCGGCCCACGCCCGGGGGTGAAGACGACGTGGCCATCACGTTCGCCGAAGAGACCGGGCGCGGCTTCTACGATCAGATCGAGGATGCCATCGCAGCGGGTGATGAGGCGCCGTTTTTTGACTTCTCGGCGATGCCGAGTGGCTGGGAGGTGCCGCCGGCCCGTCCCCGACCCGAATTCGTCGCCTGACCCGGTCGCCTACGGGGTGCGGACCGACGTTGTCGGCGCCGGATAGCGCTGCAGCGAGATCAGCGCTGCGACGAGGGCTACGGCAGGAAAGATCACGCTCAGGAACAATGCCGGCTTGTAGCTCCCGGTGATCGTTTGTACGAGGGCAAAGAGCGCAGGCCCGAGCGCACTCCCCATGACCATGGCACTCATTTGCACGCCGTTGATCGCGCCGAGGTGTCGGCGGCCAAAGAGCTTTGGCAGAGCCGCCGAGGTGAGCGGAGCAAATCCGCCTTGTGAGATACCCCAAGCGGCGACGGCGACGGCGCCGAGTACTGGACGGTCGTAGAACGCCATCGAGATGTACATCACGATCTGGGCGACCGCCATGATTGCGGCAAGGAACATAGGTCGGACACGGTCAACGAGCACGCCGCCAATGAGCGTCGTGGGTACCGAGAACACGGCGATTGGGACGAAGATACGGACGATCTCGGCCTCGGTGAAGCCGAGCTCCGCGCCGTACTCGACGATGTGGAACGTGAGTGCAGTCGCCGTTGACGAGAGTGCAGCGACGGGGATCGTCACTGCCCAGAACCGAAGGTCGGCGAGTGCCTCTCCCCTGGTGGCGTCGTCGTCGGTTCCCAGCACCGAGGGCACTGTCTCCACCTCAACGTCTGTGCTCGAGACCGACGCGGTCTCGATCCGACCACCGCCGTCGATCAGCAGCCCAGAGGACTCGGGGCCGTCGCGGTAGAAGAGAGCGATCATCCCAGCCACGCCAGTGACGAGGATGAGCGCCATGATCCGCCACGCGCTGCGGAAGCCATCGATCTCGATGAGGACGAGCAGAAACGCCGGCGCACTGGCGAAGGCGAAGCTCATGGTGGCGTTGGAGGCCGATGTGACCATGCCGCGTCGTTGTTCGAACCACTGCGAGAGCATCGTGCGGGACGAAAGGGTGAGAAGTCCCTGGCCACTGAATCGCAAGCAGCCGAATCCCACGCTCATGACGGGAATGCCGATCCACACGGACATGCGGCCAACCAAGCTCAGGCCGACCAACGTGGTTGCCAGTGCGAAGACGGCGGTGAGCGCGATCCGGCGAGAACCGAAGCGGTCGAGGGCTCGCCCGCCCCGGGGCAGCAGAAGGGCACTCGAGCCGGTGCCGATCATGTAGGCGATGGCGAGGTGCAGGCTGGTCAGGCTGGTGGCCTCTGTCAGGTCGTCGGTGAAGACACTGACACCGGCAGTTTGGCCGGGCACAGAGGCGAGCACACCAAGGCTCGCCACGACGAGAATGACCCAGCCGTAGTAGAACGGCAGCCGGCTCGGATCGAACGGCCGACGGTCGAGCGGCCGCTTTGCGGCGCTGCCCGAGCGGGCCGGCGAGATCGTCACCCGGCGACGCTACCGGTGTGGCGCTGCCGCCACGCCAGGCCGTGCTTGTGTTCTAGGCAGCGAGGGCGATGTGTGATGCCTCGGATGCGTCCAGACCCAGCTCGGCGACGAGCGATTTCTGAATCTCGTCCCGCTGGTACCCCGAGTTCTTCAGGTAGCGAGCGGCACTGACCGCGAAGTCGTGGTCGACATCGTCGGCGAAACCGCTGCGGTATCCCTGGTTGTTGATCGTCATGGTCTGCATGGTGGTGTCCTCTGCCCGTGGATGGCGCCCTTGGAAACTGAGACGCCCAACTCCTGGATCCCGTTTCCTGAAAACCATCTTCGTCATGGGTCCGAAACCGAACAGTGATCTGGCGCACACAAAGGCAGAAAACTTTCACGACATGATCGCTGCGATACTGGTCCAGTGGCTGACCTGACGAATCGCTCGCTCGCAGATCTCGAGTTCGACAACCGTTTCACCAACGAGTTGCCGGCGGATCCCGAAGCCGACCCCCAAGCAACGGGCGCCGCGGTCCGTCCCCGTCAAGTGCACGGGGCCGCGTATTCCTGGACCCATCCCACCCCGGTTGCTGCCCCTCGTCTGATCGCCCATTCGCCGGAAGTGGTGGAGATGCTCGGGCTGTCCCCCGACGTCGTCGAGACGCAGCAGTTCGCTGAGGTGTTCGGCGGCAACGAGCTCTTGCCCGGAATGCAGCCCTTTGCCATGTGTTACGGCGGCCACCAATTCGGGAACTGGGCGGGGCAGCTCGGAGACGGGCGAGCGATTGCCCTGGGCGAGATCGAGACGCCGCACCACGGCCACCAGACGCTGCAGCTCAAGGGAGCGGGCCCGACGCCGTACTCTCGTCGAGCTGACGGGCGAGCGGTGCTGCGCAGCTCGATTCGCGAGTTCCTCTGCAGCGAGGCGATGCACCACTTGGGTGTGCCCACAACCCGGGCCCTGAGCCTGGTGCTGACAGGCGATCAGGTCGTGCGGGACATGTTGTACGACGGTCATCCCGCACCCGAGCCCGGGGCCATCGTCTGCCGAGTGGCGTCGAGCTTCGTGCGGTTTGGCAACTTCGAGATCTTCTCTGCACGAGGCGACGAATCGAATCTTCGTCTCTTGGCTGATCATGCGATGCGAGTCACGACGCCGAGTCTCGAGGTCGGCGACTACTTGGGCTGGTTCCAAGCCGTCGTCGACCGAACGGCCGACCTGATGGTTCATTGGATGCGCGTGGGCTTCGTGCACGGCGTGATGAACACCGACAACCTTGCAATATCGGGAGAGACGATCGACTACGGCCCGTACGGCTGGATCGACAACTTCGATCCGGGCTGGACCCCAAACACCACCGACGCCGCTGGGAAGCGCTATCGCTACGGCCACCAGCCGCAAATGGCGATGTGGAATCTGGCGCAGCTCGCCAATGCCATTTACCCACTTGTTGGCGACGCCGAGCCGCTGCAAGCAGCACTCGACTCCTATCGAGATCGTTATCTCAGTGGCTGGGACCAAGCGGTCGCCGCCAAGATCGGCCTCGCTCCCCCGGCCGGTCAGCCCGTTCCCGAGGCCGTGGCGGCGCTCACCGGTTCCCTGCTCGACCTGCTGACCAAGGTCGAGACCGACATGACGATTTTCTTCCGGACGCTCGGCGAGATCGAACGTGCGCACTTGGCGACCAGTGACGATCGGCAACTCGTCGCGCCTCTCGAACACGCCTACTATTCGCCAACCGAACGGTCAGTGGAGATGATCGCGGAGACATCGGCCTGGCTGCGTAGCTATGGCGAACGGATCGATGCCTTGGGTGTGTCCGACGCGGATCGTCGATCGGCGATGCACGCCGTGAACCCCAAGTACGTGCTGCGCAACTACCTCGCCCAGCAAGCAATCGACAAGGCCGAGATGGGTGAGTACTCCATGATCCTGGAGCTCCTCGACGTGATGCGCTCGCCTTATGCCGACCAGCCAGGGCGCGAAGAGTACGCATCGAAGCGTCCCGACTGGGCTCGGGAGAAGGTTGGCTGCTCCATGCTGAGTTGCAGTTCCTGACTCCGAGGCACGTGAGGTGTCGCGACCTCGGTCGGACGAGGTTCATTCATCCCGTCGATGGCCAAGGTGGAGCCGTAGCGCTCGGCGATCGTGCGGAACTCTGCGAGTTCAGCATCGTCCCGAGCGAACCATCGTCCCGGAACCCCCGGGGGTGTGGTCGCATCCCACCAACCAGCGCGAGCTAGATGCACACAGCACTCGGCGTAGTCCCGCAGTGACGCGGCGACGCGGCCAAACAGCACGTCCTCTCGATAGCTGAAGCGAAGGACACGCCCTTGATGCGTTCCATTCAATTCGAGGAGGAGGACCCCGGCCGCGTCCTGGCCGATGGCCAGGATGTTCCCTTCGGGGCGCTCGCCGACGAAGGCCCGATCTGGCCCGTCGTCGCAGGGCTGGTCTGCGGTGACACCAAGCGCCTCGAGATGGATCTCGACCGCCTCGGTCATGCGCGTCCACTGCTGCACGGGGAAGAACTCATGAGCGAACAGTTCCCCGCCGTTCTCCATCTCGACGAGCGAGCGAAGATCCGACGGGATTGATCGACCGCTCCGTCGTTCGAAACGCTCGATGGCGGCGGGGCTGGCCGGCACAGCCGTGAGTGAGAGTTGTTGTGTGCGGACGAGAGCGTCGAATCGTCGACTGAGCGAAACGAGTGACTCGCTCGCTCCGGGCCTCCGCCGGGACGCCGTGCTGGTGTTGTTGGCTCGCCAGAATCGTGGTCGGTTCATGTCGATCGCCCTTTCGAGACAGTGGAGGAAGCGCCCGCCCTGAGTGCCTCCATTGCGTTGGTCGCTCGACGAGAAACGCGCTGCGTGACCGCCTCCCGAGCGTGGGAGGCAGTCACGAAGTGTTGGTGACTTGCGTGTTCTTCGATGGCGGCAACCACAACTCAAGAGTCGGCCGTTCGACTCAGGTTGTGAGGATCAATCTGGGTCAATTGGCCCAGATCGTCGCTGAATTGAGCGTCAGGCTCGCTGTTCGCGGTACCGCCGGATCAGCTGGTTCGTCGACGTGTCGTGTGTCAGCTGGGGATCCTCGGCGTTCAGTTCGTCTCCGATCGCGGTGGCCAGCGCCTTGCCCAGCTCGACGCCCCACTGGTCGAAGCTGTTGACTCCCCAGATCACTCCCTGCGCGAAAACCTTGTGTTCATAGAAGGCGATCAACTGCCCAAGGACCGATGGCGTCAACCGGTCGGCCAGGATCATGGTGGTCGGTCGATTCCCGGCAAAGGTGCGGTGGGGAACGCGGTCCGGGTTTGGTTCGGTTGCGGCAACCTCAGTCGATGTCTTGCCGAACGCCAGTGCTTCGGCCTGAGCGAAGAGATTGGCCATGAGCAGCGTGTGCTGCCCTCCGACATCTTCCGCCGGCTTCATGAAGCCGATGAGATCAGCTGGAACGACCGTGGTCCCCTGATGAATCAATTGGTAGAAGGCGTGCTGGCCATTCGTGCCCGGTTCGCCCCACACGATCGGACCCGTGTCGTAGGTGACAGGCGATCCGTCGAGCCGAACGGACTTGCCGTTGCTCTCCATATCGAGCTGCTGGAGATAGGCCGGGAAACGATCGAGGAACTGGCTGTAGGGCAGCACGGCGTGCGTCGGCAGACCATGGAAGTTTCGGTACAGCAGACCGATGAGCGCTGCCAAGAGCGGACCGTTCTGTCTGGCCGGTGCGTTGAGAAAGTGTTGGTCCATGGCATGGAAGCCGTCGAGGAAGTCTCGGAAGCCGTCGGCCCCGATACTGATCATCAGGCTGAGCCCGATGGCGGCATCGACCGAGTAGCGGCCGCCCACCCAGTCCCAGAATCCAAACATGTCCTCGGTGTCGATCCCGAAGGCAGCCACCTTTTCGGCGTTGGTGGACAGGGCAACGAAGTGCGAGGCCACGGCGGACTCGTCGCCGATTCCGGCGACGAGCCAATCCCGGGCGGCAGTGGCGTTTGAGATGGTCTCGATAGTCGTGAAGGTCTTGGACGCCACGATGACGAGGGTCTCAGCCGGATCGAGCCCCTCCAGGGCCGTGACGAGGTGGGCCGGATCGACGTTCGAGACGAAGCGCGCCTCGATGTCTTCGTGAACGTACGGAGCAAGCGCCCGGTAGGCCATGAACGGCCCGAGGTCTGATCCGCCAATGCCGATGTTCACGATCGTGCGGAAGCGCTTGCCGGTGTGCCCGGTGCGCTCGCCCGATCGGATGGCTTCGGCGAGCACCGACATGCGGTCGAGTACGTCGTGGACGTCGGCCACGACGTCTTGGCCGTCGACGACGAGTTCGTCGCTGCGCGGCCGGCGCAGCGCGGTGTGGAGGACGGCTCGATCCTCTGTGGTGTTGATGTGATCGCCTCGAACCATCGCCTGTGCTTGTTCGGCAACGCCAGCCTCTTCGGCAAGCGCCACCAGCAGGTCAATCGTGGTCTCATCAACGAGATGCTTGGAGAAGTCACAGAACAGATCGACCGCATCGAAGGACAGGCGCTCCGCTCGCTCGGGGTCTTGGGCAAAGAGCGTTCGAAGATCGAAGAACGTGTTGGTGTGGTCGTTCAGGTTTCGCCAGGCCGATGAGGCCGAAATGTCGGTCATGACCGAACGCTAACAACTGGGCGAGGCTTCCTCTTCCGTCTTGGGTGCAGGTCTCCTCGACGCCCGACGAGAGAGCCCAAAAAGTGGAGAGGCCACCGGTTCGATCGAGTTGTGCGGGAGAATCCCGTCTCGATCGAACCGGTGGCGACCGATTCAAGTGGTTGCCGCCAGACTTGAGTCGGTGGTGAGGCCGTGGCCTCACACCTCATGTATCGGCGTGATGACGGTTGGCTTTAGTTGTTTCTGCTTCAACAAGCAGGTTTTCTTTTTCTCTCGGGAAATGAGCGCGTTTCAGCGCGAAGAACTGCGGTTCGTTCGCCGTGTTGTTCAACCAACACCGAGTCGACGAAGCAGATACACGATCGGCGCGAGTGCCGCAGCGCCAGCGAGCACGCACGCTCCGACCATGAGAATCGTCCGTACGACCTCGGGGAGGCGTTGCATGACGGCACCGCCGGCGCTGCTCTGACTGGAAGAGTCCACACGATCACATCGGCTGCCTCACCCTGATTCTTGATTGCGGCGGCCACACTGTGTGGGTGACCAACCCGCCGGCGGGATCGCTCTACACGGTGCTCGGAGTCGAGCCTGGCTGCTCATTCGATGAGCTGCGAGCGGCATATCGCCAGCGCGCTCGTCAACTTCACCCGGACCTCCAGCCCTGGATTGAGCGCTCGGTGACCTCCATTGACACCAATGGCGACGTCAGCATGGCGGAGTTGAATGAGGCGTGGCGGGTGCTGTCTGATCCGTCGAGCCGGGAGCAGTACGACTCCTCGATAGCTCTTCCGGCCAGAACTCCGCCCGCTCCCCCACAGCCTCCGCCTGCTTCTCGTCCTAGTCGGCGTCAAGCATGGGTGGCTGGTGTCCAGATGCAGATCGTGCGGTTGTCTCGGCTCGCGGGCCGCAGTGCAACCCAGACACTCCTGCTGAAACACCCCAGGGGAACCCGCTCCGAGTACGAGCAGATCGTGGAGCACATCGTCGGAGGTCTGGCTCGAGAGACCGAGGCCCGGGTCCGCGCTGCACGTGCCGCTGGTGCTGCGCCGTTGGACCTGGGAGTGGCGGCAACGCTTGTCGGCATTCGTGCGCTGAGCGCAAACGTGCGACGCGAAGCCGCACTCGGCATCACGGAAGAGCTCATGATGACCGCTGAGTTGCTCGACCGCATGTGGGACGTGCTCGCCCATGAGCTGACCACCACGCTCACCACGAGCCTTGGAGGAAACCCGCACGCCGCCAGGGCGCTCCTCGACCGCTGACCTCTCACCGGAATCGAACCGTGGCGGCGAGTCTCCTAGGATCCCGTGATGGACTTCGGCGTCGCAATCTTCCCTACGGACCAGACCATCGATCCCATCGAGATGGGGCGAGCGACCGAGGAGCGAGGGTTCGAGTCACTCTGGTTCCCGGAGCACTCCCACATCCCGACGAATCGTGAGACCCCGTGGGGCGGGCGAAAAGGTGCGCCGGATCTTCCCGACTATTACTGGCGTTCGTACGACCAGTTCGTAGCGCTCGGGGCGGTTGCGGCAGCCACGACGACACTCAAGCTCGCCACCGGCATCACGCTGGTCGCCCAGCGAGATGCGATCTGGACGGCGAAGCAGGCCGCTTCGCTCGACGCCATCAGCGCCGGTCGCTTCCTCATGGGCGTGGGATACGGGTGGAACAAGGAAGAAATGGCCCACCACGGCACGGCTTACAACGAGCGGCGAGCCATCCTGCGGGAGTCGGTGCTGGCGATGAAGGAGCTGTGGACCGAGGATGAGGCAAGCTTCGACGGCGAGCACGTCAGCTTCTCCTCCAGCTGGGCCTGGCCGAAGCCGGCGCAAGCTGGAGGCCCGCCGGTGATTCTGGGCGGTGCGGCCGGTCCGAAGACCGCAGCACATATTGCCGAGTTCTGCGATGGCTGGATGCCGATCGGTTCTCGGCACGCGCTCGACTCCGGCTGGGAACAGGTCAAGCGGGCCTGCGAGGACATCGGTCGAGACCCGAGCACAGTCGAGCTCGGCATCTTCTTTGGAAAGCCTGATCGGGAAGAGCTCGACACGCTGGAAGCCATCGGCGTCAAGCGCGTCGTCTTCGGAATGCCGCAGGGTCCACGGGACGAGGTACTCGAGGCCCTTGATGGCCTCGCACACTTCAACGGCTGATCCACCTCTGCGGCCAGTCGACACTCCTCTGGCGCCTCAGTCGGGGTAGACGAGCTCAGCCATCTGCGAGAAAAGATCAATGACGCCGGGCGACTCGTGCGCCGCGTCCAGCTCGCCGTAGACCGTGTCGACATTGATGGCGATGCGTTCCCAGTCCAACCAGTCCTTGTATTGGCCCAGATCAATGTCCTTTGCCGCGTCGGCGGCCGGCATGCCCGCGGCGTGGCGCTGTGAAGCCTCATCGACGACGAAGGACAGGTAATCCCGAACAGCCCGGACCCCGTCGGCGTCAGTAAGGGGTCCGTGGCCGGGAACAATCACCGAGCATTCGAGGCCGATGATGCGATCGCAGGCCGCAATCCAATTCGCAATCGGGCCGTCCCAAACAATGGGTGTTCCGTTGATGAACAGAATGTCGCCGGTGAAGATGATGCCGTCGTTCGGCAGATGGACGAGCACATCACCCGCAGTATGAGCAGGACCGACCTCGACCAGATCGATCGTGCGGCCACCAACGTTCACGCTCGTCTCTCCGCTGAACGTGCGGTCGATGCGAGGCGGCTCGATCCCGGTGAAGGTGAAAGGACCGAAGGACTCCTGCAGATAGCGGTTGGTCTTTTCCCCAAAATCCATGGCCATCATCGCGGCCAGGCCAGCCGGCGGCAGCGCCTCCATCTCTGCCGCTGACGCCGCAGAGGTGATCACTTCTGCGCCGGTGATCAGTTGATTGCCGTAGCAATGATCGCCGTTGGCGTGGGTGTTGACCAAGGTGCCAATCGGTTTGGTGTCGGTGACCGCGGCCATCGCGTCGAGCATGTCCTGCGTGAGGGCAAGGTCGAACAACGTGTCCACCAACATCGACGCGCCATCGCCGGCTGCGAGGCCAGCGTTGCTCCACCCCCACCCGCCATCTGGCTGGAGGTAGGCGAAGACACCGTCGCCGATTTCTTGGAGTCCCTTGTCGTATGCAGGCATGGCGGTGATCTTTGCAGATCACTGAGCCGCCCGGTATCCGAGCTGTGACAGGTGGTGCGCGGCGGCCAGCCGCGGTCGGTCGCTACAGACTGAAGATGTCGGTGCGGTTGCCGGCACCGCCAGCTGCCTTCTCGCTCACCATCTGAAGGCGGGCGAGGATGCGCTCGATTGAAGGGCGCTTCTTGCCGATCGAGGCCACCATGACGCTCGAGGTGAACGACACGAGTGAACCGTCGAACTCAACTGGGAACGAGACCTCGGACCGCAGTCGGTCGGCGATCTCCTTCAGTTGCTCCATCTCTGAGTCGGTGTTCAGCAGGACGAGGAAGCCGGCAGAGTCGAAGCGGCCGAGCAAATCCGGGCCCCGCAGTCGGGCCTGGACCCGTTCGCCAACCTGGCGGTTGATCCGGTCGACCACTCGCTGACCCTGCTCGTTGACGAGGGTGTCGAGATCGTCGATCCACAGGCCGATCAGAGCGAGGGGCTGAGCGGGGACCACCGTGAGACGGTGCTGCAGTTGTTCGAGGACGTGGTAGCGGTCCGGTAGCGATGTGACGGCGTCATGTGTGAGCGATCCACCGGCCTTGGCCGACAGCTCGTGTTCGAACGCCAGCGACCGCACCATGACCAGCGAGATACGACCAGCGACGAGGCGAATCGAGAGTTCGATCGGCCGCAAGCCCCCGGAGAGTCGAAGGCGGTGAGTCGTGACCGTGGAGCTCGCAGCCGCGATTGCGGCCTTCGTGGACTCTTGGTGTTCGTCGATGGCGAGCTCGTGAAGAGCAACCCCAACCAGCCGCTTACGAGGAATCCCCGTGACGTCAATCGCCTCGGCGTTTGCACCTCGCACCTCACCCTCTTCGAGGACGAGACATGCGCCCGGTGAGAACCGGACGATTTCGGCAAGACGTTCTGCATCAGTGACCATCGGAGCCTTCCTTTCCCAACCAGTGACACTAACGGTGGGCTCGCGACGCCACCTGAGCCGCTGGGCCCAGGAACGGAGGGGAAAACTCCGGCGAGTCACTTCGTCGTATCGCAGCTGACGTTCGACTCAGCGGGCTTCCAGAAGTGCGTTCTCGACGACCTCGGTCAGAGCCGGATGGATGTAGAACACATCATCGGCCACTTCGGTCGCCGTCTGGTCGAACTGGATAGCCTGGATGAGGGGCTGGATGAGCGTGGCAGAGAGCGGCCCGATGATGTGAGCGCCAATGATCAGGTCCGTCTCGGCATGAACGAGGACCTTGGCGAACGAAGTGTCATCTTCGAGCGCCCATCCGTAGGCCGTGCCGCCGAAGTCACGCTTGCCCACCTTGTACGGAATCTCTTGGGCCTTGGCCTGCTCTTCGGTCAACCCGACCGTTGCCACCTGAGGCTCAGAGAACACCGCACTCGGTGCCGCCTTGTAGCTCATCGTCTTCATCTCGTCTGGGTGCGCAAGATTCCAGAAGGCGACCTTGGCTTCTTTGTTGGCGACGTGCTTGAGCTGCCAATTGTTGGCGAGGTCGCCGATGGCGTACACGCCCTCGACGTTGGTGCGCATGTATTCATCGACCTGAACATGCCCCTGCTGGTGGGTTTCCACCCCGCCGGACGCCACGTCGAGGAGATCGCAGTTCGGCTGACGCCCGGCGGCGACGAGCAGCTCGTCGAACTCGTAGCGCTTCCCTTTGCTGGTGACCACGATCGTCTCGCCCTCTTGCTCGATCTTCTCCGGGACGTGACCGAGGCACAGCGTGGCCCGCTTGGCGAACACTTCGGTGAAGCGCTCGCTGACTTCGCCGTCTTGGGCCCGAAGCAGCGCTCCAGATCGATTGAAGATCGTGACCTCAGAACCAAAGCCGGCGAAGACGTGCCCCATCTCGGCGGCAATGAAGCCGCCACCGATGATGCCGAGGCGGCGCGGGAAGGTGTCGAGCCGCATGATCGAGTCAGAGGTGTGGGAGCGAACCGTGGACAGCCCGGGAATGGGCGGCGTGGTGGGACGCGCTCCGGCGGCGAGAAGAACAAGCGGCGCCGTGATCATGCGGCCGTCAACATCGAAGGTCTTGTCGCCGGTGAAGCGGGCCGTTCCCTGGATCAGGGTGACGTTCGGCGACCCGGTGGCTCGATACTCCTCACCACCGGCAGCGATGGGATCGATGCGGCCGAATACGCGATCGCGAATGCCGATCCAGTCCACGCCGTGGAACTCGGTGTTGACACCCAAACGCTTGCCATGCTTGGCCGACTCCGCGATGTCGGCCGGGAGTACGAACATCTTGGAGGGGATGCAGCCGCGATTCAGGCAGGTGCCACCAAACACGTCTCGCTCAACGAGGGCGATGTTCCAATCGCTCATGTACTCCGGAATCGAGTTGCCTGAGCCGCTGCCGATGATGATCAGGTCGAACGTCTCGACCTCGGATGAGGTGTCGACTGGGGTGTCTTGGGTCGTCATGGTGTGTCCTTGCTTGCCGGTGCCGTGCTGGCGGGGGTGGTGCCTTCGGGATCCACGATGGACCAGTCGGCTTCGTCATCTTCGAGTGGCCGCATCGAGATGTCGATGGCGGTCCAGAGCGTTCTGCTGACGGGGAAGAACACCGTCGGCGCCAGGATCGATACCAGGATTCCGGTGATGATCAACGGGGTGGTCTTGAAGTCGGGGAAGGTGGCGATCAAACCACCAGCGATCGTGAGCGCCAGAAGGCCGAAGCTCACGATTGTGTTGATACCAATCGCCCCGATCCAGTGCCCTTCGATCCGTTCGAAATGGAGTTCGCAACGGGGGCAATCGTCCTTCATGACGACCCAACGGCGAAACAGACCGCGTGTGCCGCATGCCGCGCACCCGAGCGTGGCTCCTCGCCAGAGCATCACTGCGATGCTTGGGCCCCGCCGAACGACATCGGACTGAAGCCGCTGTTGCTTGGGCGAGGGACGCTGCGGCGACGAGCGTCGCGACGTGTTCATCGTTGCGCCGACGTCATCGTTGCGCCGACCACGTGGTGAGGCGGCGGACGGCCTCTCGCATGGTGTCTTCCGACCCCGCGTACGAGAACCGAACGAAGCGGTCGCCGCGCTGTGGGTCGAAGTCGATGCCGGGGGTGACGGCGATTCCGAGCGAGTCGAGCCAATGGGTACACAGCGCTTGGCTCGTTGGGAGTTGGTTCGTGAGCAGGTCTGACACATCGGACCAGATGTAGAACGCTCCGTCGGCGGGTGCCATCTGACCGAGTCCAGCGGCGGGAAGTCCGTCGAGAAGAATGGCGCGGTTCCGCTCATAGCGAGCTCGATTCTCTTCGCAAGCTGCTGCTGCGTCGAACGCGGCGATGCCGGCCAGCTGTGAGAGCGTTGGTGCTGAGATCGTGAGGTTCTGCGCCAAGCGTTCCAGGCTGGTGATACGACTGTCCGGGGCAACGATCCAGCCGAGGCGCCATCCGGTCATGGACCAGTACTTGCTGAACGATCCAAAAACCGACACGTCAGCGCTCGTCGAGCGTGCCAGAGCGGTCGGCGCAGCTTGGCCGTAGGTGATGCCGTGGTAGATCTCATCGACAATGACTCGCACTCCGTGCGTCTCTGACCACGCCAGCAGTTCGTCGAGGTCACCGGCCGACAAGACCGTGCCGGTCGGGTTCGAGGGGCTGGCCAGAATCAGTCCCGCAAGTTCGCCGTGTTCGAGACGGGCGGCCTCAAGGGACGCGGCCGAGGGTCGGTACTGTTCGGCGGGACCGACGGGAACGGGCACCGCGTCGATGCCGAAGGCCATGAGATCGTTGCGGTAGCACGGGTAGCCGGGCTCAATCACGGCCACTCTGTCGCCGGGGCGAAACATGGCCAGAAAAGCAAGGACGCAACTGCCGCTTGCCCCTGTGGTCACCACGACCCGCCTCGGGTCGACAGCAACGCCGTAGGTGTCGAGATAGTGCTGGCTGATGCGCTGGCGTAGCGCCGGGAGCCCAAGCGCGCCGGTGTAGCCAAGCACATCCTCGTCGAGCGCCGCCTTGGCCGCCCTCCTCACCGAGGCTGGTGCTGCGGTCGACGGCTGCCCCACCTCGAGGTGGAGGACATCCAGGCCTGCAGCCTCTCGCTCCGCGGCTGCTCGCATGACTTCCATCACGTGGAACGGAGGTATCTGCTCTCCCGGCGTTGCGAGTGATCCTGACACCCGGCCAACGTACCGCTGTCAGAGACCGGAGATGGAGCCTGCCGGCACGGGGTCGTGCGGTTGACGGTCTCGAACGCGAAGCCGCTGCGCACTCAAGGCGAGCATGGCAGCAGCGTTCAGCGCAGCCAGGCTGAACAGGCCCCGAGCGCCGAGCGCGGAATAGATGAGCGGAGCGACGAACGATGAACTGGCCGCCATGCTGCTCCCAACGATGTCGAGCAAGGCCTGACCGATCGCCGCTTCACTCGCTCCGGTCTCCTTCACCACCACGACCTGGGTGGCGGGGAAGGCGAAGGACTCGACGGTGGTTTGGCACACACCGGCAAGAGCCACCACGGCCAGGATCGGTGCGATTCCGTACCCCAGAAGAGCGGGAACGGTCGCAGCCAACGCCAACAGCATGACCCGCTCCCCACCATCCCGATCGACGAGTCGTCCGGTGAAGGTCGGAAGTATCAGCAGCGGTAGCCCGATGAGAAGCAGCAGAAGAGCGACCATCGTGTCTGAAGCGCCGAGGTCGGTGAAGTACACGTCGAGCGTGCTGTCAAAGATGCCGATGTTGGTGAAGAACACGACCTGAGCGGCCATCGCTGCCTGCACTCCCGGGCGGCGCACCAACGGAATCATGTCGCGGTAGCGAACCTCGGAGGTGGCGACGGGTGCGTCCTTGATCCACCACAGAGCCGGCGGCGTGACCAGAAGCGTGGCAACCCCGAGCACGACGAAGGGCGCATCGATACCGAAGCGTTCGACGAGCAAGGCGCCCAACACGGGCCCGAGAATGAAGCCCGCAACGTTGGACGAAAGCAGCGTCCCGAGTTGGGTGCCGCTCCCTTCTTCATCCAGGCCGATCACCGCCTTGCGGCTGGCGACGATGAACAGGCCGATCCCGACGCCGATCAGCGCCCGAGAGGCCGAAAACCCGACGACCTCGTCAGCGACGATGAAGAGAAACGAGCCAGCCGCGCCGGCAATCAGGCCAACGGCGGCGACCAGGGTGACCTGACCGCGATCAGCGAACGGGGCGAGAGCGACTTGGGTGATCAGCGCACCCAAGAACCCGGACGCTGCGATGAAGCCGATGCCTGCATCGGAGACGCCGAATTCGGTCTGAAGATTGCTGAGGAGAGCAAAAACAACGCCGGCGCCCGCCGTCAGAATGAAGTTGGCGAGATAGGCGAGCCGATACACCTGAGGAGTCTGCCGGACTCACTCGGCTTCGGCGCTCACTTTTGGCGATCGGCCAGGTACTTCTTGCGCACCTCAGCGCACTCGGGATCTTGAAATGCGGTCACGAGGCCGTCAGCGTCGGCGAAGCTCCGCATCGTGCCGACCATCTGATCGGTGACAGCGTTGACGTGCTGCTTGGTGGAGAACACCGCATGCAACGCCTTGGCAGCAATCGACGTCGCCAACTCCTCCACCTCGGCGTCGAGCTGGTCTGGGGCCACCACTCGGTTCAAGAATCCAGCAGCCTTCGCTTCAGCCGCATCGAACGGGCGGCAGGTCAGCACCAGCTCCTTGGTCAAGGCGGGTCCGATCTCCCGGACGAGCCGCGGAATCCCGCCCCAGGCCAGAGGAATGCCGAGGTCGACCTCCGGGATCGAGAACCGAGCGTCGTCCGCCGCGATGCGCAGATCGCAGGCTGCAGCAACGACCAAGCCGCCGCCAACACACCAACCCTGAAGCCGCACGATCGAGAGCGGCCGCATCCGCTCCAGCGCGTCGGCCATGCGCTGACCATGCTCGGCCACCTCCCGGGTGGACAGCTCACTCGGACCGGAGAAGGTCGACAGGTCGGCGCCGGCGGAGAACGCCCGCCCGTCTCCGCTGACCACAACCACCTTGAGCCCCCGCTGGTGATCGAACCAGTTCGCAGCCTCGGTGATCTCCTCCAGGCACTGCCACGACAGGGGGTTCAGCTTCTCGGGTCGCGTCAGTGTGAGCCGACCGATTCCCGCCGCATCGATGCTGGCGGACAGCGTCTCTGCCAGGAAGGGTTCGTCGAAGGTTCTGAGCATCTTTGGGCCTCGGTCTCGGTTGCGCCTATCTTCTGCCCGGTGAGCCTCTCACTCGGCGCCCACGTGGGCCAACAGAACCTCAAGATGGACGAGATGCGAGCCCTTTGGCGCATGCTCGACGATGCCGGTATGGACTGGATCTCTGCGTGGGATCACATCTACGAGGCCCCGCCCGCCGGTGGCACAGTGCCGCACTTCGAAGCCGTGGCCACGCTTGCCGCGCTGGCGATGGAGACGACCAATGCCCGCATCGGGTGCCTGGTCTTCTACGTGGGCTACCGAAACCCCGGACTGCTCGCCAAAGCCGCCGTCACCATCGATCACCTGGCGAACGGCCGATTCGAGCTGGGGATCGGCGGGGGCTGGCACGAATGGGAAGCCGAGGCCTACGGCTACGACTTCCCCTCAGTGGGAACCCGTCTCGACATGCTCGACGAGGCCGCTGAACTGATCACCGGCCTGCTCCGCTGCCCGGATGACGTCGACGCTGGCCTTGCCACCACACCCGATGCCGAGCCGATCCGGACCAGTCACGACGGCAAACACTTCAAGCTCGCAGATGCCTCCTGTCTCCCCGGCCCCTACAACGGGCACATGCCGCTGTGGATCGGCGGTGTTGGCGAGAAGCGCACGCTCCGCACCACAGCGAAACACGCAGACGGCTGGAATGCGGCCTACATCTCCGCCGAGGAGTTCGGGCGGCTCAACGGGGTGCTGGACCGTTGGTGTGAAGGGGAGGGTCGTGAAGGCGCCGAGATCGAGCGATCCATCAACCTCCTCTTCTCCATGGGTGCCGACCAAGCATCAGCCGACGCCATCGAGGCTGAACTCGACAACCAGTGGGGCCCCATGGCGAGTCGCATCAAGGGAGGCGCCCTCCTCGGTACCCCCGAAGAGGCGGTCGAGCGCGTGCTGGCCTACCACGAAGCAGGCGCCGATCTCGTCAACGTGGCCCTCCGGGCTCCGTTTGACAATGCGGCCCTCGACGCATATCTGACCCAGGTCGTTCCGGCCGTGAGAAAGGCAACAAACCAATGAAGTTGAGCATGACCCTGAACTACGGCGGGGACCCAGCAGCCACGGCCCAAACGGCCAAGGATTACGAATCCGCCGGCGTCGACATGGTGTGGGTGGCCGAGCTGTACAGCTTCGATGCCGTCAGCCTCATGGGGTACCTCGCCGCCGTTACCGAGCGCATGGAGATCTGCGCCGGCATCCTCCCGATCTACTCACGTACACCCACACTGATCGGCATGACTGCCGCTGGTATCGACGCGCTGTCCGGCGGTCGCTGCGTCCTCGGTCTCGGCGCCTCTGGCCCCCAGGTGATCGAAGGCTGGCATGGCGTGAAATACGACGCCCCGATCGGCCGAACCAAAGAAATCATTGACATCTGCCGACAGGTCTGGAGGCGGGAAAAGGTCGAACACGACGGCCGCTACTACCAGCTGCCCCTCCCCGCTGATCAAGGCACCGGCCTCGGCAAGAGCCTGAAGCTCATCAACCGGCCCGTTCGAGAGAACATCCCCATCTACGTCGCCTCGCTTGGCCCCAAGAACATCCAGATGACCGCAGAGAAGGCCGAGGGCTGGCTTCCGATCTTCTTCCACCCCGAGAAGGCCAACGACGTGTGGGCCGAAGACATCGCCATCGGCACCGCCAACCGCGACGACTCACTGGGCGAACTCGAAGTCGTGGCCGGTGGTGTCGTTTCCATCACCGATGAAGCAGGAGCACAGGGCCTGCGCGACGCAGCCCGTGGCATGACTGCGCTCTACGTCGGCGGCATGGGCGCCAAGGGCAAGAACTTCTACAACACCCTCTTCCAGAAGTACGGCTACGGGGACGCTGCGGAGAAGATCCAAGACCTCTATCTCAGCGGCCATCGGGGCGAAGCCGAGGCCCTGATCCCCGACGACTATCTGCAGGCCACCACCATGGCCGGCGACGAAGGCTTCGTCCGCGAGCGGATCGAGGCCTACCGCGAAGCCGGCGTCACCCGACTCTCCATCACTCCCGTTGGCGAGAACCCACTCGAGATCATCGAAAAGGTCAAAGCTTGGGCGGAGTAGGTCTCTTCGGGTTCGTGTGCTCGGGCTCCTCGTTCCTCGGAGCCCTCCGCGCACTCACCCGAGTTCCTGGTGGGCCTCGCTGACGCTCGGGCTGTTTGTGGCTCTGCCCCTCGAACCCCGTCGGGACTGCGTCCCTGAACCCCTGAGGCCACCTGCTTCTGTGGGTGCCTGACCCCCAACACCAGCGTTTTCGTGGTCTTGGGGGACGACCGCGCTAGCTCCGCTGGAAAATCAGCTGGAGCTCGAGGATGCCTTCGTCTTCGACGCTGGCGACGATCGGTGCGCTGGGTGTGCTGATGTCGTAGTCGGCGAGGGCGATGCCGAGTTGGCCGATGACCACGAAGGTCTGCCCGGTCACCGTTGCGGTCAATGGGAACTCAACAGACTGGGTCACGCCATGGATCGTGAGGTCCCCGTTGGCGACCACATCCACGCTCTCGCCATCACCGGGCAGCGTGCCGAGCTCGATCGGCGAGGTGAGCACGAACGTTGCCTCGGGGAACTCGCTGGTCTCGAGCGCTTGGCCCCGCATGGCGGCGTCTCGTCCACTGTTGTCGGTCGTGATCGTGGTCATGTCGGCCACGAGGTTGGTTGCTGTGATGGTGGTGCCGTCAGCCTCGACGGCGCCGGTCACGCCATCGGTTCGGCCAACCACTGTGAAGTCACCGACCGTCGTGAGCACTTCGTCGATCCGGTAGCCCACGAACGATGCGCCGTCGGCCACGATCGTCCAGCTGCCCGTCAAGTCGGTGAGGACACCATCGGCGACGGCATCGCCCTGCACCTCAGCAGCAGCTTCGACCGCCGCTTCCGTCGTGACTTCTTCGGCCGCCTGTTCGAAGAATCCAAGCCACCACGCGAGGCCTCCGAGAATCACGACCAGACCGAGGGCGCCACCGAGAAGGGTTTTCTTTGCTCCAGACATCTCCCCATCATGCCCAGGCGTTGGTGAAAGATGATCGAAAGGAGTCGTCGAGCGTCCGTGGCCAGGGAAAAGGAGGTCGGGGTGACTCCAAAGGAGTCACCCCGTGCGAGAGCGAAGAACCATGTTGTATGCGGCCGGTTCCGCCCGCCAGAAGCGGCCGCTGGTCCTGCCCTCGGTACCCGCAGACATCAGTAGACCTCACTGGTGACTGGTCGCACATGAGGCGTTCGGGCCAAACCCGATCCGCTCAACCGGGTCAATCGACTCAATGGGAGACAAATCCCCCACCCATTCCGGCGTCGCACATCGAGATGAGGCAGGATGGGACGATGCTTGAAACGGGCTCCCGACCACGCGTTCTCTCCGTCGTTCTCGCCGGAGGTGAAGGCAAGCGTCTGATGCCACTCACCGCTGATCGGGCAAAGCCGGCCGTCCCGTTCGGAGGCCCCTATCGGCTCATCGATTTCGCCCTCTCCAACCTGGCGAACGGTGGGTATCGCAAGATCGTTGTGCTGACCCAGTACAAGAGCCACTCGCTCGACGTGCACCTGTCCCGCACGTGGCGCCTCTCGAGCATGCTCGGAAATTACGTCACCTCCGTACCGGCACAGATGCGCACCGGTCCGCAGTGGTTTCTCGGCTCAGCCGATGCGCTGTTCCAGAATCTGAATGTCATCCATGACGAGCAACCGAAGTACTTGTTCGTGTTCGGCGCCGATCACATCTACCGGATGGATCCTCGGCAGATGCTGGACCAGCTCATCAAGAGCGGCGCCGGAGTCACCGTGGCGGCATTGCGGGCTCCTCGGTCCGAGGCGCACCAATTCGGCGTGATCGACGCGCCCGATGGCACGCAGATCAGCGAGTTTTTGGAGAAGCCAGCCGATCCCCCGGGTCTGACCGACTCCCCGGATGAGTCGTTCGTGTCCATGGGCAACTACGTGTTCGACGTGGAGGCGCTGCTCCAGGCCCTTCACGAAGATGCAGACAGCGAAGACTCCAGCCGAGATCTCGGTGGCGACCTCATTCCCGCCTTGGTCGACAAGGGTGAGGCCCATGTGTACGACTACTCCGCCAACATGGTTCCGGGTGATGAGGACGAGCAGCGCGGCTATTGGCGAGATGTTGGAACACTCGACGCCTACTTCGACGCCCATATGGATCTGGTGCAGCCGCTGCCCAAGTTCAGCCTCTACAACAGCCAGTGGCCGATCTTTACGCTTGGGCGGTCGCTCCCACCGGCCAAGTTCGTCACTGATGGAGTGACGCCGCCCCACGTGGAGAACAGCGCGGTGTCCAACGGTGCCATTCTCAGCGGTTGTGCCGTCCGAGAATCGGTGATCTCACCAAACGTCCGGGTGGAGCGCCATGCGCAATTGCACGGTGCCATTCTCTTTGACGATGTTCAGATCGGCGAGGGCTGCATCATCAACAAAGCGGTGATCGACAAGAACGTGATCGTTCCCCCGAACACTCGCATTGGTGTCAATCCGGAAGAAGACGCTGCTCGATTCACCGTCTCGGACGGCGGGGTGGTCGCCGTCCCCAAGGGCTATCGCTTCACCTGAGCCAGCAACCCGAGCCAAAGGGCGTCAGTTGCTGATCTCTGCGTAGAGATCGAGATGATGTTGCGCAGGTCTGACCCAGCTCCAGTCATGGGTCATCCCTCGCTTCTGAATGGCTTTGCGCGTGCGGGCGGCGCGCATCGTGCGAGCCGCCCGATGCACAGCGTCAACCAATCCAGCCACGTCGTTGGATTGGGCGAGAAAACCTGTGCCCATCTTCGGCTCAGCGTCAACATCGATGATCGTGTCGACCAGCCCGCCAACGGGTGTGGCGATTGCTGGTGTTCCGAATGCCATCGACTGCATTTGAGCCAATCCGCAAGGCTCGAAGCGACTCGGCATCATGAACACATCGCCGCCAGCGAAGAGGCGGTGAGCCAACGGCTCGTCGTAGCGGTCCGTCACAGCAAAGATGCGGTCCGGATTGGCGTCTGCGGTCTCACGCACAAGCTCGGCAATGTTCGCCTGGCCACTGCCGAGCACGAAGATCCTTGCCGGCACAGAGGCCAGGTATGGCGCAAGCGCCATTGCGAGGTCGATGCCCTTCTGGTCGACGAGCCGGGACACCACGGTGATCAACAGCGAGCCATCGTCGTCCCAACCCGCCTGCTTCACCAGTGCGGCTCGGGCGGCGGCCTTGCCGGACTCGCGATCCTTCACGCCGTACGGCACTGCGAGGTGGGGATTGTCGACCGGTGTCCATACCGACGCGTCAATGCCGTTGCGAATGCCGACCAGGGCATCCCCTCGGCGGGCGAGCTCGTCGTGCATACCCATACCGTCGGCTTCGGTCAGAATCTCTCGGGCATAGTTCGGGCTCACGGCGATGATGCGATCGGCGCTACGGATGGCGCCAACCAGCGGGTTCGCCACGTCGTACCAGGCGAACCGCCACGACTCATGCGGAATGCGCTGGAGCCACTCGGCGCTGCAGACACCCTGGTAACCGAGCGTATGGATGGTGAGCACGGTCGATGGCGTCTCGTCTGCGCTGAGGAAGCCGAGTGCCGCGGCCGTGTGCCAATCGTTCAGATGCAGCACGTTCGGCTTCAGCAGCCGAGTGAGCTCGGCGATGGCGGCCGAGAAAACGAAGAATCGGTAGTCGTTGTCGGGCCAGCCCATCCCGGTGGTCGGGTCGACGTATGGGTGGGGGCGAGCGAGTCCTGGTGCGTCGACGAAGATGACCTCGTTGTCGACGCCCTCTGGCGTTCCGCGGCGGGCTCGGGTCGGGCCAGCCCAGTCGGGCATGGAAAGCTCGATGGAAACCTCGTCGGAAAGTGCGATTGGCCCGTCGGCGGTCCCGTAGTCCGGGAGCACCGGAAGAACGTCGGTGCCGAGGTCTCGCAACGCCCGAACCAGCCCGGAGGCCGCTTCGGCCATGCCACCGACCCGTGCGAGTGGTGCCAACTCGGCGGCAGCGAAGAGCACAGCCGGCGGGGCGAAGCCGGTCATGTGGCGTCCTCTCGGGGAGCTTCTCGCAGGACGAGGACTGACCAGGGATCGGCGGTGACGCTGCCGACGACCGGACGGTCCGGAGTCTTTGGACTGGCGGAATCGAGCTCGATACGCCACCAGCGGTCGGCGAGCTCGGGCGGGACGGAGAAACGCTTCGGCGTGTTGTTGGCGTTGAACAGGACCAGGAAGCAGGCGTCGGTGATGGCCTCGCCTCGAGAGCCCTGAGACGGAAGTTGGTGGCCGTTGAGGAACACGGTGAGGGATCGAGCGAGGGGTCGCTCCCAGTGCTCGCTGGTCATGGCCTTGCCTTCAGGGGAGAACCAGGCGATGTCTGCCAGGTCGCCGCCGAGGACGGCGGAGCCTTCGAAGAAACGGCGGCGGCGGAAGACCGGGTGTTCCTTGCGGAGCTTCAAGAGGCGTTGAGTGAACGCGAGAAGATCGGCATCGACGGACTCCCAATCCATCCACGAGATCTCGTTGTCCTGGCAATAGGCGTTGTTGTTGCCGCCCTGTGATCGGCCGAACTCATCCCCGGCCAGGAGCATCGGCACGCCCTGGGAGAGGACAAGCGTGGTGAGGACGGCCTTGATGCGGGATCGCCGTCTCGCCAGCACTTCGGGATTCGTGGTCGGGCCTTCGGCGCCGGAGTTCCAGCTGCGATTGTGAGACTCGCCGTCGCGATTGTCTTCGCCGTTCGCCAGGTTGTCTCGCTCGTTGTAGGACACGAGGTCGGCGAGCGTGAATCCGTCGTGGGCGGTGACGAAGTTGATGCTGGCCGAGGGGCGGCGCCCGGTCTTTTCGTACAAATCGGAACTGCCGGCGAAACTCGATGCGAAGTCGCCCAGCGTGCCGGGCTCACCCCGCCAGAAGTCTCGGATGGTGTCCCGGTAGCGCCCGTTCCACTCGCTCCACAATGGTGGGAAGCGGCCAACCTGGTAGCCACCCTCCCCTACGTCCCACGGCTCGGCGATCAGCTTCACCGTTCGCAGGACAGGGTCCTGATGGATGATGTCGAAGAACGCGGCGAACTGATCGACGTGGTGTGTGTCACGAGCGAGGGCTGAGGCCAGGTCGAAGCGGAAGCCGTCGACGTGCATCTCCTCGACCCAGTAGCGCAGCGAATCCATGATCAGCTGGAGCACGTCGGGAGCCGACACGTTGAGCGTGTTCCCGGTTCCGGTGTAGTCGATGTAGTGCCTGCCGTTCTCTGGTGAGAGTCGGTAGTAACTCTTGTTGTCGAGGCCCTTGTGAGCGAAGGTCGGCCCCCACGCGTTGCCCTCGCAGGTGTGGTTGTAGACAACGTCGAGGATGACCTCGATGCCGCTTTCGTGGAGTGCTCGCACCATGTGCTTGAACTCCTGCACCTGCTGCCCTGCTTGGCCCCACGCTGAGTACTGGTTGTGGGGGGCGAAGTAGCCGATCGTGGCGTAGCCCCAATAGTTGGTCAGGCCCTTGTCATGAAGGAACTGCTCATCGAGGTATTGGTGGACGGGCATCAGCTCGAGGGCAGTGACGCCGAGCGACTTCAAGTGTTCGATGATGGCCGGGTGAGCGAGGCCGGCGTAGGTGCCCCGAAGGTGGTCCGGAACGTCCGGGTGCGTCATGGTCAGACCCTTGACGTGCGCCTCGTACAGCACCGTGTCGCGACGAGGGCGCTTGGGTCGACGATCACTCCCCCAGTCGAAGTACGGGCTGACCACGACCGACCGAGGAACGAACGGTGCGCTATCGGTGGTGTCGGGATGATCGGGGGCGTCACCCAGGTGGTCATAGATCGCCCGTGTGAAGGTGACGCCGCCTTCGATGGCTCGGGCGTACGGATCGAGCAACAGCTTGGCAGGGTTGCAGCGAATGCCACGCTGGGGGTCCCACGGGCCGTGTGCTCGGTAGCCGTAGCGTTGGCCCGGGCCGACACCGGGGAGGTAGCCGTGGTGAACGAACGCCGTCACTTCGGGCAACGTGACTCGTCGTTCGGAGCCATCCTCGTCAAAGAGGCACAGTTCGATTCGATCCGCGTTCTCGCTGAAGACCGCGAACGTTGTGCCCGAGCCATCCCAGGTCGCGCCCAGTGGGTAAGCCGTTCCCGGCCAAATCTCGATCTCAGACACGCTCGTCACCGTAACCAATCGGCTCTGCAACGGCTTCCTGGAGTGACGGTTCAGCCTCGACGCGTGAGCGTTCGTTTCGCGAACGACACGACAGACGAGCGTTTCTCTGGATCTCGCACGCTGCGGACGAGCTGGAAGAAAGCGAACCGCCACGAAACCGCGATGAGTTCGGGCACGTCTCGGACGCGGGGCCGCTTGCCACTGCTTTCGTAACCGGCCAGGGTGAGCTCGTCACCGATGACCCGCTCACACAGCCAGACCTCGGTATCGGTCAGGGCTTTCTTCGGTCTGGCGGTCGAACCCGTCGCTGAGGAGTTGAAGCTCGAGACTTCCACGTCGCCGATCACTGTCGTGCCAAGAACGGAGGCGAGGTCATCAGCCGCTGCTGTGGGCGCGGCAACGAGATCTTCGAACCGGATCACCGTGATTGATGCGTCCGTTCGCTCCTGGGCGAGGCGGATCTTCTCTTGTGCGGTGCGCCAGTACAGGGCCGTGATCACGGGGTGGTAGGAGCGAGGATCTCCGTCGGTGCCCTTGCCCGCCTCGAGGTTCTTGTAGCTCTTGAGAATCGATCGAGGGTCACGAAGAAGGTGAAGGAACTGGGTCTGGGGCCAGGTCACGAGCAGATCCCCGATGTGGAGGAAGTCCTGCGGTGTCTTGTAGCCCCAGCGTTGCGCGCCGTTGGCGGTGGCGAGTGCGGACATCCACTGCTCGGTGATCTCGGACCACGTTGGGTGTCGCCCAGTCCACTCCGCGAGCAGTTCTGCTTCCAGCGCATCGATGCCTGCGCGGTCGAGGGCGGGCACGCCGAAGTCGCGCTCCCAGATGACACGAGCCCTTGTCTCCCAGGCCAGACGATCGAGAAAGGTCGCCAGTTGGTGATCGCTCATCGGCCCGAAGGTGATGGCAGCTGCCTTTTGGTATGCGTAGAGATCGTCGAAGACCCAGAGACCTCTGAGGCACGACAGAACGTGGGCGAGATAGCTGCTCCCGCTGCGAGGCAGGCCGATCACGATCACGGGATCGGCAGTGCTGGCGGATGTTGGCGCGTAGAACATGGCTCTCGCAGTTTCGGTTCGAGGGATTGGGTGCTTGAGCAGCGTGGGTAGAACGACGCTCGGGCGAGAGACCGACGGCAATCGGTCACTGTCTGCGCCAAGACAGCGGGGGAAGTGTAGGCCTCACTGCCCCTTCGTCGCTGGGCGACTTGCCAGATGCGCCTTTGTCAAGCGAACTGTCACAATGTTTGGATGTGGCAGTCCGGCTCTCGAACCAGCGCCCGAAGCGATGCGTCGTCTCGGATCGGCCTGCAAACCCACACCGCGGACGCTGGTTTCTGGTTCGAGTCGCTGCACGGCGAGCTGCTGCGGCGATCGGTGGAGCCGCTTCGGGCGCGAGACCATCGAGCGGTGAGGGGGTTAGACCGATACCTACCGTCGACGCTCCCGATCGGTCGGGGGCGCCGCAAGGGTCACGTTCTGATTCTGACGTCCTGGGCGAAGTCGCACCGCTTCTTTCCCCACTCCTGGTGGCGCGAGCCCATCGTCTACGCCATCGACTGCTGGCCCGGTGACTACGACCGATGGGAAGCGCTGTTGCGCTCTTCCGGTACCAAACTGGCGATGTTCTCCGCCCGCAGTTGCGCCGAGGAGTTCGCTCGACGTATGCCTGAGCTCACCACGGCGTGGGTTCCTGAGTACGTCGACCCCGCTGGTTACCGCTCCGCTCTACCGTTGAGCTCTCGGCCCCACGATCTCATGCTGATGGGGCGTCGCTATCAACCGTTCGAAGCGGCGTTGCGCTCCAACGCCCGGACCGTCGATCTCGCAGCGATTGCGCCGAGTGGCGTCTCTCACACCGAGCTCCGTCGTCTGATGGGGGCATCGAAGAGCCTGGCCTGCTTTCCCCGGACGATGACACACCCCGAAAAGGCGAGAGGGTTGGAGACGATGACGCTTCGCTACCTCGAGGGCATCGCTGCCGGGTGTGTACTCGTTGGCCATTCCCCCTCAGAGTTGGTGGACCTGTTTGGCTACGACCCCTGCTTGGAAGCGACCGAGCCCACGGCCGCTGTGGAGCTCATGTCCGACATCTCCGCGAACCCCGGGTCCTTCCAAGACCTCGTCGATCGAAACCTTGACCGGCTGCTGGAGATCGGAACGGCGGAGCGGCGAGCCGAGGACCTGTTGACGATCGCCAATCACTTTGTTGCCACTGGACGTCTACCGAGCGAAGCGCCGGCGGCTACAGGCGTCGCAAGTCGACCCGCTTGACTCGATGGTCCGATCCCTTTCGAAGAATGAGATCGGCCCGTTCTCGGGTGGGCAGGATGTTGTCCACCAGGTTCCGCTCGTTGATGGTGGTCCAGATGTCGGTGGCTGTCTGCGTGGCCTCTGCATCGGTGAGATCAGCAAATCGTCGGAAGAACGACTGCTCGTCTTGGAACGCCGTCGCCCGAAGCGTGAAGAAACGCTCGACGTACCAGTCCCGCACGTCATCCAGATCGGCATCGACGTAGATCGAGAAGTCGAAGAAGTCGCTCACGAAGAGCGGGTTCTCGCCATCGCTGACCCCGGTCTGCAATACGTTGAGGCCCTCGACGATGACGATGTCTGGCTGGGCCACGACCACGCTCTCATCGTCGACGATGTCATAGACGAGGTGTGAGTACACGGGAGCTCGCACCTCTGGCGCACCGCTCTTGATGTCGCTCATGAACTGCAGGAGCTTGCGACGGTCATAGCTCTCGGGAAAGCCTTTGCGATCCATGAGACCGCGCTCGGTCAGAATGCGGTTGGGATGCAGAAACCCGTCGGTCGTGACGAGATCGACCTTTGGGTGATCGGGCCATCGATCGAGCAGGGCTTGAAGCACACGAGCTGTGGTTGACTTTCCAACGGCGACCGAGCCGGCGACACCGATCACGTACGGGACCTTGGCCGGCAGCTGCCCTAGGAACGTGTCACTCGCTCGGTAGAGCTCTTGGGAGGCGTTCACGTAGAGGTTCAGCAAGCGGGACAACGGCAGGTAGATCTCTGCAACGTCGTCGAGACTGAGCTCGACGTTGATGCCTCGCAAACGATCCAGGTCGTCCTCGGAGAGTGAAAGCGGCGTTGCAGCACGGAGCTTGGACCACTCGTGTGCGGTGAACTCGAGATACGGCGAGAGTCGGCCACCGACCTTGCTCTCGGCGCTCACGGTCGTTCCTCATCCAGTAGAACGCCGTTTTGGACCAGGACGTTGATCTGGTCAGTCGCCAGATCGAGCCAGTCGTACAGCGCTTCAGTGTTGTGTTCGCCACGGAATGGTGGCCCACCTCGAACCTCGGATCGGGCTTTGGAGAAGTGATACGGCGATTGCACGAGCAGGACCTTGACGCCTTCGAGGGGATCGAACACTCCGGCATGGTGCCATCTCTCGCTGTGGGTTGCGAGTTGCCGTTCGACTGCGTCGAGCCGGCCTGCGTGGAGCTCATGTGCGCACACCGGCGGCCGTGCCCTACGGTCCCGGCGGTGAACTGGGTTCTTCGTCGACAGGCAGCGCGCGTCATTCTTCTGGATCCGGACGGTCGAGTGTTCTTGATCAACTCCGCCGACCCCGGAGACTCCTCCAAGACGCCGTGGTGGGAGATCCCGGGTGGGGGTATCGATCCCGGCGAACCATCCGCCGACGCGGTGGCTCGGGAGCTTCGAGAGGAGGCCGGGATCGAGCAGGTCGAGGTCGGTCCGGTCGTGTACACGCAATACGTCGAGTTCAGCTTCGGCGGGTACGACTTCGAGCAACATGAAGTGCTTCACGTTGCTCACACCGAACAGACCGAAATCGCCGAGCCACAGGGTCTTGAGTACCTCGAAGCGCTGGCCTTTCGAGGGGCGCGCTGGTGGACAGTCGACGAGGTCCAGGCATCAACCGAACCCTTCCTCCCCCCAGAGCTTCCCGAGTTGCTCCCCCGTCTCGTCGCCGGAGACTTTCCTGACCCGCCGGTTCACATTCGCCACGACGGCACCAGCGGTCACCCAAACGAGGCGTGACCGGTACCCGACCAGCAGCAAAGCGCTGCTGCACGGCTTGCTACAGGGTGGTGTCGCCGCCCAGGATGACGACGATCAAGGCCGTGTCTTGGGCAATTCCGGTGTCGGCTGGCATCGGGGCGATGTTTACCGGGTCCACGTTGAGCAGGCTGGCGATGACTTCGGCGTCGGCCGCAAAGCCCTCGACGTAGTAGACGGTGCTGGTTTCGAGCTTGATGGTTGAGGTCTTTGCCCCGAGTGTGAGGTAACCCGCACCTTCCAAGATGTCCGTCCCTCGCCCCGCAACGCCGCTCTTCTGGGCGCCGTTGCCGACGCGCACGGTGACCTCGTTTGGCGGTTTCGGCGGTGTTGTCGACGTGGTTGTCTCTTCCGGAGCGGCGGCCACGGTTGTTGGTGTGGCCTGGGCGGGAATGGTGACCTCTTCGGCCTTCTCGGCATCGATGATGCCGCCCTCATCTCCCACGGTGTCGAACAGCGCCCGCGTGCCGGTGACCAACGCAAAGGCCAAGAGCAACAGCACAGCTGCGAGAATCACGGCATTGACGAAGTCGTGACGTTCGATTCGATCCACGTTGGGAGTGTCTCACTTTCGACTCAGCAGAGGGGGAATGCTCGCGGAGGATCCGAAGCACGGGCCAGTGACGATAGGGCATCCTCAGCCGGTTCGGTGGGCATGCTGGCCGAAGCCGTTTTTGTCAGTCAGACAGCGGAAGTTCGGCGACGAACGATCGGACATCTGCAATGAGCAGATCCGGCACTTCGAGGGCCGCAAAGTGGCCACCGCGGTCCGGGGTGCTCCAGTGCACAATCTGGTAGCGGAGCTCGGCCCAGCGCCTGCTGGCTCGGTAGATCTCCTTCGGGAAGACCGCACCGGCCATGGGTACGGGCACGGCGTCGGCGGTCTCGCGACCCAGCTGCTGGAACTCGTAGTAGATCCGAGCGGCCGACCCCGCGGTGTTGGTCAGCCAATAGAGCATCACATTCGTGCAGAATCGATCGCGATCGTGAACGGAAAACACCTCACCATTGCAGTCGGACCACGTGTAGAACTTCTCGTAGATCCAGGCGCACAATCCGGCAGGCGAATCGGCGTGAGCGAAGGCCAAGGACTGAGGCTTGGTCCCCTGGATGGCCTGATAGCCCGTTTCCTGAGCCTGGAAGTGTTGGAGCTGGCCGAGCATCTCCAGTTCCTGTGGGGTCGCCTCTGCCATCATTTCTTGGTTCGGTGGGGCCACGACCATGTTGAGGTGGACTCCAGCGCAGTGGTCCGGGTCAAGCTGACCAATCCAGGCGGTGATGATGGCCCCCCAGTCCCCACCCTGAGCCACGTAGCTCTCGTAGCCGAGTCCTGCCATCAGCTCGACCCACATCGATGCAATGCGTTTGGGAGAGACCCCGGTGGTCACGGTCGGGCCGCTGAGACCGAAGCCAGGAAGCGAGGGCACGATCACGTGGAACGGCTGATCGTTGGGATCGGACGGCGACGTGAGCCCGTCGATCAGGTGGAGGAACTCGACGATCGAGCCGGGCCACCCGTGCGTGAGGAGGAGCGGCACTGCTCCCTCACGCTCGGATTCGACATGCAGGAAGTGCACCTGCTCGTCCTGGATCGTGGCGGTGAATTGTGGCCAGCGGTTGAGCTCGGCCTCGGCTGCTCGCCAGTCGTACTCGTTGAGCCAGTACGCAACGATGGACTGGACCTCGCTGAGCTCCGCCCCGTACACCCACTCTTGGCCGGGCAGTTGGTCGGGCCAGCGGGTGTTGGCAAGTCGACCACGGAGGTCGTCAAGATCGTCATCGGAGAAGTGGACGGTGAACGGAGTGATCTGCACCCCGGGATCTTGGCTCAGCCAGTGTTGCGCATGCCAGCGGCGACGCCATTGACCGTCAGCAGCAACGCTCGCTGGAGGCGTGGTTCGATCTCTTCGCCCTGCCGAACCCGGGCCAAGAGATCGACCTGCAACACATGCAGCGGATCCAGATAGACGTCGCGGATCTGCAGTGTTCGCTTCAGCACTGGAAGGTTGTCAAGTGGCGCACGTCTGGTCACGTCGGTGAGTTGTTCGAGCGTGCTGGCGTGCTCGGTGTTGACCACATCGAACAAGCGTCGGTGTTCGTCCGAGACCAGCGCGTCGACGTAGCGGGCGGCAATGTCCAGGTCGGTCTTGGCGAGGGTCATTTCGACGTTCGCCAAGAAGGTTTGGAAGAACGTCCACTCGTCGAACATCTCGAGAATGGTCTCGCCGTGTCCTGCGGCTTGAGCTGCGGCCAGCCCGGAACCGACACCAAACCATCCGGGGATGATCTGGCGGCTTTGGGTCCAACCGAAGACCCACGGAATGGCCCGGAGGTCATCGATGCTCGCTCCTCCGGAACCGCTTCGACGGGCTGGTCGGGAACCGATGTTCATCGCTCCGAGCTCTTCAACCGGTGTGGAGGTCTGGAAGTAGACCGGAAGATCGGGATCTTCGACGAATCGGCGGTACGCCGCGAACGACTCGGCGGAGACCAGCTCCATCACCTCGGACCAGCGGGCCATCTTCTGTGCATCGTGGCGCGAGTTCTTGCGGGCAACGGTGGCTTCGAGCACGGCCGAGAGCGCGAGGTCGAGGTTGCGATGAGCGATCTCGGGCTGGCCGTACTTGTCAGAAATGACCTCGCCTTGCTCGGTGATCTTTATCTGTCCGCTGATGACGCCGGACGGCTGCGACAGGATCGAGTCGTTGGTTGGGCCACCGCCGCGGCCAACGGTGCCGCCACGTCCGTGGAAGACTCGGATCCGAAGGTTGTGGCGAGCGGCGACGTCCCGGATCACCCGGAGCGCCTTGTGGATCTCCCACTGGCTGGTGGCGATGCCGCCGTCCTTGTTGGAGTCGGAGTAGCCGACCATGACCTCTTGCACGCCGCCTCGGAGCTCGACGATCCGGCGATACGAAGGAATGGTCAGAAGCCTTTCGAGCGTGTCGTCGATGCTGCGAAGGTCCTCGATCGTTTCGAACAACGGAACGAAGCCGAGCCGAGCGACGCCAGCGGAGAGATCGACGAGCCCGACTTCGCGGGCCAACAGCACCGGGGCGAGGATGTCGTCGACGCCGACGGTCATCGAGACGATGTAGCTCCCGATCACGTCGTCTCCATGCTCGTCCAGCACGGAGCGGAGCGTCCGGAACAAGCCGAGAGTGTCGCCCGGCTCGAGCGGGGTGTTCGGCGGAGCGAGGGGCCGCCGCGAGTTGAGTTCGCTCAGGAGGAGAGCGGTGCGGCCCGCCCGGTCTTCGGGATAGCTGGTGCCTGCGGCGCTGAACAGCCGCCCGAGGGACGCATGGTGTTCCCGCGCGTGCTGGCGAACGTCCAGTTGGGCCAGGTGGAACCCGAGCGTCGCGACAAGACGCCGGACTCGTGCGAGGCGGCCATCCGCCAACAATGTGGCGTCGTTGGCCCGCAGGGAACGGTCGAGGACTGCAAGGTCGTCTGCCAACTCCGAGGGCCGGTGGTAGGCCCGAGCGCCGGTGGGCGTGCGGGCGGCCTCTGCCAGTCGCTGCATCATCACACCAAGGCGTAGGCGGTAGAGCTCACCGTCGTTGATCCGTCCGATGCGTCCGAACACGTCAGCGAACGGCTCTCGGTCAGCATCAACGGCCGTCCGCAGCTCGTCGGTGGCCGGTCGGATCAGCTCGGTCGTGGACAGTTCCGCCCGGAGCGCTTCGAGCTCTTCGAACAGCAGCTTGAGCGCTCGAGCCTTCTGCAGCTCGATGACCTCGACGGTCGTTTCCGGCGTCACGTTTGGGTTGCCGTCTCGGTCGCCGCCGACCCAGCTGCCAAACACGATCGGCGCCATCTCGGCGTCAAAGGTCTCGCCCACCGCCTCGAGCGACGTGCTGATGTCGGTCCATAGCTCGGGCAGGCCGTCCCGAGCCATCTGATCCAGGTAGTACAGAGTGGTACGGGCCTCGTCGCCGGGGCTCGGGCGCTCTCGGCGGATCTCGTCGGTTTGCCACATCGCGTCGATCAGCTCATCGACTCGGCGATCGATGCGTCGGGTTTCAGCGCTGGTGCAGCGACCGCTCCCCCGCTGATCAATCAGATTCGAGACCTCCGCCAGCTTGTCCAACATGGAGCGTCGAGACGCCTCGGTCGGGTGAGCGGTAAAGACCGGACTCAGCTTGGTCTGAGCCAACGCCTCGACAAGATCAGCGGCGGAGAAGCCTTCGCCCATGAGACGTTCCACCGTGTCGTGGAACCGGCCCTCTTCGGCCTTCTTGACGTTCAGCTCGTCGATGCGGTGGACCTGTTCGGCGACGTTGGCCAGGTGGAAGTAGGTCGTAAACGCCCGGACAAGTCGGATGGCATCGAGAAGATCAGCGTCGGCCAGCACCGAACGAAGCTCGGCGCCAGCGGCGTCTTGGTCGTTCTGCCGCAGACGGCGAGCGAGCACGCGTACGCGCTCGACCAAATCGAGGAAATCCGCACCCTCTTGTCGATTGATCGACTGGCCAAGTTGGCGGCCGAGACGGCGGATGTCCGAGCGGAGGGCTTGGGTACGGGCGTCAGTGTCGAGCACCGATTCAACCTACCGAAAGGAGCTGGGCGATTTGCTGTCCCGGTCCGGTTCAGGACCGGGACAGCCAAGATCGCTTCTGCCCCAGCAGAAACCTTGTTGTCGGTTCTATCGACGATCTGCACTCGGAATTGAGGGTGACGTAGGTTGATGACGTGAATTTTCTGATTCCCGAAGACATCCAGAACCTCCTCACTCAACTCGATGCGTTCATCGAAGACGAGATCAAACCACTGGAGCGGGAGAACGACAACATGCGCTTCTTCGATCACCGACGGGAGTACGCGCGCACCGACTTCGACCGAGACGGTTGGCCGAACGCCGAATGGGAGGGGCTGCTTGGCGAAATGAGGCGCCGCGCTGATACCGCCGGGTTCTACCGCTACCACCTGCCGGAGAAGTTCGGCGGCCAGGGTGGTTCCAACTTGGGCATGGCCATCATCCGAGAGCACCTCGCGGCCAAGGGACTCGGGCTGCACAACGACCTGCAGAACGAATCATCGATCGTCGGCAACCTCGTGACCGTCCTCATGATGGACATCCATGGCAGTGAAGAGCAGAAGGCCGAGTGGATCCCCAAGATGCTGGCGGGCAAGGCCCGCATTGGCTTCGGACTCACCGAACCGCTCCACGGCTCGGATGCAACGTGGATGGAGACCCGTGCAGTCCGAGATGGGGATCAATGGATCATCAATGGTGCAAAGCGCTGGAACACGGGCCTGCACGCCGCTACGCACGACTACGTGTTCGCCCGCACCTCCGGTGACGACGGCGATGCGCATGGCATCACATGTTTCATCGTCCCGACGGACACACCGGGATTCACTACCGAGTTCATGTGGTGGACCTACAACATGCCGACAGACCACGCCGAGGTCACCCTCGATGAGGTGCGAGTCCATGACAACACGATCCTGGGAGCTGAGGGGCGTGGTCTCGCCGTTGCCCAAACCTTCGTGCACGAGAACCGCATTCGGCAGGCGGCGAGCAGTCTGGGGGCTGCCCAGTACTGCATCGATGAGTCGGTCAAGTACGCCCGTGAGCGCAAGCCCTTCGGAAAGCCGCTGAGCACGAACCAGGCCATCCAGTGGCCGCTGGCCGAGATGCACACCGAGGCCGAGATGATTCGCGGTTTGATTCGCAAGACGGCGTGGGAGATGGACCAGGGCATCGAACCCACCTCGATCTCGGACAAGGTCGCCATGTGCAACTACCGAGCCAACCGGCTGGTGTGCAACGCAGCCGACCAGGCCATTCAGACCCACGGGGGCCTCGGCTACAGCCGCCACCTCCCCTTCGAGCACATCTATCGGCATCACCGTCGCTACCGGATCACTGAGGGCTCAGAGGAGATTCAGATCCGCCGTGTCGCCCAGTTCCTGTTCGGCTTCTCCGGTCCCCGGAAGGACAACCTCGGACCGAGCTATGCGAGCCGATTCAATTCGGTGCAACGGGGTGCGCCCGCCCCTTGGACCTGACGGTCAGCCGGTTGTCGGTTCGGTCGCAGCGTCGGTTGCTGTGTCCGCGAACGATTCGGTGGCGGGAGCCGGCTCTGCGTCGACTACCGGGGCCACGCCAAGGCGTGCTCGAGTCAGAAAGGCCGTGTGGGCCACCATTCGGTGGTCGGGCCGGACCGCCTGCCCCTCGATGTGCCAGCCGCGGTTGAGAACCTCGATCGTCTTCTGCTCGGTGAAGAACGTGGTGTTGAGCACTTCCTGGAGGTGTGCGGCCTGGGTGATCGACGGCGTGTAGGCCAGGAAGATGCCGCCGGGCCGAAGCGCGTTCGCCGCATGCGGCACCACCTGCCATGGCTCGGGGAGATCGAGCACCACCCGGTCGAAGAAGGAATCGCCATCGATGGGCTCGTACGCGCTACGGATGTGGACGTCGTAGCGGTCCATGATCTGCTCGCCGAGAAAGCCCACCACGTTCTTCTTGGCTCGATTGGCGAAATCCTCGCGGATCTCGTAGCCGGTGATCTTGGCGCCAGCGCGCAGCATGGTCATGGAGAGCGCACCCGATCCGATACCGGACTCGAACACCTCCATGCCAGGGCCGATGTCAGCCAGCATCATCATGGGTCCGAGGTCCTTCGGGTAGATGACCTGAGCCCCACGCTTCATGTTGAGGATGTAGTCCTCCAGGCTCGGTCGAAAGACTCGGAATCGTTGGCCTTTCGTCGAGTGGACATACAGGCCTTCGTCTCGACCGATCAGATCATCGTGCTTCGTGATGCCGGCGTGAGAGTGGAACTCGCCACCCTCCTCCAGAACCAGGAGGTGTCGGCGAGAGCGGTTGTCCGTGAGCAGCACGGCATCGCCAACCTGGAGCGGTCCAACAGAAGTCAACGGATCAGTACTTTCGGAAGAGGTCGCCAGAGCGACGGCTCGGCGAGGTGAGCCTTAGGAGCGGCGGCGGGCCCTGCGTTCGGCCTTGCGCTGCTTCTTGGCGTGCTTTGCGTCTCGCTTGTCGGCCTTGGCCAGCGCCTTGTGCTCTTTCATCTGCTGGCCGTGCGTGACGTTGAGATGCTCGATCACGATCTTGTCGCCCGGACGCGTGTTGCTGAGATCGATCATCTCAGTGCGCCCGGTCTGCTTCTTCACGAAGTTGAAGAGCATCATCGCGCCCGACGTGAACACCCAAGACTTCGCGGGACCACCGACGACGGTCTTGACGCCCCAGGTCAGAATCTTCGACAGCATCTAGAGACGGCGGATCTCGAGCACGGTGCTCTTCTTCTTCCCGGCGCTCTTGCCCATCGTGTAGATGATGAGCAGGAGAATCACCGCGAAGACCGAGCCAGCGATGGCGACCTTCTTCTTGCTGTCTTCAGCCACGGTGTCGACCTGGCCCTGAATGTCGCGGAATTTGGACTCGATGTCGGCCGGGGTGATCTTGGAAGTTTCAGTCATGACAGCGCTTTCTTGGCCCGGAGGAATCCGAAGAGTGTGAGGAGGATGAGCACGAGCAACGTGCCGAGTCCGCCGAGATACGGCACGAGCGATCCCCAGCCTCCGCCTTCGAACGAGGAAACCTCGCTCTGCAGGAACCGGAGCGTTCCCATTCCGAGGAAGAGGGCACCCATGAAGATCATGACGGCACCGGCAATGCCGAGGCCGACGTACTTGGCCAGCGTCTTCAGCGGATCGACGGTTTCCTGCTTGGCGTAGGTCACCATCATCTTCTGGAGCTGCTGCGCCTCTTCGAATGGACTCGCCTTCGCCACTTTGTTGCTCTTTCCGTTGTCAGGGACCCGCCGAGTGTAGGGCGTTCGACCCAGCGAGCAAGACTCTTCCGGGTCAATTCGAATCGGACGCTAGTCGGTCAATTCGAATCGGAAGCGATCAACGGCTGCTTCCAGCGACGAGGCGATGAGATCCAGGCGTTCCGGCGGCCCTGGCGCACAAAGAAACTGATGACGATCGTGAGCGTTCACCGGCGCAAGCGCGGCCAGTTGCGTGACGCCTATCTCGGGATCAGGGCTGATCTCTGGCACTTGGCCGACGTCGTAGCCCGCCTCGGCGGCCAGACCCATGCAGCGAGTGAAGGTCTTGATGACCTCACCGACCTGCTCGGTCAAGTCGATGTGCAGCGGCTCGTCCGGCCAATCCTCGACCTCTGCTCGCGGGTACGGATCGTCTTCGAGCCAGTTCACGACCCGGAAGCGACGGGTGCCGACCGTGACAATGAACCATCGGCCGTCATCGAACTCTTCAGCTTCAAGCACTCTGGCAACCGTTCCCACACCGGCTCGGACATCGTCACCGCCGACCTCGAAGCCCTTCTCGATGAGCACGACGCCGAATTCTTCTCCGCCGTTCATGACGTCGGCGATGAGCTGGCGATAACGCTCCTCGAAGAGGTGAAGCGGGAGGACCATGGCCGGTAGCAGCGGCGACCCCAGGGGAAAGAGCGGAAGGATCGTCATGAGGACGACGGCGGCAGGGGGTCGAGATCGTCGATCGATGGCGCATCCGGATATGTCGCCAGTTGTTCGATGAAGGGTTCTTGCAGGCCGGGGAGCTCACGAGCGATGAGCTCGGCATTCGAGATGTAGCTGAACGACAGGTCGACATCCGGGTCGAGCGGAGACTCCAACACCCCGCTGAGGGCCGTCGCTGAATTCAACGTGCCCGTTTTGGCGAAGAGGTTCCCATCGACGGAGGTGTCGACGTGGCGGCCAGCAAGCGATCCGCGTTCGCCACCGATGGAGAGACTGCGAACGAAGTCGGAGTTCGGTCCGGCCGCGAGCAGCAGGTCGTTCAGGAAGTCGCAGGTCATCAGATTCTGTTCTGAGAGGCCGGATCCGTCGAGGATCTTGAGGCCCTCGGTCGACAGGCCCGGGGTTGCATCCAGTGCGGCGATCATGGCGGCCGCTCCTCCGCTGGTGCTTCCAGCCTGGCCGCCAGCGACACCGATGTGCTTCAGCAGTACCTCAGCCCCGTAGTTGCTCGAGTAGCTGTTCACGTCGGTGATGAGCTGCAGCATGGTGGCGGACTCGATTGCGGCGATCTCTGAGGCTGACGGCGGCGCCGTGCCGCTCGTTGTGCCCCCTACGGCAATTCCTCGCTCGGACAGCAGGCGAGCCAGTTCGTCCGCTGCTTGGAGCGGCGGATTCTCTGACTTGATCCGATCACCGGCTCGGGGCGTTTGGCCCCAGCTCGCGAACCCTTCATTTACTGCGAGCGCCGACAGGGGTCCGGACTGGTTCTGGGCAATCAACCGACCCGCCCACGGGCCCTGCCGTTCACTGTCGAACAGCGCTTCATCGCCCACGACGCTCCCGGTGATCTGCGTGATGCCTGTCGCGGCGATCTCGTCGGCCAGGGACTCGAGGGAGGAGAAGTTTCGCGGGTATGCCGGAGGAATCAGGTTGTCCTCCTCATCCCGGACGTCGTACTGGGCTCGCCATTCAGCTGTGGTGAGGAACGGATCACCGCCGCCGACGAAGTACAGGTCCCCCTCGAGCACACCGTCTGTTGTCGTGCCGTCGGCCAGCACACGAGTCGTGAAGCGATGCTCTGGCCCGAACTGACGCAAGGCCACGAACGTGGTGAGCAGCTTCTGGTTTGACGCAGGAATCAGACCAACATTCGACCCGACATCAGCCAAGACTCGGCCGTCGACCTCGATCACGAGGCAGCTGGGATTGTCACCCAGACGTTGGACGAACGCCTCGATGGCTGGCTGGATGGCGTCGTCAGCCACCGGGGCTTGCAACGTCTCCGGGATGCGACGCGGGGACAGAAGCGCGGTGCCGAGCTCGGCCGCGTGCTCGACTCGGTCGACGCTGACGTTGTCGCTGTCTGCCGCCTTGGCTGCCTGCCATGTGCCGAAGGCAACTCCCGCCAAAACGACGGGCGGAATCCAACGTCGGAGGGACTGAGCCAGTGACACTCCAGCAGACTAGTGCCGCCCTGGTCCGGGTTCGCGGTGCCCCGCTGGGGTGCGGCTCAGCCCGCTCGATCCTGACGGAACTTGGCGTATCGCCAAAGATGCCCAAGAGCCGTGACGGCCCGGTTGGCCGAGCCATAGCAGAGGCGACCCGAATCGCGGACGGCTGCGGGGCCGGCATTGTCGGGATCGGCGGTACCGAGCTCCGTGGCGGTGAGGATGGGCTTGCCGGTGCGGGCCGAGATCTCTGCAGCGGCCTCGGCGAAGCGCCGATCCTGTCGCTCGTGATATTCCACGATTCGTTCGAGGCCGTGGTCCGGGTAGTAGGCGCCCTCTCGCATCATCCGTGCTTGATTCGACTGGATGCCAAGCCCCAAGTAGACGATGGCGTCCACGCTCTCGTGCCTGGCGATCATTTCCATCACTTCAGGGATGGTGTCTCGAGTTTCGCCACCAGCAAGATCGACCGGATTGTTCCTACTCCACCGTGGCGGAAGCTTGGTGTCGATCTCCGCCAAGAGGTCTTCGGGGAGCGTCACCAGCTCCAAGTCGCTGGCGTGAATCGCATCAGCGGTGACCACGCCCCAGCCGCCAGCCGTCGTCATCACCACGACTCGGTTGCCCGATGGAATGGGCTGGGTGGCGAAGGTCGCCGCAGCCTCGAAAGCTTCTTCCACCGTTGCGGCTCGAACGACTCCGGCCTGTCGCATGGCGCCGTCGAAGACCCGATCATCGGATGCGAGGCTGCCGGTATGACTGGCCGCTGCTCGGGCGCCTCCGGCGGTGGCTCCGCCCTTGACCACAACCAGGGGCTTGTGCTCGGCAACCGCCTTGACCGCCTCGTAGAAGCCGCGGCCGTCTTCGATGCCTTCGACGTAAGCGAGGCCAACCTTGGTCTCATCGTCTTGGGCATAGAAGGACAGGAAGTCCGGCACGTTGACCGCGGCCGCATTGCCGGCGGACACCGCCCGACTGATTCCAACACCGGTCTGGCGAGACCAATTCAGGAAGCTCGAGACGAAGTTGCCGCTCTGGCTCGCCACACCAATCGAACCCGCTGGTGGGTTTGGGGCCACGATCTGAGCGCACAATCCGGCAGGGGTGGAGACGACGCCCTGGCCGTTCGGTCCGGCGAGCAAGATGCCGAGGTCGTCGGCGAGGGCTACCAGTTCCTCTTGGGCGATGCGGCCCTCATCCCCTGCTTCGCCATATCCCGCGCTGGTGATGAACGCTGCCGTGATGCCCTTGGCCGCGCACGAACGAAGAAGGTCGGGATTCGCCGATGCCGGCGTGCAAACGAAGACGAGGTCGATCTCTCCCGCTGGCAGGTCGTCTACCGAAGGAACGCACTGGACACCGAGGACCTCCGACCCGTCACGGTTGGTGCCGAAGACCTTGCCGTTGTAGCCGGAGGCGAGAATGTTGTGCAGGCTGACGAAGCCAAACTTGCCGGGATGGGTCGAAGCACCGGCAACAACCACGCCCCGAGGGTCGAAGAGCGCACGGAACTGTGCGGCGGAATGCTTCGCGGTGATCATGTCGGACATCAGGCGACCTCAACGAGCGCATCGACGGCGACTGGACTGCCGTTGTGAATCAGGACGGGGTTCAGATCGATGGATTGAATCTCAGGAACGGCTGCGACGGTGTCCGACAGGGCCATGAGGAGCGTGACGAGTCCGGCTCGATCGACGGCGGCCTCGCCCCGAAAGGCACCGAGAAGGTCTTGTGTTTGCAGGTCGTCGATCATGTCGTGAGCGTCGTGTTCGGAGATGGGGGCCAAGCGGATCGACACGTCGGCGATGGCTTCGGCGAGGATGCCGCCGACACCGAGCAGCACCGTGGGTCCGAATTGAGGATCGGTCGACACACCACAGATGAACTCGCGATTCGACGCGATCATGGGGGCCACGAGCACCGACACATCACCGTCCTCGGGCCGGGCGGCGGCCAGCAAGTCACTGGCGGCAGAGCGAACAGTCTCGGCAGACGCCAGGTTCAATCTCACCAGACCACGCTCAGTCTTGTGGGCAATGGCGTCGCCATTCAGCTTGGCGACGACGGGACTTCCCAACGCTTCAGCCGCGGCCACGGCAGCCTCAGCGTCGCCCACGATGTGCTCGGCGGGGAACGGTACGCCGTGCGGTGCCAGCAGGGCCTTCGACTCGGCTTCGGAGAGTGTTCTCGACATGGCCGCCGACAGTAGGCCACCCGATCTGAAGAGCGAAATGTCAGCCCGAGCGGTACGAAAACGCACCGTGATGACGGTCGCGGTGTTAGGGCTCGAGGGCCGCTCGGATAAACGACTTCATGTGGGTGAAACGGGCCTCGAGTGCCTTCTGCGAGTACGGGTCGTCGTCGATGAGACCCTCCAGCATGCTGCGATCGGAAAAATAGGTGAGAAGAGCGCCGTAGCCCGTGAGCACCAGGTGCTCGGCATCATGGGCCCGGAACCGCCCGTTGGCCATCTCCCGCTCGAAGAACGCGACAGCCCGGCGGAAGAAGGGTTGCAAGGCTGTGCCGAGATTGAAACCGAGGTGGCCTTGATCACTCAGCGCTTCGCGCCGCACGATCTGGACAACGTCGGGGTTTGTCCGCATGAAGTCGAAGCTGGCTTCAAGCACCACGTCGACCAGCTCCCAGCCATCGAGGTCGAGTCCCCGAGCCTCTTGGATACGGAGGCCCCAGTCGGCGAGTGCCTCTTCCATCAGCTGACGGTAGATCGCTTCCTTGGACGGAAAGTAGTGCAACAGGCTCGGGCGACGGATGCCGACGCCGGCCGCGATGTCGTTCAGGGACGTGCCTTCGAAGCCCTGGTTTGCGAAGCACGACCGGGCTTCACGCAGAATCACATCTCGGGTCGAAGGGTCAGCCACAACCCGACGCTACAAAGCCTGCTCGTCGTTGGGTACCGTTCCGCCGATGGAGATCATTGCCGCACTATTCATGGACGACATCAATCTGCGGCCGGTGCCCGGTCCCTCTACGCGGATCGATTTGGGCGGCATCCAGTTCTCCGCTCCAGCGCCGGCCCCTGTGCCGTGCACCGTTGCGCCCCACCTGGTGGTGCTCGTGTGGTGCCCGGACGACGGCAAGTCGACTGGTGCGTTGGAAGTGACCTTCCGAATGTCGGATGCGGCTGAAGACAGCGAGCCGATGGCGCGCAACGTCCAGGCACTCGAGATTGAGCCCGGCAAATTCAACTACCGGTTGGTTCGTGCCGACCTCGCGTTCGAGCAGTACGGCACGGTCGTTGCCCAATGTCGGATCGATCAGGGGCCTGCTCGAGTGGTGCCCTACACGCTGCTCCCGCCGGTCACGGCGTAGGCGCCTCGGCACATGGACCGACGATTCGTCGCTGGGATGTCGACGCACCCCGTTGCGGCCGACGCCGCCGGTGAAGCGATCGCCTCGGTGCTTGAGCAGCTCGGCGAGCAACCGGTTGATCTGGCCGTGCTCTTCGTCGCTGGAGGGCCGATGGCCCAAATGGGTCAGATCGTCGAGGCAGTCCACAGACTGATTGCTCCCGAGACTCTCATCGGTTGCACTGCCATCGGCAGTATTGGAGGCGGGCTCGAGGCCGAAAACGGCCCGTCGGTCTCGATCTGGGCCGGGGCCACTGGTCCCGTGATCCCGGTGCGGATGGAGGCGCTCCACCCGAGGCCAGACACGCCGATTCTCGGTGTACCCGAGGAGCTCGACGACTCGACGATGTTGCTTCTCGCCGAGCCGTTCTCGTTCCCGATGGACGCCCTCTTCGGGGCGCTGCCCCAGGGGGTGCCGGTGCTGGGTGGGCTGGCCTCGGCATCCAACACACCGGGTGGGAATCGTCTGTGGCTGAACGATGAAGAGTTCACCGAGGGTGCCGTTGGCGTGCTCCTTCCCTCGGACACCGTGACCCCTGTCGTCAGCCAGGGGTGCCGCCCGATTGGCGAGCCCTGGGTCATCACGAAGGCCGAGCGAAATCTGATGCACGAGTTGGCTGGTGTGCCGGCGATGGAGCGGCTCCAGGCATTGATCGAGGAGCTCTCGCCAGCCGACCGAGAATGCGCAGCCCGAGGGCTCCACATCGGGATCGTCGCCAATGAACAGCGTGAGGCATATACGCAAGGCGACTTCCTGATCCGGGGCGTGATGGGCGTGGAGCGGGACTCCGGTGCCATTGCCGTCAGCGCCATCGTGGAAGTGGGTCAGCTCGTGCAGTTCCAAGTCCGCGATGCTGAATCGGCTTCTGCAGACCTGGCCCATCTGATGGTCGAAGGGGACGGAGCGCTGGTGTTCACCTGCAACGGACGGGGCACGCACATGTTCCACGAGCCACACCAAGACGCTTTGGTGGTTCAGGAACTCACGCGCGGTGGTGTCGCCGGCATGTTCTGCGCGGGCGAAATCGGCCCGATCGGAATCCAGAACGCTGTGCACGGGTTCACGGCAACAGTGGCGGTCTTCCACGGCTAGCGTGGCGGCCGTTCAGAAACCCGTTTCTCGAGCACCCTCCCCGAGTGCTGAACCTTCCGCACCGCACCCCCGAACCAAGGAACCCAGCGTGAGCGCACAGACCGACGCCGACCTCGAACAGCGCGGCATCGACGTGATCCGCGGCCTGGCAATGGATGCCCCCGCCGCCGCAAAGTCCGGCCACCAGGGCACGGCGATGGCGCTCGCGCCCCTCGCTCACGTGCTCTACACCCGGGTGATGAAGTACGACGCCTCGGATCCGGCCTGGGCTGATCGAGATCGCTTCATTCTCTCGACCGGACATGCTTCGATTCTTCAGTATTCGATGCTGCACCTCACGGGTCATGGACTGACGCTCGATGATCTCAAAGCCTTCCGCCAATGGGGTTCGGAGACACCGGGGCACCCCGAAGCGCACACTCCTGGCATCGAAGTCACGACTGGTCCACTCGGCCAGGGCTTTGCCAATGGTGTGGGTATGGCAATTGCCGAGCGGATGCTTCGTGCCCGTGATGGCGACGACGCAACGAACCACTTCACGTACGTGATCGCCGGCGACGGTTGTCTTTCCGAGGGTGTGAGCCACGAGGCCGCATCCCTCGCCGGGCACCTCGGCCTCGGTCGTCTGGTCGTGGTGTACGACGACAATCACATCACGATCGACGGTGATACCGATCTGTCTCTCACCGAGGACGAACCGGCCCGCTTCCGGGCCTACGGGTGGGACGTCGATGAGATCGGCGAGGTTGCGAACGACCTGGACGCGCTGGAGGCGGCGTTCGACCGGGCCAAGACCGTCACCGACAAGCCCACGCTCATCGTGCTCCGGAGCCACATCGGCTACCCCTCCCCCGATCACACCGATACGCACGAGGCGCACGGCCTGGCATTCGGTGCCGAGGACATCACCCGAACCAAAGAGGTCATGGGGATTCCCGACGAGCCTTTCTGGGTGCCCGACGCCGTGCTCGCCTACTACCGCGAGGCCGGCCAGCGTGGTGCGACCGAGCGTGAGGCGTGGGAGTCTCGCAACCCGAACCCGGCACCGCTTCTGCCTGATGGTTGGGCCGATGCGCTTCCGACGTTCGAGGCTGGTGGTTCGATGGCCACTCGCAAGGCGTCCCAGGCGGTTCTTTCCTCACTGGCCGACGTGGTCCCCGGCCTCATCGGCGGCGGCGCCGATCTGACTGGCAACACCGGGACGCAGCTCAAGGACATGGGCGTGCAGTCGGCAGCCGACCCGGCGGGCCGTCAGATCTACTTCGGCGTGCGCGAGCACGGCATGGGATCGATCCTGGTCGGAGCGGCGAAGCACGGTGGTGTGCTTCCCTTTGGCGGCACCTTCCTCGTGTTCGCTGACTACATGCGGCCTGCGGTTCGCATGGCTGCGATCTCCGAAGCCAAGTGCATCTTTGTGTACACCCACGACTCGGTCGGTGTTGGCGAAGATGGCCCCACGCATCAACCCGTGGAGCACATCATGTCGCTGCGGGCGATTCCGGAACTCGCTGTTGTTCGTCCGGCTGACGCCACCGAGGCCGCTGGGGCCTGGAAGCTCGCGTTGGAGAACGACGGCCCTACCGCGCTCATCATGAGTCGCCAGAACCTCCCCATTCTCGAGTCCAGCTCCGCCGATGCGGTGAGCCAGGGGGCCTATCTGGTCCGTGATGCTGAGGACGCCGATGTCGTGTTGATCGGCACCGGCAGCGAAGTGTCGTTGTGCCTCGACGCAGCAGATGCATTGGCGGAGCACAACGTCACGGCCAAGGTCGTCTCGATGCCTTGTTGGGAAGCGTTCGAGGCGCAGCCTTCGGATGTCCAACAGGCCGTGATCGACTTCAGCCTTCCTCGAGTCGCCGTTGAAGCTGGTGTGACGCTCGGTTGGGATCTCTACGCCGACCAAGTCGTCGGCATCGACCGTTTCGGTGCCTCGGCCCCTGGGGATACCGCCATGGACGAGCTCGGCATGAACGTCGACAACGTGGTGGCCACGGTGAACGAGCTCCTCACCGCCCTGGCGGACTAAGCGTCACTTGCCTCTCTCCGAACCGTCCGACTGAACCAAAGGAAACGCAACTCATGAGCCGTCTGCACGATCTCTACGACCAAGAAGGCCAGAGCCCCTGGCTCGACAACCTCCGTCGAGGCTGGATGGCCGACGGAACCATGCAGGACTGGATTGATCGCGGCGTGCGAGGCCTTACCTCGAATCCCTCGATCTTCGCCAACGCCATGATCTCCAGCGACGAGTACGACGCTGACCTGGAGACCTTCATCCGCGCCGGGAAGTCCGTTGAAGAGGCCTATTGGGATCTTGCCGTGGACGACATTCGCTCGGCGCTCGCGTTGCTGAAGCCCACGTTCGACTCGAGCGAAGGCGAAGACGGTTACGTCTCCATCGAGGTGTCCCCCACCTTGGCCAATGACGAAGCGGCGACCGTTGCTGCGGCCCGAGAACTCGACGATCGCATCGAAGCGAACAACCTCTACATCAAGGTGCCGGCGACCGCCGAAGGTGTGCCGGCCATTCGCACGCTGATCAGCGAAGGCCGTTCGATCAACGTGACGCTGATCTTCAGCCTGAGCCGTTACGCCGCTGTCATGGAGGCGTACATCGCAGGCCTCGAGGACTACGCGGCGGCGAACCCCGAGGCGGACCTCTCGAACATCTCGTCGGTTGCCTCGTTCTTCATCAGCCGAGTCGACGTGAACGTCGACCGTCGCCTCGAAGACATCGGAACTGACGAGGCCAAGGCGCTGATGGGCAAAGCCGCCGTGGCGCAGGGGCAGATTGCCTACGAGCACTTCCTCGCCACCTTCAGCGGAGAGCGATGGGATGTGCTTGCCGCTCGTGGGGCTCGCGTGCAGCGTCCGTTGTGGGCATCGACGTCCACGAAGAACCCCGACTATCCCGACACGCTGTACGTCGACACCCTGATCGGTCCCGACACGGTGAATACGCTGCCGGACAAGACCTTGGTGGCGTTCGAAGAGCGCGGCACTGTGGCCCGCACCGTCGATGCGGACGTTGCCGCGGCTCACGCCGTCGTGGACGGTCTCGCCGGATTCGGTATTGATCTCGAAGAGGTTGCCGTACAGCTCGAGGACGAGGGCGTCGCCAGCTTCGCCAAGGCGTTCGAAGATGTGTTGCAGACATTGGCAACCCGCGCCGAAGAGTTCCGTTCTACCTGACGGCTCAGGCTGGAGCCTCAGCCTCGGATCATGATGGAGACTCGCTCCCCAGCGCCCCGTGCGCTGGGGGCGATTTTGGGGACGCAATGTTGCCAGTGGGCCTGAAACGTTCCGCCCAGGACGAGAAGGTCGCCATCGCCCACCATGAATCGGGTTGACGGCCCGCCGCCGATGGGTCGGATCAGGAACGGGCGTCGTTCTCCCACCGCGAGGATGGCGATGATTGCATCGTTCGGATCAGGAACCCTGTCCGCGTGCCATGCAACGGAGTCTCGCCCTGATCGGTACCAGTTGCAGCCAACGGATCGAAAGCTGCGGCCGTAGAAGTTCTCGAACGCCGACCAGAGTCTGGCCAGGTCCGCCGGCGCGGCATGGCGCTTGAAGTCGACGATGAGACGGGGGACGTCCACCACCCGGTCGTACATCGGACGCTGGGCCGTTCGCCAGGGCAAGGAACGGGTGAGCTCGTCGAACCACGCATCTGCGCCGCCCAAGACATGTGGGCCGTGATCGATCCAGGCTCCGGCCCCCATCTCGAGGCGCTCGACTCGACCGAAGTCGACCTCCGCGCTGGCAGGTCCGGTGGCGAAGAGGCTGGCCTGATGCATCCTGGTATCGAACACGCGTTCGTTTGCGGGGTCAACCTTCTTTCCGCCGGACCGAACAATTCCTGACGGGTCGGCCATCTCCTTTGCTACGAAGGGGCCGTGGATGCGTTGACACTTGCTGGGCTCTTGGCCGAACCTGACCGCCGGGCGGTTGTGGCCGCGTTGATTCTTGGAGCGACCGAACTCGACGAGATCGCTGATCGCGCTGGTCTTTCTGTGCGGGACGTGACGGATGCGCTGGCCCGGCTGGAGAGCGGCGGCCTCGTCGAGGGTGCGGGTCGGCATTGGGTGTTGTTCAGCGAGGAGTTCAAGGCGGCGGCTCGCCATCGCCCCGTGGCGGCGCCTGAGTCGTTCGATGGTGTCGATGGCGAAGCGGAGCGCATTTTGCAGGCGACGTTCCGTGACGGTCGCCTCCGCAAGTTGCCGACGAAGCGATCGAAGCGGCTCGTCGTGCTCGACTATCTCGGGCAGTTGTTCGAGCCGGGAATTCACTACTCCGAGCGGGAAGTCAACGCCGTCCTGGGGAAGATTGACGACGACACAGCAGCGCTCCGCCGGTATCTGGTCGATGAAGGGTTCTTGGACCGAGCAGACGGTGAATACTGGCGTTCTGGGGGAACGGTCTGAATTTGATCCCTGAGTGCTGGCGTTGGCGATGATCCCAGGCCAGACTTTGCGTTCGGCCCATCGCCTCCGTCAGGGGACGGCGCTGAAGTGGGCAAGCGAGGGACAATGAGCGGCCACGAGCCCAACATGGATAGTGCGGTGGTGGATCGAGCGGTAGTGGACCGAGGGCTTGGTCTTCGGCGCGGCGCTGTCGAGGTGCTCCCCCACCGCGACGAGTGGATGCTCGCAGGGAACATCCTTGCCAACCTCGTTGAGGCCGCCCTTCCCGGAATGTCGGTCGAGCATGTGGGCTCCACCTCGGTCCCGGGCTTGGCGGCCAAGCCGGTCATCGACCTGGCGATTGCCATGCCTGATGGTGTGGCGCCCGTGGAGGTTGAGCAGTTGCTCGTTCCGTTGGGGTTCGAACCGAGAGAGAATCTGGGCTCCGAAGGTGGCTGGCTCTACGTGATGGAGTCCGAGCCCGACGTTGTGGTCGTCCATGCTCATGCAGTGGCCGAGAACGATGATCAGTGGCGCAACTATGTGCTGTTCCGCAACGCCCTGCGAGGCGAGCCCGGGCTGCGTGAGGGTTATGAGGCGCTCAAGGTCGACCTCGCCGAGCGCTTCCCGGACGATCGAGTTGCCTACACCGACGGCAAGTCCGACTGGATTCGGGCGGTCCTCGCCAGCCTCTGACGTGACGTGCGAAGCGACTCAGTTGCAAAGCGCAACCGAGTCGGTTTAGGTTTGCAACCCTGATGCCAGACGCACCACAAGAGTTGGACTGTTCGATTGCGGCAACCCTGGAGATCATCGGTGATCGATGGAGTTTGCTGATTCTGCGGGACGCCTTTCGAGGTGTGCACCGGTTCAGCGCGTTTCAGGAGGACCTTGGCATCGCCAAGAATCTGCTCTCCGACCGTCTTCGTCGATTGGTCGAGCACGATGTCCTCGAGCGAGTGCGCTATCAGGATCGACCCGTCCGTTACGAGTACCGGCTCACCGCCAAGGGGGCCGATCTGTCCCCGGCGCTGATTTCACTCATGCGCTGGGGCGATCGTTGGTATGCCGAGGGTGGGCCACCCACGGTGCTCATCCACGATCACTGCGGTACGCCGCTCATCCAGGAAGTTTCGTGTCCCACATGCGACGAAGCTGTGTCACCACGGCACATCCGAAGCAGAAAGCCAGGCGTTGATGTCTGATTCCCCGTCCGCCCTTGTCGATCTGTCGACTGCTGCGTTGCTGACGCGAGCAGCGGCTCGTCGTAACGAACTGTTTGGCAACCGCGTCACGTACTCGCCCAAGGTCTTCATCCCGTTGACCATGTTGTGTCGTGACAAGTGCGGCTACTGCACCTTCGCCCAACCGCCGGCGCGACTCGAGAGCCCGTTCCTGTCTCCGGAGGAGGTCGTGAAGATCGCTCGCCAGGGTGCGAAGCAGGGTTGCCACGAGGCGTTGTTCACGCTCGGCGAGCGCCCGGAGCTTCGGTACCCACAGGCCGCCGAGTGGCTGACCGAACACGGCTATGAGTCCACCGTCGACTACCTGGCGGCGATGTGTCAGCTCGTGCTCGACAAGACTGGACTTCTTCCCCACGCCAATGCGGGCGCCCTCTACGAAGATGAGTTGCGGGCTCTGCGAGCCGTCTCACCGAGCCAGGGCATGATGATCGAGTCGTTGCGAGACGATCTCGATGCTCATCGCGGCGCTCCCGACAAGGAACCCGCCCGACGCCTGGCCACGCTCGAAGCAGCCGGTGAACTCCAGATCCCGTTCACCACCGGCATTCTTGTTGGCATCGGCGACACCGAGGCTGACCGCGTCGAGGCTCTCGAGGCGATTGCCGCCAGTCACGAACGGCATGGTCACGTGCAGGAAGTCATCGTGCAGAACTTCCTGCCGAAGGCCGGCACTGCGATGTGGAAGCACGAGGCATGCGATGAAGAGGCCTATGTGCGCTCCATCGCTCTCGCTCGTTTGATCCTGCCTGGCGACGTTCATCTGCAGGCACCGCCGAATCTGAGCGACGACTTCGGTGTGCTGCTTGATGCCGGCATCGATGATTGGGGCGGCGTTTCGCCCGTCACCGCCGACCACGTCAACCCCGAACGGCCGTGGCCAGCGCTGGACCGCCTGCGCGAGATCACCGAAGGTGCCGGTCATGTCCTCGCTCCCCGCCTGACGATCTACCCAGAATTCGCGAAGCAACCCGAGCGCTTCCTGGATGAACCGATGCGGTTCCAGGTGCTGGACCGTGCCGACTCCGAGCTGCTCGCTCGAGACGATCCGGGCGCCGTCTTCCCCGAGAAGGCTGAGTTCGTGAAGCAGGGCGACGATGGCGCCGACGTCATCCTGATCGGCGACCGGTCGACGCAGTGGTATTCCGGTGCGCCCGTGAAACCCCTTGAGCTGATCGATCCTGACCACGGGCCCATTCACGGGCGAGTGCGTGAGGTCATCGACGGCGTGCGAGCCGGGCAAGAGGTGGGCCAGGAGGAAATCGTCTCCCTGTTCAGCGCCCGCGGCCCCGAGGTGGCGGCCGTCGCAAAGCTGGCAGACGATCTGCGGAAAGAGATCGTTGGTGATGACGTCACGTTCGTCATCAACCGCAACATCAACTACACGAATGTCTGCACGTTCAAGTGCCGCTTCTGTGGATTCTCGAAGGGTCCGCTCAGCCTCAACCTTCGGGGCAAGCCGTACCTGCTCACCCTGGAGGAGATGCAGGACCGCGTTCGTGAAGCCGTCGGCGAAGGATCAACCGAGGTGTGCCTCCAAGGCGGCATTCACCCGGATTTCGATGGCGACTACTACATCGACGTGGCTCGAGCGGTGAAGGAAGCCGCTCCCGACATGCACATCCACGGCTTCACGGCCTTGGAGGTGACGGAGGGAGCCAAGCGGCTGGATGAGCCGCTTGCCGACTATCTGATCCGAGCGATGGAAGCCGGGCTTCGATCGCTCCCGGGTACCGCCGCAGAGATTCTCGACGACGGCGTTCGCGAGATCCTCTGCCCCGACAAGATCAACACCGAGGAGTGGCTCGAAGCGCATCGCATCGCCCACTCGGTCGGGCTTCGATCGAACGTCACGATGATGTACGGCTCGGTAGAACATCCAGAACACTGGGCCAAGCACTTCATCTTGACCCGAGACCTGCAGAAAGAAACCGGTGGATTCACCGAGTTCGTTGGTCTGCCGTTCGTGCACATGGCCTCGCCGATCTATCTGCAAAAGCGGGCCCGTCGAGGCCCGACGTTCCGTGAGAATCTGCTCGTTCATGCGGTGGCTCGAATCGCCTACCGAGGCACGATCGACAACATTCAGTCCGGCTGGGTGAAGATCGGCTTCGACAGCGTGCGTCAGCTCCTGCAGGCGGGCTGCAACGACCTGGGTGGCACGCTGATGGACGAGAACATCTCTCGCGCCGCCGGCGCTTCCCACGGGCAGCACGTGACACCAGACGACTTCCAGCGCCTGGTCGAGCCCCTCGGTCGACGACTCGTGCAACGGACGACGTTGTACGGCCGACCCTCGCAGTCCGCTGGTGAACCAGAGGCGGTACTGTCCCCGGCATGAGCGCACCTCGAGCACGATCCACCTACGGCGAGGGAGATGTCGACCAGCTGCTGAGCGAGATTCTGGGCAAGGTTGGGCCCGACCGAAACGATGACCTCATCCGGCGTCTTCTCGTGACCGCATTGGACATGGACGCTGGCGATGTGGCTCGGCTGGATCTGAAGATCGCGTCGCAAACATTGGCGGAGATGCTGAACGGCTACCAGGTGTTCGCCCAGGATCCCGACTGCGCCAAAGTCACGATCTTCGGTTCCGCCCGGACGAAGCCGGACGATGCCAACTATCAGTTGGCGTCGGCCTTCGCGGCCGCAGTGGCGGAGCGAGAGTGGATGGTGATCAGCGGCGCTGGCCCCGGGATCATGCAGGCAGCGATTGAAGGCGCCGGCGTCGAGAACAGCTACGGCGTCAGCATCGTGCTGCCGTTCGAAGCCAAGGCCGTCGACATCATTGATGGTGACCCGAAACTCGCGGGCTTCAAGTACTTCTTCACCCGAAAGCTCTTCTTCGTCAAGGAGGCTGATGCCTTCGCCATGTTCCCAGGCGGCTTCGGCACGCTGGATGAGGCGTTTGAACTCTTGACGTTGATCCAGACGGGCAAGACGTATCCGGCCCCCGTGGTGCTGCTCGATGCCCCAGATTCCACGTACTGGAGCGGCTGGGAAACCTTCGTGCAGAACGAGTTGGCAGAGGGCGGCATGGTGAGCGCCGCCGACTCTGCGCTGTACCTCCACACGCACGACCCGGAAGAGGCAGCGGACTACATTTGCCACTTCTACAGCACGTATCACTCGCTCCGCTACGTCGGAAAGCGGCTGATCTTGCGACTGAACCAGCCGCTCGACGCGTCGGATGTCGCCGCACTGAACGACGAGTTCGGTGACCTCTGTGCCGAAGGGGCCATCGAGAGTGCCGGAGCGACCGATTCCGAGCAGCGAGAAGACGACGAACTCACGCTGTTCCGCCTGTCATTGCAGTTCGACAATCGCTCGTTCGCTCGCCTCACCGAGATGATCCACCGCATCAACGATCTTGGCGGTCGGGACGAAGCGGTCCTCCGAGGGATGGTGCACGACATCGACACCGGGCCCGAGGTCGACTGACCCCTCCAACGCGATCGAGACTGCCTCAGTCCAGAGAACGAATCGCTTTCTCGACGGCACGACGAGCAGCCGCCAGCTTCTTCTCCTCTGGTGGGCGTTGCGTTGCTCCCTGATCGACGGCCTCTCGAAGAAGATCCATGCCGATGTCGACGAGGTCCTCCCCGATCGATTCCAAGCGCTGGCGAACATCGTCGATTCGTTCCTGACTCATCGGGCAGGACGCTAGCCTCGCTGAGTGGCCAACGAAGCGCTCCTCCCCCCGTTGGACGGCCATCGATGGATCTCGCTGCACGATGAGGCCGGAGACCAGTATCTCTTCGACGCCACCTTCCTGCTGTCGGGCTATCACTGCATCTACGGCAATGGCTGTCCCTCCATCGAAGAGGAGCCCGACCACACCGAAACCCTCGGCTGTTGTGTCCACGGCGCCCACTTCGTTGACGAAGAAGATCTCTCCACCGTGGCCGCCGCCGCTGCGCTCCTCGATGACTCGAACTGGCAGTTCCGCAAGCGCGCCGCAAAGAAGGGCGGGGCGTTCAAGAAGAACAAGGAAGGCGACTGGGTCACCCGCAAGGCCGACGGGGCCTGCATCTTCCTGAATCGAGACGGGTTCGAAGGCGGCAAGGGCTGCGCTCTACACCTCGGAGCGCTGCAGAAGGGACACCGACCGCTCGACTGGAAGCCGGACGTTTGTTGGCAAGTGCCGATTCGGTTCGACATCCACACGGACGACTACGGCCATGACACGGTGTTCGTTCGGGCGTGGGAACGTCGTGACTGGGGCGGGGGTGGCGAGGACTTCCACTGGTGGTGCATTGAGGAGCACGAGGCCTACACCGCCCCCGATCCCGTCTACAAGACCTCACGGGATGAACTCATCGAGCTGGTCGGCGCCCCCATCTATGAAGAGCTTGCGTCTGAGCTGGCGACCATGGAGGCCGAGCGCCGAGCGATTGCCGATGCCCTCGACGGCGCCGTGCCCGTGACACTCGGATCTGCTCGGGGAACCAGCACGGCGTGATCGAGCGGCTCCGAACGTTGCTGCCCGAAGGCAGGGGAAGTCGGCTTTTGCTGGCGTCTCTCGGCCTCGGCGTACTCGTCGGCGTCGCCGTCGCCATCTTCGAATACCTCACGGTGGAGCTGATTCTCCACAACGTCGAGGATCTTCCGCTGCGCTATCAGGCCATCGCTCCGCTGATTGGCTTGGCTATCGCCGCGCTGGTGCTTCGCACGTTGGGCAACGGAGCCTCCAACTCCACCTCCGACGAGTACATCTCGTCGTATCACGATCGCAATCCCAGCCTCCCGTTGCGGTTGCTTCCCGCTCGGCTGATCGCAGGGATGAGCACGATCGGCTTCGGCGGCGCACTCGGTCTCGAGGGCCCGTCGATCTACACCGGTTCGGTTTTCGGTCTCGAGATGCACAAGCGGGTCTCCCGATGGCTTGGTCGGGATGGAGCCAAGCTCCTGCTCACCGCTGGTGCTGCTGCAGGTGTTGCCGCGATCTTCCAGGCTCCTGCGACGGGTGTTTTGTTCGCCCTCGAGGCGCCGTATCGAGACGATCTCGCTCATCGAGCGTTGCTTCCCTCGCTCGTTGCCGCCGCCTCGGCGTACCTGACGTTCATCTCGATGCCCTTTATCCACCCAGAGCCGCTGCTCGGCCAGGTGATTGGCAGCAGTCTCGGCGCCCCTGAACTTGTTGGCGCCATCGCCCTGGGCGTCGGTGCTGGGTTCGGCGGGCGCGTGTACGCCTGGAACGTGAGACAGGCGAAGACCATCGCCAAGCGCTACTCCCCCGTGGCGCTCGTCGTGACTGGCGGCGTGGTGCTTGGTGTTCTCGCCGTAGCGTCGGACCGAATCTTCGACGAGCCGCTCACGCTCGGTCCTGGCTTCAGCGTCGTTTCCTGGCTGACCGAAGGTGAGACCACGCTCACACTGATCTTCATTCTGTTCTTTTTCCGAGCCATCTCGACGCTGGTCACGGTGGGTGCTGGCGGAACCGGTGGGCTTTTCATTCCGCTCGCCGTGCAAGGCGTTCTGCTCGGACGTTTGGTGGCTGGCGCGCTCGATCAGGCAGGACTCGAGCCGGCGAACACGCAGATTTGGCCCATCCTGGGTCTGGCCGCTTTCCTCGCCGCCGGCTATCGCACGCCGATCGCAGCGGTGATGTTCGTGGCGGAGTCAACGAGGGGGCAGGCGGTTGTCCCAGCCTTGATCGCCGCTGCCGTCTCCCAGCTTGTGGCCGGCCGTTCCTCGGTGTCGTTCGGACAGCAGGTCGAGCGTCTCGGCCACCTCGAGGAGCGGTTCACGATGCCCTTGGCCACGGCCTTGACTACCGACGTGTTCACCGTCCCGCCCGACGCCACGATCTCCGAGTTCGTATGGATTCATGCCCTGGGGCGCCGGGAGCGGGTCGTGCCCGTCGTCGACGGAAGCCAGTATCTCGGCCTGTGTTCGGTCGACGCATGCACAGCCGTGGATCGAGATCGCTGGGAAGAGGTCACCGTGGCCGAGGTCATCGATGCGGAGGCGCCAACGGCGAGTCCCAGCTGGTCGTTGCGCGACGCCGTGGCGGCGATGGAAAACGCCGACGCCGACATGCTCGCGGTCACCGACTCGAGCAACACGTTCATCGGCGTGGTGATCGAATCCGAGATCGTGAAGTTTGGTGAGATTCTGAACGAAACAGGGCCCCGGGACTGAGTCCCGAGGCCCTGATTTCTTCTTTCGTGCTGCTGTCTGTCTGGCCCAGCGTCAACGGCGGGCCGGACGGCGAACGTCAGTCGTCGTACTCGTCATCATCGTCATCGTCGAAGGCGCTGGCGGCTTCGGCGGTGACGGGCAAGTCGAACGGGTCCTCATCGATGCGTTCCATGAGCGACTCAATGTCGTCGTGGCTCGATCGCTTCAGTGCTCGGGCTTCTTCGTAGCGGCGGTGTCGCCCTTTTTTCACGGGACACTCCTGAAATGGAATTCGCCGCAGGCTTCCCCCACAGCTTCTGACTCCTCAGTGTAAGCCTGTGAGGGACGTTTGAGCGAACCAGCGGGGAAGGTTCTTTGCTCCGTTACCGCTCGGTAATGAGCGGCTGGCGGCTCCGGGCCTCGAGAACAAGGCGTCCACCACCGTCGAAGGCCACCGCAGCTTCGCCGGCCACAAGTTGACGAATGGGCTCCCCGACCAGATCAGCCCGCCAACCTTCGAGCAGACGACAGCCTGGATCTTCCCGCAACAAGCCCTCGACATCGGCTCGAGTGGCCAGCAGCGCTGGATCCAGCTGATGATCGCGGGCCAACTGGCTGATCCAGGCAGTGACCAGCGTGACCACGGGCCGGAGTTCTCGGGCCAGATCTGGCAGGCGTGGAGTCTTCGTCCGCTCGGTCGGGGCGTTCTGACCCTCCTGCACGGCTGCCAAGACCGCCTCGTCTGCACCGTTCTTGAGGTGTCGACCGTCGAGGCCGCGAATATTGCGGAGTTGCGTCTTCGAAGTCGGCGATTGTTGCGCGACCGCGACGACGGCGATGTCTGGCATGACCTGACGCACGGGCACGTTGATGGTGGAGGCCTGATTTTCACGCCATGCGGCGACGGCCGTGGCGACGCGATACGCCTTCCCTTTGAGGCTGCGAGCCTCCTTGATGCGGTTCACCGCGTCTTCGGGACTGCGCTTGTTGCGCGGCCGGTCGAGAAGGAGCTGGCATTCTTCCTCGGCCCAGGCCAGGCGCCCCCGCTCCTCCAGCTGGCCGACCAGAATGTCGGTCAGCTCGAGCAGATTGTCAACGTCGCCTGCGGCGTAGACCAGCTGATCCTCAGTGAGTGGCCGACGGAGCCAATCGGTGAGCCGGTCTCCTTTTGCGAGGTGCACGTTCAGGTAGCGATCGAGCAGTGAGGCCAAGGACCCGCTGGAGATCCCGAGGAAGCCAGCGGCGATCTGGGTGTCGAAGAGTCGCTGGGGCACGACACCGCAGGCGAGCTCAAGGACTTCGAGATCCTGAATGCCGGCGTGCAGAATGCAGAGTGCGTCGCTCTCCATTACCGGCTGGAAGGAAGCGAGATCGGTCTCCAACGGATCGATCAGGACGGTGGTGTTGACACCGTCGGCGTCGTGGTAGGCGATCTGCACCAGTGCCACTTGGGGGTAGTAGGTGCGCTCCCGATGAAACTCGGTGTCGAGTGCGTACCGCTCGACGGTCAGGAGCGTCTCTACAAGGGCATCGACGTCGTCTTGGTCCGTGAGCAGGTTGGGCACGGTTGGCGATCTTAGGCCGAACCGGGCGCTGAACCTGGGGTGAGGTCATCTGGGGTGTCAGTGGTGGCCGACTGCTTGGCTCGAATGTGGGCCAGCGTCTCGGGCTCGTCGGCGTCGATCAGCAGGTCGGGATCCAGCTCGACACCAACCCACGGTCCGAGCTCGAGAAGCACCCGTAAACGCCGTTCCCCTTGCCGCAACCGTTGATGCGCGGCATTGGCCCACGACGCAGGCCAACAGGCCACCGAGTACTGGGGCTCACCGTTGACCGTCGCGACGATCGCCGTTTCTGCGGTCTCTACAGCGGGTGCATGGTCGGCAACGGAGGCTCCATCACTCGGATGCAACGGCGCCAAGAGTGTACGAACGGCCTCCGGGCTGAGGCGGGGGAGATCACACGGCACACACAGGACGTGGCCTCGCCTGGCATAGCTCAGTGCTGTGGCCACCGCCCCGAGGGGTCCCTCCCCCGGGTATCGATCTGCAAGCGTAGGCGCACCGAGCGCACCACTGGACACGCCGCCAACGAGCACGATGGGATCAACCCCACCGTCACGAAGCGCCGCAATCACGCCCGGGCCCATCACAAGTGACTTGTCGGATCCGAACCGACGGCTCGCTCCCCCGGCCATGACGGCGCCCATCAGCGCCGGCGTGCCCATTCGTGCCAGTTGCATGCCGTCAGTGCTTTCGTCGCTGAGGTGAGCCGCTGATGTCGGTCAGGACGCTGGTGGCCAGGTGGGATCGAGCTGTCGGAGGAAGATCGCGCAGCGCTCATCCTCGTCGCTCTCACCGATTTCAGCAGCTGCGGCCTGCAGACCAGCGAGCGCTCGCAGGAACCCACGGTTGGTTTCGTGTTCCCACCGCACGTAGCCCGACCCACGCCAGCCGTTTTGGCGGAGCGTGTCGAGTCCGCGGTGATACCCGACCCGGAAGGCGGCGTAGCGCTCGATCGGGTCTCGTCCGATCTCACCAAGTCGGGCCCAACCGTCGAGGAAGCGGGGGAAGTCGCTCAGCACGGCGACGATGGCCTCGCGCTGGGCGTCTCCCTCGAGAGCAAGGGCCTGCGCCAACCGCTCGCGAGCAGCTTCGGGCTCGGCTCCGAGGACGGTCTCTGGTGGGCCGCTTGGGGTGAATCCGATACTGGTCATCAGGGGCACCGCACCATTCGCAGAGTGTCGGTTGCCCCGATGGTGGCAGAGCTGCCGCCGAGGACGGCGATGATGTCTCCGCTGCGGATGTGACCGCGAGACTTTGCGATTTCCAACACGTTGCGCACGCTTTCGTCGTTGCTTTCGATCCGATCGATCTCGATCGCCGTGGCGCCCCAACTCAGTTGGAGTTGGCGCACCGTGCGGGGCTCAGGGCTGAAGCCAAGAATCTGTGCTTCTGGTCGGAAGCGAGAGATGGCTCGAACCGTGAAGCCGGACCGGCTAATACACATGATCGTCTTGACGCCCATCTCCGATGCGGCCCGCCAGGTGGCCATGGTCATCACATCGGTGACCGCAGAGTCTTGGCTCTGCGGCTCGTTCAAACGGTCTCGCCGGATCTGGTGAGCCCAGCCGTCGTAGTCGAATTCTTGGTCCGCGCGGGCCGCAATGCGGCTCATCGTGTTGACCACGTTGGCCGGATCCTGGCCGACGGCCGTTTCGCCCGAGAGCATCACGGCAGAGGTGCCATCGAACACCGCGTTGGCCACATCGGAGGCTTCTGCCCGGGTGGGCGAAGGCGCCGTGATCATCGACTCCAGCATTTGGGTTGCCGTGATCGCCGGGCGGCCAAGAGCCACGCAGCGCTCGATGATCTCCTTCTGAAGGTGCGGGAGATCTTCGATCGGCAGTTCGGCGCCGAGGTCGCCGCGGGCAACCATGACGGCGCCAGAGGCGCTGATGATGCCGTCGAGGTTCTCGACCGCTGCCTTGGTCTCGATCTTGGCGATCACCAACGGACCGCGGGGTGCCGGTTCCAGGCCGACCCGGCGGATGTCGTGCGCACTGCGCACGAACGAAACGGCGACGAAGTCGACATCGACGTCGACGAAGGCGTCGAGCAGACGGAGATCCTCCGCAGTCGGAGTGCTGAGGCGGAGACGGTCAGACGGGATGTGCAGTCCAGGTCGACCCTGAATGATCCCGCCATGCATGACGTGTGCTTCGAGTGCGTCACCCTGGTGGCTGGCGACTTGCAGGACGATGGCGCCATCGCCGATGGCCAGGCGGTCGCCCAGTTGCAGATCGGTGAGCAGGTCTTCGTAGTCGACTGTGAAGCGGTCGGCCGTTGAAACGTCTGAGGGCGAGCCGGGCACCAGGTGGACGGTGGTTCCCGTCGGGAGTTCAACGGGGCCAGCGAGTTTGCCGATGCGGACCTTCGGGCCGGGCAGGTCGGCAAGAATGCCAACCTCGGTGTTCATCGAAGCGCTGACTCGCCGAATTCGGTGAAAGCGCTCGAGAGAGTCCTCGAGCGTGCCATGAGACAAGTTCAGGCGGGCGACATTCATGCCAGCCTCGATCATGTCTTTGAGCACGCCCTCGTCGTCAGACGCCGGGCCAATGGTTGCGATGATCTTGGTTCGCCTGTTCACCCTCGGCAGGGTACCGTCGCCGCCCTATGGAGCTGATCATGGTCAGGCACGGACGACCCGAACGAGTGGAGAACGCCGAGGGGCCGGCGGATCCGCCGCTGACCGAGGCCGGTCATCGTCAGGCGGTTGCTGCTGCTGAGTGGTTGAAGGCGGAACGGATCGACTCGATCTACGTGAGTCCGATGGTGCGAGCGAGGGAGACGTCCGCCCCTCTGGAGCAGCTCCTGGGCCTGGATCCGATCGTGGTGGCTGGCATTCGAGAGTTCGATGCCGAGGAAGCCGAGTACATCCCGGTCGAAGAGCTGAAGGCCGACAAGGAACGATGGAAGGCCTTCCTTGCCGATCAAATGAACTCGCCCCGCGCCGAGTTCGAGGCCGAAGTTCTGGAAGCGATGACCAAGATTGCGGCTGACAATCGGGGCAAGCGCGTTGCCGTGGTGTGCCACGGTGGTGTCATCAATGCGTGGTCGGCCGATGTCCTTGGCATCGAGAACTCGATGTTCTTCAATCCCCACTACACGAGTATCAACCGCTCCATGGTGGCGTCGTCCGGCGAACGCTCGATCGTGAGCCTCAACGACATCGGACACCTCCGCCCCACCCCCGAGCTCATCCTCCACTAGCCCCTCTCGCTGTGGGTGCCTGACCCTCACCGTCACTTGGCTGTGGGTGCCTGACCCTCACCGTCACTGGGCGCACTCGGTGAGGCGGGGCGCCGACTCGACGTTGACTTCCGCCTCGTTGCCGTTCCATCGGGCAATGAGCAACTCGTCGCTGATGCGGTTGAACAGCACCAGTCGACTGCCACCGCAGTCGTCAAAGACGCGGAACTGGTCGCCGATGCGAATCCCGTTCTCCAACGAAACGAAGTTCGCTTCGATGCCCAGCTCGGAGAGATCCTCCGTGATCGCCCGCTGTCGCTCGGCTGCGCCGTCTCCTGGTGATGCGAGCACGACCCAGAGCGCGACCAAGATGACACCCACGGCGAAGGCCGCCAGAACCGCCAGGCCCTTGCGCTTCTGATCCTCTCGTCGCTCGATCGCTTCCTTCGCGTCGAGCGGTGCCGGTGGTTCTGGCTCTGGAGCGCCGAAGATCATCGTGTCGAGAGGCTAGTGCTGGGACCGCGATGGTCGGTGGTCACCGAGCATGTGGCGAAGGCGGCGGCGGACGCGATCAGTTTCGAGGAACCTCGGACCAGGCCTGCTCTTTGTCAGTCCGCACGTCTCCAGGAAGGCCGAGGACACGTTCACCGAGGATGTTCTTCATCACCTCGGTCGTGCCACCTTCGATGCTGTTGGCCCGGCTCCGCAAGAATGCCTTTTGGGGCGAAGAGAAGTCCATCGAGGTCTCTGGCTGTTCCAGATCGTACGTGCCGTAGAGCATGCCTTCGGTCCCCATGAGGTTCATGGTGTAGGCGAAGATGTCTTTGTTCAGATCGGCGCTTGCCATCTTGCCGACCGAACCCTCAGGCCCTGGCGTGCCGGACTTGCGGTTCTGGGATGCACGGATATTCGTGAGGCGGAACACTTCAGCTCGGACCCACAGCTTCATGACTTCGTCGCGCTGCACCTTGGTCGGGCCGTCGATCTTGCCGTACTCGGCAAGGGCGGTCGCGATGGGGCCGCTGCCCTTTGGCGGCACCGTGCCGCCGATCGAGACCCGCTCGTTCATGAGCGTGGTGAGCGAGACACGCCAGCCTTCGCCGACCTCGCCGAGCCGTTCGACGTCTGGGGTCGTAGCGTCAGTGAAGTAGACCTCGTTGAACTCCGCCTCACCGGTCATCTGGCGGAGTGGACGAACTTCCACTCCCTCCTGCTCCATGTCCACCACGAAGTAGGTGAGTCCTTTGTGCTTGGGCTGAGCGGGATCGGTGCGGGCGACGAGCATGCCCCACTTGGCAAGATGGGCCAGCGTGGTCCAGACCTTCTGACCGTTGAAGATCCAGATGTCGCCGTCCTTCTCAGCCTTCGTGGCCAGGCCGGCAACGTCGGAGCCGGCACCCGGCTCGGAGAACAGCTGGCACCAGACTTCCTCGCCAGTGAAGAGGGGGCGAAGATAGCGCTGCTTCTGCTCCTCGGTGCCGTGAGCGACCACCGTCGGTGCACCCATGCCGTATCCGATCGGATTCCGGTAGTACGGGCTGGGGGCGCCAGCCTTCGCCAAACGAGTGTTGACGGTGGTCTGCAGCTTGGGTGGTAGGCCGAGGCCGCCCTCACCCTCGGGGAAGTGAACCCACGCCAGGCCGGCGTCGTATTGGGCGCCAAGGAACGCTGTCGCCGAGGTCGTCTTCGGATCGTGCGCCTCGAGGAGGGCGTCGCACAGCGCAAGAACCTGCGCTTCGGCTGAGGAGGTGGTGGTGTCGTCTACGGCCGTCATGCGCGCAACGCTAGAACTGGAGGCGCGCTCTTGACTAATCGGTCAAGTTCTCGTCCGCAGCGGTCGCCTCAGCACCCGCTTGCGCATCCGCCTCGGCAACACGGGCCAGAAGCTGGTCCCGAATGGACACACCCTTCTCCCGGGCGTTCTCGCCGGTCGTTCGCCAGCCATGTCGGGCCGAGTACAGAAGCGGCGGTGCGTCAAGCCTGCCTTCTCGCACGTCGGTGACCTCGGCGAAAAAGAGATCGTGATCGAATCGCTCGGACCGGCTGCTCGTACGGTCAACCGTGTCGAAGATCTCACATCGAAGCCACGCAATGGAGTTCGGCACGCTCGGCAGACCCCATTCGTCCGTCTCGAGGAACTCCGTCGCAACCCTCTTGAACTTGTGCTCCGGATAGCTGAAGTACTGACCTTCAGCAATCTGGTCGGCAGCGAGGATCGATACCTCGAAGACTCCGGATCCGACCATCAGAGGGTGGGTGTCGTGCTTGGGCGAGACCGATGCCATCACGATCGGCTCATCGAAGGACACCTGGCTCACCCAGTGCGATGTGTAGGCACGCGTTTCATCCTGGTGCGTGGCGCTCACGACTTGCACGCCCTTGATCATGTGGCCGATAGAGCGCTTGAGAATTCGATCGATGGGCACAACGAGCCCTTTCCAAGGTTCGGGAGTGTCGGATCGTAGGAGGTCGCGTCGGCGTGAGGCGAAGCGAGTCGAGTGCGAATGTTCCACGATCCAGCCCCGCCGTCCTGCTTCGAACAACGCCGGTCGGGAACCCGGGTGAGGACCGTCGATTGGGTGCGATTGCCCGAAAGCGAGCATCAAGAAGATGGCCCTGCTTGTCGATGCTTATTGAGTGACTAGGTTCAGCTCTCTCGCCTACATGACGGCCGCTGCGGGTTTCTTTGCCAACAATCATGCGCTGATGCTCGTCTTCGTATCGCTTGTGCTGCTCGGATGGTTGCTCGTGCTCGTTCGCATCGAACGGAACATGCCCATGTCCGCCGCCGAGGCCATCAAGGTCGACGGTTGGACGACGCCGCTCCCTCCGGGAAGCTTCCGATTCCTCAACAACTTGGTTCGGCTCTCCACTGGCGTGCGGGTGATGAGCGCATCGCTCATGGGTCTTGCTCCGCTCTGGGCGATCTATGCGTTTCTCCCCTGACGGCCGCTGCGTTCCACCCCTAGTTCAGGTGAGCCCGACAGCGGGCGGAAGCTCGCTGGTGCAGTTCCGCACGGTTCGGCCGTAACTCAGCGAGCCGATTGTGCTCGACCGCCGCTTCCTCCCACCGGCCCGTCAGCATGAGGAGGTTGGCGAGGTCGAGACGATCGGACACGGCTGCGCCGGGGATCCGAACGCGCAGTCGGACCACATCGACCAGGCGCCGTCGATCGCCGGTGCGTTGAGCTGCGACGCGTAGGTTTTGCAGCATCCGCGCCGCAACCGCGGGTGGTGTCATCGGTGTCAGCACGCGCTGGTCGAATTCGACATCAGGAAAGAGCCGTCCGTGGAGGCCACGAAGATCATCCAGGGACATCGGGCGCGCTCCGGCGAACGGGTCGAACCACATCGGCTGGTCGGGGACGCCAAGAACCACGTGACCCGGCATCCCGACAACATCGAGTGCAATCCCGCGACGCCGAGCAATCTCGGCGGCGACTACAGCCAGGCTCAGAGGATTGCCGACGCGCCGGATCAGGACTCGATCGAAGAGGGAGTTGCTGGCCGAGTAATAGTGCTCGCTGTTCCCTCTGAATCCGAGTTCGCCGAAAACGTGGCCGAGCACCTCGTCAACGGACGCAGCATCGGGCGGGGCCATCGAGTCGAGGAGTTGGACAACGGTCTCGGTTCCCATGAACAGCGGATCAGTGGATGCCACGGCAGCGGCCACCAAGTCCAGCCGGCGTTCATCGGCCAGCATCATGAGCGAGAAGTCATCGGGATCGATCACGGCCCCACCTTCAACCCAATGAGTGACTGGCTCGCAATGCCAATCGGCCCTGATTCGTCACTGATCGTGGTGAGACCGTGCCCGTGTCCCGGACCGATTCGGGTGGTCGATTGAAGGCGGCACCACTCGCCTTCGAGGGGACGATGTAGCGCAATGGTGAGATCGGCGTTGATCATGCCAAAGCCAGCGCTTGGCTCGTACACGGCGCTGATTCCGGAGCCGAGATCGGCTGCAGCGAGCACCCGGCACAACGGTGACGGTTCGATCGCATCGACGACGGGCTGGCGCAAGCGAACCCAGTCGTCAGCAGGGCCGGGTCCGGTGAACGCTCCGGACTCGAAGCGATGATCCACCGCATCACGATGGAAGGCCACTGCAGCCTCGGTCGCCCAAGAGGGCGGGACGACGTCCGCTTGAGGGCCAGGCACCGGATGGTTTGCCACAGTTGGCTCCCATGCCGGAGTTGGCAGATCGGTCTGAGCAAGAACGAGGGCCGCTGCCTGTGCCACCACGGCGCCGTCTTCCCGAGCGAGATCGGCGCTGATGTGCGTGACGCGCCGCGAGGTCTGCTGCACGCTCACCGACGCTGTCAGCCGCTCAAGCGGAACCGGCTTGACGAGTTCGATCGAGATCCTCGCCACTGCGTGGTTGTCCGGCATTGCGGACTCGACGACGAAGCCCAGCAGCGCCGAAGGCGGGCCACCGTGCTGGGCGTCGCTCCGCCACGGCCCCCCGGTCAACGGTTGGGACGCAAACTCGAGCGCAGCTCCATCCATTGAGCGATACAGGCACGACATGTTTTGACCCTACGGGGCATGCCTCCTACTTTTCGACGATGTTCCCAGGGACCTTTGCAGCGTCACACCCAGATCGACCCGCCATCGTGATGGCCTCGACGGGAGATGTGATCACGTATCGAGAGCTCGACGACGAGGCGAACCGCATCTCACGGCTCTTTCGGTCCGCCGGGTTCGAAGTCGGCGATCACGTGGCGCTCTGCCTCGAGAATCACCCCCGCTACCTGCCACTCCTGTGGGGTGCCCACTACGCCGGGCTGATCTACACGGCAATGTCGAGCCGGCTCACCACCGACGAGATGGCATACATCATCGAAAACTGTGAGGCGAAGGGCTTCATCACCTCCAACTACAAGCGCGAGCAGGCGGAAGAACTTGCCGACCGCATGCCCAACGTCTCGCTCCGGTTGATGCTGGACGGCACGATCGATGGATACGAGGCGTACGAGGAGGCTGTTGCCGAGCAGCCCGCCGAAGCGCTGGATGATCGGCGCGCCGGCTTCGACATGCTGTACAGCTCGGGAACAACCGGGCGGCCAAAGGGAGTGAAGCCCTCCAGCGAGTTCCTTCCCATCGAGGAAGCGCCTCACAGCGTCGGCGGCATGCTTGGCGTGCTCTTCGGTCTCACCGAAGAGAGTGTGTACCTCTCCCCCGCCCCGCTCTATCACGCGGCACCTCTCCGCTTTTGCATGGGTATACACGTGAACGGCGCAACCGTCGTCGTGATGGAACGCTTTGATCCCGAGGAGTACCTCGCCGCCATCGCTTCGCACGGCGTCACGCACTCGCAAGTCGTACCGACGATGTTCGTGCGCCTGCTCAAGCTCGATCCAGACGTGCGAGCCTCCTACGACGTCAGCAGTCTTCAGTTCTGCGTCCACGCAGCCGCCCCGTGCCCGGTGGCCGTGAAGGAGCAGATGATCGACTGGTGGGGACCCGTCATCCACGAGTACTACGCAGGAACCGAGGGCAACGGCTTCGTCTACTGCAACTCGGAAATGTGGCTCGGGCACAAGGGCACGGTCGGCATGCCGATCGGATGCACCGTGCACATCGTCGGTGAGGATGGTGAGGACGTTCCCAACGTCGGCGACGAGGGGACGATCTACTTCGAGGGCGGCGGGAGCTTCGAGTACCACGGCGACGCTGAGAAGACCGCCGGCTCCCGTCATCCCAAGGGCTGGAGCACGCTGGGTGACGTCGGCAAGCTTGATGAGGACGGCTTTCTGTACCTCACCGACCGCAAGGCGTACATGATCATCTCCGGCGGAGTGAACATCTACCCGCAAGAGGCGGAGAACGTCCTGACCATGCACCCGAAGGTTTTCGATGTTGCCGTCATCGGTGTGCCGAACGAGGACTTCGGCGAGGAAGTGAAGGCTGTGGTGCAGGTCGCCGACGGCATCGAGCCCGGTCCTGAGCTCGAGCGCGAGCTCATCGCCTTCACCAAGGAGCATCTGGCCGACGTGAAGTGCCCACGATCGGTGGACTTCCGAGACGAACTCCCCCGTCATCCCACCGGCAAGCTCTACAAGCGCCTGCTCAAGGACGAGTACTGGGCGGGGCACGACTCCCGCATCATCTAACGACGACCTGCGTCGTGCCCAACGTCTTTTCTCCCGAGCCGACGACTTCGGTGAATCCCAGCCATCAGAGTCTCGAGGCTCTGGCGGCTCTCGGAACGACCGGTCCCATCGCCATGCTGAACGTCCTGCGCTACGCCACCGGCTCTGGAAGATCGACGTACGGCGAGTACGCGGCGGTCGCAGCAGAGACGATCGCTGCCGTCGGCGGGTCGCTTCTCTCCCTGGGCAGCGAGGAGCCCGTTCATAGGCGCGGCGTGGAGCGAATGAAGTCTGGGCCGGACTCTTGGCTGGCGTGCGGCGTTCCATTGGTCAGCGACGATGCCTGGACGACGTTGCGGGCACTCCGAGCCTTCCCGGTTTCGGACCAGCAAGACCAGAGCGACGGGCGCCAGGAGCTTGTGTTCTTGACCGATGCCTCTCCGCAGACGCTGGCTGTCAAGGGATGAGCACGGACTCAGACATCGGAGGTCGTGGAATGCGCCGTGTCGCTCTCGTCACCGATACCAATATGCATCTTGGACCCGACTTGGCACTGGAGCTGGCTCGGCGGGATCACGACCTCGTGGTCGGACAACCAGCTGACGGCCTCATCGAGAACCTGGAAGCGACCGGGGCATCCGTCCTCGCCGTTGACGGAGTGGCTGATCTCTCCGAGCCGACCTCGATCGCCACCCTGGTCGAAGCTGCCCTGCAGCGCTTCGGTCGGATCGATGCTGCGTGTGTTCGAACCGGCACGATCATGGCAGGCCCCGTCCTCGAGGCGACGACGGAGCAATTGCGAAGCCAGGTCGCTGACAACCTCGAGTCGGTCTTGCACGTCATTCAAGCGGTGCTGCCTCCGATGCTCGAGGCCGGGTCAGGGCAGGTGGTCATTGTGACGAGTGCGACCGGTGAGAAGCCAGCTCCGGGAGCACCGCTCTACAGCGCAACTCGGGCCGCGGCGAACATGCTCATTCGTTCCACGGCACTCTCAGTTGCCGACTCGGGTGTCACGCTCAACGCCATCGGTACGAACTTCCTTGACTACCCGAACTTCCGAGCCGCAACAGGCTCGGACGATCCTGCCGTGCGCTCTCGATACGAATCAAGAGTGCCGATGAAGCGTCTTGGACAACCTGAAGAAGTCGCACACTTCTGCGCCGCGCTTCTCGATGGCACGTCGCGCTTCCAAACAGGCCAGTTCTTCTCGCTGAGCGGCGGCTGGAACGTCAGCTGAGGTCAGCAGCGCCGAACGTCAGCTGAGCTGCCCGGACTCGGCCCTCAGCGTGAGATGTCGCGAAAGCTTGGGATCAAGGGGGTGCACCACAAGCTTGTTCAAGTGTGTTCTTCTCGCACGATGAACAATATTCCCTCTCCAAGTTCGCAGCGATGGAAACGGATTGCCGGGGCCGGTGCCACGGCGATCTTGCTTGCCTCAATGGCCGCTCCTGTCTCGGGCGCTGTGCCTCACCCGCTCGCTCAGCTCACTCCGGATGTGACGTCGATTGACGACGCAGAGTTCGGTTTTCAGCCGGCAACGATCTCGGGCGACGGCGCTTGGGTGGTCTACAACGTCCCGAACGATGGAGGTATTCGCCTGCAACGAGCGTCGGGCGGGGCCTCGACCCTGATCGATAGCAATGGCTTCAATGCTGCCATCTCCGACGACGGGCGCTGGGTTGCGTTCTCGAAGTTCGACGACGGCTCCTTTGACGTCTTCCTTTGGGACCGCACGTCGGGCACCTCCCGCCGCCTTGCGACGACTTCGAACACCTCGAACCATGCCTCGATTTCCGACGACGGCTCGGTGGTCGTGTGGCGCGACAATCCTCGAAACACCGGCGATGTCACGGTGCATGTTTGGCAGGCGTCGTCGAACACTGTTGTCGAGCGAGCTGCTCTGTCAGGACCCGTTCCGCTTGTCTCGGGCGACGGACGGTTCATCTTCTATGTGAAGGCTGATGCCGGAGCGACTCGCTGGGAACTCGCAAACGACGTCGAGCAAGAGATTCCGGGCAGCTTCGTTGCCGTGTCCGACGATGGGAACCTTGTGGCCTCGATGTTCTTCGAGCCAGGCAACGGAGCGGCGACCGGAGTTGCGGTTCACAATCTCCAGTCGGGCACGGACCGTGTCGCGCCAACTCCGTCGGAGGTGAATCGCAATGGGCCGGAGGGCGTGACGATGTCGGCGAACGGTGGTGCCGTGTTCTTCTCGACGATCGACGGCCTCGATCCGGCCGACGACGACAACTTCGTCGACCTCTATCGCTGGCGACCAGCCGACGGCAGCTTTGATCGCCTCGGCACCGGCCTGAACAGCCTTGCGGCTTCAGACGACGGGTCCGAGGTCGTAGTGATCGGCCGCAAGGGTGACGATTCGGGCATCGAGTACCAGGTCCTTTCCATTGACGCGTCCCAGGAGCCGGGGCCTGAAGCCGAACCGGAACCCGAGCCAGAGCCAGACGTGGTGCCGGACCCGGTTGCGGTGGCCGATCTCGCAGGCAAGCAGCTCGAAGGTCAAGTCACGCGGATCTACCGGGCCTTCTTCCTGCGGCCACCAGACGCCGATGGTCTCCAGTTTTGGATGATGCGACGGGCCGCTGGCGCCTCACTTGTCGATCTGGCGAACGGGTTCGTTGCGTCCGACGAGTTCAGCGACACGTATGGCAGCTTGTCCGATGCTGAGTTCGTGGAGCTGGTGTACCAGAACGTGTTCGGCCGCCCTGCCGACGCGGGAGGCCGAGCCTTCTGGACAGCGCAGCTTGCTGGCGGTGTGACTCGGGGCGAGATGATGGTTGGCTTCAGCGAGTCTCCCGAGCTCGTGGATGCGACGAGCACGACCGCTGCATCGCCGGCCTCTGCCCATCAGCTTTGGCGGCTCTACCGCGCTTACTTCGGTCGGAACGCTGATCAGGGCGGGTTTGACTTCTGGTATGCCCGTTTGGCCAACCGCACGAGTCTGGCTGACGTCTCGAACAGCTTTGCTGGCTCTGCGGAGTTCACCGCGACCTACGGAAGCCTCTCCGACGCGGAGTTCGTCGAGCTGGTCTACCAGAACGTGCTGGGCCGAGCCGCTGATGCCGGAGGGCGCGACTTCTGGATCGGTCAGCTTTCTGCTGGTGTGACTCGGGGTGAGATGATGGTGGGCTTCAGCGAGTCCCCTGAGTTCATCACGGTGACAAACACGCTCCCCGTCTGAATCCACTCACAACTGCCACCTCAGAATCCGGCGAGGACCGGACGCTGAGGTGGCAGTTCGCGTTCAGGGCGCAGTCTTGGTGCTATTGGCCCTTGAAGTCTGGGGTTCGCTTCTCCATGAAGGCGGCGACGCCCTCGGCGTAGTCGTCGCTGGTGAAGCAGGCGGCGACGACGTCGGCGGCGCGTGGGTCCTTGGCGATGGCGAGCTTTGCCGCGAGCTGACTCATCGGCGCACGGCTGGCCATGATCTCTGCTCGCTCCTGTACGTGGGCGTCGAGTTCGTCTTTCGGGAGCATGTGGTTCGCCACACCCCAGCGCACACCGGTCTCGGCGTCGTAGAGCTCGGCCCCGTAGACCATCTCTTTGGCCACGGCAGGTCCGACGAGGTCGACCAGCGTCTGCAGGCCGTCCGGGCTGTAGCCAATGCCGAGCTTGGCCGGAGGCAGCGCGAAACGAACGTCGTCGGCGAAGTAGCGGACGTCGGCACACAGGGCGATGGCCAGCCCTCCGCCGATGCAGAAGCCGTGGATGCAGGCCAGCACCGGCTTGGCCAGCGTCGCAATGGCGTTGTAGGCGGCTTCGGTTGCCTGCTCGTAGCCGCCACCGGACGAGCCGCTGCGAGAGGTCTGGAACTGGCTGATGTCGGCGCCGGCAATGAAGGCTCGCTCGCCTGCTCCGCGCAGGACAACCACCCGGATGTCGGGATCTTGCTCCAGCTCGGCGCACAGGGCGGGAACGGCGCGCCACATGTCGAGGGTCATGGCGTTGCGGCGTTCCTCGTGATCGAACACCAACCAGCCGACCGGTCCACGGCGTTCGATGCGTACTTCAGACATTGTGAGCTCCTGACATCCGGTGCAGTTTGGCGGCGACAACGGCGGCGAACAAAAGCGCCGCTCCCCCGCCAAGCCAGAGTGCGCCGTATCCGAACTGTTCGACGATGACGCCGCCGAGAGCTGGGCCGGTTCCGGCGCCCAGGTAGACGCCAGTCTGGCTCACTCCGGTGGCTGCGGCGGGGGCGGTCGGGTTCGTGCGAATCACCGACAGGTTGAAGAGGCCCGGCCAGGCCCAACCGGCTCCGAACGCGGGCACGATCCCGATTGCGTACATGAGAGGTTGATCAAGGGCGAGAAGCAGCAGACCACCGCCACCGATGGCAAGCAGAAGCGCAACTCGGGTGAGCGGGACCACACGTCCCTGGTCAGCAAGACGCCCATGTTGCAGACGAGAGGTGATGCCAACGATCGAACCTGCGGTGAGTAGCAACCCAGAAGGGCCGGGTGCCATGCCTGCTGCCTCCGCACCGCTGACGAGGAAGCTGACCATCGACCCTGCGCCTGCCGCGGCCAACCCGCCGACGAGCGCATACATGGCCAGGGTGGCCATAGGTAGGTCCGGCACGCGCCCGCGGGACGCGGCGCCGCCCGGTGGTCGGGGTGCCCGTTCTGCGTTGGGATCAAGGGCGAGCAGAGCGGTCCAGGCCACCGCCGCTAGGACGGCGCCAGCCGCGAAGGCTGCCTCCCATCCGACGGTGAGTGCGATCGCCGGAACCGCAAGACCGCCAAGCATGGTGGCTAGCGGCATCCCGGATTGCTTGACGGCAAGTGCCGATCCGAGCCGATCCGGGTGCATGCCGCCAGCGAGCAGCAGATTGGCTGAAGGCTGGGTCAGCGCATTCGACGCGCCAGCGATCAACAGCAGCGCCCAGAACACAGGAGCACTTCGGGCCAGAAGCGCCAACAGCCCAGCGCTCACCAGTGTCATCGAGAGCCCCACCTTCATGGCCCGGACGCCCCCGAGGCGTTCGGCGATCGAGCCCAACAGAGCTGAGCCCAGCGCAGCGCTGGCGAAAAAGCAGCCGATGGCGATGCCGATATCTCGTTCGGTGAGGCCGAGATCTTGGCGAAGCTGAACGCTCACGGCGCCGGTGAGGAACGCCGGATAGACGCTGGCGGTGGTTCCGACCACTCCGGCCAGAACGACTCGGCGCTCCGCAGCATTCATGGGAGTTTGGGGAGCAACACGGACCGAGGTCCTCGAAGGCGCCTTCACGCTCGGGAGGCTACGGTCGCCCGTGTGTCGTTGTCAGATACACCTGCGCCCCACCAACGGTTCGCCTACCTCGATCACGACCTGCCGTTGGCGGTGGCCCACCGGGGTGGCAACGGTGGCGGGCCGGAGAACAGCATGGCTGCCTTCGCCCACTCGGTCTCGCTGGGCTACCGCTACCTCGAAACCGACGTGCATGCCACACGTGATGGGCGCATCGTCGCCGCACACGATCCTGACCTCATGAGAGTGGCGGGGGTGGCGGGAAACATCGCGGATCTGACGTGGGCCGAGGTGCAGCAGGTTGATGTGGGCGATGGCGAGCGAATTCCATTGCTGGCCGATCTCCTCACGACATTTCCCGAGGCTCGGTTCAACGTGGATGCGAAGGCCGACGCAGCGGTCGAGCCACTGACCAAAGTGATCAAGGACCACGACGCCGTTGATCGCATCGGTGTTGGCGGCTTCGACGACGCCCGCATCGTTGCCTTGCGTGAGCGGCTCGGTCCGGCGCTTTGCACCTCGCCCGGACCCATGGAGCTGCTCGCCTGGCTTGGGAGTGATCCTCGCCCGGAGCAGGCCTTCGGTGACCACGGCTGCCTGCAGATTCCGCCCCAGTTCGGGCAGTTCGAGCTCACGAGCGAGCTCTTGGAGGCCGCTCACGAACTCGGGCTCCAAGTCCACCTCTGGACGATCAACGATCCGGCCGAGATGGTTCGGCTGCTCGACCTTGGCGTCGACGCCATCATCACCGACGAGGTCGATCTGCTTCGGCAGCTCCTCGTTGAGCGCGACAGCTGGCACGCTGGATGATCGGCGTCGCTCCGGCTGCGCCCCGACACGATCGATCGAGACAAGGATGGTGATGCCGACGTGGTGAGAACCGAGACTGCACGAATGGGTACGCGCGGCATGGCGTGCACGGTGGACCACCTGTCATCGGTGGCCGCAACGCAGATGCTCTCTGCTGGTGGCAACGCTGTGGATGCGGCCGTTGCCGCCTCGGCCGCTCTCGCCGTGACGACGCAACATATGTGCGGGATGGGTGGAGACCTATGGGCGCTCGTCCACGTCCCAGGCCACGATGCGCCGTTTGCTCTCAATGCATCAGGTCGAGCCGGTTCCGGTTCGGATTCGGCCGCTCTGCGGGCCGAGGGTCACGGGGCGATGCCCTTCCGAGGCGATATGCGCTCGGTCCCAGTGCCCGGTTGTGTCGACGGCTGGACCGCGCTGATGGACCGCTTCGGTTCCATGCCGCTCGCTGACGTTCTCGAACCCGCCCGTCGCCTTGCCGCCGACGGTTTCCCGGCGAGTCCGATTCTGGGCCGCATGTCTTCGCTGGTGGCGGGTGTCGATGGCGCTGATGACTATCTCCACAACGGACGGCCAGTCGCTGCCGGCCAGGTCGTGCGCCGAGCGGGCCTCGCCCGCTCGCTCGCGGCGATTGGAGCGGAAGGCAGAAGCGCTTGGTACGAGGGCGAATTCGGTGCCGGACTGCAGCGCCTGGGCGAGGGCCTCTACTCTCCCGCTGATCTTGCTCGAAGCCAGGCCGATTGGGTCGCCCCCGTTCGAGCTGAGGCGTTCGGTCAGACGTTGTGGACCGCCCCACCGAACAGCCAGGGGTACCTGTCGCTGGCCGGTGCCGTGATCGCCGATGGCTTGGATCTGCCGGAGGACCCGAATGATCCGCTCTGGGCACACCTCCTCGTCGAGGCATGCAAACAGGCCGCCTTCGACCGACCCGAGGTGCTCTTCGAAGGGGCTGACGGTCAGCGTCTGGTGAGTGAGGAACGTCTCGCTCCTCGGCGAGCAGCGATCTCACGTGACGCGGCCGCTGACGTCACGCCGCCGACTAAGGGCGGCGGCACGATCTACTTGTGCACCGCTGACGGTACGGGAATGGGTGTTTCGCTGATTCAGTCCAATGCAGCAGGCTTCGGCTCGCACCTTGCGGTGCCCGAGGTCGGTGTCTTTCTCCACAACCGAGGAATTGGCTTCAGCGTGGAAGAGGGACACCCGGCCGAGCTCGCACCGGGTCGGCGACCGCCGAGCACGCTTTCTCCCGCGCTGGCCACCAATGCTGATGGATCACTGAGAACGGTCTTCGGATGCATGGGTGGCGACGCTCAACCACAAGTGGTGCTCCAGATGGCCGCTCGCCGCTTCCACGCCGGACAATCGGTTGGCCGCTCGCTCACCGATCATCGCTTTGCTCTCACCGTTCCCGATGCGGATGGTTTCGACACCTGGTCAGCGAAAGGGCAGCTCACTGTCGCTGTCGAGCGAGGTGCTCCTTGGGTTGATGGACTCCGCTCGCGCGGCCACGCCGTGATCGAGAAGACGTGGGGCGACGGATTCGGCCACTCGCACATGATCGACGTGCTCGACAATGGCGTGCTCGCCGGAGTCGCCGATCCTCGCGCCCTCACCGGCGCAGCCATTGGCCTCTGAACGCAGCGCTCGAAACACGGCATGGGTAGGAGCGCAGTGGCTCCTTGCGCTCGGTCTCGCATGGCTGGCTGCCTCGAGGTGGAGGGGACCGACCGACAATTTCCTGGTCATCGGCCTCGTTGGCGTCGCTCCCTTTCTCTTGCTGCTGGCATGGCCGCTCGCTGTTGTGGCCGCTCGGCATCGGCAACGGCTGCTGTTCGCCCTCTCGACCGTGCTGGCTGTGCTTCAAGTGGTGTGGCTCCTCGATGACCTGAACCTGCGATCACCAGATCCGGCCGAAGCCTCTGAGGTCGTGACCATCCGTCTCGCAACCGCCAACTTGTGGGTCGAGAACTCTGACCCTGTGGGCTCCGTTGAGGCGATCGTCGCCACTGACCCCGACGTCATCTTCCTGCAGGAAGTCCTTCCCTTCGTCGAGGACCAGTTGTTCGCTCTGCCCTCTTTGGCCGCCTACGAGTGGCGCGAATCGACCGGGAGCGTGGGCGAGGGCCAAGGTCGAGGCGGTCGCGTCGTGCTGTCCCGTTGGCCGCTGTCTGATCTGCGAGTGGAGCCGTTCACCGACTTCTCGCTCATGGTGAGCGCTGTCCTCGAGCTTGAAGGAGTCACGGTCGACGTTCACAACGTGCACGCCGCGGCTCCCAATCGGCCCGTTGCCGTCCAGGTGTGGCGGGAACAGTTCGATCTCATCGACGAGTGGCATGCGGTTCGGGAGCGGCCGCTTTTGGTGGCCGGTGACTTCAACGCCACGGTGCACCATCAACCGTTTCGAGCGCTGATCAACGGAGGCCTCGTCGACGCGCATCAAGCGGCGGGTCGCGGTCTTGGGCTGAGCTGGACGCTCCGAGGCGTGCCGCTGATGCGGTTGGATCACGTGCTGGTGTCAAACGAACTCGAGGTCCTCGAGGTCCAGACGCTGCCAGGCAACGGGAGCGATCACCGTCCCGTCGTGGTCACCGTGCGCCTGCGGTGAGAGGTGTGTGATGGTGAGGGTCAGGCACCCACAGGAGGGCGGCCAGGGGGAATGGTGGTCAGTCGATGGGATCGGGATCGGCGAAGACCGGGTCGCGCTTCTCGAAGAAGGCGGCGACGGACTCCTTCTGATTCGGTGAGCTGATGAGGCGGCCGATCTCTTCACGCTCCATGGCGAAGCCCTCGGCAATCGAGAGTTTGGGCGCCACATTGAAAATGCGCTTCGCAGCCCGAATGGCGTGGGGACTCTTCTTGGCGATGTCGGCCGCCATCTCGAGCGCCATCGCCCGGGGATCATCAGCGAGGTGGGTGACGAGGCCAAGCTCCTTGGCCTCCTCTGCTCCGACCATGCGACCGCTGAACGTCAGATCCTTGGCGACATCGATTCCCACGAGGTTGATCAACGCCTGCGTGCCAGTCATGTCGGGCACAAGGCCCCACCGGATCTCGAGCACGGACATCTTCGTGTCGGGAGCCGCGATGCGGATGTCGGCTCCAAGGGCGAGCTGGATCCCACCGCCGAGCGCATGACCTTGCAGGGCAGCGATCACGGGCACCGGTAGGTCGGTCCAGCCGTAGACGGCTTGTTGGCCGTGATGGGTGATGCGTTCACCCATGTCGGGAGCTGTTGCGGCGCTGTCTCCACCCGTTGCGTCATCGGCGTCCGCCATTCCCTGGAAACTGGCGAAGTCGAGTCCGGCACAAAACGAACGGCCTTCGCCGCTCAACACCACGCAGCGCAACGACGCATCCTTGGCCAGCTCATCCGCGGTCTCGACCAACGAAGAGAACATTGCTCGTTCGAGCGCGTTCATCTTGTCTGGTCGATTCAGGCGGACGTCGGCGACGCCCTGGTCATCAATAGAAAGTGCAATGCGGTCGGTGCTGGCCATCCGCTGAGATTACGTCACCCAGGGGCAGTGACGGCAACCTCGCTCGCAGCACGGCCGCTCTGCGAGGTGGGCGGCGGTCATCACGAAGAGGCCAGTCGTCGGGTCCATGTAGCCCATCTGCCCGTCCTGGACGGCCTCCGCATGGGCGGCCATACAAACGGCGAAGTCGGGACGCGTGTCGTCGAACCGGGATGGGTGCGGGCGCTCGATCCCGTCTTCGCGAAGCTTCGGCTCGG
>CALKTH010000035.1 GCA_937997485.1 uncultured Acidimicrobiales bacterium | reverse complement strand
TACGGGTGAACCGACCACGCCGATGTCGCCGAAGGTTCGGTACAAGCCCATGGCCGAGCCTCGCTGCTCCTCGCCGACGATGGCAGCGACATAGGCCGCTGGTGCGGGGCCAGTAATGCTCGTGCCAATCGCAGAGATGGCCAATCCTGCGACGAAGAGCTCGAGTGAGTCGGCAATCGCGACGATCGAGATCCCGACGGCGATGAGCAGCGACGTCGGCACAATCAACAGCTTTGGACCGAAGCGATCGGCCGCCCAACCGGATGGCCATATCAACACAAGCCCAATCGCTCCGAGCGCAGTGAACAGCAAGCCCAGTTCGTCCACCTCGAGCCCAAATGCGTCACTGAGACGCAACGGGACGAGGGTCTGACGCACCCCGGCCCGAATGGAGAACACACCCATGCTGATGAAGCCGACAGCCAGGAAGTCAGCCGATCTCAGGAGGGCGAATCGGGAGACCACAACCTTTGGTCCGGAGTCGTCCGCATCTTCCACAGCGTGTGCACCGAGGGTTTCCGGCAGCCGGAGGTAGCCGTAGATCGAGGTACAGAGAGCCGCCGCAGCGACAACAAAGAAGGGTGTGGACAGCGTGTAGGCGTCGGCAATGACGCCGCCGAGCGCCGGACCCAGGCTCACTCCAACGAGCAGAGCGCCCTGGTTGGTGGCGATGTATCTCCCCCGCTGCTCGGGGCCGGCAATGTCGAGGAGATAGATCTGCGCCCCGGTCATGTAGAAGCCGCTCCCCAGCCCAGCGATGAAGCGGAAAACCAACAGCGTCCAGATGTCATCAGCGAAGCCCGAGCCAGCCATCCCGATTGCGGTGATGAGCGGACCACTGATGAGTAGGAATCGTCGCCCGCGGCGGTCGGCGAAAATGCCCGCTGGCACGTTGGTGATCAGTCGAGCCAGGCCGAACGCGGTGATGGTCGAGCCGATCATCGCGGTCGACACGTCGAAGCTCGCGGCGTAGAGCGGAAGGATCGGGCTGATCACACCTTGCCCAGCCATGACGGCGACCGTCGAGATGCAGATGACGATCAGTCGCTCGTGATCTCGCAACGCTGCCCGCGCTCGGCTCAACATCCTGCGCTCCGAACGCGCCCTACTGCCACCTCAGAGTCCGGCCTGGACCGGACGCTGAGGTGGCAGTTGAAAGGGGACGGAGCAAGCGGGGGGTTGTGATCACGAACCGGAATGCACCAGTTCGAGGATGGTGCCGTCGGGATCTCGGAAACAGACGAACGTGGTCGTCGGGCTGTTGTCCAGGGTCACCGAGGCGGGCTCAGAAAGGAACTCGACGCCTGCCGCCTGAAGCCGAGCCATGTCGCCGGCAAGATCGTCGGTGGACAGAGCGATTCGGGCGATGCCGAGGTGGTACAGGTGCGGATACGGCGGGGAGGGATCGGAAGGTTCCTGCCATTCGAGCAGGTCCAGCACGAACGGCACCGGACCGGTTCGCAAGATCAGCAACGCGCCGTTCACCCGATATGGAGGCATCCCCACCGCAGCGGCAACCTCCGCAGTGTTCGTTGGCGGGACGTCAAGCAAGTGCTCGAATCCCAGCAGCTCGTAGAACGCCTTCGAGCGTTCGAAGTTGCTGCAGTTGACGTTGACGTGGACCAGGCCGGTGAGGGTCATCGCCGAACCTGATCAACCGTGTCGGCGTTGTCGATGACGAGTTCGGCGCCGTTCATGTGTTTCGACTCTTCCGAGGCCAGGAAGAGGACCAAGTTGGCCACGTCCAACGGTTCCCCGATCCCGAGTGCCACTCTCATTGCCTCCGGGTCGGGTTGGGCGAGCATGTCGATACCGGCCAACTTCTGCATGGCGTTGTGAACCATCGGTGTGGAGATGCTGCCCGGATGAACGGAGTTGCAGCGCACACCGTTTCCTTCCGCACGGCAGTGGGAAGCGATGGCCTTTGTCATCGACCGAATCGCGCCTTTCGCAGCCGAGTAGGCGAGGTAGGGCGAGATGCCGACGAGAGCAGCAGTCGAAGACATGTTGATGATCGAGCCGCCACCGCCTTGGGCCATGGCGGGGATCGCCGCCCGGCAGCCGAAGAAGGTTCCGTCGGCGTGCACGCGCATCACGTCTCGCCAAACATCCGTCGTCGTTGTCTCGATGTTGGCGATCGGTGCTATGCCAGCGTTGTTCACGAGGATGTCGAGCCGCCCGTGCGAGCTCATCGTTGCCTCGATCAGAGACGTCCACGCCGTCTCATCGCCAACGTCTTGCTCGACGAACTCCGCCTCGCACAAGCGAGCCACTTCGGTGCCAGCCTCGACGTTCACATCGGTGACCACCAAGCGTGCGCCCTCCTCGGCGAGCCGAAGCGCATCTGCTCGTCCGAGCCCGGAGGCGGCTCCCGTGATGATCGCCACCTTGCCTGACACCCGCCCGCCCGTCTCAATCATGCGTGCCTCTCGTACTCACGCTGGTGCGGGGACGCTGAGTCGTTGATCGGCATCATCCAACCAGCGTCGCATAGGCGCTGCTTGGCCCCCAATCGCGTACCCGTGCGCTGGCCAGCGCTCGGCTTCGCCGGCGACATTGGGTGCATCGCGCCGTCAAGATCGTTTGCGATCTGCACCCAATGGCTTCGTCAGGCGAGTCTGACCGTCAGCTCGAACTGCGCGTTGTCGCCCACGTCGATCTGTTGCTTCTTCCGGATCTCCTTCTTCACCGGCAGCACGAAGGAGCCTGACTCCTTGCTGGGGAACACCGAGGTCGACCAGGTCGAGCTGCCAACCGTCACTTCAACCTTGACCGAACCGAATCCTTTCTTGGGAAGCGGCATGTCGTGGATCTCCTCGCCCACCTCGATCGGAACGTCGACGAAGACCCAGGAGGCATCTTCCTTCCACAGGTAGAGCTCGGCTTCGAAGGCGAAGGTCACGTCCACGGATCGAGTCTCGCCCGGGAGATGAGCCACGTCGACTCCCTCCCTCGCCGAAGTGCCCCAAACGCGACCACTGCCACCTCAGAGTCCGGTCTGGGCCGGACTCTGAGGTGGCAGTTGGAGTTGGGGACCTTGACGGGTTGATGGGCGGACCATCGAGCAGCCGGGGTGTCAGGAGGTGAGGGAGGCGGCGAGGGTGTTGAGCGTGGGGCGCACGATCATGGTGTAGGTGTCGGCGATGGCGGTTTCGCGGTGGTCTTTCTGAGCGGTAAGGCGCGCCGGATCCATCACAACGGCCATGAACGCCGCCTTGCTGGGGAACAGGTTGAAGCGGGCCTGGTGCCACACTCGACCATCCCCGAGGATTGTGTCTTCGACGGCGAACCACGCCCCGATCTGCACACCGTGCCCGAGCGCCACTCTCGCCGCCTTGCTCTGATACTGCTGCATGTGATCGGGCGTCTTGTGTGCGTCCGCCACGTCGTGGAAGCGAAGGATGTGCACGACCATCACGGGGCCGTCGTCATCGGTCGGCGGGTGGGGAACGTCGCTCCAGTCGGTCGGCTCGAAGCCGGCGGGAGCGGGCGGCATGGTCATGGGCTGGCCACCCATCACGATGGTGAAGTCCATCCCCGCGTCCTTGTGCTTGTGTGACTCCTGGAAACTCGGGAGCGACTGCATGTCGATGAAGGCCTTGCGGGTCGGATACTTCACGATCGCCACCCGATCCCACACGGTCTCGTCACCGAGCAACTGCTGGTCGACATCACCGGCGAACACCGGGGCCGCACCAACCGCGGCGAGCGAGTCGAGCGGCGTGTAGATGTCGTCGGCCTCGCGCCCACTGATCGTGGACTCCCGCCCGTCGGCATAGTCGGCCACCTCCCGATACTTCATCAGGTTGACCATCCACACCGGCCCGTCGCCTTCCGGTGGCGTGGTCGCCATCTTCATGCCGTAGGCGGTGTTCACCGTTCCGTAGCGGGGACCGCTGCGCTCACTGTCCGCACTGGCATCGCTCATGACTGCTCCGTTTCCATGCTGGCCGTCAGCAACTGCATCATTTCCCGGGCCACCATCGGCCCGGCGTTCTGGTTCTGACCGGTCACGAGATTCCCGTCAACCACCCAGTGGTTCGCGAATGGATCTCGCCGTTTCGTTTCGCTCTCGAACTCAGCGCCCATCGCCCGCAGCTCCCGCTCCGGATGATGCGGCGTGATCGAGAT
>CALKTH010000034.1 GCA_937997485.1 uncultured Acidimicrobiales bacterium | reverse complement strand
ATGACTCGGATGACCCCTTCTGAAGCTTTTGTTGAGACCTTGGTGGCGAATGGTGTGACCGACATGTTCGGGATCATGGGTTCGGCGTTTATGGATGCGATGGATATTTTTGCTCCTGCTGGGATTCGTTTGGTGCCGGTGGTGCATGAGCAGGGTGCGGCGCATATGGCTGATGGGTATGCGCGTGTGTCTGGTCGTCATGGTGTGGTGATTGGTCAGAATGGTCCGGGTATCTCCAATTGTGTGACCGCGATCGCGGCCGCGTTTTGGGCTCACTCGCCGGTGGTGATTATCACGCCGGAGACGGGGACGATGGGTATCGGTCTTGGTGGTTTTCAGGAAGCGAACCAGTTGCCGATGTTTGAGGAGTTCACGAAGTATCAGGGGCATGTGAACAACGAGAACCGGATGGCGGAGATCACTGCCCGGTGTTTCGATCGTGCCATCAGCGAGATGGGTCCGACGCAGTTGAACATTCCTCGTGACCGGTTTTATGGCGATATTGATGTGACGATCCCCGAGCCGATGCGGGTGGATCGCGGTCCGGGTGGCGACAAGTCGTTGGATGAGGCTGCGGAGTTGTTGGCGTCGGCGGAGTTCCCGGTGCTGCTCAGTGGTGGTGGTGTGGTGATGGGTGACGCGATGGCTGAGTGTGTGGCGTTGGCTGAGCGGTTGGGGTGTCCGGTGGTGAACTCCTATCTCCACAACGACAGCTTCCCCGCCAGTCATCCGCAGTGGTGTGGCCCGTTGGGTTATCAGGGCTCGAAGGCTGCGATGAAACTCATTGCGAAGGCTGATGTGGTGTTGGCGTTGGGGACGAGGTTGGGTCCGTTTGGGACGTTGCCTCAGCATGGGATGGATTACTGGCCCAAGGACGCGAAGATCATCCAGGTTGACGCGGATCACACCATGCTTGGTTTGGTGAAGAAAATCAGTGTTGGTATTGCCGGTGACGCAGCCGCGGCCGCCACTGCACTCACCCGCCGTCTGGCAGACCGAACGCTGGCTTGTGATGCCACCAGGGACGCTCGTATAGCGGCGATGAAGACCGAGCAGGACGCGTGGGAGGCCGAGTTGGATGCTTGGATCCATGAGACCGACGAGTTCAGTTTGGATGCGATTGCTGAGGCTGAGGAGATGCCGGGTGATTGGCTGCATCCCCGCCAAGTGCTGCGGGCGTTGGAAGAAGCGATGCCTGCCCGGGTGATGGTGTCCACTGATATCGGCAACATCAACTCGGTGTCCAACTCCTATCTCCGGTTCGAAGAACCGAGAAGCTTCTTTGCTGCGATGTCGTGGGGGAATTGTGGGTATGCGTTGCCCACCATCATTGGTGCGAAGTGCGCAGCCCCTGACCGGCCGGCCGTCAGTTATGCCGGTGATGGTGCGTGGGCGATGTCGATGACTGAGATCATGACCGCAGTCAGGCATGACATCCCCGTCACCGCAGTGGTGTTCCACAACCGGCAATGGGGTGCAGAGAAGAAGAACCAAGTGGACTTCTACGGCCGCCGGTTCGTTGCCGGTGAGTTGGATGGTGGGGAGAACTACGCCGATATCGCAAAGGCCATGGGGGCTGAAGCCATCCGTGTCGACAAACTCGACAACGTCGGCGCCGCCCTCACTGACGCCATCAGGGCACAAATGGAAGACGGCAAAACCACAGTCATCGAGATCATGTGCACCCAAGAACTCGGCGACCCCTTCCGCAAAGACGCACTCAACAAACCCGTCCGCCACCTCGACAAATACAAAGACTACGTCTAGCTCTGACAGTCCCTCGGTGCCCGAGGTCGGAGAGATGTCGAAACGGCCCGCCGGAAACGGCGGGTCGTTCCGCGTCTGCGCTGTGGCACTGCGCTGTGGGTGCCTGACCCTCACCATCACCGCTGTGGGTGCCTGACCCTCACCGTCACCAAGGTGGTGCAACTCGCCATGCGGGAGCGCGTGCGCGAGGCTCGGTCACATGCCTGCCTTTCAGCCCACCGCCGATCAGTTCCGAGGATTCCGAGACGATACGTATGACGGTCCGATCGGCCAGGTAAACCTGCTCCGCTTCAAACCCAAGGCCGACTACGGCGCCGACGCCCCGGCCGAACACGTTCCCGGTGAATCAGGGGCAGATGCCTATCAGCGCTATGCCGATGCTTTTGGTGTTGCCGCTGCGGAAGCGGGAGGCACATGCCTGCTCATGGGAACGGTGGAGCGCTACTTCATCGGAGCCGGGGACTGGGATGCCGTGATGGTGATGCAGTTCCCGAATCGGGGAGCATTCATCGCCACCATCAATCATGAGACCTATGGCGAGATGCATCGGCATCGCGATGCCGGCTTGCTCTGCCAGGAGCTGCTCACGGTTCGTCAAGAGTAGGAGTCGCAACCATCTCGATGAGGCGCGGAGAGGTGAGGTGCGTCGATTTTGCAGCGCACGCCGCCCTCGGGCCTCTTCTTGCAGCGTCAGCCCACCGGAACGGTGGGCTGGACACGATTTTTCGGCTTGGTTCGCTTGGGTTAGGAGGGGTCCTTGGCCCACTGGGGGTGGACTCGCTCGGCGCCGGTGTCGAAGAAGCGGGTGTGGGAGACCCAGCCCGTGTCGGCCACGACGTGGAGCAGGTAGCCGACGGGGTCATCGATCAGCGAGATCGGGGCCCCCGGTGCCAGGTCCAGGTCCACGTGCTGCACGGTGGACAAACCAACCTGGGCGGTGATGCCAGCCACGGTGGCGGTGACGGGTCGATGGAAATGGCCACAGGCGATGCGATCGACGGGATGGTCACCCAGTAACTCGACAAGTGACGCCAGGCCGATGAAGCCTGAGTTGTCCATCCACTGCACGCCCGTGAGGAACGGTGGGTGGTGCATGGCAAGGAGGCAGCGGCCGCTGGCGCCGTCGATGGCATCGGCGAGCCAGGCCAGGCGGGCCTCGTCCACCTCGCCGCCGGGCTCACCGGGGATCGTGGTGTCGAGGGCAACGATCCGGAGATCAGCGGAGAGGTCAAGAAGCCAGCTGGCGTGCTCGGCATCGACCCACGGCTGGCCAGGAAAGAACTCCCGCACCAGGGAGCGATCGTCGTGATTGCCGGGCAAGACGTATGTCGGCGCGGCGAGTTTGGAAAGCCGGGCGGTGAGCTGCTCGAATTCGATACGGGTGCCGTTGTTCGTGAGATCACCGGTGACGAGCACGGCCTCGACAGCGGGCGCTTCTTCGTTGATGGACATGACGGCCGACTCGAGACGGGCGTTGTTGTCGACGAAGAGTTCCTCGGTGGCGTCTGGAGCAACGACGTGCGTGTCCGAGAGCTGGGCAATCAACATGGCGGCGTCACTCTTTCGCTCTCGTTCATTCTCGCGTGCTCATGGTTACTCGTCGGTTGCGTCGGCTTCCACCGTGGTGGTGGTTCGAGCCTCAGCGTTCAGGTCAATGGAAATGCGATCTTCAGCGTCGATCTGTACGGGGTACGACCTCAGCCCTTCCCCATCGGCAGGGAACGTCCGATCATCACATGGTTCGGTCTCTTGTAAGGAACCTTCAACAAGACGCTCGAACGTGAAGATGTCTTGATCGGGCTGCCACTTGGCGAAACACTCCCGCCCGGCGTCGGGTGGCCGAACGGCGAAGGCGAACCATCCCGTGTCGGGGTCGTCGCCGATGTGTTGGAGATAGATGTCTCGATCGCGGCCAGCCTGATCGGCCAGGAGGAGCGGGCCCTGCGCCGCGATGTCGTCCGAGAGTCGGTCAGTCTTTCCTGGCGCGAACACCTCATCACCGATGTTCAACTGCACCTGCCCGTCCTGGGCCAAGTCGGTCGTCCGGGTCACCAGGAACACCATGGATGCCACGCCGACGATCGTGGCAACGATGAGCATGATCAGTTGGCGGGGTGGGGCAGAGGTCTTGCCGACAGGCATGGCGCTCACTTCTCGGAGACGGAACCGTCGCACCAGTTCGGAGTGTGCGACGTGGCGACCTAGTATCGCCGTGTTCCGACTCGGCGCAACGAGTCGTGACGACCGGCTCACGCTGCGCTCCATGCAATACGGTGCAGCGAACTGCTGGAACACGGTGCGCTTGAACACGGTGCACAGCGCACTGCAACGCACGACAGAAACCAATACCGGCCTCGGAGGCACTCAGGTGGACCTACTCGAATACCAAGGCAAGCAATTCTTCGCGTCGTACGGAATTCCCGTATCAGACGGTGAGGCATGCACCGATGTGGAGTCGGCAGTCGCCGTCGCCGAACGCGTCGGCTACCCCGTCGTTGTCAAGGCGCAGGTCCACACCGGTGGCCGCGGCAAGGCCGGTGGTGTGAAGCTCGCCAACAACGTCGATGAAGTGCGTGAGCACGCCGGGAACATCCTCGGTCTCGACATCAAGGGCCACATCGTCAAGGTCATCTGGGTGGAGATCGCCTCCGACATTGCCGAGGAGTACTACGCCTCCTTCACGCTTGACCGCTCCGCCAAGATGTATCTCGGCATGCTCAGTGCCGAAGGCGGTGTCGAGATCGAGACCGTCGCCGAGGAGAACCCTGACGCCATCGCCAAGATTCACGTCAACCCCGTCGAGGGTCTCAGCGAAGAGGCCTGCCGAGCTTGGGTGGAGGCGGCGAAGCTGAACCCGGCCGCCACCGACGGTGCGGTCGACATCCTCATGAAGCTCTACACGGCGTATGTCGAGGGTGACGCCGATCTCGTCGAGATCAACCCGCTCATCCTCAAGCCCACCGGTGAAGTGCACGCACTCGATGCGAAGGTCAGCCTCGACGGTAACGCCGTCTACGAGCACCCGGAGTACGCCGAGTACGACCTCACCCAGCCCCGCGACGAGCGGGAAGACGCGGCCCACGACAAGGGCCTGCAGTACGTCGGCCTTGACGGCTCGGTTGGCGTGATCGCCAACGGTGCTGGCCTTGCCATGAGCACGCTCGACGTTGTGAACCAGGTCGGCGGCTCTCCCGCCAACTTCCTCGACATCGGCGGTGGCGCCAACGCCGACGTGATGGCTGGTGCGCTCGAAGTCATTAACGATGACAAGAACGTCAAAGCCATCTTCATCAACATCTTTGGTGGTATCACCCGAGGTGAAGAGGTGGCCAACGGCATCATCGAGGCCATGGGTCGTGTGAAGCTCGATTCGCCGATCGTGATCCGCCTTGACGGCACGAACGCCGAAGAGGGTCGTGCGATTCTCGAGCCGCATCTGAGCGATGCGCTGATGATGGAAGAGACCATGCTGAGTGCTGCGGCCAAGGCCGTCGAGTTGGCGAAGGCCTGAGGGAGACTGACATGAGCATTTTCGTCGACGAGAACACCAAGGTCATCTACCAGGGCCTCACCGGCTCCACCGGTCGCTATTACGGCAACCTCAACAAGGCGTACGGCACCCAAGTGGTGGCTGGCACCCACCCGAAGAAGGCGGGCACCGATGTTGATGGTGTCCCGATCTTCGCTTCGGTGAGGGAGGCCGCCGAGGCCACCGGCGCCACGGCCACCTGCATCTTCATTCCCGCACCTGGCGTTCAGGCCGCCGTGCTCGAAGCTGCTGAGGCGGGCATGGAGCTCGTGGTCTGCATTACCGAGGGCGTCCCCGCCCACGACGAGGCCTATTTCTTCAACAAGCTGAAGGCGGAGTACCCCGGTACCCGCTTGCTCGGCCCGAACTGCCCTGGCCTCATCAGCCCCGGCAAGGCGAACATCGGCATCACCGCCGGTCACATCGCCAAGCCCGGCGGTCCGGTCGGCATCGTGAGCCGCTCTGGCACGCTCACCTACCAGGCGCTCTACGAGCTGCAGCAGAAGGACATCGGTGTCACCACTTGTGTTGGTATCGGTGGCGATCCCGTCCCCGGCACCAGCTTCATCGATTGCCTCGAGGCGTTCGAAGCCGATCCCGACACCAAGGCCGTCATGATGATTGGCGAGATCGGTGGCTCCGCTGAGGAAGAGGCAGCCGAGTACATCAAGAACCACATGACCAAGCCGGTCTCCAGCTACGTCGCTGGTGTGACCGCACCTCCCGGAAAGAAGATGGGCCACGCTGGCGCCATCGTTTCCGGTGGGCAGGGCACGGCGCAGGCCAAGATGGATGCGCTCAAAGACGCCGGTGTGCAGGTGGGGCTCAACCCCACGGAAGCTGGCGAGCTGATGGCGGACATCGTCGCCGGTCTCTGACCGGGGCCTCCCGCCGCTCCCATACTCTCGAAGGTGCCGTGCGTCGTTGACGTGCGGCACCTTCGCGTTCTCGCCCGGTCTGGCCCGGCCAGCGATGCGTCTACTCGGAGGCGGGGGCGCTGGTGGTGGAGCTGAGGAAGGGATCGTCAGGATCGACCGGGGTGGAGCAGCCAGCACAGATCCCGGCCGTCACGGCAAGGAGGGCCACGACAACTGTTCGCGACACTGCCCTTCTCCGGGCCGAGGTGGAAGTTTGGCGACTCATCATCTGGCTCATGAACGAAGTACCTCCTCATCGCACCCGGCGCGTTCTGGGAACGTTGTGCGCCGTTGGATGCGATGTTGCGCGCCCGCACTGCCCGGCATCGTAACGTAAATGACATGTTCTGCAACGTGGGCAACGTGCGTTTCAGCCTGTCCGCCCTGTCGCGGTCATGATGGGCTTCACTGTGCGGATGTCGCGTTGCCGGATCGCCATGGGAACACTTGCGATCCTGCTGTTGGCCTCGAGCTGTACGACCGGCGAGCGCCCGGTGCTCGCCCCAGGCCTCGACGCAACGACGACTCCACCGGACCCGGAGACAACCGAAGCTCTCGTCGATGACGACGGCGACCGGACGGCAGCCATGCTCGATGCGGGTCCCGTGCGGGCGTTGATTACGCCGACGGGCGTCGTCGTGCCGGTCCTCGGCGAGGACGAGAACGGCTACCGCATCGTCACCCCCTGCGGCCTCGATGGATCGATTGTGTGGGGGACGCCGATCCACAGCGCCCGCGTGGCGCTCGACCCCGGCCACGGGGGAGAGGTCGAGACCGGAGCGGTCGGCCCCAACGGCCTGGCCGAGAAGGACCTCAATCTCGACGTGGTCAAGCGCGCCGCCCGCATTCTTGAAGAACGCGGGATCAGTGTCGTCCTCACCCGTACGTCGGATTACCGCGTCCCCCTTGCCGTCCGAGCCCAGATCGGCAACGAACTCGACGTGGAGGTGATGGTGTCGGTGCACCACAACGCGCCCACGGCGAATCGCTCGCCGATCCCGGGAACCGAGATCTTCGTTCAACTCGAGAATGAGGAGAGCCGGCGCCTCGGGGGCCTGCTCTACGAAGAGATCGTGTCCGCGCTCACCCCCTTCGACGTGTCGTGGTCGACCGCACCCGACGCTGGCGCCCTTGCCGTGATCAACGAGAACGGTGAGAACTCCTACGGCATGGTTCGTCGCCCACTCATGCCCGCCGTGCTTGCCGAGTTCGGTTACCTCTCCAACCCTTCCGAAGCGGAGCTGTTTGCCACCGAGGCCTACCTCGATGCGGCCAGCCTCGCCCTGGCCGACGGCGTGGGGCGCTTTCTCGAGACGGAAGACTCCGGGAGCGGCTTCGTTGACGAGCCTCGCCGATTCTCACCGGGCGGAGGCACGGGCGGCGCCAATGGGTGCGTCGACCCGGCTCTTGAATAGCTCGGTCCCACCGGGTCTCCTCCATGACTTCTCGTTGAAACGCAGCGAGCCCAGCGCCGAATCGGGTCGACAGCCCGCCACGACGGTAGTTTTCGCCGGGTGAGAGCCTTGCTGTCTGTGTACGACAAGTCCGGAGTGGTGGAGTTGGCCCAGGCCCTCCACGAACTCGATATCGACCTCGTCTCCTCGGGTGGCACTGCCCGGGCGATTGCTGAGGCGGGTGTGCCCGTCTTTGATCTGGCTGACTTCACTGGCTTCCCGCCCATGCTCGGTCATCGGGTGGTCACGCTTCACCCGAAGGTGCACGGCGGCATTCTGGCCGATCGCCGGGACCCGGCTCATCTCACTGATCTGGAGTCCTACGGCATCGATTTGATCGACATCGTGGTCGGCAACTTGTACCCCTTCGGGGCGGATCCATCCACGTTCACCCACGGCACGAGTGCCCAGACCGCGTCGGAGGATCTCATCGACATCGGTGGGCCGACACTCATGCGGGCGGCAGCGAAGAACCACGAGCACCTCACTGTCCTCGTCGACCCGGCGGACTACGAAACGGTCCTCGCCGAACTGCGTGATGGTGGCTCCACTTCGTCGAGGACCCGGCGCCAGCTCGCTCGCAAGGCGTTTGCGCACACCGCGGCCTACGACGCGGCGATTGTCCGCTGGTTCGATGAGTTTCCCTCCACCTCCGATGATGAGGATCCGCTCCCGCCAACCGTGCACCTCGCACTCGAGCGTTCACAGGATCTGCGATATGGCGAGAACCCCCATCAGACGGGTGCTCGCTACAACACCGTCGGCCAGACGAGCTGGTGGGACTCGGTCGTGCAGCACTCCGGGGTGCAGCTGGGCTACCTCAACATCTTTGACGCCGATGCGGCGTGGAAGCTTGTTCACGATCTGGGTGATGAGCCGGCCGTGGCGATCATCAAGCATGCGAATCCGTGTGGTGTGTCGGTTGCCAGCGATCTGGCCACCGCCTACACGCAGGCCTTCGCCTGCGATTCTCGCTCTGCCTTCGGTGGCATCGTGGCCCTCAACCGACCGGTCGACAACGCGACGGTCGCCGCCATGGTGGAGGCCGCTCAGGCCGATGTGGTCATCGCCCCGGGTTACGACGAGGGTGTGATCGAGCAGCTGATCGCCAAGCGCAAGAACACTCGCCTCTTGGAAGCAACATCGCCGCCGGTCGCCGGTCTGCAGGTACGTCAGCTGACCGACAGCTATCTCGTGCAGGACGCCCATCACTTCGCCGCCGCGCCGGAGAGCTGGAACGTTGTGACCGAGCGAAAGCCAACTGATGCCGAACGAGCCGACGCGGAGCTGGCCTGGCGAGTGTGTGGTCATGTCTCGTCGAACGCCATCGTCCTGGCCAAGGACGGCACCGCCTGGGGCATCGGCGCCGGCCAGCAGAACCGTGTCGAGTCGGGCCAGATCGCGGCCGAGAAGGCAGCTGGCCGAGCCGCTGGTGGAGCCTGCGCCTCCGATGCCTTCTATCCCTTCCGGGATGGCATCGATGCCGCGGCCGCCAGCGGGGTCACCGTCATCGTCCAGCCGGGCGGATCAATGAACGATTCGCAGACCATCGCGGCTGCGAACGAACACGGTCTCGCCATGCTCTTCACAGGTGAGCGTCAGTTCAAGCACTAACGGCGACGAGCTGGCCACACTCAAAGCTGCGCATTCGCTGAATCTAGGCCATGATCTCTCTTCGTGAATGAGGGGGACGACTGGGTGACAGCTCTGGATGAGTTGGCAGAGCGCGGGGTGATTCGCTCCGTTGATGCAGGCGACACGCTCGTTGTTGAAGGTGAGGAAGGCGATGCTGTCTTCGTCGTGCGATCCGGCTCGCTTGTCGTCGAGGTTTCACGACCGGAGGGCGGCGTGGCCGAGATGGGTGTCCGCTCAGCGGGCGACTTGTTGGGCGAGTTGAGTTCGATGGCTGGCGGTCGCCGGCTGGCCACGCTTCGAGCGATCGATGAGGTGGTGGTGTCGGAGCTCGATCCGGCCACGGTTCGCTCCTACCTCGGAGCAAACCCCGAGCTCGCCGATCAGATATCTCGCACTGCCCGGAATCGCCTCGATCGCACGGCGCTGGTTCGTACCCTCGCCCCCATCGTCGGAGAGGATCACCACGACGTGATCCCCGATCTTGTCGAGCACATGACGATCGTCGACCTTCGGGCCGGCGAAGTGCTCTTCCGGCAGGGGGAAGCGAGCGACGCGGCCTACATCGTGCTCTCCGGCCGGCTGCTGGCGGCGGGCATTGATCTTGCCGGTGTCCCCTTCGATCGTGAGATGGGCCGGGGCGAGGTCGTTGGTGAGATCGGCCTCATCGATGCAGCGCCGCGGGCAGGCACGGTGCATGCCCTTCGTGGAACAGTGCTCGCTCGTATCGCGCTCCCTGCGTTCCAGGCCGCGATGGTGCGCCATCCCACGCTGATGCTTCGGCTCTTCCGGGCCATCCTCGTTCGAGCTTCCCGTCCGGTCGTCCGTCGCAGTGGCGTCGCCACGATCGCCGTGTCGGTCACGGCGTCGACCGACCGGCGTCACGTGAACACCCAGCTGTGGAACGAGATCGAACGTCACGGAAGCACGCAACTTGTCAGCGCCGGACGAGTGGACGCAGAACTCGGCGTGAACGGGCTTGCCGATTCTCCCCTTCAGCAGCCGGGTGCAGGACGTGTGGCCGACATGCTGCACGAATTGGAGGTCACGAACGATCACGTGATCTACGAGATCGACCCCTCTTTCCCCCGCTGGAGTGAGCGTGTCATTCAGCAGGCGGATCGGTTGCTCATCGTCACCTCCGCTGATCCGGACGAAGCGGAGCAGGCCCGGGTCCGCGAGCTGCTGGAGCTGAGCCGGGTGGCTGAGCGTTCGACCACGTGGATTGCGCACCTACATCCTCGCGACACCGAGCGGCCGACCTCGTGGCTCGAAGCCGACAGCGCCGCGATCGACCTCAGCCTGATCGATGAGGTTCATCACGCACGGGATCGATCGAAGAACGATCTCGCTCGCGTTGCCCGACTCACGAGCGGTCACGGTGTTGGTCTTGTTCTCGGCGGCGGCGGAGCCCGTGGGTTCGCCCACATCGGCGCTGTCCGCGCCTTGCGCGAGGCGGGCATCCCGATTGATCGGGTCGGCGGTGCCTCGATCGGATCGACGATGGCTGCGGCCGTGGCGATGGACTGGGACGACAGCGAGTTCTTTCGCCGGGTCAAGATCGCCTTCGACAAGCCGCTCGACTACACGGTGCCGATCGTGGCCCTCACGAAGGGCGAGCGCATCCGTGCCGCGCTCGAGGCCCACGTTGGAGGCTGGGATGCAGCCCACACCTGGGTGCCGTTCTTCTGTATCTCCACCAACCTCACGCACGCGTCCGTCGTGGTCCACCGCGAGGGAGACATGCCCACTGCGATCCGAGCCAGCCTCGCCATTCCCGGCGTGATCCCGCCGGTGCCGATGGGCGACGATCTCCTCGTCGATGGTGGCGTGCTCAACAACCTGCCCATCGACGTGCTGGCCAACGATCCCTCGATCGAGCGAGTGATCGCCGTCGACGTCGCCCCGCCGGTCGGGCCCCGAGCCAAGACGGACTACGGACTCTCGGTGTCGGGCTGGTCTGCTCTCACGAAGAAGCTGCGGGGCGGCAAGGACTTCCCGGCGCTTTCCGCCGTGCTGATGCGGGCCCTCTTGATCGGCTCGAGCCGTGATCGGGCCGCGTTCCTGGAAGCCGGTATGGCTGACCTCTATCTCGACCTCGATCTCCGAGGCACTGGATTGCTCGACTTCACGAGCATCGAATCAGGCGAAGCAGCTGGTTATGACCAGTCCGTCGCTCGCATCAAGGAATGGGTGGCCACCACATGTTTCTCCTGACCCTTCGAGATTTGCAGTTCCGGAGGCTCCGGTTTGTTGTGGTCTCCGTGCTCGCTGGCGTGGTGTTCACGCTGCTGTTCCTCATGACCGGCCTGGTTGAGCAGTTCAATCGCGAGCCATTCGAGGCAGTCGATGCGATGAACTCGACCGGCTGGGTCGTGGCCGAGGGAGCGAACAGCCCCTTCACGGCCGCATCCACGATGCCGGCCGACACCATCGACTCGTTCAGCGACAACAGCCCGGTCCCGGCCGTGGTCGGGAGGGCCACGCTCGTCGCCCCTTCCATCCCAGACGGGCAGCAGGTCATCCTCATCGGTGCGCCGATTGGCGAGCGCGTGGACCCTGAGCTGCTTGAAGGTCGGCCGGTCGGGAGTGCCGGCGAGCTCGTGCTCGATCAGGCGGCCGAGGTTCCACTCGGTACTTCTGTGGACATCGGCGGCGCAGCGTTCACCGTCGTCGGCATCTCCGACCGAACCACGCTCTTCGCCGGCATCCCGATGGGCTTCGTTGATTTGGTGCAGGCTCAGCAGTTGGTGTTTGGCTCCGAACAGGTGATCTCCACTCTCTTCATCAACGGCCGTTCCGTTCCGATCGTCGAGGGAACCTCGGTGCGATCCGATCAGGTGATTGCAGCCGATGCCCTGACCCCGCTCGACGGGGCCATTGGCTCGGTCAACCTCATCCGCATCCTGCTGTGGATCGTGGCCGCCGTAATCATCGGTGCGGTGGTGTACCTCTCTGCTCTCGAACGCTCCCGAGACTTCGCCGTGCTGAAAGCTGTCGGTGCCACCAACCGAGATCTCGTGATCGGCTTGGCGATGCAGGCCGCCCTGATCGCACTCATCGCCGTCGCTATCGCAGCGGTCTTACAGGCATTGATTCAGCCCGTCTTTCCGCTCCGAGTGCAGGTGCCCGCCCGTGCCTTCTGGCAGGTGCCGCTCGTGGCCGTGATTGCCTCGATGGTGAGTGCCGCTGGGGGCATGCGCAAGGTGGCCGGTTCCGATCCAGCCAAGGCCTTCGCCGGAGGTGCGGCATGAGCAACGCAGCCGATCTCACGGTCTCCGACCTCGTCGTTGAATACAAGACCGACGGCTATGCCATCCGTCCGCTCGACGGGCTCTCGTTCGAAGCCAAGACGGGCGAGCTCGTTGTACTTCTCGGGCCCTCCGGTTCTGGCAAGACCACGCTGCTCTCGTGCCTCGGCGGCATCCTCACGCCCACCGCCGGGACCATCCAGCTCGGTGATACCACGGTGTCGGGGCTGGACCGGGCGGGCATGGATTCCTACCGGCGCGAGCTCGTCGGCTTCGTGTTCCAAGCGTTCAACCTGATCGCCTCGCTGTCGGCTCGCGAAAACGTCGCCGTGCCACTCCTCGTCACGGGGACGAAACGTTCGACGGCGCTTGCTCGGGCTGATGTGCTGCTCGACATGGTCGGCCTCGGTGAGCGGGGACACCACCGTCCGTCCCAGCTCTCGGGCGGTCAGCAGCAACGAGTCGCCGTCGCTCGTGGACTTGCCCAGGACCCCACGCTGCTCCTCGCCGATGAGCCGACCGCCAACCTCGATCACGTCCAGGCGGAAGCGGTCATCGGCCTGTTGCGCAACCTGCGAAACGACGGACGAACGATCGTTGTGTCGACACATGACGCTCGCCTCGTGCCCGTTGCCGATCGAGTGATCGACATGGGTTCGGAGACATTGGACGTTGAGGGCCCACCCGTCGATGTTCGCTACTCCCGAGGGGAAGTGCTGTTCGAGCAGGGCGATGCCGCCGGCCTCGTGTATGTCGTCGTTTCTGGAACGGCCGAGGTCTTCCGCCGGTTGACCGACGGGGGAGAGGAATCGCTGGCCACTCGCTCCACGGGCGAGTACTTCGGTGAGCTCGGTTCGATGCTGGGATTCCCTCGCTCCGCTTCTGTCCGGGCGACGAGCGATCTCGTGGTCACCGCCTACAGCCCCGACGAGTTCCGGCGCCAAGTCCTCGGCGAGAGCTGAAGCCAAGCCGCTTCCCGCTCCTGCCGCACTTCTCGCACTGTCCGGACAACGCGAAACGGGCGAGAGCCGAGCCTTGAGGCCCTGCTCCCGCCCGTCCGGACAGCGATGTTCGCTTCCTGCTCTAGCTGAGTGGGTTGAGCAAGATGTTCGCAGCGGTGGACTTGCCGAGGTAGCTGGAATTGTCACGGTTCCATGTCGTGCCGGAACCAGTCCACTTGACCTGGAACGGGAGGCTGACCGCAGCGTCGGTGCCCTGGAGGAGCACGGCCGTACCGGTGATCGTCATCTCGCCGGAAGCAAGCTGCGCTGCCGTCGGCGTCACGAACTCACGGAGTTCGATGGCACCGCTGGTGACCGAAGCCGGTGCGGCGCCGTTGATTTGCACGTTGTCCCACCGGACGGTGCGAGTCGGCGAGCCCGGATAGAGCTCGAAGCAGGCCCGGTTGGAGAAGAACAGCTCGATGCGGCTGAAGTCCGGAGCGCCGGCTTCAGGCACGTACGGGTAGTTCATGAAGACCTCGCAACGAGGAACGCTGGTGACCACGACGCTGACAATGGCGGTGGAGCTTTCGTTGGCGGCGTCGACGATCGTGTAGGTGAACGTGTCATCCACGAATCGGCGCTGTGTGGTCTCCGCCTCGTAGTCAGCTTCCGGCGTGTAGGTGACGGTGCCGTCGGCGTTCATGACCACTTCACCGTGTGAGGGCTGGGTGGTCTGGATGAGCGTCAGCGTGGTGCCAGCGCTGTTGTCGTTGGCCAGCACGGGAATGGTGATCGCCGTGTTGACCTGGGTGACGACGTTGTCTTCGAGCGCACGGTCGTTGGTGGCTTCGTTCGGGGTCACCGAAATCTGCACTGTCGCAGTGCTGGTGTCACCGTCGAAGGGATCGACGAGCGTGTAGGTGAAGGAATCAACTCCGACGAAGCCGGCGTTCGGGGTGTAGCGGAACGTGTTGTCTGCCGCCTGGTTCACTGAACCGTTCGACGGCTGGGTGATCGACTGCACGTCGACGAGGGAGCCTTCCCGAGGACCGGTCGCCGGCTCGACAACGTCGTTGGCGGCCCAGTTGATCTCGACCATGACGCCAGCGGAGGTCGTGGCGACATCGTCATTGGCGATCGGCACACCGTCATCATCAACGGCGAGCACGGTGACGGTCACCGTTGCCGTGGCAGTGCTCGGCGTTGGCTCGTCGGTGTCGGCGATGGTGTAGGTGAAGGTGTCCGTACCGCTGAAGCCGTTTGCCGGCGTGTAGATGAGGCGGCCGTCCGCTGCGGTGGTGACCGTTCCGCCGTTTGCGGTGGTCGTGTCGAAGCTCGAGAGGGTGGCGCCGTCGAGCAGGGAGTCGTTGGCTGCCCAATCGATGGTCACCGGCGTGTTGTGCAGAGCCGTGGCCGAGTCGTCAGAGGCGCTCGGGTTGGCGCTACCCGCTGGCGGGCAGCCGTCGGAGGTGAGCGGCTGGTTGAAGCGGTTCAAGTACTCGGGAGCTTCGGAGAAGTTCACCATGACGGTGCCGCGAGTGCGGCCGCGAGCGAGCTCGCTGGTCCAGAAGGTCGGACCGCCGGCTTCGGTGAGTGGCAAGTTGCGGCCGAGCACGTTCTGGTAGATGAGCTCGACGAACGCCCGGTTGCTGAGGCTGCCGTAGCGCTCGTTGAACTCGGGTGCGGTGGCGAACTGGGTGGCGATTTCGATCAGGCCGGCTCGTCCGGCATAGAACTCGCTGGCCCAGAAGGCGCGCCCGCCTGCGTCGGAGGCCCGCAAGAAGAAGGCGCAGTACAGACGATCGAAGGGAGCAAGGTCGGTGGTGTTTTCCACCATCTCGGGGCTCTCGGAGAAGCCGAGAACGACATCGCCGCGGGATGCACCCTGGCTGAGTCGGCCGAGCCAGAAGTCCCGGCCCCCGCTATCGGCGGGGCGACCAAGCACGTTCTGGTAGATCAGATCGATGAACTGCGTGTTGTTGAGTGAGCCGTACGAGCTCACGAACTCCGGCACCTCGGTGAACTGCTGTGCGATGTTGCGCAACGAGCGTCCGCCGGTGAGCTGCCCGGTCCAGAACTCGAGGCCGCCGGCGTCGGGCTCGCGCTCGTATACCGCGATGTAGAGGCGCCGAATCTGAGCCTGTGGAGCTCGCGCTCCCAGCTGCATCTGCGCGGTGTTGCCCTCTCGAATCTCCGTGGCTTGCGCAGCTGAGGGGACTGCGCTGGAGGGTGACGCGACCGCAAGTGTTGCCACCAGTGCGGTCATTGCCGCGAGAACGGCAATGCGGGATCGGGACATTCGTGACATGGAACCACCGTAGGTCAGGACGCGGGAAGCACCCGTGGGCCGAAAGGACTTAGTGGAGGGTAGACCTTCACCTGCTTGGACAAGCAGGTGAAGACGATTCTCTGACCTCGTACGTGCTCGTTGCGCTCATCGGGGTCATTCGCCGCTCGGGGATCTTTCGGGCCAAGATGTGGCGATGGACGTCACAGCGCTCACTGAACCGGCAAGTATCGATCTCTCTGAACCGGAGCTCTGGAACGTGCCCTACGACGAGCGCGACGCCGTGTTCGCCGTGCTGCGCGATCAGCAGCCCATCCACTTCAGTCCCGAACGAGACTTCGGCCCTATGCCGGCCGGACCTGGCTATTACTCGCTCACCACGATGCACGACGTGCTCTACGCGTCCAAGAACCCGAAGATCTTCGGCAGCAGCGCAGGCGCGACGAGCATTGCCGACCTGCCGCCTGAGTTCCTGGACTTCTTTGGCGGGATGATCAACATGGACGATCCCAAGCACGCTCGCCAGCGCAAGATCGTGTCTGCCGCCTTCACGCCGAAGATGCTCCGCCAGGTCGAGGATCAGGTGCAGATCGTGGCCAAGGCGGTCGTGGCCGATATCGCCAGCAAGGGAGAGTGCGACTTCGTCACCGACGTGGCCGCTCGCCTCCCGCTCGAGATCATTTGCCAGATGATGGGCGTGCCCGAGGACAAGTACCAGTACGTGTTCGAGCGGAGCAACGTGATTCTCGGTGCCGGTGATCCGGAGTACGTGGGTGAGATCGGTGAAGACGAGATGGTGGGCGCGCTGCTCGTCGCCGGCGGCGAGCTCGCTGCGTTGATGGAAGAGATGGCGGCTGACCGTAAGGGCAACCCGACCGACGATCTCACCTCTGCCCTCGTGAATGGCGAGGTCGACGGCGAAACGCTTTCGCAGAGCGATCTCAATTCCTTCTTCATCCTCTTGCTCGTGGCTGGAAACGAGACCACTCGCAACGCCATCAGTCATGGACTCGTGATGCTCACCCGCAATCCCGAACAGCGTGATGCGTGGCAGGCCGATTTCGATGGTCTGGCCCAGACCGCAGTGGAGGAGATCGTTCGTTGGGCGAGTCCAGTCATCCATATGCGACGCACACTCATGGAGGATCACGAGCTCTCCGGGCATCAGTTCACCAAGGGCGACAAGGTGGTGCTCTGGTACTCCTCGGCGAACCGAGACGCCACCGCCTTCGAGAACCCGGGCGAGTTCGACATTCGGCGCACGAACAATCATCACGTCGGCTTCGGCGGCCCCGGTCCCCACTTCTGCCTCGGGGCGAACCTCGCCCGGCGGGAGATCACGGTGATGTTCCGTGAGCTGTTCGAGCAGGTGCCCGATATTCGAGCCGTCGGCGAGCCCGACTATCTCCCCTCGAACTTCGTGAACGGCATCAAACACCTCCGAGCCGAGTTCACCCCCACGCCCTGACCCTCCGGCCCTCCCACTCTCCGGCCGCGGTCCCCCTGCCCTCCGACCCTCCGACCCTCCGAATTGCGGATCTGATGTACCTCCCAGGTTCATGAGGGCCGCAATTCTGGGAAGCGGAGGTGGGCTTGGTGTGACGTGAGACCGGTGGCGTGTGGAAACCCGGCCTTCGCATTGTCGAGGCCGGGATAGGTTGAGGCGCTTGAGTTCCGCTGACTTCTCACTTCGGGTTGACGGCGACCGCTCGGTCCTTCGACGAGGCCTTTCGCTCATCTGGCAGATGATGCGGTTGCACCCTGGGCCGATGTCGCTGGCCACGGCAGGGGCCTTCGTTTTCTCGTTCGCCACGGTGGGCAGCGCCATCGTCCTTGGGCGCGTCACCGACGACATCGTGCTCCCAGCATTCGAGCCCGGAGCCACTGTGTCGACCAGCGATGTCTGGCTGGGCGCCCTTGCCATTCTTGGCATCACGGTGCTCCGCTCGGTCGGTGTCGTGGGCCGTCGGTACTTCGGGATGATGACCGGCGAGCGAGTCCAGCAAACGATCCGCCACTCGCTGGCCACGAAGTTCACGAAGCTCCCGCTCTCGTGGTTCCAAAAGCACCCCACTGGCCAGCTGCTTGCTCACGCCGACAACGACTCCGAAATCGCGGCTCAGGTGATCATGCCGCTGCCCTTCACGCTCGGCGTGTTCTTCCTGGCGATCTTCTCCGCCATCAGTCTGCTGCTCGTCGACGTCCCGCTCGCGGTTCTTGCCTTCCTCGTCTTCCCCGCCCTTGCCGGCCTCAACCGGATCTACAGCCGAGTGATCGAGGTGCCAGCGGCGAAGGTGCAGGAAGACATCGGTCAGGTCAGCTCGGTGGCTCACGAGAGCTTCGACGGCGCCCTCATCGTGAAGACGTTGGGCCGAGCCGAGGCGGAAGAGGTTCGCTTCGGCGAAGAGGTCGAGCAGTTGCGCTCGGACCGCGTACGGGTTGGGTACTTGACCGCCGCGTTCGACACCGTGATCGACATGCTCCCCAACCTGGGCATCGTCGCCGTCATCGTCATCGGTGCCTACCGAATCGATGCGGGTGCAGTGACGCCAGGCGAGCTGGTGCAGGTCGCCAGTCTGTTCAGCGTGCTGTCGTTCCCCATGCGCGTGTTCGGGTTCTTCTTGACGAGCTTGCCGCCGGCGGTTGTCGCCACCGAGCGGCTCACTCCTGTCTTCCAGACGCCGCTTCCCGACGCCGCGCCAACCGATCTCAAACTTCCGGACGGCCCCCTCGGTCTCGACGTGGCGAACGTGCACTTCGCCTATCCCGATACGCCGGTGCTGGAGGGCGTCACGTTCCGAGCACTCCCCGGCGAGACCGTGGCCGTGGTCGGTTCGACCGGGTCAGGCAAGAGCACGCTGTGTGCACTGCTTGCCGGCTTGCTCCCACCCGATTCGGGCACGGTGCTTCTCGGCGATCCGGAGGACGGCGTGCCCGTCGGTGCTCTTGATGTCGAGCAGCGGGCAGCGGCCATGAGCCTCGTCTTCCAGGAGTCCTTCCTGTTCGGGAGCTCGTTGCGCGGGAACATCGACCTTCACGGCGATCGGGGCGCAGCCGCCGTCGAGCGTGCAGCCGACATCGCTCAGGTCTCCCGGTTCATGGACGAGATGGCCGACGGTCTCGACACGGTCGTGGGCGAGCGAGGCGTCACGCTCTCGGGCGGCCAGCGCCAACGCGTCGCTCTCGCCCGGGCGCTCATCGGCTCGCCCCGCCTGCTCATCCTCGACGACGCCACCAGCGCGGTGGACGCCGAAGTGGAGCAGCAGATCCTTCGAGGGCTGCGAGAAGCCGTGGATGCCACGGTCGTGATCGTCGCCCAGCGGGTCTCCACGATCGAAGTCGCCGATCGCGTTGTCTATGTCGCCAACGGCCGAGTCGTCGCTCAGGGCGCCCACGCTGAACTCATGGCCCACCCCGGCTACGAGTCGCTCGTGCGGGCCTACGAACAGGCAGCGTCGTGACGGCGGTCGACGGATTCGCCGACGCCGCGGTCGAAGAAGAACACGACGAGGGGGCGATCGCCGTTCTCCGCCGAGGCATGCGAGTCACGCCTGCCGTGCGTGAAGGCCTGATCGCCACCTTCTTCATGGGTGCCGCAATCGCCGCTGGCCGCCTCATCATCCCGATCCTCATTCAGCGGGCGCTGGACGAAGGGGTGCTCGGCGACACGGTCGATCCTGGTGTTGTGGTGCGCTACTCGCTGATGGCGCTCGTGGTGGTGCTGGTCGCCTCGGTCATCTCGCTGCTCACTCAACGTCGGCTTGTCGACCGCGCCCAGGCTGCGCTGGCGTCGCTGCGCAACCGGGCCTTCCATCAGGTCCACGCGCTCTCGATCGCCGATCACAACGACACGCAGCGAGGCGTTCTCGTCGCCCGAGTCACGAGCGATGCCGAGGCCCTCAGCCGCTTCGTGCAGTGGGGCCTGCTCTCGTGGACGGTCAACCCCACCATCATCGTTGGCACCTTTGCTGTGCTCTTCTACTACTCCTGGCAGCTCGCACTTGTTGTGCTGATTGCGTACGGCCCCGTCGTTCCCGTGCTGCGCTATCTCCAGAAGCGGCAGCTGGCTGCGTATGACGCCGTCCGTTCTCGGATCGGTGAGATGTTCAACGCCTTCTCCGAGTCGGTCATGGGCGCCGCGGTCGTGCGGGCCTACGGCATCGAGCGAACAACCGAAGACCGTCTCCGCCATTCCATCCTCGGTCGGTATCGGGCTCGCGTTCGAGCCGGTTGGTACACCTCGATCGTGTTCGTTGCCGGCGACCTGTTTGGCGCCCTGGCCCTGGCTGCTGTCCTGGCCGCCGGAATCTGGCAGCGGGATGCGTGGGGGCTCGAGGCGGGCGAGCTCGTGGCCTGCCTGTTCCTTGCGAGCGCGCTCCAGCTTCCGATCGCGGAGCTGACCGAGACTGTCGACCAGACCCAGACGGCCGTCTCCGGTTGGCGAAAGATTCTCGATCTTGTTGAGCAACCCATCGACGTGCTCGATCCCGCCGAAGGCCTGGCGATCCCCGCTGGCGCCATTGCTGTGAGCGCCGCCAACGTCGACTTCTCTTACCGCACAGGCCCACCCGTTCTACGCAATGTCTCCGTCGAGATCCCGGCGGGGGCAAACGTGGCCATCGTGGGGGAGACGGGCTCGGGTAAGACCACGTTTGCGAAACTGTTGTGTCGCCTCGCTGATCCGACGGGTGGTGTCATCAAACTCAACGGCGTGTCACTGGCGGAGGTCTCGGGCCAGAGCCGTCTCTCGTCGGTGCGTATGGCCCCCCAGGATGGCTTCCTCTTCCACACCACCGTGGGCGAGAACCTTCGCTACGGGCGGCCCGGCGTGACCGACGACGACATCAAGGCGGCATTCGCGTTGCTAGACCTCACATGGTGGCTCGAGAAGCTGCCGCTTGGGCTGGACGCTCCCGTTGGCGAGCGCGGGGATGCACTCTCCGTCGGTGAGCGCCAGCTGGTGGCGCTCGTTCGGGCTGCTCTCGCCGATCCGGGCCTGCTGATCCTTGACGAGGCCACCTCGGCGGTCGATCCGGAGACCGATCAGGCGCTCACCACCGCCCTGCGCAAGCTGGCCGAGGGCCGCACCCTCGTCAGCATCGCCCACCGGTTGGCCACTGCTGAGGCCGCCGACATGATCCTGGTCTTCGACGGTGGCGAGCTCGTCGAAGTCGGCCCGCACGCGGAACTCGTGAAGGGCACCGGCCCCTACTCGGTGCTTCACCGAGCCTGGATCGGCAACACCCGCACTGCGTAGCTGCGCTGCGTCGTCGAGCGGTATCTCGGCGCCGCCCTCAAGAATGCAGAAGGCGGCGTTCGAGGCCGCCAATCAGCAGCTCCAGACCGAGCTCGAACTCGAGGTCTCGATCGTTGCTCTCGTTCAACACGATCTTGGCGATCGGCGTGCGGTCGTCCAGCTCTTTGCGGAACTGCTCAACCAGAGGGGAAGCATGGTTGTGTTCCATGTGCCCGTCGATCTCGTTTGCCGTGCCCAGCTCGGTCAACACATGACCGATGATGAAAGAGACGATCACGAGCAGCACCCGATTCGCCTCGATCGGATCGAAACCGACATCGGTCAGTTGACCGAGGGCCTGCTCCGCGAGACGCAACGAAGACTCGCTCACGATCGGGCGAGTCGCAATCGGAACAGCGGTGTTCGGATGCTTGAGCAACGCCTCCCGAAAGCTGTTCGAATAGCGGCGCAGGCGCTCGCTCCAGGGAACGTCCATTGGCTGGAGGTCGACCTGGGCGTACACGAGATCGAGTGTCAGATCGAGCAGAGTCGCGTGATCAGGCCAGCGCTCCTCGATCGCCTCCACCGTGCAGCCCAGCTCGTTCGCGACACTCAGCGGTGTCAGCGCGGCCAATCCCCAGTCGTCGACCAACTGAAGCGCGGCACGAGCGACATCGGCGCGAACGGGGCTGGTTGCTTCCACATACTCCATGGTGCCGCAATTCCTTGCATGTCGCATGAGGATTGGTCGACGGCACTCAAATTCGCCCCTCGCCTTCACCACGGTACGCTCATGCGCTGATCTACGTCGTCGCAAAGGAGCACGAATCGTGAGCAAGGCACCCGTTCGAGTCACAGTCACTGGAGCTGCAGGTCAGATCGGATACAGCTTGCTGTTCCGCATCGCCTCTGGCGGAATGCTTGGCCCGGACCAGCCTGTCATCCTCCAGATGCTGGAGATCACTCCGGCCCTCGGTGCGCTCGAAGGAGTGGCCATGGAACTCGACGACTGCGCCTTCCCGCTGCTGGCCGGCATGGTCAAGACCGACGACGCCGACGTGGCCTTCGGCGATGCCGATTACGCCCTCCTCGTGGGTGCCATGCCCCGCAAGGCCGGGATGGAACGTGCCGATCTTCTTCAGGCCAATGGTGGAATTTTCGGCCCGCAGGGCAAGGCCATCAACAACAGTGCCAGCAAGGACATCAAGGCCCTCGTCGTCGGCAACCCTGCCAACACGAACGCCCTCATCACGCTGTCGAACGCTCCCGACATCGATCCCCGTCAGATCCAGGCCATGACCCGCCTCGACCACAACCGGGCCATGAGCCAGCTTGCGGCCAAGACCGGCACCAGCGTCAACGACATCAAGAAGATGACCATCTGGGGCAACCACAGCTCCACCCAGTACCCCGACATCTTCCACTGCGAAGTCAACGGCCAGAACGCCGCTGAGCTCGTCAGCGATCAGGCCTGGCTCGAGGGCGACTTCATCCCCACCGTGGCCAAGCGTGGCGCCGCCATCATCGACGCCCGTGGTGCGTCCTCCGCAGCCTCGGCCGCCAACGCTGCCATCGATCACATGCACGACTGGGCGCTCGGCACCGAAGATGGTGACTGGGTCTCCATGTCCTACCTGTCCGACGGCTCCTACGGTTCGCCCGAAGGCATCGTGACCTCGTACCCCACCACCTGCGCCAATGGCGACTTCTCCATGGTGACCGGGCTCGAGATCAACGAGTTCAGCCAGGCTCGCATGGAAGCCACATGGGCCGAGCTCGCCGAAGAGCGCGCTGCGGTCGCCGACTTGCTCTAACCCTCGCTTCTCGACGACTGCGTCGAGGTGCAGCCAAGTGTTGAACAGTGGACCTCGCCCTTGGCGGGGTTCGCTGCCGTTTTGGGTGCCGCGATGTTGGGTCCTTGAGATTCCGCCGTCTTCGTCAAAAGGCACGAAAGGAGAGTCAAATTCCTCTGGTAGACGTTGATAGCGAACACACGTTCGACTACCATGCCTCTATGGGGACGGCGGCACTTTCCAAGGCGCTCACAGAGCTCATCGATGACGAGCCAACCTCGATCGACGACACCACTCTGTCGAAGACGCTCGTGGCCCTGGAAGAGCTGCAAACCCAGTTCGATGCCGCCCAAATGGCGTTGCTCGTCGAAGCCGATCGCCGAAAGCTTGCGACCAAGCATCGGGTTCGGAGCCAGGCCAATTGGTTGGCAGATGCCACACGCCAGAGCCCGACGGCGATGGGGTCCCGGCTCAAGACCGGGAAGGATCTGACAACGCAGCTTCCGCTGGTGTTCCAGGCAATGCAGATGGCCGTGATTTCGACAGCGCACGCTCGGTTGATCCGTCGCTTCATGCTCCGCCGCGGGCTCCGTCAGGCTGTCATTCGCGACCAAGCCCTCTTCCTGGGATGGGCGCAGGAGCAGTGGCCGGTGTTCGAACGAAACATGGAGATGTGGGGCATCGCGAATGACCCCATCGATCCTCACGAGCAGGCCCAGCGCGCATTCGCCGATCGCTCTGCGGTGTACGCACAGATCGGCGAGTCGGTACTCCTGGAGGCCATGATTCCGGCGCTCATGTGGGAACAGATCATCATCGCCCTTCAGCCGCACCTCGACCGCCTCTTCGAAGAGGACTGGGCCGAGGCCAAAGCCCGTCTCGGCGACGACGCCGAAATCTCGGCCGCTGACCTCCTGCGTACCGATCGGCAACGTTTCGTGGATGCGCTCGTGATCGCATTGCGGTCATCGGCGGGGGCTTCGGATCCGGGCGTCGAGGTCGTGGTGAACCTCGTCGCCGACCTGGCCTCAGTCCAACGCGCCGCAGATCAGCGTGAAGCGGCGATTGCTGATCGCGAAGCGGAACGAGTCCGAGCGGAGGTGCGTGCAAGCCGAGCGGCCCGGCAGGCCGAAGCCGACGACGCTGTGACCAAGGACGATACGTTCAAAGTCGATGCCGCCAAGCACGATGCAGCGAACGGCTCCGCCGGGAGCAACACCACCCCGGGGGCCGCTTCGGTGATCGCCGAACATGCGGTCGGCAGGCATCTTGGCGATGACAGTGCTGGCGGTGACGGTCCTGGCGATGACGACATTGGAGGCGTCGACCCCCGCCCTCTCGTTCGGGTAGGTACTGCGCACAGGGCCGAAACGACGAACTCGCTCAGCGCGGCGCATGGGGTGGATCCTGAGTACGCGCACCTGTTCCCTAGCGACGAAGAGTGCGCTGAGTCCGATGCGTTGCTGACGGCCTTCCGCCGCCAGATCGCAGCCGGTGAAGTTCTTGCCGATGACGCCGAGCGCGAAGACATCGAGCTCATGCGATGTCGCACCGAGTCCGGGCTCACGATCAGCCCGGACACGGCGTTGATGGGAGCGCTCGCAGGCTCGATCCGGAGATTCACTCTCGGCCTACCGGATCTTGACTTCCAGGCCAGCAAGAAGGCTCGATTGTTCAAGGGCGCGAAGCGGCTTGGAATCATGATTCGAGATGAACACTGCCAGGGAGTTGGCTGCGACACGCCTGCGGCCAAGTGTCAGGCCGACCACATCGTCCCCCACAGCAGGGGCGGGCCGACGCTCCCCGTGAATGGTGATGCGAAATGCGTGCCCTGCCACAACTGGAAGACCCAACAAGAAGCACTCGGTCTGCTGTAGACACGCGGGCGAGGCAGAGTTCTGGGCTACCCCTCAGCGTCTTGCTGGTGTCAGGCCACCAGAGACACGTGAAGGATCTGAGGAACGCTCGTGTCCGGTGGGCTACTCGAACAAGGTGGTGAGTCTTGGGTATCGGACGCTCATTTGGTCGACATCGTCGAAGTCCCAGCCTTCACCGAGTTCGCGGAGTACTCGCTCAAAGAAGTGTTGACCCTGCATGATGAGCCAGGTTCGGAAGTACTCGAAGCCGTCCTCCGAGCAGCCATCAAGTGCAATGTGAGCGGCGCCCCATAGGTTCCAGTTGTAAGCCCGGCCGAGTGTTGCCCGGAATGATTCGTCGAACGCCGCAAGCTCAGCAGGCGTCCGGCCGCGAAGCAGTTCGGTCAGACGCTCGGTGGGGTCTTGGTGGGTGCGAGCCTTCTCGATGTCCTGCCAGAACTGGGCACCGAAGCAGTTGCCTGTTCCGATTCCATATCGAGACATCGGCTGCGTTTCCCGAGATCTTGATGGCGTGCTCCGTCTACTTCAAGAACTTGCTGGTGGTGTTGTCAGCCAGCACCTTGCCATTGGTTTGGCGGGTGGGGCAGTAGAAGACGGTGTACTTGCGGTACTCCACGGTGTGAATCGTGTTGTCGCAGTCGTCATCGACGCAGGGTTCGCCCGAACGGTTGTGGACCTTCGAAGGCCGGTCAGCGCTCTTGCCGATGTCGTCCAAGGTCCGCTCATGATCGGTGGCTGCTGCGACCGTCTTCTGGATTACCTCGTGGAGGGTCGTGATCTCGTCGTCGGTCAGTTTGGAACAGTTGGCGAAGGGAGAGATGCCAGCCTCGAAGAGAATCTCATTGGCCAGCATGCGTCCTAGGCCGGAGATGATTCGCTGAGAACGAAGCACGCCGTGGAGCCTTCGCGACTGATCCTGCAGAATCTCGGCCAGCTGGTCTCTGCTGAGCTGATCAGCCTCGGGTGCGAGGCCGAGAAGAGGATCTTGCGAAAGCAGATCGCCCTGCACGGCCCAGACGCCAGCCTTGCGTTCGGTTCCCGCCTCGGTGAGCAGCCAAGCCTCGGCAGTGGTCTCACCATCGGCATCCTCGGGAAGGTCGCTGAAGATCCAGCGAGCAATGCCGTTGCGAGGCTTCTTCGATTGCTTGGGGTCGGGCCGCAGGCGTCCGCCCTGCATGAGGTGCACCACGTGAGTGAGATCGCCTTCGAAACGGATCAGCAGATACTTCGCTCGCCGCTCGACCCCGCTGACCTTCCGCCCCACGGCCGCATCGGCTGGCGGGTTGAACGTCTTCAAGCCGGCAAAGTTGATGAGCTGGAACTTCTCGAGCGTCGCACCGGCCAGCGCGGCGGTCATCCGCTCGGCGTGGGCCTGCACTTCTGGCATCTCGGGCATGGCGACAACGTACCGCGCCACCCGGTTCGGTTCAGAACGTTGTGCGCTCTCGCAGGACCTCGAGGCGTTCGTCGGCCTCGGCCATCGAGTCGGCGTGCCCGAGCAGGAAGCTGGCGTCGCCCCCAAGCCTGATCTGCCCGTCGAGGAACGCCCGTTGCGCGCTCTCCTCGTTCTTCGCCACGCCTACCGCAACGTCCCAGGGCATGTTCAGGGTGACGGGTGCATCGCTGGCTCCAGGCTCCAACCCAACGCTCTCTGGTCCGAGACGAAGCACGTACTCGTGATCCCCGTCGGGACCTTCGGTGATGCGGAAGCCGATTCGCACGTTCTCTTCCTGGGGCGGGACAGCAGAGAGGGCGGCGTCGGCCGCGGCCATCCACTCTGCACTCAGATAGCGAAACTGGTCCTCAGGCACGGCCAGAGACTATCGACTCGAGCTGGTCCAGAAGCTCGTTGCGACTCTCGAGCTCGGCGGCGACGGGAGCCACGACGAGTTCGTCGGCAACGGTCCGGACCCGCTCGCCTGCCTGCTCTCGAACGCGTTTCGCTGCTCGCTGTGCGCTGACCTTCGTCAGCGGCCGGGTGATGAACGCCAGCAACACACCGAGAAGGATCCCGCCCAAGAACATGGCGGTCGGCACGGGCACCTGGCCGATCTCGGGGAGCGGAGGTTCGGGAATCTGCAGCCAAGCGAGCCCGAACAGGGCAAGGAGCCACAGCGCGCCGGCCAGAGCGATCAAGGCGAAGAGCCATTGCACAGCCCCCACGGCGCGCCACCAACGGGGGGTTCCGTCGGTGTGCTCCCGCACCGCATCGGCCACGGCGTTGTCGAGTCCGTCTCTCAACGCCTCGGGGGCGGGACGGGCGACGGTGCGGATGGTGTCGGGCCACGGGGCAGGGAGCTCGCTGGCCACAGCATCGGCGTAGCCCCGGATTGCAGTCTCGGCTCGTAGCATCTGCGTGCCAGTTGGCGACGGCAGCGAACTGCGACCGCTGCTCCCCTGGCCAAGATGAAGGCGCCGCAATGGGTGGGGGCGCAGGCGGCCAACCCAGCGGGTGTAGGGCCAGCCGGTGTGTCGCTTCGCATCACTGCGCCGTCCGGCGGCAACGGCTTCAGTCACCGCATCAATGCCGGTACTGGCGACGAGCTCCGTCACGAGATCGTCCACGTCTCGATCCTTGCGGCCCCACTTCTTGTTCGATCCGGACGCGCCACCGCCGGTCGCAGCGAGCAAATCTCCGGCCACCGCCCGAATGTCGGCCGCAAGCCGAGTCTGCATCGCCTCTCGGGACCGAACCGCATGGCTCAGCGCACTCTTGATCTCGGCCACGCCCTCTCCGGTAGTGGCCGATGCTGTGATGATGACCGGCGACTCGATCCCGTCCTCGGCCAGCAGCCGAGTGAGATCCTTGCGGCACAGTGCGAGGTCGTTCCGGCTGAGCAGGTCTGACTTGTTCAGCACGATGAGCATGACCGCACCGTGGGAGCTGAGCATTCGCAGGTACGCGTGCAGTGCCGCATCGGCGTACTTCTCGGGGTCCGTCACCCACACCAGCAAGTCGGCCTGTTCGGCCACCCGCTCCATCTCGAGCCGATGCTCAACGGCGACCGAATCGTGATCGGGCACATCGAGAAGGACGAGACCATCGATGCCCTGCTCGTTCCCGACATGATGACGATTGCGGATCTCGAGCCAGTCAAGCAGCCCATCAGCGTTGTCGTTGCCCCAGCTGCAGGCCAACGTGCTGGACGTGGTGGGTCGACGTACGCCGGTCGTTGCCACTGTGGAACCAACCAGCGCGTTGGTCAGCGAGCTCTTGCCCGAGCCGGTAGCGCCAAGCATCGCTGCAACGGTGTGGGTGGAACCGTGTTGGAGGCGCTCGTCGGCCTTGGACACCACGTGTCGGCCGAAGGTCACGGCCGATTCGTCGAGGCGCCCATGAGCGAGCTCGACTGCCCGGCTCAGCGCCTGTAGCTGGCGCGGGAGATCGCCCGTTGTCTCCGAAGCCTGGCGGATCACGCCCGCTCCTGCATCAGGACATGCAGCGCCTCTTCGAGATGCTCGGTGCGGTCAGGCGTGGAGACCGTTTGCCACAACGTCGTGCGGAAGCGGTTTGCGTCTTCGTCGAGCAGTCGGTCGACCCGCTCGATCAGCTTGTTGCGGGCCTCGTCCGCCAGCTCCCTCACCGCCTGCTCTCCGAACAGAGCGTTGAGGAGTGCCTGCGAGACGGTTGCGGTTCCGGACGCAACGGCGACTTCGCCGCCGGTGATGCCGCCCGTCTGGGCGAAGAGCACGATCATCAGCGCCACGCCGATCCCGTTCACACCGAACGCCATCACTCGGGCCACGTTGCGCTTGCCTGCGCCCCGACTGCGGACCAGATCGAGAATGTCGTCCTGCCATGCCCGAATCTCCGGGGCGAGCGCAGCCCGGTACTCGTCCGATGCTCGCTCCAACTTCGCCAGCTCGGTCCGGCGATGAGCACTTCCTCGATCATCGAGAAGCGCACGTCCGCCGGGCAGTTGCCGCCACGAGGTGACGATGGCGAGTGATGCCCGATCCGCGTGATCGGCGAGCAAGCGCTCCAACGCAGACGTGATCTCTCCCTGCACCTCGGAGGTCGCCGCGCTCCGGCCCCGAATGAAGCCGCCAATCCTGTCCCGAATCGAGGTGATCCGGCTCTGGATGGCCCGCATCATCTCGTTCGTGCCAATGAGCTCCTGCCAGCGATCGAGCACTTCGCCCCGCAGGACTGCGCCGCTCGCCAGGGTCTGGGCGATCTCTGACTTCGTGGCCACCACCGTCCGCTCCACCTGGAGACGCAACTCCTCAACAGCGGTGTCTTGTGCCTTGGCCGCGGCAACAACGTCTCGTGCCCTTGGTTCGATACTGGCGAGGGCACCATCGAGCGTCTTGCGGACGATGTGAGCTCGACCCTCTGCGTCGGCGGCGAGGCCGTGAAGCAGTTGCTGGAGATCGGCGACGGCGGCGGCCGGGAGCCGGCCCTCGACGAGGTCACCCTGCTCGATGTCGAACACGGGAAGCTCGGCGAACCCTGCCTCGGTCAACATGCCCTCGAGGTGCGGCACGATCTCTGACCCGGCACCCTCGGGCACCCGATTGATGATCACGGCGAGCGAGGTGCCGCGATCGCGGGCCCGCTCGAGGAACTCCCACGGGACGGCATCGGCGTAGCGAACCGCGGTGGTGACGAACAGCCACAGATCCGCGGCAGCCAACAGCTGAGTGGCCAGCTCTCGGTTGGCTTCCTCCACCGAGTCGATGTCGGGAGCGTCGATCAGGGCCAGTCCGGGCAAGAGCGTTGGCACCGGGACGATGCGCAGCGACCGGTGCGGTGAGGCACCGCCCGCTGAACCCTTGACGGGGTCCGAAGCGGTGGGGTCAGCGCCCGTGTGCCGCACCAGATCCGGCAGCAGATCGTCGCTGGCAAACCACGACTGGTCGTCTGGATGGCAGATCAGAACGGGGGCTCGCGTTGTGGGCCGCAGCACGCCGGAGGGCGACACGTCGGCGCCAGCGATCGTGTTGGTGATCGTCGACTTGCCTGAACCGGTGGAGCCACCGAGCACGGTGAGCAGGGGAGCGTCCAGCCGCTTGAGGCGGGGAATCAGGTAGTCGTTGATCTGAGAGGCAAGCTCGGTTCGCGTTTGGTCCGCGTCGATGGTCTCGGGCAACCCGAGAGAGAAGTCGACCCCGTCGAGGCCCGAACGGAGCGCCACGAGGCGAGAAACGAGCGCACGCTGATCCGACACCGTTGTCGAGAGTAGTGGATGCGCGGGGCAAACCAGAGGGGGAGGTGAAGGAAGGCTACGGTCTGCCTCGTGAGGGTCGACCACACCGCCGAAGCCAGGCACGAACCCACCGAAGCACTTGAGTGGGAAGAGTCCCACCGGCTGGACATCCTCATCGCAGAGACCGACGTTTCGCCTGCCTCCTCAGTGTCGTTCCAGATCGGGCGCCACCCGAATCGTGATGGAGGCGTGGCCTCCTTTCTCGCTGCCTACATGCGGAAGGGTGAGCTGCCGATCGTGATCTCAGACCTCGCAGTGCCGCTGCCGGCCGATCGGTGGGAGATTCGAACAAGCGGCCTTTGGGCTGATCACATCTGCGAGACGCCAATGGAACATTGGAGTTACGGGCTCGAGGCCTTTGCCCTCGCCATCGACCGAGCCGACGAGCTTTTACTCTCTGGTGTCGGGGATCGTGTCCCGCTCGGCTGGGAGCTGGAGTTCGAGTCGACGAAGGAAGCCGCCCCGCTCGGAGCGGAGGCCTATCTGCAGACGGGAACTGCGCACGGCCTGCTCCTCACCGCCGACGGTGAGCTGGAGATCGAAGGCGAAGCCGTGCGATCCCACTGGTGGGGGACCGGTGGTCCGATCGAGTTGCAGACCGGCGGCGCACACCGTCCGGTGCACTCGCGGTGTGTCCTCCCCGCCCATGGGGGTGCGTGGGAACAAGACGCCGGAAGCGACGGCCTGCGATCTCGCTGGGTGTGACGGCCCGCTGGAGCTACTCGGGCTTGGCCTCAGCGAAATGCACGATGGCGAGCGTGGCGGCAGCAGCCACAGCAGCGAGTGCGAGACCTCCACCCAGCTGGCTCAGCGTGGGCCAGGCGAGGTCGGTACCCTTCACGGCTTCCTCTGCCTCGTCGCTGATCACGCCGACACCGTTCGGCCACGGCCACAGCACTCGAATCGAGCCCATCATCAGACCCAGCAAGGCTGCCATGACCGTCTGCTCGTGGTTCTCGAGCAACCAGTTGAGGACCGACGAGAACAGCGCCAATCCGATCGTGGCGCCCACCAGGAAGACGAGCAGCTCAGGGATGGAGCCACCGAGCACGGCGGCGTACATGCCGAACATCAGCATGATGAATGAGCCGGAGATGCCGGGCAGGATCATGGCGCAGATGGCCACCGCCCCGGTGATGAGGAACAGCGGGAGCGAGGGATTCTGAATCGTTCCGGCTTGGAACCCGAGCAGGACGAACACGGCGATGGCGACGCCACCGATCACGCCTAAGCGAACTGGATCGCGGTTCGTGAGCGATCGCCACACCAGGACACAGGAGGCCATCACGAGTCCGGTGAAGACCGCAGCGACACCTTCGGGCCGCTCGATCAGGAGATCTTCCATTGGGTGACGAAGCAACGCGAACGCCGTGAGTACACCAGCGCCGAGAGGGACGAGAAACAACCAATCGACGCTCCTTAGTGTCTCGATGCCGCCCCCGAAGTCGCCGGTGACGAACTGCTTGAGTGCATGAGCGCCGGTGCGGACGTTGTCGATGAGCGCCCGGTAGATCGAGAGAATCAGAGCGACCGTGCCCCCGGAGACACCGGGAACGATGTCGGCCATACCCATCAGGAAGCCGCGCGCGAATTGGAAGGCCACACCGATCATTCGGTGGAGGTTAGTGAGGCTGTCTCGCCAATCGATGGGTGAGGTCCCCCGTGTGCAAGCGATGCAGCTGGGTCAGCCGGATGTAACACTCGGGCCGATGGGCCCATTGAGTGGTTGATGTCGAACACGGACCCCCGCTCAGACGCCAGGCTGTTGAAGGAATCAAGCCGAGACGCAGCTGCCTTCGGTGTCTTCTACGACCGCCACGCAGTTGAAGTCTCGAGATACTTCTCGCGACGAACGGCGGACAGCGCGCTCGCTGCGGACCTGACAGCTGAGACCTTCGCCGAAGCCTTTGCGAGCCGGCGGCGGTATCGGGACACGGGTGACCGGGCCGCTGGCTGGCTGTACACGATCGCCGCCAGGCAGCTCAACGAGTTCTTCCGCAAGGAGCGCGTCTCGACCAAGTACCGCAATCGGCTCGGTATCGGTTCGACCGCGGAGGATGAGTTCGGCCGAGTGGACGATCTCGACGAGCTGCGTCGGCGGCTCCCGGAACTGAAGCGAGCCCTGGGCAACCTCTCGGCGGCCTCCGCCGAGGCCGTGATGCTTCGAGTCGGGCATCAGTGGTCGTACGTCCAACTTGCCGAGCATCTCGATTGCACGCCGGGAAGCGCTCGAGTTCGGGTCAGCCGCGCTCTTCACACGCTGGAAAGCCACCTCACCAATCCCTCGCCAACAGGAGATCAGCCATGACACTCACTGAAACACATCTCGACACCATCAAGTCCGGTCTCGTTTCGGGGATCGAGCAGCACAACCGTCGGCGTGTTCGGCGGCGCGCATTGCTGGCCGTGCCGGCGCTTGCCTTCATCGCAGCGGGGGCATTCGTTCTCACCGACGGCGGAAGCAACCCAGCACACGCACTGACCGAGCAGCCCGACGGAACGATCCTCGTCGAGGTCTTCCCGGACTTCAGCGACGTTGTTGGCCTCCAGCAGGATCTGGCAGACGCTGGCCTCGAGGCCATGGTGGTGCAGCTTCGGGCGCATCCGTCCTTGGAGGGAGTCGTCGAGGTGTCGAGCCACGACAACGAAGCCGCAGGCGCTCTCGAGTTTCAAGACGGCAGCTTCGTGATTGATCTTGGTGCCGTCGAAGGTCCACTCGAGATCCTGGTCTACTCGGCGACGAGTGCGGGTAACGACTACCAGGCATCTCCTTCGGTGTTCGGTCCGGGCCAACCATTCCACGGGTTGCACTGCGCCTACCCGGACGGGCCCTTGACCTCTGCTGACTTCGATGCCCGACTCCAGGAGGCAGGGATCACGAAGGTCAACTGGGTCACCTTTGGACCAGTCGACCCAGACACCGGAGCGATCGAGAGTGCCGAGCACGACGAGCAACCCGGGGGTGCAGTGGTCGACAGCCAAATGCGAAACGCCGACACGCTCGATGTCTTCGTCGACCTCGATGGTGAGGCGCCAGCGGCGGCCACCATTTCCATGCACGATGGGACCCACCAGCGAACGCTCCCGGAGTGCACGCAAGAGCTCGCGGTGCGGTGGGAGTAGAGCCGATCGCCTACTGCACGCCACCCTCACCGGGCATCATCGCGGCAGCCATGGCGGCTTCGGCTTCCGGGTCCTGCTCGTGGCTTCCCTTGTTGCCGGCCCGGCCTGCCCATTCAGCCTTTGCCTCGACCAACGCGTCGGCCTGCATGGTCTTGAGCTGGTGGCGAAGTTGATCGACCCGCAGGTCGCAGGCGTGCTTTCCTGCGAGGTCATCAGCGCCAAGGGTTGCCCGTAGATCCTGAATCCGCACCAGCTCGGCTTGCACATCTTCAACGGTGGCCATGCACACGAGTATCGCGCAGCGCCACCAGCACCCGTCCGCGCTGACGGTGGGGGTCAGGCACCCACAGGGGACAGAGGTGGGCTGGTGGCGAGGGGGATGCAGGGGCGCAGCCCCGAAAACTGAAACGCCCCGGGCGAAGCCCGGGACGTACAGAGAACTCGCCGCAGGCGGCGAAGCCGCCGAGGACGACTACCTACTTCTGGCTTGCCAACTTGCGGTTGAACACCTTGGACTTGACGTAGTCCCGGTTCATGTAAGCGATGAAGTCGAGGCTGATTTCCTTGGGGCACGCCTCGGAGCATTCGCCGTGGTTGGTGCAGGAGCCGAAGAAGCTCTCCATGGTGTCGACCATTGCCTCGGTGCGTCGGAACCGCTCAGGCTGACCCTGAGGCAGCGAGTTGAGGTGCCACAGCTTGGCGCTCGTGAAGAGTTGGCCTGCCGAGTTCGGGCAGGCGGCAACGCAGGCTCCACAGCCGATGCAGGCGGCAGCGTCCATGGCCGAGTCGGCCACTTCCTTCGGAATCGGCGTGTCGTTGGCGTCCGCAGCGGTGCCGGTGGGAGCAGAGACGAAGCCGCCGGAGGCCACGATGTGGTCGAGAGCGGACCGGTCGACGACGAGGTCCTTGATCACGGGGAAGGCGGTGGCCCGCCACGGCTCGATGGCGATGGTGTCGCCGTCGTTGAACTTGCGCATGTGGAGCTGGCACACGGCGGTGCCCTTCTCTTGCCCATGGGCTCGTCCGTTGATCATGACGCCGCAGGTTCCGCAGATGCCCTCACGGCAGTCGTGCGGGAACTCGATCGGGATCTTGCCGGCCTCGATCAAGTTCTCGTTGAGGACATCGAGCATCTCCAAGAAGGAAGCGTCGTCCGGAATGCCCGAGACGTTGTGCGTTTCGAAGGCACCCGTCGTGTTGGGCCCCTCTTGACGCCAGATCTGAAGGGTCAGGCTGAGTGTGTTGGCGCTCACAGATACTCCTACTTGTACGAACGCTGGGTGAGGGGGACTTCGACGAAGTCGAGCTGTTCGCGATGCTCGACTTGCGGTGTGTTCTCGTCGATCCACTGCCAGGCGGAGACGTGGGCGAAGTCCTCGTCGTTGCGGAGGGCCTCGCCTTCGGGGGTCTGAGACTCGGATCGGAAGTGGCCACCGCAGGACTCGGCACGGTTGAGTGCGTCTCGGGCCATCAGTTCGCCCAGCTCGAAGAAGTCGGCCACACGGCCCGCCTTCTCCAGTGAGGAGTTGATGGTGTCGGTGCCGCCGAGGACTCGGAGGTCGGTCCAGAATTCTTCCTGCAGCGCTCGGATCTCCGAGATCGCCTTCTCGAGGCCGTTCTGGTCGCGCTCCATGCCGATGTAGTTCCACACCAGCTTTCCGAGCTCACGATGGAAGTAGTCGGGGGACTTGGTGCCCTTGATGGACAGGAACTTCGAAATGCGGTCGCGCACTTCGGTCTCGGCCTCGATGAACACTTCGTCGTCGAGCGAGACCGGCGCCGTGCCGAGCTTGGGAGCCAGGCTGTCGCCGATGGTGTAGGGCAGCACGAAGTAGCCGTCGGCCAGGCCCTGCATGAGCGCCGAGGCGCCGAGGCGGTTGGCGCCGTGGTCAGAGAAGTTGGCTTCGCCCGCGGCGTACAGGCCGGGGATGGTGGTCATCAGGTTGTAGTCAACCCAGAGCCCACCCATCGTGTAGTGCGTGGCGGGGTAGATCCGCATCGGTGTTTCCCGCGGATCCTCGCCGGTGATGCGCTCGTACATCTCGAACAGGTTGGAGTAGCGCTCCCAGACCTTGTCGAGACCGTCACGGCTGATCGACTCGGCGAAGTCGAGGTACACGCCGTTCTTGAGCGGCCCGACACCCAGACCCTGATCCACGACGGTCTTGGCGTTGCGGCTGGCCACGTCTCGGGGGACCAAGTTGCCGAAGGCGGGATACTTCTCTTCGAGGAAGTAGTAGCGCTCGGCCTCGGGAATGTCGGCCGCAATACGCTTCTCGTCCGGGTCGCGCGGCACCCAGATCCGTCCGTCGTTTCGGAGCGACTCGGACATGAGCGTGAGCTTGGACTGGAACTCATCGGCAGCCGGAATGCAGGTGGGGTGGATCTGCGTGTAGCTCGGGTTGGCGAAGAAGGCGCCCTTGCGGTGGGCACGCCACGCCGCCGTCACGTTGCAGGACATGGCGTTGGTGCTCAGGTAGAACACATTGCCGTAGCCGCCAGTGGCCAGCACGACAGCGTGGCCCGAGTGGGAGCTGATCTCGCCGGTGACGAGGTTGCGGCAGACGATGCCGACGGCCTCGCCGTCCTTCATCACAAGCTCTTGCATATCCATGCGCGTGTGGAGCTTGACCTTGCCGAGACCGACCTGGCGCATCATCTGCTGATAGGCGCCGAGGAGGAGCTGCTGGCCGGTTTGGCCACGGGCGTAGAAGGTGCGGGAGACCTGGGCGCCACCGAAGGAGCGGTTGTCGAGCAGGCCGCCGTACTCACGGGCGAAGGGCACACCCTGGGCAGCCATCTGATCGATGATGTCGACCGAGACTTGGGCCAAGCGGTGCACGTTGGCTTCACGGGAGCGATAGTCGCCGCCCTTGACGGTGTCGTAGAACAAACGGTGAACGGAGTCGCCGTCGTTCTGGTAGTTCTTCGCTGCGTTGATGCCGCCCTGGGCGGCGATCGAGTGGGCTCGACGCGGCGTGTCGTGGAAGGTAAAGGCCTCCACGTCGTAGCCGAGCTCTGCGAGCGTGGCAGCGGCGGATGAACCGGCGAGGCCGGTGCCGACCACGAGGATCCTGAACTTCCGCTTGTTGGCGGGGTTCACCAGCTTGATCTTGAACTTGTGGTTGTCCCACTTCTCGGCCATCGGGCCTTCGGGGACCTTGCTGTCCAGCGTTGCGGTTTCAGTCATTTCTTTTCCTCAGACCCAGTCAGCCATGGTGGCGATGACGATGCTCACGTTTCCGACGAAGATCAGCCCGGCGAACCCGGCTGCGAAGTACCGACGAGCGGCGTTGTAACGAGGATTGTTGATCCCGAGGCTCTGGAACATGCTCCACGCCCCATGGAAGATGTGAAGGGCCAACGCCATGTTGGCCACGATGTAGATGATCGCTGAGATGGGGTTGCCGAGCGAGCCGTGGAGGTTGGCGTACACGTCGCCGTGATGCCATTCGCCGGTGGCGGGCCCAGCTGCTCCGTCGTTGGAGTACAGCGCATCGGTGAAGCCCCATGTGAGATCGGCGAGATGCCAGATGATGTAGGCCAGCATGATCGGGCCCGTGTAGCGCATGGTGCGTGAGGCGAAGTTCGAGGCCAGCCAGTCGGTCTTCTGTTGGTAGCGAACGTTGCTCGAGTTGTTGAGCTTGTTCAGCGTGTAGGCGGCGTGGATGTGGAGGGCGAACATGGCGATCAGGCCCAATCGCATGAGCCAGAGCACCGAACCGTGGGGGAACAACGGCTCGCCGATCTCTCGGAGGAACTCGGCGTAGACGTCGATGTCCTGCACGAGGACACCGTCTTCCTCCACTTCGCCGATGAAGATCTTCAGGTTGCCAAGCATGTGGGCGAACACGAAGCCGAGCAGGCCAATGCCGGTCACGGCCATGACCCACTTCTTGCCAACCGCCGTTTGGTAGATGTTCAGCGGATAGGGGAGTTCCTTCTTCTTCGGCCGTGGTGTCGGACTGGAAGGACGTGTACTGATCGTGGGCGTTGCCACTGCAGGACCTCTCGGGCTGGCCGCGCTCGCTCAGGCGCGGAAGTGAAGTAAGAGCGGAAAGCACGGTAGCCGCGCCAGGAGGCGTCAACCCAACCTGAGCGCGTGTGCTTCCCGTCTCAATGGATCGAGGATCGAAGGGAATCTGCAGCGAACCGAGCGCTCAGCGGACCAGTGAAGGCGAAGCGCCCGCCTCAGCTGCCGGAATCACCACGGTTTGGTACCGGTTGGTGGCCGCTCGGCCACCCTGCTCGTGGTCCCGCAGCTCGACATCGATGACGAGCACACCGTTGATTTCCGGCACCGTGAACGACAGCGTCCCGATGAAATCGCAGCGGTCCGGCGCCAAGGCGCCCTCCCACTTCTGTTCGTGTTGCCAGTCCCTGCACGTGGCTCGTGCGGTCACCGTCACACGGTCCACTCGGGTACGCAGATCGCTCACAGCGTGAACAGCCAGTGCCATCTCGGACCCGGGGGTGGTGATGCTGGGCGGTGCGTCGGCCACGACAATCACCGGACGGCACGCGTCGACCAACGCGTCGTATGCCGCCTTCGGGTTGCGTTTGTGATCGAGCACACCGAACCCGCCGTCGGCTTCCGCATCGGCCAGGGCCATGAGGCAGAACCCGCCAGACGGTCGGTACTTCAACCGCCGCATCGTTTCGATCTGCGAGCGAATCAGGTCGGCCTGGTACGCCTGCGTGGCCGCCGCCCAACTCTCGCCATCGGCGTACGCCTGGCGATGCAGGTAGCGCTCGAACGAACCCGTCTCCGCCGTCGCCCAGGACGGCTCCTCGCCAGCCCAGTCGCTGATGGGGACCGACTGTGAACCGAACCCCCCGAGGAAGGCTCCGAGGCGAGGCCAGCTCCGCAACACCTCAGCGAGGTCTTCGTGAGCGCCGGTTCTCCATCCGAGCCAAAGATGCGTGTCGGAGCCCGACTGCTCCGTAAGGAACGGCAGGCTGCCTGATCGCGTGATCACGGGCCGCGTCTCATCACCGGTGCGGAGCTCGCGCCGCAGCAGGGGGTCAAGCATGGTGCGATTCCAGCTGGGCATGATGTGGCGGCCGAGTGTCCGGCCCACGGCCTGCAGTGGCTCTGATGCGCCTCGCGGCTTCGGCAGCGGGGCGCCGTTTGGCTCGTCGTGCCCACACCACACGGCAACCGACGGATGGTGGCCGAGAAGATCCACGGCTTCACGGGCGATGAACCGCGCCGCCTTGCGGGTGCTGGTCGCATAGCCGCCGACGAGGGGGAGATCCTGCCACAGAAGGAGGCCAGCTCGATTGGCCTCGGCGTACAACTCGGGCCGGGCGACGTGGCCGTGCACTCGCACCATGTCGAGGCCGGCATCGCGGGCGGAACGAATGTCTCGCTCGATCTGCTCGGCGCTGAGGGCTCCGAGGAACCGGCTCTGTGGCCCGAGGCTCACACCCTTCACGAACAGACGCTCGCCGTTCACCCGCCACACGAGATTGTCCATCTCGACGGTTCGCAAGCCGGTACGCCAATGCTTGCGGTCGCTGGTGGTCAACTCGCTGGAGCCGGTGCCGTCGTCGGTTCGCACGGCCACGGCAACCTCGTACAGCGGCTGCTCGCCCATGGAGGCCGGCCACCACAGCTTCGGGTCGCCGATTGGAACACTCCACTCGATCCGGTTCTCGCCACCCGCCACCGTGTGGGTCTGTGTTCCACCGCCGGCCGCGACCCCCGCTGGGCCGGTGACGCTGGTATCGATGCGAACCTCGCCCGCCTCCTTGGCATCCAACACCAGGCGAACGCTCAGCTCTGCGTGCTCTGCGTTCGCCGCGGTGCAGAGCAGGCGGCTGTGCCGAATGGCGACGGGGCCGGTGGTGACGGTTCGCACCGGCTGCCAGATGCCACCCGGTGAGCCGGGGGGCGCCAGCGGGCCGGTTTGCAGGCTGCCGGTCAGCGATCGCTTGTCCCGCTTGGCCTCACTCTCTGCGTCACTGCCCTCAGACGGTTGATCGGGACAGGAGACCTCGACGGCCAGCGAATGTTCTGTCCGCAGCCGGCACGCATCGGTGATCTCGAAGCGGTGCGGGACGAAGTAGCCGATCGTGTCGCCGACATAGGAGCCGTCGAGCCACACATCCGACTGAGCCAACACGCCATCGAGCTGAAGCCAGACCCGCTCGTTCCCCGCAGGGCCCTCGTGTTCGAACGAACGCCGGTAGAGAATCGGTCCGCTGCTTTCGGCAAAAGACTCTTGTGAACCCCAATGCCCGGGTACCTGCACAGTGGCCCAGGAGCTGTCGTCCAGGTCCGGATCAGCACCCGACCGGTGCAGCTCGCCGCTGAGCGCCGCCGCTCGCCACGGACCGCTGAGATCAGTGGTGCGAGGGGTGGGCGAGGACATGGTTCTGGACCCTACAACGTCGGCTCGGGACGAGAGACTCAGATGCCCGTTGGTCAGCACCCCATGGGGTGGTACTAGGGTCCCGAAGGTGACCGATCGACCAGACACACTCGGCGGCCTGAAGGCCACAGGTTGGACCTCGCGGACCATCAAGGAGGAGCTCCGCCAGAATGCGATCACTCGCATGAAGGCGAACGAAACGCTCTTCCCTGGGGTGATGGGTTACGAGGACACCGTCGTTCCTCAGATGGAACACGCCGTTCTTGCCGGCCACGACATCGTCCTTCTCGGTGAACGAGGCCAGGCGAAGACCCGAATCATCCGCTCGCTGACCGGCCTGCTCGACGAGTACATGCCGATCATCGCTGGATCAGAGATCAACGACGATCCGCTCGAGCCAATCTCGCAGTACGCGAAGGACCTCGTCGCCGAGTATGGCGACGACACCAAGATCGACTGGGTCCACCGAGACGATCGCTTCGGCGAGAAGCTCGCTACGCCCGACACCTCGATCGCCGACCTCATCGGTGAGGTGGACCCCATCAAGGTCGCCGAGGGCCGCTATCTCTCCGACGAGCTCACCCTCCACTACGGACTCGTGCCTCGCACCAACCGTGGCGTCTTTGCCATCAACGAACTGCCCGACCTCGCCGAGCGCATCCAGGTTGGCCTGTTGAACGTGCTCGAGGAGCGCGACGTACAGGTACGTGGTTACAAGGTCCGCCTCCCACTCGATGTCATGCTCGTGGCCTCCGCCAACCCGGAGGACTACACCAACCGCGGACGGATGATCACGCCGCTGAAGGACCGCTTCGGGGCGCAGATCCGCACCCACTACCCGCTCGAGATCGCGACCGAGATGGAGATCGCCGATCAGGAGGCCGAGATCCCGGCCGACGCGAACGTGCGGATTCCGGACTTCATGAAGGAGCTCATCTCCACCTTCACCCACCTCGCCCGCGACAGCTCTCACATCAACCAGCGCTCCGGTGTGTCGGTCCGCCTCACGGTCTCGAACCTCGAGACCCTCGCTGCTGCCGCCCTTCGCCGCTCGCTCAAGGTGGGCGAGGACGACGTTGTGCCACGAGTCTGCGATCTCGACGCCCTCATCGCCTCCACCGCAGGCAAGATCGAGATCGAGTCGCTCGACGAAGGCCGGGACGGGCAGGTCATCGATCATCTGCTTCGCTCCGCCGTGCTCACCGTGTTCAAGAACACGGTCGCCGGCGAAGGCGTGCGCCAGGTGGTGGATGCGTTCGAAGGCGACGTCATGGCCAGCACCGGCGACGACATGCCGAGCACCGACTACGCCGACCTGCTTGCGCAAGTCCCCGAGCTCGCTGGCCCGGTTGCTGCCCTTTGCGCCGACGACAACAGTCCCGCCATGCAGGCCTCAGCCATCGAGTTCGTTCTCGAGGGCCTCCACCTGTCGAAGCGACTGAACAAAGACAGCGTCGGCACCCGAGCCAGCTACCGCGGGCGCGCCTGATCCAGCTCTTTGAACCTGAGCCCGCCCCGCCGCTGGCGACATTGGGTGCCCGCACACCTCGATCTTGATGTCCGCGTGCACCCAATACGTGCGGGCACGTGTGTGGGTCAGTCGGTCGGAGCGGTGTTTGGCCCGTCCCAGGCGTGATTGGGTTCGGAGCGAATCTCCCGGTCGGCAGTGAACAAGCCCGGGGTTGCGGACCGACCGTGTTGCCAATGCCAGCCATCGATGGGACTGGTTTGCCACCAGCCGGTGGCACCCGCTTCGACGGCCCCTGCCTTGAGCGCAACGAGGTAGTCGGCGCGAGCCGTGCCGTCCTCTGGCACACCGGCGAGATCGGCGGCGGCGATCACCGGCCGATCTCCGGCGTGTTCGACCAGACGGTGAAACGCGTCGATCTTGCTGTCGGTCTCGGTCGATGACAGGTGAGGAGACCACGCGCCTTCCTCGTCGAGGCGAACGGCTGACCGCAGCTGCACGATCACCTGGTCGAACGCCTCGCGGGCGGCGCCATTGCTGAGCCATGTCGACCAATGCTCGGTGAGCGCCTCGTCGAGCCACTCGGCGTGCGGCCGTGCCTTCACGTTGTCGGGCTCGGCATGCAGGGTCCGAGCCGTGTGCATCACGGCAACAGGGGCCGAACCCTGGAGCAGACGCCACGCCTGCAGGTCAGCATCAAGCGCCGACGTGACCGCCTTGTACCCGTCCTGCCGCCGCTGCGTGCCGGGAGGCGTCGCCCCGAGGAGATGGCCCCACAAGCCCCACTGGACGGGCTCACGCTGCGGAATCCAACCACCAACGAGATCACCGAAGTGCTCGCCGACCCAATCCACATGACGCGGCCACAGCAAGCCACGAGAGCGGTCATCGATGAAGCCTCCCTCGTCTTCGGCGAACCATCCGGGGAGGGAGCCATCAACGAGCACGGCCCATGGCTGCATGCCGAGCTCACGGATCCGACGCAGAACGTTTCGACGGAACTCCAGCTCTTGGTCGTCCATCCGATCCTGCGTCGGCCAGAGCCGAGCCCACTCGAGCGTGATCGCGACCTCGGTCACTCCATGCGAGGCGAGCAGTTCAAGATCATCGGCCCAGTTCGTGCGAAAGCCGTTTCCGTCGCCGGCCTCGGGGGCCCGGCCTCCGCTGATCCAGCGACTCCACTCGGCCGCCTCGCTCACGCCCTCAGCCTCAGACGCCGTGATGAGCGTTCCTCGGCGGGTGGTGCTCACGCCAGCAGCGCCTTGAGTTCGGCGATGGCCACGCTTGCATCCTCGCCCACTGCGATGGTGCGCATCCCGAGCGCCGCGGCGCTCTCCAGGTTCGTTGCGTTGTCGTCGAGCAGCACAACTTGGTGGGGCTCGACCTCAACGGCATCGAGCACAATGTCCCAGAACTCCGGCTCGGGCTTTCGGGCGCCGATGAGTGCGGAGTTCACGATGGCATGGACGAGACCAGAGGTGAGGTAACGATCGGCCAGCATGTCTTGGGCCGAGACGAAGTTGTTGGTGGCCAGCATCACCGCGACGTCGATGTCTTGGAGCCACCAGAGCAACTCGATCATTTCCGGGCGATCGGGGGCGTTGAGGAACGATGGCTCGTCGGTGGCGAACAGCCGTCCGGCACCTGGTGCCTGCTCTTCCATCCACGCCAGAAGGTCCGAGTCCGGAACCTCACCTCGCTCCGCCTTGTGGAGGATGGAGTCCTCGTCTCCGAAGTACGAGAGCAGCCCGGCCATCGCCTTGCCGAGATCTTCGTCTGAGAACTGGAGATGCTCGGCGGCGAGCCGGACCATCTCGCCCATTGGCACGGTGATGGTCCCCGCCCAGTCGATCAGCACCACCTCGATATCGGACATGTCGGCACGATACGAGGCAACCTGTGCGGATGGCTGCGCCCGTCGAAAATCGCCAACAGCGGATCCACGAGCTGGCGGAGTGGACGGGTTCCACGCTTGGCCGCTCGGTGGTTCGAGCCTCCGGCTTGCGGGGTGGGATGTCCTCGCTCGTCATCTCAGTGGAGCTCGCCGCCTCCGCCCGCACTGCAAGTACCGGCACGGCGTCATCGGCAACAACGACGGAGATCGTCGTTGCCCGCCAGATCGAAGACGATGAATGGTTGGCCCGCGAACCAGATCTCATCGTTCGGGAAGCGATCGCGCTGCGAGCGGCTGCCAGTTGTGAGCTGACAACACCGATGCATCTGGGCAACGACGGTGAGCGGCGGCTCGTCATGAGCCACGTGCCCGGAGGAATGGGGCCCGACACTGCGTCGCTTCGCAACCGCGCCGCTCGCCTCGGACGTGCTGCCGCCGCCATCGCTCGCACGCCCCTGGGACCGGATCATGGGCTCCCCGCCTGGAGGTCATGGGTGCCAGAGGATCCGCGACCACCAACCTGGGGCGATCCACCACTGTCCGATTCCCCACTGTGGCAAGACGCCATCGCGGCGTGGGGTGAATCGCGGGAGCCCCAATGTGAACGGCCGGTTCTTCTTCATCGGGATCTGCACCCGCTCAACGTGCTCTGGGATCGGCGTCTCGTCTCGGCATCGCCGCTTGATGGGATCGGTGTTGTCGACTGGATCAACGCCTGCGTCGGCCATCCTCATGCCGAGTTGGGTCACACCCGATGGAACCTTGCGGTGCTCGCGGGCGACGATGCGGTCACGTCTTTCACCGATTCGGCACGCTCAAACGGGTCGACCCCGGAAGCGTCCGCCGAGTACGACCCCCGGTGGGATCTGGCCACTGTTCTGAGCTTCCTCCCTGACGGCATCGGCGTCGAAGGATGGTTCGATGTCGGACGTCTCGACCTGATCGAGCCGGTCGTGATCGAACGCACGGAGGCCTTCTTGCGGGCTGCCTTGGAACGCATCTGACAGCTCGGCGCACGAGCGCGATGGAAGCGGGGGAGTGCTTGCGGGCTAGTGTCCGTCGATGGTCGGACAGCGCTTTCGCTACTCGCAATGGGACGGCTCACAGAAGGGATTCGAGCTCGACGCCTTCGATGTCATGGGTGAGCTCACCGATGACCTGCTCTACCACGGCGACCCCATGGCCGCGCTGCGTCGCCTCATGCAGGAAGGGTTCGAGGATCGCAACGGCGAGCAAATCCAGGGCCTACGCGAGATTCTCGAGAAGCTGCGCCAGGAGCGACAAGAACGCCTCGACAACCACAGCCTCGGCGGTGTGTATGACGAAATCTCCGAGGCCCTCGACGACATCGTCGACAAGGAACGCCAGGGTCTGACCGACCGCGAGGCCCTCGCCGACATGCAGCTCGGCGATCCCGACGCGTCCAAGGCCGATCAACGATCGGCGGAGCTGGCGAAGGAAACGACGGCGAACAAGCAGATGGAGTTGGGCATGTTGCCCGACGACCTCGCAGGCAAGGTCCGCTCGCTTCAGAACTACGAGTTCGAATCCAACGAGGCCCAGCAGGCATTCGAAGAGCTTGTCGATCAGCTTCGTCAGGAGCTGGTGAACCAGCAGTTCAGCCAGATGGCCGGCGCCATGGAGAACATGTCGCCCGAAGACATGGCCCGCATGAAGGACATGATGGCCGAGCTCAACAAGATGCTCGAGCAGAAGGCCAATGGCGAGGAGCCGGACTTCGAGAAGTTCATGGAGGACTACGGCGACTTCTTCCCGAACAACCCCGAGACTCTCGACGAACTCTTGGAGCAGATGGCCCAGCAGATGGCGGCCATGCAGGCGTTGATGAATTCGATGTCCCCCGAGCAGCGACAGCAGCTGATGGATCTTTCGGGTCAGCTTCTCGAAGACATGGATCTGAACTTCGAGGCCAACCGTCTGAGCCAGAACCTGCAGGGCATGTTCCCCGATGCGGGTTGGCAGCAGAGCTACGACTTCAACGGGTTCGACCCCCTCGGCATGGCCGACGCCAGCCAGATGCTGCAAGAGCTCGGCCAGCTGGATCAGCTCGAGCAGTTCTTGCAGTCGCCGTCATCACCATCTGCGCTCGCCGAGGTCGACATGGAGCAGGTTCGCAATCTTCTCGGTGAGGAGTCGGCCCAGAGCCTGGAGCGAGTGAGCGAGCTGGCCAAGATGATGGAGGAGCAGGGACTCATCCAGAACAAGGAAGGCCGCCTCGAACTCACACCGCGAGGTCTGCGCCGGTTGGGGCAGCAGGCGCTCGGTGATCTCTTCAAGAAGCTGGCCAACGAATCCGTCGGCCGGCACGAGACCTCACACACCGGCATCGGACACGAGCGGAACTACGACACCAAGCCGTACGAATTCGGTGATCCCTTCAACCTCCACATCGAGCGCACCGTGCGCAACGCGATTCGTCGTACGGGCGGCGGAACTCCGATCCAGCTCACACCGGACGACTTCGAGATCGAACGGACGGAAAAGCAAGTGCGCTCAAGCACCGTGCTGATGCTCGACCTTTCGCTCTCGATGCCCATGCGTGACAACTTTCTGCCGGCCAAGAAGGTGGCGATGGCGTTGTACTCGCTCATCACCACACAGTTCCCGAACGACTACCTGGGAATCGTGAGCTTCAGCGAGGTGGCCAAAGAACTGAAGCCGGCCGACCTTCCCGAAGTCAGCTGGGACTTCGTCTACGGCACAAACATGCACCACGCCTTCAAGCTCTCCCAGCAAATGCTGGCCCGAGAGACCGGCACCAAGCAGATCATCATGATCACCGACGGTGAACCCACCGCTCACCTGCTGCCCGACGGCACGCCGTTCTTCAGCTACCCGCCAGCGCGAGAGACCGTCGAAAAGACGATGGCGGAAGTGATGCGGTGCACAAAGGCCGGCATCACGATCAATACCTTCATGCTCGATCCGGACGCCGGGCTGCGTGGTTTCGTGGAGCGGATCACCGAACTCAATCGGGGACGTGCCTTCTTCACTTCACCCCAAAATCTGGGTGACTACGTCCTCGTGGACTTCATGGAGCACAAGAAGAAGCTCCTTCGAGGCTGACGCTCCGACCTCCAGAACGGCCTCGCGGAGGGCGCAAACGCCGAGAAATCGGGGTTTTCTGGCCGTTCGGCTTGTCAATCGCGCGCCGAACGGGCAGTATCACATGGTTGTAATTACATCGTGGCAATCCGCGATGTTGAAACACGGTCGTCTGACTCGTACGAGCGGTGAGAGTTTCTCACCTGCTTCGTGAGTCACCTGGCGGCCCGCCGAAAGTCGAACAGATCGTTCGACGGGCTGGCCGTTGGCGGAGGAACATCATGCGTATTGGGCGAAAACACATCATGCTGGACACGTCGTGGCAGGAGTACTCCAACTGCCTTGGCGTCGATCCTGATCTCTTCTTTCCGGAGCGCGGCGCGTCCACTCGCGAAGCCAAGGAAGTGTGTCGGGGCTGCGTTGTCCGAGACGACTGTCTCGAATTCGCGCTGGCCAACGGCGAGAAGTTCGGTATTTGGGGTGGGATGAGCGAGCGTGAGCGACGCCGCATCCGCCGTCAGCGAGCCCTGGAACGCCAGGCTGCCGCCGACATCGACGTCCACCGCGGCTCGGCCTGATTCCTCCGCATTCGGCCGGCCCCATGCATGAGCCGAACGGCCCGAATCGTGGGCGCCTCAACCCACGACACGAATCTCGGATAGTCTCTCCGCCATGGCCGGTCTCAAGCCGCAAGAACTCCTCATCATTCTCGTCATCCTTCTGGTTCTCTTCGGCGGCTCCAAGCTGCCCCAGCTCGCCCGCAACGTGGGCCGAGCACAGAAAGAGTTCAAGACAGGCCTGGACGAGGGCATGTCGGAAGACACCGACGACTCGAGCGAAGAAAAATCTTCCTGATCGGGAACTTCTTTCCTGCCGCTCGTCGTTGAGCCACCGATCGAGTGAGTTCGGTGGCTGACCCCCAACGTCCAGATCTTGATCCGGCCTCTGTCCCGACCTGGGAGGAGGTGGCTCACACCCATGGACGATTCCTGTACAGCCTCGCCTACCGGCTCACCGGCAACCATCAGGACACCCAGGATCTGGTCCAAGAGGTTCTGTTGCGAGTGCGAAGAGGTCTTCTCACGTATCAGCCCGGCAATCTCGAGGGCTGGCTGAGCCGCATCACAACGAACACGTTCCTCGATCGTGTTCGCAAACAGAAGCGCCGACCCACCCAGGCTCTGCCCGACGACCCCGATCGCGTGATCGCCGGTGTCCCGAGTCTGGAAGAGCAGATGGCGGCGTCAGACCTACCTGACCATCTGCAGCAGCTCCTGGCTGATCTGGCCCCCGACTTCCGGGTGCCCGTGATCCTGAAGGACGTCCTCGGCTATTCCTACGAGGAGATCGCCCAGCAGCTCGACGTCCCCATCGGGACCGTACGAAGCAGAATTCACCGCGGCCGCGGGCGACTCAAGGCAGCACTCACCACATGACCAATCACGCAGTTCCCTCCACCTGCTCCCCACGAATCAGCGAGTCGGTCGCATGACCGCCAGCGACTTCCTTCCCGAGGAAGACTGGGAGAGCGACATCTCCGCGCTCCTCGGCGGACTCCCGAACGTGGCGCCCCCTGATGGTTTCATCACCGAGGCGCTCGATCACCGCCCGCTTCACGCCGGACGACTGGTCGCCGGCCTCGGCGCTGCCGTGTTCGTGGCCTTCGGCGTGGCCATCGGTCTTGGCGGCTTCGGGCAATCCTCGGTGGTGCCCGAACTCTCCGCGCTCAACGCCCAACATGCCGCCGCCAGCGCAGGAGGACTGGGCACAGCAAGCTACGACAGCGACGACGAGTCAGCCGATGACGCCGTAGAAGTGGCGCCGAACCTCGATCTCCAGGCCCGAATCGTTCGTGAGGAGGACCTCCGCCAGGCTGTCTATGACGTGGGCGGCGATCAGGTCTCGATCTTCAGTCAGCCTGGTGTCGTTGACTTCGATGAGCTTCCGTCAGGCACCATCATCACGATCGAGGGTGTGACGGCGTGGGAGGCAGCGGACGACAACGTCGTCGTGCTGCAAACGGCTGACTACGCCGTGACGATCATCGGGCTGGAACCGGCTGAGGTCGAACGAGCGATCGCTGACATTCCCGGTCAAGGAACCGCAGCAGCCGTTGGCCGATTGGTCAACGAATTCACGAGCCAGCTCGGATTCCCCGACCTGCCCTGATCCGGCCTCGACGCCGGGAAGGCGAACTCCCGGGTCAAAACATCCAACTGCCACCTCAGAAGCCGGCCATGACCGGACTCCGAGGTGGCAGATGACGTTTACATCGCCGCGGCAGTGGCCCGTCGGGCCTTAAGGATTCGGCGCCGCTGGCGTTCTGAGGCTCCGCCCCACACACCGTGATCTACTCGGTGGTCGAGGGCGTACTCGAGACACTGCTCCTTCACCGGGCAGTCCGCGCAGATTTCCTTCGCCACTTCTACGCCCACGCCATCGCTCGGAAAGAACGTTTCTGGGGGGTGATTGTTGCAGTTTCCCTGGGCCATCCATTTGGTGTCCATGGGTACAGAGACGTTCGCCATGGGGGAATGGTTCCCGATTGACCCGAAAGATCGCCGAAAATCCTTCGACGCGACGGCGATAGACTGCCGAAATGACGTATGTCGAGCCTGCAGAAGATCTGCCGCCGGTCGCCGGTGCCACCATCATCTATCTCGGTCCGGTCGCTCCCCATTGGGAAATTCGGGGCACCTATGGAGAGACGAAAATCATTGATGACTTTCGTTCGCGGGTGAATGCACGCCTCCTGCTGCTTCCGAAGCATGATCCGCAATTCCGCCGGAACAAAGAACGGGTCAACCGGGACGCCGAGCGCGAATTGATTGCGCTCGACTGGGATCTTGGCGACGAAGAGGCCGCTCGCTACGCCGCTCCGGACCGTTCCGGTCTTGCCCCTGTCGCCGAAGCCCCTGTCGCCGAAGCCCCTGTCGCCGAAGCCCCTGTCGAAGAGGCTCCCGTCGAAGCAGCCGTGGCTGAGGAGGCACCAGCAGCCGAGGCGGCAGAGGCCGCCGTGGAAGAAGTGGCTGCCGACGAGCCGGTTACCGAAGAGGCCACAGCCGACGACGCAGCAGACGCTCCCGAAGCCGAAGGCGCCGACGAGGCGTGAGCGTTGTTGGTGTCGACCTCGGCGGGACCAAGATCCTGGCCCGGGTCGTCGACCCCGCCACGGGCCGCACGGTCGGTCGCAAGAAGGTCCCCACACCCAAAGACGGCACCGATGCGGTGATGTCGGCCGTGGCCGAACTCGTTCGTGATGTCACGGCCTCGGTCGCCGATGGCACGGCGAAGGGCGTCAGTGCAGAAGACGCGGCCGAAGCGGTCACTGCGGTTGGTGTCGGCGTTCCCGGCCTCGTCGAAGCCGATGGCACGGTCTCTCGCTGCCCAAACATTCCCGGCTGGGACCAGCCGGTTGCGGTCAAGACCATCCTCGAAGCCGATCTCGGGCTCCCGGTCGTTGTCTCCAACGACGTGAATTGTGGTGCCGTGGCCGAGCACCGGCTGGGCGCTGGTCGTGGCACCGATGATCTGCTTGCCGTTTTCGTGGGCACCGGTGTTGGCGGCGGACTCATCATCAACAACCAGCTGGTGGTTGGCGAACGAGGCATGGCGGGCGAGATCGGCCACCTGACCGTGGTATCCGACGGCCGAATCTGCGGCTGCGGTGAGCGAGGGCACCTCGAGTCCTATGCCGGCCGTGCTGGCATCGAGCGAGAAGCCCGTCGGCTGCACGCTGCTGGCCGACCCAACGCCCTGGTCGAACTCGCGGGCGAAAGCCCGATCAAGTCTCGCCACCTCGAGCAGGCGCTCGCGGCGGGCGATGAAGTGGCCCATCAACTTGTGGATGATGCGGTGATGGCGCTGGCCATCGGTATCGGCAACGTGGCCACGCTGCTCGACCTCTCCCGAGTGGTCGTGGGCGGTGGCGTGGCCGACAAACTCGGACGACCCTTCCTGGAACAGATCATGGGCTCGCCAGACTTCGGTGGCTTCGGCCCGCAGGTTTGCACGCTCGAACTCGCTCAGCATCTCGACGATGCCGGCGTTCTCGGCGCCGCGCTGTTGGCCGCTGATCTCATCGAGAACTGATGCCCTTGTTCACGACACCTACCGCAGACAACAGATGAACGACGCCTCTCTCACCCCCGAACAACTCGCTGATCCCGGCCGGTTCACCAACCGGGAACTGTCATGGCTGGAGTTCAATTCGAGGGTGCTGGCGCAGGCCGAGGACGACACGCTTCCGCTGCTCGAGCGGCTCAAGTTCTGTGCGATTTACTCGTCCAACCTCGATGAGTTCTACATGGTGCGGGTTGCCGGTCTGAAAGATCAGGTTGCCGCCGGCGTCACGAATGCCCCGCCCGATGGGCTTTCGCCACTCGCGCAGCTGCAAGCCATTACCAAACGCACTGAGGAACAGCTCTACCGCCTCGAGCGCGTGCACCTCGATCGAGTGCTGCCCGCCTTGCGAGATGCCGGCGTCCAGGTGGTGAGCTGGAAGGACCTCACCGAGGACGAACGCAAGCAGGCTGAGTCCGAATTCGAACGCCAGATCTTCCCGGTGCTCACGCCCCTGGCCGTCGATCCCGGCCACCCCTTTCCCTACATCTCCAACCTGTCGCTGAACCTCGCGGTTGTGGTGAACGACCCCTCGACGGGGCGCCGCCGCTTTGCTCGCCTGAAGGTCCCGCCGGCCATGCCGCGGTTCATGTTGCTGCCCTCGGGCCGCTACGTGCCGATCGAGCAGGTCATCGCCGCTCAGGCCGACCTTCTCTTCCCGGGAATGACCGTCATCGGTGCGTGGCCGTTCCGGGTCACGCGCAATGCTGATCTCACGCTTGACGACGAGGATGCCGACGATCTGCTCGAGCAGGTGGAGCTGGAGCTTCGCCGCCGTCGCTTCGGTCGGGCCATCCGGCTCGAGATCGATCACACCATGCCGCCGGACACGCTTCGGCTGTTGCTGCGAGAACTCGATCTCGACGATGAAGACGTCTTCCGGTATCGAGGGCTTCTCGACACCACGGGCTACTGGCAGATCGTCGGGATCAAGGAGCCTTCGCTCACGCTGACCAACTACAACCCCGTGACGCCGCCTGAGTTTCGCAACATCGACTCGAGCGACGACTTCTTCACGAAGCTGCGGGAGGACGACGTGCTCGTCCACCACCCGTATGACTCGTTCAACGGATCGGTCACCGAGTTCGTGCGCCGAGCCTCGCGCGATCCCGATGTGCTGGCCATCAAGCTGACCCTCTATCGAACCTCGGGCGACAGTCCCATCGTGAGCTCGCTCATCCGAGCGGCGGAGGCCGGCAAGCAAGTGGCGGCGCTGGTCGAGTTGAAAGCCCGCTTCGACGAGCGAGCCAACATCGAGTGGGCCCGGCGGCTGGAAGAAGCGGGCGTGCATGTGGTCTACGGCCTCGTTGGCCTCAAGATCCACTGCAAGACCACGCTCGTGATCCGCAAGGAGAGCTCGGGTCTGCGCACCTATTGCCACGTTGGCACCGGCAACTACAACCCGAAGACCGCCCGCCTGTACGAAGATGTGGGCCTTCTCACCGCCGATCCCGAGGTCGGCGAAGACCTCACGCAGCTCTTCAACTTCCTCACCGGCTACGGCAGAAACGTCGAGTACGAACGCCTCCTGGTCGCGCCCCGTCGCCTCCGGGCCGGACTCACCGAACTCATCGCCAACGAGATGGCCGCCCCCGAAGGAACCGGACGAATCATCCTGAAGATGAACAGTCTCGTCGACGCCAATCTCATCGACCGGCTGTATGAGGCCAGCCGAGCCGGCGTGCAGATCGATCTCGTCGTGCGCGGCATCTGCTGCTTGCGACCAGGCGTTCCGGGGCTGTCGGAGAACATACGGGTTCGCTCGCTCGTGGGCCGCTACCTCGAACACTCTCGGCTCTTCTACTTCGCCAATGGCATCGAGCCTGGCGTGCCCGCGTACTACCTCGGCTCGGCCGACCTGATGCCTCGCAACTTGGACCGCCGCGTTGAGGTGCTCGTGCGGGTGCATGGCGAAGCCAATCGACGACGGCTTGACGACATTCTCGCGGTGAACCTGGCCGACGATGCTCTCACCTGGGAGCTCAACGCTGACGGCAGGTACCGCAAACTCGAGACGTCGGAGTTCAATGCCCACGACCTGTTCGAAGCGCAGGCTCGTCAGCGAGTGGAAGCGGCACGCGCCCTGGAGGCGGAGTCGCCCGCCAGTCCGGGGGCTCCCGGTCCTGACGAAGTGCGCCTGGCCCCAAGCCCATGGGGTGATTGATATGACCGAGGAGCTCGTTCGGGCCAGCGGTTGTGTGGTCTGGCGTGTCGAAAACGACTCGGTCCAACTCATGGCCGTGCATCGCCCCCGTTACGACGACTGGTCCTGGCCCAAGGGCAAGCTCGATCCCGGCGAGACCGACGAGGAATGCGCGCTCCGGGAACTCGAAGAGGAAACCGGTTTCGTTGGTCAGCTGGGTGAGGAGCTGCCATCCACTCGCTATGTCGATCACAAAGATCGGCCGAAGCTCGTTCGTTACTGGTTGGTTGCTGCCGACGCGATGCCCGACTTCGAGTTCGTGGCCAACGACGAGGTCGATCACCTGGAGTGGGTGTCGCCTCGCCGCGCGGCCCAGATATTGAGCTACGAGCGCGATGCCGGGCTGATCGAGCCGGCGCTGGCGGGAATTGGCCGCGCCTCGACCGGCTCGGCCTGACCAATCGCATGTCCGGCCCTTCCGTTTGGTGGCCGACGCCCGCTCGCCCATCCCGCTGGTTCAGTCAGACAGAGCTCGACGCTGCGGCGCGATACAACGATCCTTTGCGTCACTCCGCTCGACTCCGAGACGTTGCTCGTGTCGCGTTGGCGGTCGGCGCAGGTCTGGTACTTCCCGAAGGTCGGGGACTGGTGGAGATCCTTACTCACACGCTGGTGTTCGCCGCTGCGTTCTGGGCCCCCGCCGCGGTGACGGATGCCTGGTTCGAGTTCGTACACGAACCCAAGTTCCCCTCGGTCGTGCCGCGTGCCGGAGGATCGGTGCCACCCGCGCACTTCGTCGTTGGGTCGATCAGCACGCTGGTTTTCACCGCCGTCGTGATCTTCGTTGGGCTCGGCTCCTGGATCGGCGTGATGGGCAGGACCGAGTTCTGGCCGCTCGTGGTGATCATGGTGGTGGTTGCACTCGGGGGATTCGGTCGCCGGTCGGGAGCGTCCATTGCCCGGTTGACCCATGGCGTCGAAGCCGCAGACGCCGATCTTTCAGGTGAGCTCCGTGAGGTGGCAGAACGAGCCGGTGTGGACGTGGACTCGTTCGGCGTGGTGGAGCGCTCGGGACACCAGCCGGGGAGCCCGATGACTGGACACAACGCCTTCGTAGCGGGGCTCGGCAATGGCCATCGGGTGGTGCTCACCGCCGCCTTGGCGGAAGCATCTCCATCAGTTCGTGACCACGTGGTGGCTCACGAGTTGGCGCATGTCGCCCGCCGAGACCTCACGGTGTCGACGGGTGCGTGGATCGCCGCCGTCGCTGGGGCGTTCATCGCCGGGGGCTGGTTTGGGCCTGCGTTGCACGATGCGTTCCCGGCACTGTCAGAGCTGTCAGCGCTGACGTTCGGTGCCGCGATTGCCCTGGCGTTGGGGCTCCTCCCGGTGGCCTGGCTCAGTCGAGCCCACGAGCGAAGGGCCGATCTCGATGCCTTGAGGCTGCTCCAGACAGCCGATGTCGAGGACGTACGGGAGGCCTTCGTGACCGACCGAGCCGACCTCCGGGCCGTGCCTCGCCTCGGTCGTCTCTGGGCCTCGCACCCCAGCCCGGCAGAACGTTTGGAGCTGGCCCACAGAGCCCTTTCCCGGGACTAGGTTTGAAGGCGGTGCCGACCACTCCCACTCCCGATGCCGCCGCTGCGGCGGACAGCGCAGCTGAGCCGGACAGCGCAGCTGCCAAGAAGCGCCGCGGTGCACGCCGGGTCGAGGGCCCAACCGGCGATCGAGGCGCCGAGGCGTTTTCGATTTCGCCCTTCGCTCGACTGGCCCGCACCCACGCAATCAGCGCGGGCGGTGATGCGCTCGTCGCTATCGCCCTGGCCGACTCACTCTTCTTCTCGATCGACCCGAACGACGCTCGCTGGCAGGTGGCCCTCTACCTTCTCTTGACGATGGCGCCCTTCGCCGTTGTCGCCCCCTTCTTGGGTCCGGCGATGGACCGTCTGCGGGGCGGGCACCGCTACATGATGATTGCGGCGGCAGGCGTGCGAGCCTTCTTGGCCGCGGTGATGGTGTTCAACGTGCAGTCGCTCTGGCTGTTCCCCCTGGCCTTCTCCATGCTGGTGATGGGCAAGACCCACCACGTGGCGAAGAGCGCGCTCGTCCCGAACACGGTGCGAGACGAAGAAGGTCTCGTCCGTGCGAACTCTCGACTCTCGATCATCTCCGCCGCATCGGCCGCCACGCTCGGTATCCCGGGCGTGATCCTGCTCCGACTGGGCGGCGCCCCGTGGATCCTTGGCTTCACGGCGCTGGTGTTCGCCGCTGGCGTCTTCATCGGGCTCCAGATGGAACCCATCCGAGTCGCTTCCGCACCCGCAGGTGAGGAAGAAAAGGCGGAGTTGCGGGGCGCAGGCATCATTCTCGCCGCGAGTGCGATGGGCTATGTCCGCATGGTGGTTGGCTTCCTCACCATGCTGTTGGCGTTCGAGCTTCGCGGCGGCATCGACCCCGGCCCGACCGCCGCCGGTGTCGAGCTCGGCCATCGCATCCGTGAAGCCGTCGGTGGACCGGCAATTGACCTCGCCTCGGGTGGAGCGCCGACCTGGCACTTCGGTGTCGTGCTGGCCGGCATGGGTGCCGGTGGCCTGACTGGTGCGATGATCTCGCCTCGCCTCCGCCTGATGTTGGCCGAGCAGCGCATCCTCGCCGGAGTGCTGGCCATGGTGAGCGGTGTGGCCGTGCTGGCCCTCTTGCTGGGCGGTGTCATTGGGGCCGCACTCATGGCGCTGGCGGTTGGCATGGCTGCGACGACTGGCAAGCAGGCCTTCGATGCCATCGTGCAACGGGATGCTCCCGAAGCGAACCTCGCCCGATCGTTCTCCAAGTTCGAGAGTCGCTTCCAGCTGGTGTGGGTGATCGGCGCCATCATCCCCGTCGTGGTGCCGCTGCCGGCCCGGCTCGGCTACGTCCTCATCGCTGCTGCCTCCGCCTTCGCTGCCGCCAGCTACTGGCTCGGTCGGGACCCCTCGCCAACGCATCACGTCGACACGAAGAAGGTGCGAGAAGCTGGTCGGCGCGTACGCCGCAATCGTCGACCCAAGCGCGACGCGGCGCCCCGCTCAAACACCGACGCTCCACCGCCCGTCTCAGGCGACCAGCTGGAGCCCGCTACAGATCCTCGAGGCCGCTGAGGTCGTCGGGAATCTCGAACGTCGGCGTATCGATGTCAGCATCGAGTCCGATGCGAGCAAGCCAGAGGCCCGGTGCTGCAATCTCTGCGGCCGTCGGCAGATCGAGCTCGTCGGCCCACAGGCGAACGAGTCCGTCGTCGCCAGCGCGTTCGGACACGCCTTCGATGAAGGAACGACCACGGTCAACCGTGTCGATCGTGACCTCGAGGCCGAGCAGGCGCTCCATGAACCGGTCGGCGGGGGTGACATTGATGATGCGCTCCCTCATGCCCGAACGGATTCGGTCGTAGGCGGGAATGAGCGGGGAGCAGATGCGTTCCACGATCACGTCGACGTAGCCGAGGATGGCAGCAACCAATGCGCTCATTTGCGGAACGAGGAGATCCTGGGCACCGGAGCGCATGAGGCCGAGCATCATCTCCGGGTCGTTCATCTTGTTGGCGAGCTCGCCGAGTTGGGAGAGGTCGCCCATGCCACCGGAAAACAGCGAGCCAAACTCCTGCTCGATGAGATCCGCGTTCGGGCGAAAGCCGGCCGCAAAGTCGATCAGGAGGTTCTCGAGCTGGCTGCGGACGTGCGGGGTGTTCAGGACGGCGTGAGCACAAAGTTCGTGCACGAGCACGGCGAGGCGCACTTCGTCGAGCGACACATCCCAGGCCTCGGCAGCCTCATCGATGGCGCCGGGAATGACGAGCACGTTGTCGCCAGGGCGGGGGATGGGGAGGTCGTACTGACCGAGGGCTCGAAGACCGAGGTGTCCGAGCATGGAGCCGGCGCTCGCGGCCACCATCATCGGGCCGAGCGAGGAGAACATTTGGCCGAGCATGGCGGCCATGGGGTCATCGCCGAAGCCATCTTGGGTGAGCGCCTGCTGCTCGGCGGTCACGGCATTGCCCATGGCCTCGCCGAATCGTTCGAAGAATGGGCGGTAGGCATCGACGCTTTCCTTCGCCCACTCGGTCCGGCTGACCGGCCTCACCGTGGTGGCGGCATCGAGTGAGACGCCCGGGGCCTGGCGCACGTGGAGCTCCGCCACACGGGCCAAGTCCTCGAGGGCCATGCGGGCGAGCGGATCGACGTTCGCCTCGTTTCCGCCGGAAGCGACGCTGGTCGCAATCTGCTTGGCCTGGTCCCACGGGGACCCGGAACCAGCGCCTCCCATTCCGGGCAGCCCGGGCATCCCTGCGCCAAGCGGCATGCCAGCACCGCCGAGCCCAAGGCTCTGCAGCAGTTTGGCCAGGTCGCCGAAGGGATTCGGGCCTTCGGTTGGTTCGTTCGAGCTCACCACGGCATCGTAGGTCAGTGGTTTCGATTGTGGTTACCGGGGCAGCCGGTGCCGTTGGACGCCGGACGGTCCGCCAGCTGGCGGTACATCCCGATGTCGAGCGTCTCGTGCTGATCGATCGCCAGCCCATTCCCATGGGCGGGATCAGCGGCAGCCGCACCGTCGAGACCCACCGTGTTGATCTGCTGACTGACGATCTCGGTCCGCTCTTCGTTGGTGCAGACTCGGTCGTGCATCTCGCCGAGGATGCGGGTCGACGTGACGACGCAAACCTCGCCGAGCGAATGCTGCACCGAGTCCTCGACGGATTGGACGCGGCCGATTGCCGTCATCTGATCGTGCTCAGCTCGGCCATGGTCTACGGCGCCAACGCCGACAATCCCGTGCCGATCACCGAGACACACGATCTCCGAGCCAACGAAACGCTGGCGTACACGCGGGCAAAGAAGTTGCTGGAGGTCGACGCTCGGGCGTGGGCCCAGGAAACGGGCGGCGAACTCGCCGTGCTCCGGCCCACCACCACACTGTCCGAGCGAGGTGTGGGTTGGGTGGCCAAAACCCTGCGGGCAGCCACGTTGGTTCGTCCCGACCAAGTCGATCCACCCGTGCAGTTTCTCCACCACGACGACCTCGCGTCGGCTGTGTGCGTTGTTGCTCGCAAGCACCTCACTGGTGTCTTCAACGTGGCGCCCGACGGCTGGATTGGTCCCGAGATCTTCCGAGACCTGATCGGCGGACCACAGGTGCGCCTCCCGGAGAAGATGAACGAGCGAGTCACCGATATGCGGCGCCTCGCTCGCACCCGAGTTCTCCCGGCAGGTATCGAGGACTACGTGCGGCATCCCTGGGTGGTCGCGAACGACCGGCTGCGGGCCGAGGGTTGGGTCCCAGCGTTCTCGAACGAGGAGGCGTTTGTGCTCGGTACGCCCGCACCACCCTGGGCCGTGAGCGCGCAGCGTCGTCAGGAAGTTGCGCTCGCCGTGGCCGGCGTCGCCACCGCCGGAGCGATGGCGGCATTCGCCGGGATCACCCGGAGATTGGTTCGCTGACCTCGGTCGGCTCGCTGGTTGCCGCCGCATCGCCGTACTCCGCCATCTCGATGGTGGTGGTCAGAGCTCGACCGTCACGCTCGAAGATGACCATGGCCCGATCACCGGTTGCCATTGTCCGGAGCTGACGAATGAGTGCGGCCATGTGCGGAGTGGCGGTCTCGTCGATGCGATGCACGACATCGCCAGGGCGCAAGCCTGCAGCGAACGCTGGGCTGTCGGCAGTGATGGACACCAGCTCGATACCCGGTTCGAGATCAACGCCCTCGATGCCCATCCAGAGTGTGCGGGCCCAGCCCCGGCTGAGGAGCGAGGCGGCCACAGTCTCCAGTTGTTTCATCGGCACGATGGCGGCGAGCGATCCGTCAGAAGCAATGGTCATCCCGAGAAGATCGCCGTTGGCGTTGATCGCTGGGGCGCCGATGAGCGAGGGATCCATGCGTACGCTGGTGAGCCAGACGCCGACAGCTTGGCGGCCGTCGAGGGTGCTCACGTCGTGCTGTCCGCCGAGGAGACGGCCGATGTGGGGCTCGATCGCTGCATCCGACGCAAGGATGGCGATCGGACTTCCGGCATCAATCGCAAGCGTTGCGGTGGCATCGTCCTCTGAGTTGTCAGTCGCGGTGCTCACGCTGAAGCTCACGGGTGCAGGTTCGGTCTCGGACGCGTTCTGCGTCTCGATGGCTTCATCCGCGACCACCTCATTCTCGATCGAGTGGGCAACCCGGCGAGGGCGGGTGAGGAGCGCCACGTCGGTGAAGTGGTCGACGCCGATGACCGTGGCGAACTCCCAGCGATCATTGATCCGCACCTTGAACCGGGTTTGGTCGCCCAGAGCGGCGGCGCTCGTCACGATGTGGTCACCCCACACCAAGCCGGTGGCAAGGTGTTGGAGGCCGACGCTGGAGGTGACAGCCACGGTCTGGCGACGGGCGGCGTCGAGGTCGAGGTCGGACGCCCCGAATGCCTCGAGGTTCACGGACTCGGTCGAGCCGGCGTTGCGAACAGTGTCGAGCGTGGTTTCGGGAGTCGTCCCGAGCGTGGTTTCCGGAGTGGTCTCGAGAATCGAGATGGAAGCGACAGGCAGCGGGGCGGCAACGCCGTCGGTGCTGTCGTTCAAGAGTGGGCGGACGAGCGTGACGGCGACGAGGCAAGCCGCAAGGCTGGCACTGCCGCCAACGATGAGAGAGGACGTGGTCGGGCGCGAGATCATGGTCCATCGACGCCGCCGACCATCCGCTTCGTCGAGAGCGTCGAGACGCGCCGCAGCAGCTGCCGCAGCGGCAACTTCTGACGGATGCCTCCACTCGCGTTGCGATGGATCGGGGGGCGGTCCGCCGAAGAGATCGTCGTCGTCTTCGAACGTCACGGAGCGTGACAGTAGCTCTCGACGGGATACGGAGTTCCGCGCCCCACCCCGGTTTGCTCACATCTGCCTACGATGTGGTTCGTGATGCCTCCTCTTGAAGGTGATTCCTGGACCGCCCTGTCAGACGGTCCGTTGCCGATCGAAGCCGCTTCCTCCTGGGTTGTTCGGCCGGACTGTGGCGCGGTCGTGGTGTTCAACGGGACGGCCCGAGATCACTCGACGGGGCGCGACGACGTTGATCGTTTGGAGTTCGAGGCCTACGAGGAGCATGTGGTGCCTCGCTTCGATGCACTCATCGAGGCGGCTCGAGCCAAGTGGCCCGACATCGGCCGAATGGTCATGATTCATCGTGTGGGCCACGTACCTGTTACCGAGTCAGCCGTGATCGTTGCGGTGTCTTCTCCGCATCGAGGTTCAGCGTTCGAAGCGGCCCGCTTTGGCATCGATACCTTGAAGTCCACTGTGCCGATCTGGAAGAAGGAACGATGGGACGGCGGTGAGTCCTGGGGACTCGAGCCGCAGCACATCGAGGAGATCGCTCCGGAGTGAGTCGAGATCTCGCGATTGATCTGGGCACGGCGAACACGCTGGTCTACGCCCGCGGTGAGGGCATCGTCTTGAACGAGCCTTCCGTCATCGCGCTCAACACCCGCTCGGGTGAAGTGCTCGCCATTGGGCGAGATGCCTGGAAGATGATTGGCCGTACGCCCAGCCATATCATCGCCGTGCGCCCGCTTCGCCAAGGCGCCATCACCGACTTCGAAGTCACCGAGCGCATGATCCGGCTCGTGTTGCATCGAGCTGGTGTGAGCCGGTTCAACCGGCCCCGCGTGGTGATCTGCGTGCCCTCTGCCATCACGGCGGTGGAGCAGCGAGCGGTTCGAGAAGCCGCTCGCCGCGCTGGCGCGGCCGAGGCCCACCTGCTCGAGCAGCCCATGGCGGGAGCCATCGGTGCGGGCCTGCCCATCGACCAGCCGATTGGCAACATGGTCGTCGACATCGGTGGCGGCACCACCGAGACAGCGCTGATTTCACTCGGTGGGGTAGTGGCCCTGGAAGCCGTCCGGGTCGGCAGCTTCGATCTCGACGCCTCCATCCAGAACTACGTGCGCCGAACGCACGGCATTGCCGTGGGTGAGCAGACGGCGGAGCAAATCAAGGTGGCCATCGGATCCGCGTGGCCCGAGGACGACGAGTGGGGCGCCGAGGTTCGCGGCCGCGATCTCATGAGCGGTCTGCCCCGAACGGTCACGCTCACCAGCACCGAGGTACGCGATGCGATCGACGAGCCTGTGTCAGCGATGGTCGACTCGGTCGTGTCATGCCTCGGTTCTGCACCGCCGGAGTTGGCGCAAGATCTGATCGTGCGAGGCATCAACCTTGTTGGCGGCGGGGGTCTACTGCGGGGCATGGCAGCGCGGGTGGCCAACGAAGCCAAGGTCGAGGTTCGTCTCGTGGGCCAGCCGCTCGAAGCCGTGGTGCTCGGTGCGGGTCAGTGCATCGAAGCCTTCGATGAAGTGCGGGAGATGTTCATGACGGGTCGTTCGCGGCGTTGACCTCGTCCGGCCCAAGCAAGTCTTCAGCGGCCTGACGAACCTGCCAATCCCGATCCTCCAGCGCTGTTCGTAATGCGGCGTCGACGTCGGGTCCTTCGAACGGCGCAAGGGCGATAATCGCCCGGCGCCTCACGGTTGCCTTGTCCTTACAGGCCACGAGAATCGTGGCCTTCCCGGAGTGGAGCGCGCCGAGAGCAGCGACGGCCGACTCTCGGCACAACGCATCGTCGTGATGAAGCACTTGGGTCTCGATGGCCTCGATCGTGGCAGGGTCCAGTGCGACGTCGGGACGGGAGCCGATCTCGCCCAGCACGAACGCTGCGATCTCGGCGACCGCGCTCTCGTCTCCAAGGCGGTCTCGCAGGTCAGCCTCGAGGCGCTCTGCATTGACGATTCGAGCGGCCAGTTCGCTCGCTCGGCCCCGAACGTGCGCGACCGGATCGGTGAGGAAAGGGCGCAAACGATCCGGATCCAAGACATCGGCTCGGAGGGCGCTTGTGAGCCCAAGCGAGCGGATCGCCGGGTCCGAATGCGTCAGGGCACGATCGATGATGTGGGTATCGCCGCGATGCCCGGCTGCGCTCACCTCGGGACGAGTCAGGTCGTCTGCGGTACTGTCCGTGCGAGCATCTGGAGACACAGGGCGCGTGCTTTCTGTCAGAAGTTCGTGACAACTTAGGTGACAGCTCTGGCGTCGACGCCAGCAATCTGGAAGTATGGTGTCCACAAACACGGGTGTGAGCCGTGTTTGGCTTGCACCGAATGCCGTCTGCTGCTCATTGTGGATGGTTTGTCAACAACGGTGAAGGAGTCAGCAGTGTCGCACATGGTGATCTATCGGGGGTCGGACGGAAGTCCCGGCTACCACCAAACGGACGACGTTCACGATGCGGTCAGTTTCGTTGAGAAGCTGCGAAACGACGAAGGCGTCGAACACGCCCGCATCTTCCGTCTGGAAGAGATGAACTTCGAGTACCGCCCGTACTACCGGGTCGAGCTCCGTGCCGGCGACGCAGCACTTGCTGCTCCGGCCGCTGCCGCTGCTCCTGCTGTCGCTGCCGCCCCCGTGGTGGAAGAGGCCGCTCCCGAGCCCGAGCCCGTCGTAGAGGCTGCCGCCGAAGTCGTCGAAGTTGCTGAAGAAGCCGCTCCGGAGCCCGCTCCTATCGTGACGGCGCCGGAAACGCCGTCGGTCACGGTGAACGCTCCCGAGGCTGACAACGGCGTGGGTGCTCGTCGAGGACTCTTCGGACGTTGATGCTGCCTGCCGTCACCGCTGCGTGATGGCATCCAGTTCAGGCTGACGAAATCACACGTCGTTGCGACACCGCTGGCTTCGGCCGGCGGTGTTCGCCGTTTTGCGCCCAGTGCTTTGGGAACGATGACGTTGGCTTGGTGTCAGCCGACGGCTTGTTCGACGATGTAGAGGCTCAACATCGCAAACGCCGCGATCAAGGCGGCCACAGAGATGCCGACAATCACCACGATGGAGCCGAGGCTGAGAAAGGCCGTGATCCTTCGCCACCATGGATAGGCCAAGCGGCGAATCTCTTTACGAGTGTTTGCGGTGAAGGTGGTCATGGTGTCGGTCTCACGCCAAGCTGGAACGATCGAAGAAGGAAACGACCGCCGTGAATGAACCGCAGCCGGAGGGCACATCGGGAGTCCGTCCCGAGACTCCCGAGAGCCTAGCTCTCGATGAAGCGCTGTCGGGGCAGGCCGCCACTGGAGCGGCCGCCGGTGCCCTGGATCCGAACGGTGACGAAATGGTTCGCAAGCTTCGCCGGCGGGCCTGGACCGTGGTTGGTGTCGCTGGCGGCCTGATGCTTGCCTCGCTGGTGGCCTTTGGTGTGCTGTATCGCACCCCCTATGTCGCACTCATTCCGGGCTCGGCCCGAGACACCGAGCCGCTGGTCGAAGTCGAGGGCATCGCCGACTTCCCGAGCGACGGAGAAGTGCTCTACACCACCGTCCGCCTTCGCCAACGGCCGAACTTCTTCGAATACCTCTGGCGCACGTTCGACGACGATGCCGAAGTCGTTCCCGAGGAACAGATCTTTGGCGATCGCACGCCGGCAGAGAATCGCGAAGCGAACCTCGAGTTGATGGCGTCGTCGAAGGACGTTGCTGTCGCTGTTGCCCTCGAACAGCTGGGCTACGAGACGATTACGGAGAGCGGGGTATTCCTGCGGGAGATCATCACCGACACGGCCGCTGACGGCACGCTTGAACCGGGCGACATCATCACTGAGGTGGAGGGCGTACCGATCTACTCGGCCGTGGAGCTGGTTGACGCACTCGCCGACAAGCAGCCCGGCGACGAGGTCTCGTTCACGATCGTCCGAACCGAGATCGCCAACGCCACCGGCTTCGATCGAGCGAACCATGGGGGCGAGACCTCCGAACTGAGCCTCGTGCTCGGCGAGAATCCGGACGATCCAACTCGAGCCTTCCTGGGTGTCGGGCCGCAGACACTCATCGACGTGAACGACGATCTTCCGTTCGACGTCGACATCGACAGCGGTTCCGTTGGCGGGCCCTCCGCCGGACTGGCCTTCACCCTGGCCATCCTCGACCAGCTCACGCCGGGCGAGCTCACCGGCGGCCGTCAGATTGCGGTGACCGGAACGATCAACCCCAACGGCTCAGTCGGTTCCGTTGGCGGCGTCCCGCAGAAGACCGCGGCGGTGCGAGACGAGGGCGTAGAGGTCTTCATCATTCCCGCTGCCCTGGGCGAAGATCGCATTGCTGAAGTTCGCGAACGAGCGGGTGACGATCTGGAGATCATCCCCGTCTCGACCCTCGAAGAGGCTCTCGTTGCACTCGAGACTCTGGGCGGGGATACCGAAGCGATCGAGGAGTTCGCCGCCGGGAACCTCTAGGCGATCTACAGTCTGCCGAATGGCCTTGCCGGGAGACTCAACGCTCGACCCCTCGACACTGGCGGCGCGATCGTTCAACACGTCGTTCCGTGGATACGACCCGGCCGAGGTACGGGAGTACCTGTCCGCCTTGGCCGAGGCGCTGCGGGCTCAATCACGCGAGTCGGACGACGGCGCGGATGCCCTCGCTGAGGCCGAGCGGCAGCTCCAGGAAACCAGCGATGCGCTCGTTGCCGAGCAAGATGAGGTGAACCGGCTCGAGGGTGTCATCGCCGATCTTCAGGCCGAGGTCGAGCGCCTCGAATCGGCACCACCCAAGATTGAGACCGTCTCTGTCGCCGCCGAGCCCGTCGAACTCGACGAGGCCACGGTCACTCGGTACCTCGGCGAAGAGACGGCCCGCGTGTTGGCTGCTGCCCGCTCGGCGGCAGCGGACATGACGGCCAAGGCCGAGACCGAGGTGGCCCGCCGCACCGACGAGATCGATCAGGTACAGAGCAAGGCCAACCGCGAGGTCGCCGAACAGCGGGCGAAGGCGGAACAGGACGCAGCGGATCTGCGAGCCAAGGCTGAGCAAGAAGCCGCCGATCTGCGAGCCAAGGCGGAAGCCGAAGTCGCGGCGCAGCGTGCCGAGCTCGAGGCCGAGGCGGAAGCCGCGGCTGAAGCAAAGCGGGAAGCGGACGCCAAGGCCGCGGCTGATGCTGAAGCAGCGGCCATCAGCGCCACGGCCAAGGCAGAAGACATCGTGGCCACCGCGGAAACCGAGGCCGCCCGGGTGCGGGCCGAGGCCGAAGCCGACCTCATGGCGTCCCAAGAGACCGCCAAGGAAACCACTCGATCGATGGTCACCGAGGCGCAGGCGGTTCGAGAGAAGGTGCTGGCCGACCTCGTCGTCCGGCGGCGTATGGGTCGTCAGCAGTTGGACCAAGCCAAGGCTGCCCGAGACCGTCTTGTTCGCTCGCTCGTTGCGGTGCGCCGAGAGATCGACGGCACGATCGGCGAGCTCAACGTTGCGGTGCCCGAGGCCCGAGCGGCGATGGAAGCCGTTGCTCAGGCCGACTCCGACACCGCAGATGCTCAGGCCATTCACGATCTGGCGCAGGAGCTCGATGCCGCGCGACTCAGCGGCATCTCGTTGGTTGGAGATGACGAGCCTGCTCCGCTCACCGTGGCCACCGGCGCCGCAGCGCTCGACATCGAGCAGGTTTCTGAGCGCGCCGAAGAAGCAGCGGCAGAGGAGGAGGCTCCAGCGGATGAGCCGTCGGCGGGTGAGCCGGACAGCCCTGGAGCAGCGGCCGAAGTCGAGCCCAAGGGCAAGGTTGATGATCTCTTCGCTCGGATCCGCGAAGACGACGATGGTGACGCCGCAGAGAGCGCCGATGACGACAGCGTTGAGAGCTCAAGCGGAGCAGAGGTCGAAGCCGCAGAAAGCGATGCCAGTGCCACCGAAGACGACGCCAGTGGAGCGGAGGACGAGGTGGAAGCGGAGCCCGACATCGAGGTGCCGGATGCGTTCGTGCAGCGGGACGTGGCGATGACTCGTCATGGAGCCGAGCTGCGCCGCAAGCTCAAGCGAACGATGGCTGATGATCAGAGCGACGTGCTCGATCGCCTGCGTCGGGCAAAGAAGATGTCGGTTGGCGATCTGCAGCCGGCCGATGAGCAGCGAGCCCTCTACGTCGCCGCGATCACCGAACCGGTCCGAGCGACGGCGAAGGCCGGAGCCACGTATGCCGGCGGATCCGTGAAGAACGACGTTGTTGATGCGCTCATCGAGCGGGTGATCGGCGAGCTGACCGATCCTTTGCGGCACCGGCTCGAGCAAAGCGTTGAAGCGGCGAGCGACGCCGAAGAGGTTCTCGAACCGATCCGAGCTCACTATCGGGAAGCTCGATCGTCGGAGTTGCCCCAGCTGGCGGACGATGTCCTGGCCGAGGCATTCGCACTCGGCGCGTACGAAGCCATTCCGGATGGCACCACGCTTCGCTGGCTGGCCGACCCCCGCTTCGAGCCGGGTGCCGACTGCTTCGACAACACCCTCGCCACCGACGTTGCCAAGCCGGATGCCTTCCCCACGGGTCGGCAGCTCCCTGGAAGTGAGCCAGGCTGTCGCTGTCTGGTGCTCCCCGCAGACTGAGACGTTCGACCAGGTTGATCGCCCGATCTCGTCGCGTGAGCAACGAGCGGTAACCTTCTCCCTCTCATGGCCACACGTCGCGACGGTCCTCGCTCTTCACGCCTCCGTACCCCACTTGTTGTGGCGTTGGGGCTTCTGTTCTTCTTCTTCATCTCGGCCAGCGGGCTGGCCGAGTTGTACACCGACTACCTGTGGTTCGATGCGCTCGATCGCTCATCGGTGTGGACAACGGTGCTCGGCACGCAGTTGGCGCTGGCCGGGATCTTCTTCATCATTTTCTTCCTGGTTCTGTGGCTGAATCTGCTTCTGGCCGACCGCCTGGCGCCGGAGGTCCGGCCGCAAAGCCCCGAGGAAGATCTGATCGAGCGCTACCACCAGGTGGTTGGCGACCACACGGCCAAGATCCGCCTCGGCGTGGCTGGCCTTTTCGCGCTGGTCGCTGGTGGAAACACCGCAGGGCAGTGGCGGACCTGGATCTTGTTCCGCAACGGCGACGACTTCGGTCAGGTTGATCCTCTCTTCCAGCGCGACGCTGGTTTCTACGTCTTCCGCCTGCCGTTCTGGACGTTCCTGATCGACTGGTTCTTCTCGGCCCTCGTCTTCGCCCTGATCGTCTCGCTCATCGCGCACTACCTCAACGGCGGCATCCGGGCATCGGTAGCCAACAACCGAGTGAGCTCGGGCGTGAAGCTCCACATCTCCGGCCTGCTGGCTGTGCTGGCGTTCCTTCGGGCCGGTGCCTACTGGCTCGACCGCTACGAGCTGGTCACCTCAACCCGCGGTCTCTACGACGGCGCGCTCACCACCGACGTGGAAGTGCAGCTACCGGCGCTGAATCTGCTGGCCCTGATCTCGCTCGTGGGCGCCGGTTTGTTCATCGTGAACATTCGCCGACAAGGCTGGGCTCTGCCGATGGTGGCCGTTGGCATCTGGCTGGTCAGTCACATCGTGGTGGGCTCGGTCTTCCCTGCGCTGTTCCAGCGGCTCCGGGTTGAGCCGCAGCAATCTGATCGTGAAGAGGTCTACATCGGCAACAACATCGAGGCGACCCGCTTCGCGTACGGCCTCGGTGAGGACCGGTTGACGCTCGAGGTCTTCCCGTATCAAGAGGGTCTGACCACAGAAGTCCTCGAAGCCAACCAGGACATCATCGACGATGTTGCGCTTCTCGACCCGGCGCTCGCCGCCGATGCGTTCACCCGCAGCCAGGCCGAGATCCAGCTCTATCAGTTCGCCGAGACTCTCGATGTTGATCGCTACGACATCGGTGGCGACCTCGAGCCCGTCGCCCTCGCCGTACGCAGTTTGCGCCAGCGCAACGAGAACGATTGGGAAGTGAACCACATCGTGCAGACGCACGGTTACGGCGTGGCCTTGGCTGCGGCTGACCGGTCGGCCGGCGGTCTTCCCGACTACCAGATCAGCGGGATCGGGCCGACCACCAACGTGGCCGAGGGTCTTGACGGTGAACTCACGAGACCGCACGTGTACTACGACGTCGGCTTTGGCGGCTACGCCATCGTGGGTGCCAGCAGAGCGGAGGAGACCACGTTCTCCGACGAGCTGTCCGAAGCCTTCCGCTATGACGGCGATGGTGGCGTGGAGATGAGCGGTCTCATCCGACGCACGGCGTTCTCGCTGCGGTTCTCGCAACTCAACCCACTGATCTCGCCGTTCGTTCAGGACGGCAGCCGCGTGATCTACAACCGTGATGTGGAGTTGCGAGTCCGTGAACTCGCCCCGTTCCTCGAGTTCGACAGCGACCCCTATCCGATCGTTGCCGACGGTGAACTGCTGTTCGTCATCGATGCCTACACCACAACGAACCGCTATCCGTATGCGCAGCAAGTCGAGGTGCGGTCCGTGCCGTCCTCGGCCGATCTGAGTGGTGGTTACAACTACGTCCGCAACTCGGTGAAGGCGGTGGTCGACGCCTACAACGGCGACGTTGCCTTCTACGTGATGGACGAAGAAGACCCCATCATCGAGGCCTACTCCCAGGCGTTCCCCGAGTTGTTCAGCCCTGCGTCGGAGGTGCCGGACGCGGTCCGGGACCACTTCCGGTATCCCGTCGATCTGTTCAAGGTGCAGACCGAGACGTGGGACACGTACCAGGTGGACGACTCGATTCGTTTCCTTGAAGGCGCCCGTTCGTGGCGGGTGAGCTCACAGCCGGGCGATTCCGCCGACTCCGATGAGCCGTCGACGCTCGCCGCAGCGCTGATGAATCCCCAGTATCGAGTCACTCGTCTTCCAGGTGAGACCGACCCGGAGTTCATCCTGCAGCGCTCCTTCGTGCCGGGTTCGAGCGATTCGGGTCGACCCGAGGTCACCGCGATCATGGTCGGCCGGTCAGATGGTGAGAACGCGGGCAAGCTCGTGCAGTACCGCCTGCCATCGGGCGAGCTGAACGCTCCTGGGCTCGCCGACTCCGAGATCCGCAAGAACGATGGCATCACGGACTTCATCTCGCTCCGTAACCGGGAAGCCTCGGTGTTGTTCGGTGAGATGCAGTTAGTGATGCTGGGGAACACGGTGGTCTACGTCCGTCCTCTCTACATCAAGGCGGATACCGACATCGCCGTGCCTGAGCTCACCCGAGTGATTGCCGTCAGCGGCAACCGGATCGCGATGGCCAACACGCTCGACAATGCGCTTGCCGCCATCACGGTTGATGGCGATGGTCTGCCTACGTCACCGGCAGATGATGACGTCGTCGACTCAGGCGAAGACCCGGTGGTCTCCCAACCCGGCGGAGACTTCTCCGGCCTGTCGGTGACCGAACTGGTGCAGCAGGTCGAGCGGTTGCTCGACGATGCCAACCGTGTGCAGGACACCGAGCCCGACGTCGCAGCTGACCTGCGGGCGGATGCCTTGGCGGCGCTCGAGCAGTTGCAGGACCTTCTCGGTGTTCCCGCCGCCGATGTTGTGCCCGAACCAGCTGGCGCTTGATCTCTCAGGGGATCGGGAACACCGATCTCACCTCGGGGGTTCTCATGCAGCACACTGATCGATGACCTGGAGGTCTGAGATGTTTGGATTGAACCGCACGCCCGCCGGCGTCCCGGCAGCTGAAGATTGCCTGCCGGGCCGAGACACGCCCGTGCCTGTTCCCGCCGCGCACTACGTCAACGGGAACCCGTTGGTTGGCCCGTTTCCGGACCACCTCGACAGCATCGTGGTTGGTATGGGTTGCTTCTGGGGAGCCGAGCGCTTCTTCTGGCAGATGCCAGGTGTCTACACCACCGCTGCTGGCTACGCCGGGGGCACCACGCCGAACCCCACGTACCAAGAGACCTGCACGAGCATGACCGGTCACACCGAGGCTGTGCTTGTCGTGTTCGATCCGGCGCAAGTCAGCCTCGATGATCTGTTCAAGGTCTTCTGGGAGAACCATGACCCCACCCAGTACATGGGCCAGGGCAACGACCGGGGCAGTCAGTACCGCACCGCGATCTACACCAACTCTGACGAGCAGCACGCCGCAGCGCTGGCCAGCCGTGACGCCTATCAGGCTCGGTTGACCGAGACGGGCTTCGGCGAAATCACCACCGAGATCGCTCCGGCCGGGCACTTCTACTACGCCGAGGAGTATCACCAGCAATACCTGGCGAAGAACCCGGGTGGCTACTGCAACCACGGGTTCTGCCAGGTCTCCTACAGCTGAGCGACTAGGCGCAGGCTGCCACCACGGGTGTGGTGGTGGTCGGCGCGGCTGGCGCGACTGGGGCCGGGTACCTCGGTGCCGGACGGTGGAACTGACGGACGACCGTGTGGCCGTTCGGGCATCGAACGTAGGCCAGCCGGCCGTCTGCATTGCGGTGCATCGAGATGATGTCGCGAGTGCTGGCGAGCCGGTCGACGTTGCAGTGGGGGCAATGGAAGCTGAACATGTCTTCCACTGTGCGCCTCATTGTCGTTCAGGAAAAGCGAATGGTTCTTTCCCTTTTCAGTAAGCGCCGCTTGTGCTTTGCTGACGGTCATGGACGTCTCGATCCAACAACTTCGCATGCTGCGCGAGGTGGCCAAGCAGGGCACCATTGCCGCAGCCGCGCAACAGCTCGGCTACACCGCATCGGCGGTGTCCCAGCAGCTGGCGGCGGTGGAACGCATCACGGGTATCGCCGTGCTCGAGCGCGTCGGTCGAAACGTGCTGCTGACCGATGCTGGCCGTGAGCTGGTGCGGCATGCCGAGCTGATCCTCGCCCAACTGGAAGAAGCGAAGGCCGCCGTCGAGCGCGTAGGGCAAACGGTGTCGGGCACGCTGCAGATCGGACTGATGGAGTCGGTCGCCTCCACGATCCTGCCGCCGCTCTTTCAGCGGCTCGGTCAGATGCATCCCGATCTCATCGTTCGGACGAGGCAAATCGACCCGGACGAAGCGATGCATCGTGTTCGAGCGGGGGAGCTCGACCTCGCGTTTTCTGTGGACTACCCCAACTCGCCGTCGGCCAAGGACGCCCAGCTCGATCGCACCTTGGTGTGTCGAGATTGGTACCGCCTCGTCGTTCCGGCGACCGACGTGCTCAGCTCGCAGGTGGTGGTAGATCTGGCCGACATGGTGGATCGGCCGCTCATCACGTCGCCGCCTGGTCTGGCATGCGGACGCTGCGTGGTGCAGGCCTGTCGGGATGCGGGCTTCGAGCCCGACATCGCTCACGAACTCGACGACTATCCGACCGTGCTGCACTTGGTGGCGGCTGGGGCCGGGTCGGCCCTCGTTCCGGAGCTGGGCCTGCAACGGTTGCCGGAGGGTCTGCACGTATTGGAACTCAAGACGCCGGTGTGCCGCACCTTGGAACTGGTGCATCGGGCGTCGAGTGCGGCTCGTCCCGCGGTGGCCGCTGTTGTGGATGCGGTGAGCACGGTGGCCGACGAACTCGGCCTGGACCGCTGAATCGGGCGGAGGGGAGTGCCCGACTCAGCGGCCAAGAGGCCGCTCGAATGGAGGGACCATTCGAGTATCGGACGAGGGACGTCCGAAGGTGTCAGCATCTCGGCGGTGAGATGCCAACGAGAGGTCCGAAGACCTGCACTGATTGGCGTTGATCAGAGCAGGTTGTAGTGGACCTCGAGCTCCCGCCGTTGAGGGGCGGTGATGACGTGGTCGCCGGAGGCCTTGGGTGCAGCCTTGATCCAGCGCTTGTCGAATGGGACGACGACCTGGTCGGTGGCGGTGGCGTAGGCGCCAGCCGTGGGGACGTAGTGTGCGGCTCGGAAGAAGCCCGGATTGACGACGAGCCAGGACGGCTCGGTGGGGCTTCGGTCGTTGTCGTAGATGACGTCGGTGATCGTGCCGACGGCGTCGCCGCTGCTGTCGAGGACTTCATGACCTCGGAGAGTGATGGGGATGGTGTCTGACATTGCGGCTCCTTCGTGCGTCGGTGTGTGTAACTCGTTTGTAACATTGTGTCGAACGCATGACGGATGTCAAGAAGTTTTTTGCGTCTGTCGTCACGCGATCTGTCACAATGTGTGGGCTCATTGAGTGGGCGAGTGGAGAAACGAACTAGATCATGGGTGTCCGTCGCAACAACCTGGGACCAGGAGACGAGGGCGTGCCGCGCCCCATGAGCCGGCTGGTGCTTCTCGGAGGCTTCCGCCTCACCATCGATGATGACGATGTCGCAGTGACGTCGGCCGTCGCGCAGTCACTGCTTGCGTTCTTGGCGCTGCATGGCGACGTAGCTCACACTCGAGTCCGCCTGGCCGGCCTGCTCTGGCCCGATCTCCCCGAGGATCGTTCTCGGCGACGACTGACCCAGACGGTGTGGCGTCTCCGGAACGAGTGTCCCGATGGGCGGCTGCCGGTGACGGTGTCTGCCGATTCTCTCCAGTTCGACGCCTCGAAGTGCTCGGTTGATGCCGTCGAGGCCATCGCTGCGCTGGAGCGGTTCGAGTCCGACGAGCGCAAAGTGCCGGACGAAGCAGACCTCGGCCGGCTCATTGCCGTCGAGCGGCTCTTCTCCGGGTCACTGCTGCCCGGACACTACGACGAGTGGATGGCCGATGAGCGTTCAGGGTTCGAGCGGCGCCATCTACGGGTATTGCAACGGATCGTGACGGCCTACCGCCGACAAGGCGAGCTCGACCACGCACTGGACTGGGCGCAGCAAGTAGTGGAAAATGATCCCCTCTCGGAGGCGGCGTATCGGCAGTTGATGCAGATTTTGCTGCTTCTGAATCGGCCCGGCGATGCTCGCCGGGCCTTTGCGGCACTCGAGGCGACCTTGCAGGACGAATTTTCAGCATCACCTTCAGCGGAGACGAAGCAGCTGGCTGAACTGATCGACCGGCAAAGCACGGACGATTCCCAGGCGTTGGTCGAGAGCCCGATCGTGGGGCGGCGCAAGGAATTGCGCATGACGGGCGAGGCGGTGAGTCGCTGCGCGCTCGGCGCCGGTGGTGTGCTGGTGCTGGAGGGTGAGGCAGGATCAGGCAAAACCCTCATGCTCGAAGACGTGGTTGATACCGCACGGGCGCAGGGTCTCGGTGTGGTGTGGGCCTCACACAGCGAACGCATGGCCGACCGTCCCTTCGGAGGTCTCGCCGGTGGGTTGCGCCGTTCGTTGCAGACTCCATTGGGCGAACACGTCATGGAATGCACGGACACGCTCTGGCTCGACATCGCCAGCGCGATCATTCCGCCTCTGCAGGCCAAAGGGCACACGGCACCGCCTGCCCTCCACACCGGCCAGAACGAGTGGCGGCAGCAGGAAGCAATGACCCAGCTTCTACTCTCGCATGCTGCGGCTCGCCCCATGGTGCTCATCCTTGACGATCTGCATTGGAGTGATGCCCAGACCACCGAGTGGTTGCTGGGATCGCATGCACGCCTCGTGAAACACGGGGTGCTCATCGTGATTGCGCACCGCCTGCTGGCCTCGCGAGCCGTTCCCCACGTGGATCGGGTGTTTGATGCGTTCGACGAGAACGACGACGTCATCCAGCGGCACCTCAAACCGTTGTCTCGCCGTGGCATCCGCTGGCTGATCGAATCCCTCGACGAGGGTCGTCGGCCCGACGAGGAAGAGATCGAGCAAATGTTCGATCAGACCGGCGGCAACCCGTTCTCGGTCGTTGAGACCTTCCGGGCGGCGAAGCGCGATGGCGTGTCGACGCTGTCGCTCGTGGATGTGCTGGGCGAACGTATCGACGGTGTGTCGTCGACCGCCCGAGACGTCATCGGGATCTTGGCTGTGCTGGATCGTTCGATGTCCGAGGCCGACCTCGTGATGTTCGGCGATCTCGACGCTGGGGACGTCGCCGGTGCGGTCGCCGATCTCATCGCCGCCGATCTTGTGGCGGCCAATGGGCGAGGTATTGCGGTTCGTCATGAACGCGTGCGAGCCATCGCTCTCGATCGTCTTGAAGCTGCCGAGCGGCGAGAGCTGCACGAGCGAGCTGTTGAACGATTGGCGCGCCTCACGGTTGGTCACGAGCCGACCCCGTGGAACGAGATCGCCCGACACGCACGCGACTGCGACCGCTGGCGCGCCGCCGCCGATGCACATCGGAAGGCGGCCGACGTTGCTGCTGGCACACACGCCACGAGCGTTGCCGCCCACCACCTGAGCGAAGCACTCGAGATCTGGCGCCGGCCCGAGATGAGCCCGGGGGCCGGGCCGTTCGTTTCCGCCCTCCTCGATCTTGAAGTGTTGTTGTGTGTGCTTGGCGATCGCGCCGGGCAGGCGGCGTTGCTCGACGAGATCGACCGAGTGGTGGAAGGGGATCGTGACGGGGCTCGACCCGCCGACGTTGATTTCGCTCTCATCCGCCGCCGCCGGGCTGGGCTGCTCGCCGGCCAGAGCAAATTCGACGAAGCCCTTGGTGTGCTCAATGGGAGCGACCGCGACAGCACGGCGAGCAAAGTGCTTCGAGGCCGCATTCTCAACTGGGCTGGCCGGGCCATTGATGCCCTCCCCGTCCTGGAAGACGCCATCCAGCAATCGGTGGCTGAGGGATCGAACTCGGCGGAAGCGCGAGCCGTGCTCGGCAGCGTGCTCTGTGAAGTGCAGGACTTCGACGAGGCACTGCGTCAACTGTCGCTCGCCCGATCCGAAGCCGACGAAGCGGGCGATCTGAGCACCGGGATCGAGGTGCGCGGTTACCAGGGCAACGTCCTGAGCCAACAGGGGCGGAGCGAGCTC